>NZ_JBHVPP010000025.1:156807-169612 GCF_042887295.1 Streptomyces sp. NPDC057950
GGGCCCGCTCCTCACCTCACCTCACCCCACCGCGGCGCTCTCGCACCCGCGCACCGAGCAGGCCCCGGCCCGAGCAGGTCCGGGCCCGAGCAGGCCCCGGCCCGCGCGGACGTCTCCCGCCGCACCCCCGTGCGGCGCGGGGCACGGTACCCGCGCATCGAGACAGGCATCCCGCATTCCGGACGCCGCGTCCGAATCCTGGCGCGGCGGCGTAGGCTCGGTCCCAGTCATAACTCTCCGAAGGAGCGAGCGACGATGCCCGAACTGAGGTCCCGCACAGTCACCCACGGCCGCAACATGGCGGGCGCACGCGCCCTAATGCGTGCCTCCGGTGTACCGGGCGCGGACATCGGACGGAAGCCGATCATCGCGGTCGCCAACTCCTTCACGGAGTTCGTGCCGGGCCACACCCACCTGCAGCCGGTCGGCCGGATCGTCAGCGAGGCCATCACGGCCGCCGGGGGCATCGCGCGCGAGTTCAACACCATCGCGGTCGACGACGGCATCGCGATGGGTCACGGCGGCATGCTGTACTCCCTGCCCTCCCGCGACCTGATCGCGGACTCGGTCGAGTACATGGTGGAAGCCCACTGCGCCGACGCCCTGATCTGCATCTCGAACTGCGACAAGATCACGCCCGGCATGCTGATGGCGGCCCTGCGCCTGAACATCCCGACGGTCTTCGTCTCCGGCGGCCCGATGGAGTCGGGCCGCGCCACCCTGGTCGACGGCACGGTCCGTACGCTCGACCTGGTCGACGCGATCTCCGACGCGGTGAACGACAAGATCTCGGACGAGGACATCCTCCGGATCGAGGAGAACGCCTGTCCGACCTGCGGTTCCTGTTCCGGCATGTTCACCGCCAACTCGATGAACTGCCTGACCGAGGCCATCGGCCTGTCCCTCCCCGGCAACGGCTCGGTGCTGGCCACCCACACGGCCCGCAAGGGGCTGTACGAGGACGCGGCCCGCACGGTGGTCGACATCACGCGCCGGTACTACGACGAGGACGACGAGTCGGTCCTGCCGCGCAACATCGCCACGCACGCGGCGTTCGAGAACGCCATGGCCCTCGACATCGCCATGGGCGGCTCCACCAACACGATCCTGCACCTGCTGGCCGCCGCCCAGGAGGCGGGCGTCCCCTTCGGACTGGACGAGATCAACGCCGTCTCGCGCCGCGTGCCCTGCCTCGCCAAGGTCGCCCCGAACGTCGCGAAGGACCGCACGTACTACATGGAGGACGTGCACCGCGCGGGCGGCATCCCGGCCCTGCTCGGCGAGCTGCACCGGGCCGGCCTGCTCAACGAGGACGTCCACTCCGTGCACAGCCCGTCCCTCTCGGACTGGCTGAAGACATGGGACGTGCGCGCGGGCTCCCCGTCCCCCGAGGCGGTCGAGCTGTGGCACGCGGCCCCCGGCGGCGTCCGCTCCTCCGAGGCCTTCTCCCAGTCCGAGCGCTGGGCGGCGCTCGACGAGGACGCCGAGGGCGGCTGCATCCGCTCGGCCGAGCACGCCTACTCCAAGGACGGCGGCCTCGCGGTCCTCAAGGGCAACCTCGCCGTCGACGGCTGCGTCGTGAAGACGGCGGGCGTCGACGAGTCCATCTGGACCTTCGAGGGTCCCGCGGTGGTCTGCGAGTCGCAGGACGAGGCCGTCGACAAGATCCTCAAGAAGGAGATCACCCACGGCGACGTCGTGGTCATCCGCTACGAGGGCCCCAAGGGCGGCCCGGGTATGCAGGAGATGCTCTACCCGACCTCCTTCCTCAAGGGCCGTGGCCTCGGCAAGACCTGCGCCCTGATCACCGACGGCCGCTTCTCCGGCGGGACCTCGGGCCTGTCGATCGGCCACGCCTCCCCCGAGGCGGCCTCCGGCGGCACCATCGCCCTGGTCCGCGACGGCGACCGCATCCGCATCGACATCCCGGGCCGCTCGATCGAGCTCCTGGTCGCCGACGAGGAGCTGGCAGGCCGCCGCGCCGCCCTGAACGGCGTCTACGCCCCCGCGAACCGCGACCGCAAGGTCTCGGCCGCCCTCCGTGCCTACGCCGCGATGGCGACGAGCGCGGACAAGGGCGCGGTGCGCGACGTCTCGAAGCTGGGCTGACCCACCACCGCACACCGACCCACCACAACGCACACCAGGGGCCGCTCCCGCCGGGGGCGGCCCCTCCGTGCTGTCCGTTCCACCTGGCTCGGCCCGGTCTCGCTCGGCCCGGTCTCGCTCGGCCGGGTCTCGCTCGGCCCGGCCTCGGTCGGCCCGTTCACCAGGTCGCCGGGTCGTCTCCCGCCACCGCGAACACCGTCCCGTCCGGCGCGCTCGCGTAGACCTGGCCGTCGACGATCAGCGGGACGGGCAGCGAGCCCAGGACGCGGTCCGACTGGGCTCCGGGCCGCGCCCGGGTCTGGCCGAGGAGCTTCCCCCGGGCGGCGTCCACGGCGAGCAGCCGCCCGTCCGGCGTGGTGAGGTACACATGCCGGGCGTCGACGGCCGGGGTGGAGCCCCGGCTCACGGAGGTCTCGAGGCGCCAGCGCTGCGTCCCGGCGTCCATGTCGACGGCCATCAGCCCGCCGAGGGTGCTCATCAGGTAGACGGTGCCGGCGCGGACGGCGGTCTGGGCCTGCGGCAGCGACGGGACGATCCTCACCCGGAGTGACTTCCCGTTGCCGGGTTCGTAGCGGACCAGGGCGTCGGTCTGGGTGTTCTTGTTGACGGACGCGAAGAAGACGGCGCCTCGCACGCTGCCGACCGGATCCAGGGTGCCGGTCAGCCGGGTACTCCACCGCACGTTCCCGGTCTCCGGTTCCACCGCGCTCACGCGCGTACGCGTTCCGTCGTCCGTCGTGCTCGTGACGTAGGCGAGTCCGTCCCCGGCGAACGAGGCGAGGTTCGGCGTGGTCTGCCCCGGCAGGCCATGGCTCCAACGTTTCTCGCCCGTGGCGCCGTCCACCCCGGTGACCGTTCCGTCGGCCCGGGCGAGGAGGACCATGCCCCCCGCGTGCTGGAACCGGTCGTACGCCGAGAGGGGCATCGTCCACCGCACCGCGCCGGACACCGGGTCGAGGGCTTCCAGGAGCCGTCCGGCGTGGGTCACGACGTGCACGAGCCCACCCGACAAGACGGGCCCCCCGTCCGGAAGGGTCGTCTCGGACGAGGTGTGCCGCCACAGGACCTTGCCGTCGGCCGGGTCGAGAGCGGATGTCAGCCCCGGCTGGGCGCAGAACAACCTCCCGCCGCCGTAGGAACAGTCGGGCGTCCCAGAGGCTCGGCCCGCGGGGTTCGTGCTCCACCCGCTGAAAGCGGCGGGCGCGGAGCGCCGCTGATGATTCGTCGGAGCGCCGGCGCTGTCGTCCTGTCCGAGCAACTGCGTCGTGGCCAGTGTCCCGCCCGAGACGAGCACGAGCGCGCCGACGGCGAGGGCGACGTGCTTGAACGTTCGTCTCCCGGGGCCCGGAGCGGGCGGGGCGTGTGCGTCGACCACGGCGCCGGACGGGGCACCGGAGGGAGCGGCGGGCCGGTCGGTGCGCTGGGCCGGAATGAACGCCTGGGTGTCGTACGAGGCCGCCATCGAACGCAGTTCCCGCATCAGTTCGTCGGGCGTGGGGCGGTCCGCGGGCTCCTTCGCGAGGCAACGGGTGATGAGCGGTGCGAGATTCCCCGGTACGTCGGTCAGATCCGGTTCGTCGTGCACGACTTGGTAGGCGACGACGTAGGGGCTGTCGGAGTCGAAGGGACCGCGGCCGGTAGCCGCGTGCACCAGCACCGAGCCCAGGGCGAAGATGTCGGCGGCCGGCCCCACCTCGCGAGGGCGTCGGAACTGCTCGGGTGCCATGAAGGGTGGCGTTCCGATCAGTTTGCCGGTCTCGGTGCGCAGTTCACTGTCCGACGGCCGGGAGATGCCGAAGTCGATGACCTTGGGGCCGTCTTCCGCGAGCAGGACGTTGCTCGGCTTGAGATCTCGGTGTACGACTCCCACCCTGTGAATGTCGCGCAGCGCCTCGGCCAGTCCGGCCATGAGCCGACGCAACTGGGAGGCGGACAAAGGGCCGTTCCGCTTCACCTCCTCGGCGAGGGTCGGACCCGGTATGAACAGAGTCGCCATCCAAGGCCGCCCGGCCTCCGGGTCCGCGTCGACCACGGGTGCGGTGAATGCCCCGCTCACCCGTCGCGCCGCGGCGACCTCCTGCCGGAAACGCCCCCTGAACTCGGGGTCTTTGGCGTACTCGGCGTGCACGACCTTGACCGCGAGTCGCAGCCCAGAACCGCTGCGGGCCAAATGGACCACGCCCATGCCACCGGATCCGAGGCGCTCCGCCAGGCGGTACTGCCCCGCGTACTCGGGAAGTTCCGCTTCCGGATCCGCTCCGGTGTTCCGCTGTGGCGCCATGGACCCACCCCCGTGCTGTTCGTCCGCGCGCGCGACGCACGGAGCCTAGTCGATTCCTCGTGCGAGCCCGAGGCGGCTTGCTAGCCTCCGCGTGCGACAGGCGTATATGTGTGCGCCACCTGAACGCACCAGATTCACCTGCTCCATCTGATTCGTCTGATTCATCTCATTCAACGGGGGAGGCCTTCATGGCTGTTGAGCGCATGGAAAGCGTCGAGAGCGTCACAAGTACGGAAAACCGTGACGAGGAAGCGGCGGCGACGTCCTCAGCCGCCGTGGCGGGACTGGTCACCTACCCGATCGCACCCGGCGCCGCGCTGAACGTGCGTAGCGGCCCTGGTACCGGATACCGCATCGTGCGGGTCCTGCCCGAGGGCTCACGTGTGTCGATCTTCTGTCAGACACCCGGGGGATCCGTGAGCGGCCCGTACGGCACCACCAGCATCTGGGACAACATCTCCAACGGCGAATACGTCTCGGACGCATACGTGAAGACCGGCAGCGACGGCTACATCGCGCCGCGCTGCTCCTGAGCAGATAAGGACGGACAGCACCATGAGGTCTGTGACACGCAGAAGGACGGTAGTGGCCGGGGGGCTCGCCGCCGCGGCGATGCTGGTGATGGGAGCCGCACCCGAGGCGTCCGCCGCCGGCACGTATCCCCTGGCTCCCGGGGTCTCGGTGAACGTGCGTTCCGGCCCGGGTGTCCACTATTCCGTCGTCCGCACCCTGCCGGCGGGCTCGTCCGTACCGATCTACTGTCAGTGCCCTGGTGATTCCGTCAGTGGGTACTACGGGACGACGAACATCTGGGACAACATCGCCAACGGTCAGTTCGTCTCCGACGCCTACGTGAAAACGGGCAGTGACGGTTACGTCGCGGGGCGCTGCGCCTGACCGGACGACGTCAGGGGTTCGGGCGAAACAGGGCCCCGCGGCCGACCGGAGCGATAATCGTCGTGTGAGTGATACGACCGAAACCGGTACCGGTACCCCCGCGGGACCCCAGCCCGAGCCCCTCCGTTTCTTCGGGACCACCTGGGTGGAGCACGACGGCGGCTACACCGGCCGCCGGGTCGGCGTCGCCGCAGGTTCGCTCCTCGCCGCGGTGGCCGCCTGCTTCGTCCTGCGCTTCGCCTATCAGGGCCTGACGATCGCGGACGTCGGCAGGCCGGTGACGATCCTGGTCGTGGTGATGTTCGCGGTGTGCAGCGCGCTCGCCTTCCGCCACACCTGGGACGCGTTCTCCAAGCGCCCCGACCCCGACCGCCAGGCATCCCTGCGGGGCCTGCTGGCCATCGGCTTCGTCGGCACCCTCCTCGCGTACTCCGTCCGCTCCCTCACCGAGGCCCCGGGCGAGGGCCTGCACCGCGAGGAGTACGAGACGGCCCGTACGCGGTACGAGCGCCGTTCCGTCGGCCGCACCCGCAATCCGTCGAAGAAGCGCCGGGCCGCCGGGTCCTGACGGCACTCCGTCCGGCACCGGAAGCCCACACTCCGGACCGGAGCGGCGGGGACGAAAACCCCTGTGCCCCCACAGCCGCACCAGCCACCATGAACGTATGACCCCCTCCTCCCACCCCGACGCCGACGCTCACCCTGACGCCGACGGTGACGCCCATCCCGACGCCGACGCTCACCCCGGCCCCGGCCCCGAGGCGAAAGCCCAGGCCGGCACCGGCGGCGGCGCGGAACCCGGAACGCAGGCCGACCCCGGCACCCGGAACCGGACCCGCGCCACCCGCGCCCACTCCTTCAACACCGCCGCGGCCCAGTACGCCGCGAACCGCCCCTCCTATCCACCCGCCCTCTTCGACGCGATCGAAGAACTCGCCGGCCGCCCCCTCACCGGAGCCCGGGTCGTCGACGTGGGGGCCGGCACCGGCATCGCCACCGCGCTGCTGCGCGCGAGGGGCGCGCACGTCCTGGCCGTGGAACCCGGCGAGGGCATGACCGCGGAATTCCGCCGCACCGTCCCCGGAGTTCCGATCGTCCGTGGCGACGGCAACGCCCTCCCGCTCCTCGACGCCTGCGCGGACTTCCTGACGTACGCCCAGTCCTGGCACTGGACCGACCCGGCCCGCTCCCTGCCGGAGGCACTCCGGGTCCTGCGTCCCGGCGGCTCCCTCGCGCTCTGGTGGAACACGGACGCCCTCGACGTCCCCTGGATCGCCGCCCAGGCACGCCGTGTCGAGCGGTATTTCGGCGACGAGCAGGCCAGCAAGGGGGGCACCGGCGGCAAGGAGGGCGTGGCCGGCTCCCGTACCGGACTCGCCTTCGAAGGCGCTCCCCACATCCCGGACCACGCCCACCGTGTCGTCCGCTGGAGCCGCCGCGTCCCGGTCGACACGCACCTCGCCAACATCACCAGCCACTCGATCTTCCTGGTCCTCGGCGAGGAGGGCACGGAGGACTTCCTCGCCGAGGAGCGTGCCCACCTGCTGGAGGCCTTCCCGGACGGGCGGGTCGAGGAGGTCTACGACGTGCTGGTGATCGTGGCGACCCGTTCGTGATCCCGCGCGGCGGCCCACCGTTCCAGGGCCGCCGCACACGCGTGATCCACATGGCGCAGCCCGCCCAGTTCCAGCCGTACGTCACGGTCGTGGGGCAGTGCCTCCAGAGCGTCCAGCAGCTTCGGCAGCCGCAGGAACGTCGCGTTCCCCACCACCCGTACGACCATGCCCGCGGCCCCCCGGTCCTCGGTCTCCACATGAACATGGCTGATGTCCCACGCGGTCTTCGCCACGGCGAGCGCCAGTCCGACCAGCACCCCCTCGAACAGGTTCCCGGCCACGATGGCCACCGCCGTCACGCCCAGCACCACGACCTCGCCCCGGTGCCCGCGCCACAGCGCCCGCACGTCCCGCACCGGCACCAGCTTGCAGCCCGCGTGCACGAGCAGTCCCGCCAGTGCCGCCACCGGAATGAGCCCGAGGACTCCGGGCACCACCGCCGTGAAGACCAGCAGCCACACCCCGTGCAGCACCCGTGAGGCCTTCGTCCGCGCCCCCGCCTGCACGTTCGCCGCGCTCCGTACGATCACCGCGGTCATAGGCAGCGCCCCGAGCGCTCCGCACACGGCGTTCCCGGCGCCCTGCGCGATGAGTTCGCGGTCGTAGTCGGTCCGCGGTCCCCGGTGCAGCCGGTCCACCGCCGCCGCGCTGAACAGCGACTCGGCCGACGCGATCAGCGCGAACGCCAGCACCGTCCCGAACACGCCCACTTCCGTGAGCCGCCCGAGCTCCGCCACGGACGGCGGCTGCACGGAGTCCAGCAGCCCGCGCACCGTCACCCGCCGCACGGACAGATCGAGCAGGCCGGTCGCCGCCGACGCGAGCGCCACCGCCAACAGCGGCGCGGGCACCACCCGCGCCCCGCGCCGCCACCGCGGCCACAGCAGGAGTACGGCCACGGTGGCACCCCCGACCGCGAGGGCCACCGGGTCGGCGGCACCGGGCAGTGACAGCAGCCCGGTGATCTTGCCGAGCCCGCCGGCGGGAGCCGGGGCATCGCCCATCGCGTACACCTGACCCGCGATCAGCACGAGCCCGATCCCGGCGAGCATGCCCTGCACCACCGCCACGGACACGGCCCGGAACCACCGCCCGAGCCGCAGCACCCCGAGCGCGAGCTGCACCAGACCGGCCCCGAGCACCAGCACCCCGAGCGCCGGCAGCCCGTACGTCTGCACCGCCTCGTACACCAGCACGGTCAGCCCGGCCGCCGGCCCGCTGACCTGCAGACTGCTGCCGGGCAGCGCTCCAGCGACCAGCCCGCCGACGATCCCGGTGACCAGTCCCAGTTCGGCCGGCACCCCGGAGGCTATGGCGACCCCCACACACAGGGGGAGCGCGACGAGAAAGACGACGAGGGACGCGGACAGATCGGCTTTGCGCATCACAACAGCACCTCCGGTCGAGAGCGGCAGACGCGTGGGCTGCCGGGCCGGGGGAGGGCGCGGCGGACGTACGGACGCGGTCCAGCGGCCGGTGGGCATATGACCACGTACTGAAATCCATTGTCGGTAACGGGAGTTGATCGCGCAGCCCTTCCGTGTGACCGCCACGTGAACGTGGAAGCGCACCACCCGCACCGCACGGCGGAGCGCCCCCTTCCGTTCGCGCCGCCGCGCGCCTGCGCCCCCGAACGCGACCGGGCTTGACGACCGTGCTCCACGCGAGCAATATTCATCACGTGATGAATATTTCGAGGCACACGCCGTCCCCGGCCGACCCCCCGGACCCCTCCACCTCTCCCGTCCCCTCCGCCGCCACCGTCTCTCCCGCGGCCTCCCGGCCCGCCGTGCGCGCCGAGGGCCTCACCGTCGTACGGGGCCCCCGCACCGTCCTGCGCGGACTCGACTTCGCCGTGCCGCGCGGCCAGATCACCGGACTGCTCGGCCCCTCCGGCTGCGGCAAGTCCACCCTCATGCGGTCCACCGTCGGCACCCAGGCCAAGGTGGCCGGCACCCTCGAGGTCCTCGGCCGTCCGGCGGGCGACGCGGCCCTGCGCTCCCGCATCGGTTACGTCACCCAGGCCCCCTCCGTCTACGACGACCTGACCGTCCGCCAGAACCTCGACTACTTCGCCGCGGTCCTCGACCCCGGACGCGCGGCCGCCGACCGCCGCCACCACCACGTCACCCGGGCCATCTCCGACGTGGACCTCACCTCCCACGCCGACTCCCTCGCGGGCAACCTCTCCGGCGGCCAGCGCAACCGCGTCTCCCTCGCGGTCGCCCTCCTCGGCACCCCGGAGCTCCTGGTCCTCGACGAACCCACCGTCGGCCTCGACCCGGTCCTGCGCCGCGACCTGTGGACCCTCTTCCACGCCATCGCCGCCGACCGGGGCGCCACCCTCCTCGTCTCCTCCCACGTCATGGACGAGGCCGAGCGCTGCCACCGCCTCCTGCTGATGCGCGAGGGCGAGATCCTCGCCGACGACACCCCCGACGCCCTGCGCGAACGCACCGGCTCCGAGACCGTCGAGGCCGCCTTCCTCCACCTGGTCGACGAGGCGAACGCGACCGCCGACAGGCCCCGCAAGGAGACCGTCCGATGAGCACCGAGACCACCGCCGACAACCTGATCCCGGGCACGGGCACCAGCACGGACACGAGCACGAGGTCGAGCACGAGGGCGAGCGCCATCAACCAGGCCCGTACGACGGCCACCGCGACGCGCGTGCTGCGTCAGCTCCGCCACGACCCGCGCACCATCGCGCTGATGATCCTCATCCCGTGTCTGATGCTCGTCCTGCTCCGCTACGTCTTCGACGGCAGCCCGCGCACCTTCGACTCCATCGGCGCCTCGCTCCTCGGGATCTTCCCGCTGATCACGATGTTCCTGGTGACCTCCATCGCCACCCTGCGCGAGCGCACCACCGGCACGCTGGAACGCCTGCTCGCCATGCCGCTCGGCAAGGGCGATCTGATCGCCGGTTACGCCCTCGCGTTCGGCGCCGTGGCCGTCGTCCAGTCGGCCCTCGCCACCGGCCTCGCGGTCTGGTTCCTGGGCCTCGACGTCACCGGCTCCCCGTGGCTCCTCCTGCTGGTCGCGCTGCTCGACGCGCTCCTCGGTACGGCCCTCGGCCTCTTCGTCTCGGCCTTCGCGGCCTCCGAATTCCAGGCGGTCCAGTTCATGCCGGCGGTGATCTTCCCCCAGCTCCTCCTGTGCGGCCTCTTCACGCCCCGCCCGAGCATGCACCCGGCCCTGGAAGCGGTCTCCGACGTGCTCCCCATGTCCTATGCCGTCGACGGGATGAACGAGGTCCTCAAACACACCGACATGACGGCCACGTTCCTGCGGGACGCCCTGATCGTGGCGGCCTGCGCCCTGCTGGTGCTGGTCCTCGGCGCGGCCACCCTGAGGCGCCGTACGCCGTGACGCGCCGTGGCCGTCCGCCGGTCGGACGGACCACCCCGCCCGGCCGACCGGGTGCGAGGATGGCCGCAGGACGACGCACCCCTGGAGGGCACCCGCACCATGACCCAGAAAGTCGCAGTCCTCGGCACCGGAAAGATCGGCGAAGCCCTGCTGAGCGGAGTGATCCGCTCCGGCTGGGACCCCGCCGACCTCCTCGTGACGGCCCGCCGCCCGGAGCGCGCCAGGGAACTCCAGGAGCGCCACGGGGTCACGGCCGTCACCAACGCCGAGGCCGCCAAGAACGCCGACATCCTGATCCTCACGGTCAAGCCGCAGGACATGGGCACCCTCCTCGAGGAACTCGCCCCGCACCTGCCCGTCGACCGTTTGATCATCAGCGGCGCGGCCGGCATCCCCACCTCGTTCTTCGAGGAGCGTCTGGCCGCGGGCACCCCGGTGGTGCGCGTCATGACGAACACCCCCGCGCTCGTCGACGAGGCCATGTCCGTCATCTCCGCCGGCAGTCACGCCACCGAGGAGCACCTCGCCCACACCGAGGAGATCTTCGGTGCCGTCGGCAAGACGCTCCGGGTCCCCGAGTCCCAGCAGGACGCCTGCACCGCCCTCTCCGGCTCGGGCCCGGCGTACTTCTTCTATCTGGTCGAGGCCATGACGGACGCGGGCATCCTGCTCGGCCTGCCCCGGGACAAGGCCCACGACCTGATCGTCCAGTCCGCGATCGGCGCCGCCGTGATGCTCCGCGACAGCGGGGAGCACCCCGTGCGGCTCCGCGAGAACGTGACGTCGCCGGCGGGCACCACGATCAACGCGATCCGCGAACTGGAGAACCACGGCGTGCGCGCGGCGCTCATCGCCGCGCTGGAGGCCGCCCGTGACCGCAGCCGCGAACTGGCCTCCGGCAACAGCTAGCGGAACAGCGGAACAGCGGAACAGCGGAACAGCGGAACAGCGAAGCGGCAAGGGGCCGGGCGCACACACGCCCGGCCCCGCCGTCTCAGCCCGCCGCCAGCAGCCCGATCGCCCGGTAGGCCGAGTCCACCCGCGGTCTGGCCATCTCCCTCGCCTTCGCCGCACCGTCCCGCAGCACGCCCTCCACGTACGAGGGGTCGGCGCACAGCTGCTTGTGCCGTTCGCGCAGGGGCCGCAGAAGTTCGACCACGGCCTCGGCGGTGTCCTTCTTCAGGGCGCCGTACGACTGATAGGCACCGCCCAGGGTCTCCGGGTCCGTGCCCTCACAAGCGGCGAGGATCTCCAGCAGGTTCGAGACCCCCGGCCGTCCCTCCGGGTCGTGGACGACGTCCTGTCCGCTGTCCGTCACCGCCCGCATGATCTTCTTCCGCATGACGTCCGGTTCGTCGAGCAGATACACGACGCCCGGCCCCACGTCGTCGCTCTTCCCCATCTTCGACGTCGGCTCCTGGAGATTCATGACCCGCGCGGCGACCTCGGGACGGGTGGCCCGTGGCACCGCGAACGTGTGCCCGTACCGCTGGTTGAACCGCACCGCGAGATCCCGGGTCAGCTCCACATGCTGTGTCTGGTCGTCGCCGACCGGCACCTCGTCGGTCCCGTACGCCAGGATGTCCGCCGCCATCAGCACGGGATAGGTCAGCAGCGACAGCCGTACGCTCCCGCCCCGCCGCTGTTCCCGCGCGGCCTTCTCCTTGTACTGGATCATCCGGCGCATCTCACCGTCCGTGGCGACGCACTCCAGCAGGTACGACAGCCGGGCGTGCTCGTCGACATGGCTCTGTACGAAGACGGTGCACAGCCGCGGATCGAGCCCCGAGGCCAGCAGCAGCGTCGCGGCCTGCCTGCTGAGTCTGCGGACCCGTCCCGGATCGTGGTCCACGGTCAGGGCGTGCAGATCGACGACGCAGAACAGGGCGTCGGCCCGGTGCTGATCGACATCGGCCCAGCGGCGTACGGCCCCCAGGTAGTTCCCCAGCGTCAGATGCCCGGTCGGCTTGACCCCGCTGAAGATCCGCTTCATCTCTCCACCCTCTGGTCGAGGCCGCCGCACCGTCCGGCCGGCCCCCCAGGAGGGAGATGCAGAAACGGCCGCCAGGGCGGCGGCCGTTGTGTACATACGTGAGTACGGCCGCCGTCAGGCGGCCCACCACTGCTGGGTGCACGTATGTGTCGTCATGGCTCCGAGCGTACGCGTCCGAGGGGCGTCCGGGGCCGAGTTGACACACCCCTGTCCCGTACGTAGTGTTCTCCGAGTTGTCCGACGTGAGCTCCGACTCCGGTCGGTCCCCGGACAGCGATTCCGCAACAAGCACCCAGCGAACGACGACTCGTCGTCGGCTCGTTTATGTGCGCGTTTGTGGAATGAGGAATCCGCGTTCGAAAGGACGCCCCCGATTAGCTCGGGAGGCAGGAATCCGCTAAAGTCTCACTCGTCGGAACGGCCCAACGGCCGGGAAGACAAACCCCACTGACTGGGAATCAGGCCCGAAAGGATCTGATAGAGTCGGAACCGCCGGAAAGGGAAACGCGAGAGCGGAAACCTGGAAAGCGCCGAGGA
>NZ_JBHVPP010000026.1:0-148900 GCF_042887295.1 Streptomyces sp. NPDC057950
CACCGGAATTCCGGTGGGGGAAACGGCCCCCGGCATGACGCGTTTCCGGGCTTCCCGGACTCGGGCCCCGTGAGGTCGCCCCACCACATGACGCGGCCCCGCCCACAGTCGGGGGGTGACTGCGGGCGGGACCGTCGGGCTCGAAGTTGCCAGGGGGGTGGGCTTCCTCGAGCTGCCTGTGGTTGCGTGTGCCCCGGCCGGGACGAAGCATGCACGGCACATCCGGCGTGTACCGAGATCCGCGTTCCCGCCTTCCCGCCGTCCCCTGTTCCTTGGTCCCTGTTCTCCGTTCTCCCCCGTTCCCCGTTCCCCGTTTCCGGGGTGATCCCGTCACCGGTCCCGCCCGGGTAGGGGCGGGACCGGCCCGGGGGTGGGCCGAACCGGAACGCGGGTCACCGGCCGGGGCGCGGGCGGATCCGCGTACAGGTCACCCGTCCGGTGGCCCTTGGGTCACCGGGTCGGTGTCCCGTGGGACGCCGTGCTCGGCGCCGGGGCATAACCGGCGGGCCGGGTGGCGAAGACGCCGCGGCCCCGGGTCCGGCTGCGCAGCCGCGTCGCGTAGCCGAACAGTTCGGCCAGCGGCACGACGGCACTGATCACCACGGCACCCGCACGCGTGACGGAGCCCGAGACCTGCCCGCGGCGTGCCGCGAGGTCGCCGAGCACCCCGCCGACGGCCTCGTCGGGCACGGTGACCGTGAGGTCGACCACCGGTTCCAGGAGCACCATCGCGCAGGCCCGCAACGCCTCCCGCAACGCGAGCCGGCCGGCCGTGCGGAACGCCATCTCCGAGGAGTCCTTCGGATGGGTCGCTCCATCGGTCAGGACGACCCGAACCCCGGTCACCGGATTGCCACCGAGCGGCCCTTCGGCCAGCGCGTCCCGGCATCCGGCCTCCACCGCACGGACGTACTCCTGCGGTACCCGGCCGCCGACCACGGCCGAGCGGAACCCGAACCGTGTCGCACCGTCGTCCGACAGGTCGCCGACGGTGTCCCGGCCGGCCTCCATCGGCTCCACGTCGATGACGACATGGGCGAACTGGCCCGCGCCGCCGTCCTGTTTGACGTGCCGGTGGACGAGCCCGGACACCCCGCGGACGACGGTCTCCCGGTAGGACACCCTCGGCCTGCCGACACGGACGTCCAGCCCGTGCGCGCGCCGGATCTTCTCCACGGCCACCTCCAGATGCAGTTCTCCCATGCCCGACAGCACCGTCTGACCGGTCTCGGGGTCGGTGCGGACGACCAGCGAGGGATCCTCCTCGGCCAGTCGCGCCAACGCCGACACCAGGCGGTCCGCTTCGGTGTTCCCCCCGGCCTCGACCGCCACGGAGACGACCGGTTCGGCGACGGCCGGCGGCTCGAGCACCAAGGGGGCCCCGGGTGCGGACAGCGTCGACCCGGCGCGGGCCGACTTCAGCCCGGCCACCGCGACGATGTCACCGGCGACCGCCCGTTCCAGCGGGGCGTGGCGGTCGGCCTGGACCCGCAGGATCCGGCCGATCCGCTCGACGCGCCGCGCGCCCGACTCCCACACCGTCTCTCCCTTCCCGATCGTTCCCGAATAGACGCGCAGGTACGTCAGCCGCCCCGTGCCGGTGGCGTTCACCTTGAACACCAGGGCCGCGAACGGCGCCCGCGGATCGGCGGCCCGTTCCTGTTCCACGCCGTCCTGGGTGCCGCGTACCGCGGGCACGTCAAGCGGCGAGGGCAGGTAGGCGACGACCGCGTCCAGCAGCGGTTCGATGCCGCGATTGCGGTAGGCCGAACCGCACAGCACCACGACGCCGTCACCGGTCCGGGTCAGGTCGCGCAGCGCGGCGACCAGGGTCGGTGCGCAGACGCTCCCCTCGGCGCAGAACTCCTCCAGGGCGGCCGGATGGAGCTCCGCCACCGCTTCCTCCAGGAGCCGTCGACGGCGGTCCGCCTCAGCACGCAGTTCCTCCGGCACCGGACCTTCCTCGGCCGTGTCGAGGCCCTCGGTCCAGACGAGCGACCGCATGCGCGGCAGGTCCACCACACCGGTGAAGCCGGACTCCGTACCGATCGGCAACTGAACGACGAGCGGCGCCGGATGCAGCCGCCGCCGGATCGACTCGACCGCCGAGTCGAGGTCGGCACCCGTACGGTCCAGCTTGTTGACGAAGGCGATCCTCGGCACGCCGTACCGGTCCGCCTGCCGCCACACCGACTCGCTCTGCGGCTCCACTCCGGCGACCGCGTCGAACACCGCGACGGCCCCGTCGAGGACACGCAGCGAACGCGCCACCTCGTCGGAGAAGTCGACGTGACCCGGGGTGTCGATCAGGTTGATGCGGTGGCCGTCCCAGGCACAACTGACGGCCGCGGCGAAGATGGTGATGCCACGGTCGCGCTCCTGCGGGTCGAAGTCGGTGACGGTCGTGCCGTCATGGACCTCACCGCGCTTGTGCGTGGTCCCGGTGACGTACAGGATCCGCTCGGTGAGGGTGGTCTTGCCGGCGTCGACGTGGGCGAGGATGCCCAGGTTGCGGACGGCGGTGGGTGGATTCTCGGGATGACGGTGCAGGTCGGTGCGCACGGCCACGGCCTTTCGGGACGATCCGGAACGGAGCGGCGCGATTGCCGGACGAAGCGGCCCGTGATCGGACCGGAGTTGGACCCCTGGCAGGGTGGAGCGACGGCACCCGCGCATCTGGGCGTACGGGGCCGGCCGACCCGACAACGGACGGGCAGAGGTCAGAAGTTCGTCGCGGACGACCGGTGCGGGCCGCGCGGCCGGCACCGGTTCCACGTAGACACGAGGATCACCTCGTACCGCGCGGGGGCAACCACGACAGCGATGCGGTGACGCACGGCCCGGCTCCCCTCGGTTGGTGACGGCGCGCGCAGCTATGTCCCGCGGAGCCACCGGCCGGGCCGGCAGGAACGCCGTCGGCTGTGCAAGCGGCTCCGCTTCCGGTGCGCGATGTGTGGCGAGTGTAGGCAACCCGGAGGGGGCGGGTCACCGGGTTTTCTGCCGCCGCCCGGACCCCCGCCACATCACTGGTACTTCGCGCAGTTCACGACTCCCGTCCCGCGACCCGCGTCAGAGCACACCGGCCCCGGACGCCGACAGCGCGGTGGCCAGCAGCCCGTCGGCCGGACCTGGTGGCCCGCCGGACGTCAGCAGTTCGGCGACCGCCGCCCCCGTGGCCCGGTGCCAGGTTCCACACCGCCGGAGCATGGCGTGGTCACCGGCCTTCACCAGCAGGACGCCGGCGTGCGAACCGGCCTCCCGGGCACGGCGTACGAACGAGACGGACGCCTCTGGATCGGTGACCCGGTCCCGGTCGCCGTGGAGCACTATCACCTGCCGGTCCCGCAGTTGGGCCACCGGTTCGCCCTCCGGACACCAGGGGGCGAGCGCCACCACTCCCCTGACCTGAGGTGCGTCGGCGACGCGCAGTGCGGTACGGCCTCCCATGGAATGGCCCACGAGGATCACGGGCACCTCCCCGACGAGCCGGGTGAGCTCGGTCAGGGCCTGCCGGGCGTCCTGGACCGGGTCGGCCCGCGAACCGTTCCATCCCCGGTGGCGGTAGCGGACCCGGCCGAGGAACACCTCATCGTCCGGCACCGCCGCGGCGACGGCACGGGCGACGGGCCGCATCCGCAGCGCCGCCACGTGCCAGGGCCGTGAGGGCGCCAGGCCGTCGGCCCTGCCTCCGTGCAGGACGAGCACGGCCGCCCCGGCCGGACCCCCGTGCCTGAGCGGCACCAGGGCCGGACGGTCCCCGGTGGCCCGACGACCCGCAGCGCCCAAGGGCGTCCTCTGCGTACGGCTGTCCATCGCACCTCTTCCTGTGGCCCGGCTCCGCCGACGGGCACAGTGTCCCGTCGCCCACCCATCATCCGTCGCCGGGCACCGCGCGGATTGGTCACCCCCCGCGCGGACCGCCCGCCGTGCCCGAGGAAGGGGGCGTCGCGGCGAGGGTGCTCGCGCGGCGGTGCCCGAGGAAGGAGGCGTCGCGGGAACAGACACTCCGCAAGTACTCCGTAAACACTCCGTAAGCACTCCGCGGACGACGGTGGCGGGAGGGCGTTGTCAGTGGTGGCGTGCAGGATGGCGGGTATGACAACACCAGCTGCAGTGATCGTGGACGCCGTCGCCTACGCGCAGGCGGTCGAGGACGCGGTGCGGGCGTCGGCCGCCTACTACACGGGCGGCACGTCGGTACTGGACGACGACGCCTACGACCGGCTGGTGCGCGGTATCGCGGCGTGGGAGGCGGAGCACCCCGAGGAGGTGCTGCCCGACTCGCCGACGGGCAAGGTCGCCGGCGGCGCCGTGGAGGGCGATGTGCCGCACACGGTGGCGATGCTGAGCCTGGACAACGTCTTCTCGGCCGAGGAGTTCAGCGCGTGGACCGCGTCACTGGCCCGCCGGATCGGCCACGACGCCACCCGCTTCAGTGTGGAGCCGAAGCTCGACGGACTCGCGATCGCCGCCCGCTACACCCGCGGCCGTCTGGAGAGACTCGTCACCCGGGGCGACGGGACGGCCGGGGAGGACGTCTCGCACGCCATCGGCACCGTCGAAGGTCTGCCGCGGCAGCTCACCGAGCCGGTCACGGTGGAGATACGCGGTGAAGTCCTGATGTCCACCGCCCAGTTCGAGTACGCCAACGAGGTGCGCACCCGGCACGGCGGCCAGCCGTTCGCGAACCCGCGCAACGCCGCGGCGGGCACCCTGCGCGCCAAGGACCGCGCCTACACCGTGCCGATGAGCTTCTTCGCGTACGGCCTGCTGCCGCTGCCCGACACGGACAGCGCCCTCGCGGAGAGTCTGGCCGAGCTGGCGCACAGCGACCTCATGGCACGGACCGGCGCGTACGGGGTGAGCACCACCGCCACCACCGCCGTGCCCGGCATCACCGCCGACACCACCGAGGAGGTGCTGGCGCGCGTCAAGGAGATCGCGGCGCTGCGAGCCGAGCTGCCCTTCGGGATCGACGGAATCGTGATCAAAGCCGACCTGGCCGCCGACCAGCGGGCCGCCGGATCGGGTTCGCGTGCCCCGCGCTGGGCCATCGCCTACAAGCTGCCCGCGGTCGAGAAGATCACCCGGCTGCTGGGGGTGGAGTGGAACGTGGGCCGCACCGGCATCATCGCCCCGCGCGCCGTCCTGGAGCCGGTCGAGATCGACGGTTCCACCATCACCTACGCCACGCTCCACAATCCGGCGGACATCACCCGCCGCGATCTGCGCCTGGGCGACCACGTCATGGTGCACCGCGCGGGTGACGTCATCCCCCGTGTCGAAGCCCCGGTCGCCCATCTGCGCACCGGCGACGAGGAGCCGATCGTCTTCCCCGAGGCATGCCCGCGGTGCGGGTCCGCCATCGACACCGGCGAGCAGCGCTGGCGCTGTGCGAACGGCCGCAACTGCCACTTGGTCGCCGCCCTCTCCTACGCCGCCGGACGCGACCAGCTCGACATCGAGGGCCTCGGGTCCACCCGTGTCGTCCAGCTCGTCGAGGCCGGTCTGGTCGCCGACCTCGCCGATCTGTTCGCCCTCAACCGCGAACAGCTCCTGGGGTTGGAGCGGATGGGTGAGACCAGCACGGACAATCTCCTCGCCGCGATCGCGGCGGCCAAGGGACAGCCGTTGTCACGGGTGTTGTGCGCGCTCGGCGTCCGTGGCACCGGACGCTCCATGTCCCGTCGTATCGCGCGGTACTTCGCCACCATGGATCTCATCCGGGCCGCCGACGCCGAGACGCTGCAACGGGTCGAGGGCATCGGCACCGAGAAGGCCCCGTCCATCGTCGCCGAGCTGGCCGAACTGGCCCCGCTCATCGACAGACTCACGGCCGCCGGGGTCAACATGACCGAACCGGGCGCCATTCCGCCGGTCCCCACGACCGCCGCCGGCGACGCCACCGCCACCAACGCGGACGCGGCAGCCGACGGGGAGGGCGGGGCGGCGGCAGGCGGCCCACTGGCCGGGATGACGGTCGTCGTCACCGGCGCGATGACCGGTGCCCTCGAGAAGCTCAGCCGCAATCAGATGAACGAGCTCATCGAACGCGCCGGTGGCCGCTCCTCCTCCAGCGTCTCGAAGAAGACCGCCCTGGTCGTCGCGGGGGCCAACGCCGGGTCCAAGCGTGCCAAGGCCGAGGACCTCGGCATTCGACTGGCCGCCCCCGAGGAGTTCGCCACGCTCGTCGCCGACTTCCTCGGCTGAGGACGCCGCGTCCGCGGATGTTCCGCACCTCACAGCGGTGACGGGGACGCCCCGGGAACAACCCGTGGCGGCCGACCGTTGGCCGGTATGTGGCTGCGGAGGGGACAGTGTCCCCGGGCCCTACCCGAAGCCCATGGGGACGATCGTCCGGCTGAAGCCCCATGGTGCCCTCCGCCGAGAGGCGACCGCCCTCCGCCGGCCACACCTCACGCGGCCCCGGCTGGTCTCCCCCGTCCAGTCGGGGCTCCCCCATGCGAACCGGAGCCCTCCCATGGGAATGCCCTGGTTCTCCCGTGCGAAGCCGCGGCGCCGTGGCCTGCCGCACCACTACGACGTCAGGTCCCGCGCCATCACCACGCCAGGTCCCGCGCCCTCACCACGCCAGGTCCCGCGCCATCACGACGTCAGATCCCGCGCCATCACCACGCCAGGTCCCGCGCCATCACCACGCCAGGTCCCGCGCCCTCACCACGCCAGGTCCCGCGCCACCGCGCGGGCCGCGCGTGCGCCCGAGGCCAGTGCTCCCTGGACGGACCCGGTGGCCCGGTGGTCGCCGCACACGTAGCGGCCCGGAGCGAACCGGGCGGTGCGGCTCAACGGCTGCGGTGGCGGCATCGCGGGCAGCGCGTCGGGGACGGTGCGAGCGCTCAGGAACTGCCAGTCGCCCGCGTCTGTGGCGTACACCTCGGAGAGCGCCCGGCGCACCTCGTTCTCGCGGCCCTCGCGGTCGTCGCCGAGCACGGACGTGGCGATCAGCGCGCTCCCGGCGGGGGCGTAGCCGGGCACAACTTCGCTCAGGACGCAGGTGTTGAGGAATCTTCCACGCACGTCCGTCAGGAGGGTGGGTTCGCTCAGCGGGGAGTGCGCCGCGGCGTGGTAGTACGTCGTCACCACCCGGTAGGCGGGTACCTCGAGCCCGGGCAGCAGCGCGGCCGCCGGACCCGGGCCGGTCGCCACCACCACCGCTCGCGCGGGCAGTTCGCCGCCCGCGGCCAGGGCGACCCCGGTGTCCGTGAGCCGGGCCACCGGGGTGTCGAGGTTCACGGCCTCCGGTGGCAGCGCGGCGGCGAGCAACCGCGGCACCGCCCCGATGCCCTCGGACGGCAGGCACAGGGTGCCGCGCAACATGCTGCGCCAGATCAGGTGGAAGACCCTGCTGGAGGTCTCCAGTTCGTCCTCCAGGAAGACCCCGGAGAGGAACGGCCGGAAGAACCTCTCGACGAACTCCTCGGAGAATCCGGCATCCGCCAGCGCGGTGCGCGTCGTGCGGTCGTCGCCGCGGGTCCGCGAACGGACCGGAGCGGCCATGTCGCGGGCCGACAGGACGCCCAGGGCGAGCAGGTCCCGGCTCCCCACGAACCGCCCCGGGCGCAGATCGCCGAGCCGGTGCGGTTTCCGGGTCGGGTCGCCGAAGCGCAGTACACCGTCGTCGGTGTGTACGAGGAAGCCGGGGGTGAAGGGCCGCAGCCGCAGGTCACGCAGCGGAAGACGACGCCGGACCTGTGGATAGGAGGTGTTGAACACCTGGAATCCGCGGTCGAGCACGAACCCCTCGTGGCGGTCCGACCGCATGCGTCCGCCGACGCCGTCCGACGCCTCCAGGACACGGACACCGAACCCGGCGCTGACGAGGTCGTGGGCGCAGGCCAGACCGGCGAGGCCGGCCCCGACCACCAGCACATCGGGCACACCGCGGGTGGCGGCCATGAGGCTCTCCTTCGCTGAGCGGCTCCGTCGGGCGCGGGGCGTCCGGACCCACGGCCCGGGTGGCACGCCTCCGCGCTCTCCTGAACCGGTCTACCCGTCGCACCGCCCGCCCGGATGCGGAAAGGCGTGGATCACTCCTTCGCCGGGTCGACCGGGGCACTCCGTGACGACGCGGACGCCGGTACCGCCCCCGGGGAGGGGGCGGCACCGGCGCACGAGTGTCCGCGGGGAGGCGGTGTCAGTGACCGGACCCGTAGTGTCCACCCAGCTGGTCGCGGTAGTGGGGGTCGCCGAGGTGCTTCTCCTTGTCGAACTCCGGCGCAGACTTGATCTCGTCCTTGGTCCGGGAGACGTGGACGGTCTTGTCCTCGTGACTGATCGCGGTGATCGTCCCGGCCGGCAGCAGAACCTCCTTGCCGAAGATCCAGATGCCGGTGTCGACGACGATGTACTGAGAACCGACCTCATCGGAGTGCTTGTCGACCTTGCCGATGTGGCCGTCGCTCGCGTCCACCCGGTACCCGGTCAGATCGGCGTCCGGGGTGTGACCGGCGGTAGGAGCGTAGGCCCACAGGTTCTCGTTCACGAAGAAGTCCTTCCACTTGTCTGTGTGCGGGTCCGCGTTCTCCGCGAGTCCCCGTTCTCCGCGGGTCCGCGTTCGGTGCGGGTGCGCGTTCGAAGGACCGGGTGTCCTCTTCTCCGGCTCCGACACGTGTTCCGCGGGAGGCAATTCCCGGCAGGAAATTCCGAATTTCAACCACCGCTCCGGAGACTTTCTCCGTTCGGCCCCATGAAATGGCCACCGTAATGCGCACGGGCGCCGGACGTAGGAGCGTGGTGGAGGAGGGAGGAGTGCTATGGGCGCGGCCGTCCCACTACTACGGGAGAAGAAGGAGCGTGGCTGGCTGCGCGGAGCACCGCCCCCGCGTTGGGTGCGGGTGCTGCCGCCGGTTCTGCTGGTGGTGGTCTGCGGCACGGAACTGGCCAGCAAGCGACCGGTGGACATCGGATTCCTGCTGGGCGTAGTCCCGTCCCTGGCCGTGCTCTCCTACGGGCCCCTGGTGACCGCGGTCTACGGCGCCATCGTCGTCGCCCTGCTGGTCGTTCCGGCGCTCCAGCTCAACCATCCGGGCAACACCGACCTGCTGACCATCGTGTTCATCGCGGCGCTCAGCGTGGTCCTGTCCCTGGTGCGCAGCCGTCGCGACGCCGACCTGGTCACGGTGCGCACCGTCGCGGAGGCGGCCCAGCTCGCCGTGCTGGCGCCGCTTCCCGAGTCCGTCGGACCCGTGCGATGCGTGGGCCTGTACCGCGCGGCGCAACGCGAGACCCTGGTCGGCGGTGACTTCTTCGACGTACGGGACGGGCCCTACGGCGTACGAGCCGTGATGGGTGACGTCCAGGGGCACGGTCTGTCGGCCGTCGGAACGGTCGCCTCGCTCCTGGGGGCGTTCCGCGAGTCGGTGCTCGACCAGCGCGACCTGACCTCGGCGGCGGGCCGCCTCGACCGCCGGCTGATCGTCGACTCGGCACAGACCGAGCACGCCGAGTTGTTCGCCACCGCCCTGCTGCTGGAGTTCTCCGCCATCGCGGACAGCGTACGACTGACCTCGTGCGGGCACCCGCATCCGTATTTGCTGCGCGGTGGAAAGGCTGTCGAACTGGTCCTGGAACCCGGGGCTCCGCTCGGTCTGGGATTCTTCAAGCTCTCTCCGCCGCATGTCCGCACGGTCCTGCTCGAACCCGGCGACCGACTGTTCCTCGGGTCCGACGGTGTGACCGAGAGCAGGGACGCGACGGGGGCGTTCTATCCCCTGGCCGAGCGCCTGACCCTGTTCGCGCACGAGACGCCGTCCGACCTCACCACCCGCCTCTGGGAGGACCTCCTGCACTTCTGCGGCGCGGTGCGTGACGATGTCACGATGCTCGTCCTCACCCCCCGCACGGAGCACGTCACCGGCTAGACGGGCGGAACGGGCTCGCCCGCCCGGTCCGCGCGAGGCGGTCCGGACGGGCGAGTCGGGTCAGAGGGGACAGGACCGGGTCGGAGCGGCGGGCGTCAGGGCGTGAGCTGCCACTGCTGGATGTAGCCGACGTCGATCGCGGCGGTGTCCCGGACCCGGAGGATCCAGGTGCCGTCGACGGGCTGGGCGGACGCGTCGACCGTGAAGGTCTGGTCGACGTTGTCGGCGGAACCGCCGCTGTGGTTCAGCAGCGAATAGACGGTGCCGTTCGGGCCGACGAGATCGACGGTCAGGTCACCGCGGTAGGTGTGGACGATCTTGACATAGACCTGGGTGGTGGCCGAGGCGTTGCCGGTCCGGCCGGTGACGGTGATGGGCGACTCGACCGCGGGTCCGACGTCGGGGATGTCGACGCGTGTCCCGTTGACGTAGATGTTCGCGATCCGCCAGTCGAAGCCGGTCGAGACGGTGGCACCCGTGCTGTCGGTGACCGTGAGCGTGACGGTGCTGGTTCCGGTCGTGGTCGGGACGCCGGAGATCAGCCCGGTGTCGCTGATGGTCAGACCGTCCGGGAGGCCGGTGGCCTCGTACGTCAGACCGGCGCCGGAGTTGGTGGTGTAGGCGCTGGTCTGCAGGGACACCTGCTGGCCGACGCCACTGACCTGGTCGTCGATCGGGGAGACGTTGACGCCGAGCGCTATCCGGTCGCCGACGTGGATCCCGGCCCAGGCGGCCGCGACGGCGAGGTAGGTGTCGCTGTAGGCGCCGAAGAGGTCGGCCGCGGCCTGCAGGGTCGCGACGCGGGCGCCGGCGTAGTTGGTGCTGGAGGTCATGTAGGTGCTGAGCGCCCGGTACCAGATCCGCTGGGCGTTCTCGATGCCGATGCCGGTCACGGGCACGCCGTCGAAGGTCGGGCTGTCGTACGAGACCCCGTTGACGGTCTTGGCGCCGCTGCCCTCGGACAGCAGGTAGAAGAAGTGGTTGGCCGGTCCCGAGGAGTAGTGGACGTCGACGCCGCCCAGCGAGGAGTCCCAGTAGTCGCGGGACGCCCCGTCCTTGGAGGGCTTGTCCATGTACCGCAGCGGGGTCCCGTTGCCGTTGATGTCGATCTTCTCGCCGACGAGGTAGTCGGGGACGTCGGAGGCCAGGTCGGCGTGGAACTCCACCGCCGCGGCGAAGATGTCCGAGGTGGCTTCGTTGAGGCCGCCGGACTCGCCCGAGTAGGTGAGGTTGGCGGTGGCGGCGGTGACGCCGTGGCTCATCTCGTGCGCGGCGACGTCGAGGGCGGTCAGCGGGTGGGCGTTGCTCGCGCCGTCCCCGTACGTCATGCAGAAGCAGGTGTCGGACCAGAAGGCGTTGACGTACCCGTTGCCGTAGTGCGCCCGGCTGTAGGCGGCCACCCCGTCGTTGCGGATGCCGTTGCGGCCGAAGACGTCCTTGTAGTAGTCCCAGGTGGCCGCGGCGCCGAAGGCGACGTCCACACCGGCCGTCTGCCGGTTGCTCTGGTTGCCGTCTCCCCAGACATCGTTGTCATCCGTGTACAGGGTGCCGGTGCCGGAGGTGCCCTGGTTCAGGTCGTAGGTACGGTGCCCCGCGCGGTCACCGTCGACCAGCTGGTACGTGGAGCCGGAGAGCGTGGAACCGACCGGCACCGTCCCGCTGTACTGGCCCGTGCCCGTACCGGTCCGTACGCCCTGATAGTCGAAGAGGGCCTTGCCCGAGGTGGCGTCGGTGATGACGTGGAGCTCGCTCGGGGTGCCGTCGTCCTGGGTGCCCTCGACCACGGACTCCCAGGCCAGCGCCGGCTCGGCTCCGGCGGCCCAGACGACGAGCCGGGGCGTGCCGTCGACCTTCGGACGTGTGGCGTCGGCCTTCTTGGCGACCGTCAGTGCCTTCCGGGCGGCCGTGGCCGACCCGACGCCGGCGGTGAGGGTGGGCACCTTGAGGGTGGCCTTGGTGGCCTCGGACAGGGTGCTACGGCCGTCCTTGGTGTGCACGACGAGGTCGCCGCCGAGGACCGGGAGGCCGGCGTAGGTGCGCTCGTAGCGGGTGTGCGTGGTGCCGTCGGCGTCCTTCGCGACGTCCTTGACGATCAGCTTCTCCTTGGAGCCGAGGTCGAGGATCCGCGCGGTGTCCCCGACCGCGGCGGTCGCGCTCTTCAGCAGGGAGGCGTGCTGGGCGGGAGACAGCTTCGCGGGGGCCGCACCGGCCCGGGGAGTGGCGACGATCTTCGCGTGACCGCTGCCGTGGGGCGCCGCGGACGCGATGCCGGCCTGGAATCCGGCGGCGAGCAGAGTGCTCGCGGTGGCGAGCGCCAACACCGCCGTGTATCTGCGGCGGTACGAGGAATGGCGTGGCCGTGACAAGGGCTTCTCCTTCTGGCGACGATCGGCCTGTGGTCGAGGCCGAGAGAGCGGGCCGGCTGGGTGGGCCGGCGGGCAACGCGCTGAGCAGGAAAGGGCGCTGCACGAGGTGACGCACGGAGGCGTGACCGAACTCGGCGGCGCGCGAGAGGTGGGGGGAGGTGAAGGAACGGTGAACGTTCATGAGCAGACTGGCATCACGGTCGACGCTTTGTCATGGCGATGCCAAATCTACGGCTGAAATTGACCATTGCCTGCTGGACATTCACCGCCGCCCAGGGCTCTTTTCGGCCGCCGCCGGACGCCTGACCGGCCTGCCACGCCCAGCGCCGGACCCGGTGAAGTCCGCGCACGGTGAAGCCAGTACGTGGTGAAGCCGGTACGTGGCAAAGCCCGTACTCGATGAAGCCGGTACGCGGTGAAGCCGGTACCTGGCGAAGCCCGTACTCGACGAAGCCGGTACGCGGTGAAGCCGGTACCTGGCGAAGCCCGTACTCGATGAAGCCGCTACGCGGTGAAGTCCGTACTCAGTGACGCGCCGTCGGCACCTT
This sequence comes from Streptomyces sp. NPDC057950, assembly GCF_042887295.1. Lineage (NCBI taxonomy): Bacteria > Bacillati > Actinomycetota > Actinomycetes > Kitasatosporales > Streptomycetaceae > Streptomyces > Streptomyces sp. NPDC057950. Next base: position 12,796 of record NZ_JBHVPP010000026.1, read on the forward strand.
CGCGGCTCGACGCGTCCCGCCCCGTACCGCTTTCTCCATGGACTCCCCCCTCCACGGACTCCCCCGCACGCTCCGCCCACGCCATGGGTCGCGCCGATCACGGCGCGCGCCGCCCCTGTGGACGGCGATCCCGGACCACCACCCGCTGGTGGTCGAAGTCCCTGTGAAACCTGCCCGGCCCGTACGGCGGCTGTGTTCCACGATGCCGGCACGGACCCCGGCGCCGCGTCCCGTGAACCGGTCGGGCGGCGGCGGCACTCGGCACGTCCCTGAGCGTCACCGCCGGGCGATCTAAGCTCGGCGTATGGCCAAGTACTTCGACGTGCATCCGGAGAACCCCCAGCCGCGGATCATCAGCCAGGTGGCCGAGATCATCCGCGGCGGCGGTCTCGTCATCTACCCGACCGACTCCTGCTTCGCGCTGGGGTGCCAGCTCGGCAACCGGGAAGGACTGGATCGCATCCGCTCCATCCGCCGGCTCGACGACCGGCATCACTTCACCCTCATGTGCCAGGACTTCGCGCAGCTGGGCCATTTCGTGCACATCGACAACTCGGTGTTCCGCACGGTCAAGGCCTCGACCCCGGGCAGTTACACCTTCATCCTGCCGGCGACGAAGGAGGCACCGCGCAGACTGCTGCACCCGAAGAAGAAGACCGTCGGCGTCCGGATCCCCGACCACGCCGTCGCCCAGGCGCTCCTGGCCGAGCTCGGCGAGCCACTGCTGTCGAGCACGCTGCTCCTGCCCGACCAGGACAAGCCGTTCACCCAGGGCTGGGAGATCAAGGACGAGCTCGACCACGTGGTCGACGCGGTCCTCGACTCCGGTGACTGTGGCGTCGAGCCGACCACCGTCATCGACTTCTCGCAGGGTGAACCCGAGATCGTACGCCGCGGGGCGGGCGATCCGTCACGGTTCGAGTAAAGGGACCGGCCCACTACGGGCAGAGCCGTCGGTCAAGCGTGTCGCGGGCGGATTCACCTGCCGGACAAGGAGGTTGTGGCGCGCTCACACCCCGTACGTACGGCCCGTCACCGGGCTCACCCGCCGGGTAGCGAGTCCGAGTGCGCGTTCCCCTCGGCCGCCGGCCCGCTCACCTTCCAGATTCTCGTCGCCACTTGGAGGTTGAAACGGCTGTCCACGTCGTCAAGCCGCCGTCCGCTGACCTCCCGGATGCGCTGCAACCGGTACCGCAGCGTGCTGCGGTGGACGGCGAGGGCCCGCGCCGTCTCGTCGTAGTTGCCGCCGTGGTCGAAGTACCGGGTGAGGGTGTGCACTAGGTCCGTGCCGTGCGTGGCGTCGTAGTCGAGCAGCGGGCCGAGCCACTCGCGGACGAAGAAGGTGACGTCCCGCGCGTCGTTCCCCCTCGCCAGGATGCGGTAGAGGCCGAGCTCCTCGTAGACCGCGGTGCCGTACGGGGGTTGTGACTGCCGGCGTACGTGCAGCGCGCTGACGGCCTGTTCGTAGGAGTGGGGAAGGCCGCCCGTCGTCTCGCACAGGCTCCCGATGCCCACCGCGCCTCGCCACGAGCCCACCTCGCCGGCGACGGCGCCGTACAGTCCGGGGTCGCGCGGCCCTCCCTGGACGATCAGCACCGCCATGTCCGAGCGTCGGGCGAGCAGCGACCGCAGTCCCAGTCCCCGCGCGGCGCGGTCGACGGCGTCCAGGAACCGGTCGTCGGCGGCCGTGGCCTGCCACTGGGCGACCACGACATGGTGCGGTCCGTGCAGATCGTGGCCGACGGCCTCGGCGCGGGCGTACGCGCCGCCCTCGTCGGCTCCGGTGAGCAGGTCCTCCACGAGATCGCGGCTCATGCGCAGTTCGGTCTCCGCCAGGCTGCGGCGGTGGGCGAGCTCCAGGGCCAGCGCGGTGCACGCGTGGCCTAGCGCGAACGCCTCGGCGTCACCCGCCACGCCCCCCGGGTCGATGAGTTCGATCGTGCCGAGGATCTCACCGTGGTGACGGGCCACCCCGATCAGACGGCCCTCGTGGCGGACCGGGTCCGGGGTCCGCATCGCGCGGTGCAGGAGTTGTTCGCGCAGCGTCGGATCGGGCTTGTCATGGGCTCCGTCCACGCCGGGTCCCGCCCGCGCGAGCGGGTTGCCGAATCGGTCCTCGATCCAGGTGGCGAGGCCGGTCAGCTCGTACACGGCCGCGGCGATACCGTCCTCTCCCGCGTCGCCGTCGTGGGCGCGGGAGAGGACGTCGTGGACGGTGTGCTGCGCCTCCAGCTCCGCGACCAGCGTGGTCAGCCGTTCGTTGACCGCGTCCCGCTCCTCGATCGCCCGGAACAGCTGCCGGGCGTACTCCCGGTCGCGGCTGCGGGCGTCGGCGTTGTAGAGGGCGGCGGCGGTCGGCCGCGCGAGGGCGTACAGGAGGAAGCACTCGTCGCCGGACGGCGGCTCGGGGGCGCTGACGACGAGGTAGCCGAGGAGTCCGCGGGAGCCGCGCAGGCCCGCGGCCCATCCCCAGCCGCCCTCCCGGAACCGGAGGGTGCCGTCCTGTCCGTCCAGTGCGCTCAGCTGTCGGACCGCCGCCGGCAGCTCCTTCGGGGCCCGGCCTTCGAGGGAGGGTGCGCTCGGTGGGGTGTCGAGTTCGAAGCGCCCGTCCCTGAGCAGGTAGCAGCCCTCGGGCCGGCAGCCGGTGAGGCGCGGCACCGCGTCCATGGCCAGGCGCAGGATCTCCTGTGCTCCCGGGGCGTCGAGCATCGTCACGGCCAGTACGAACACGTCGTACAGGCTCGCCAGCTGTTTACGGCCCCAGGAGGCGGGTGCGGTGGAGGGCACCTGGCTGGGCGAGCCGCGCGGTCCGATGCCCTGGTGCCCCGCACCGGAGGCGTCCTCAGCCATGCCAGGCATGCCGTAATAGTAGCTTTTGCGCCTTTCGGCCGCCTGTCGTACGGGGAGGCGTGCCCTGTCCTGCCAGGTCGAGGCCGGGGCCCGAATTTCACCCCGTCGGGCGCAGGCGTCACTCGGAGCCCCGTAACAGTCTGGCAGGGACGCGAGCCACGACGCGGGGCGCTCCGGGCGCCCGACGCGCGTGCGCCCGCCGACGCACGGACCCGACCTGAACACGACCGCCGTCCCCGGACAGGGGCGCACGCCGGGGCGGCAGGCGAAGGAGTTCCTCATGGGCAAGGCAGTCGGAATCGATCTGGGCACCACCAACTCGGTGATCGCCGTATGGGAGGGCGGTGAACCCACTGTCATACCGAACGCCGAGGGCTCGCGCACGACGCCCTCCATCGTCGCCTTCGCCGAGGGGGGCGAACGTCTGGTGGGCCAGCTCGCCAGGCGCCAGGCGATCCTCAATCCCAAGGGCACCATCTACTCGGCCAAGCGCTTCATCGGCCGGCACTACGACGAGGTGTCCGCCGAGGCCAAGGCGGTGGCGTACGACGTCGTCGAGGGCGAGGGCGGGGTCGCCCGCTTCAAGGTGCGCGACAAGCTGTACTCGCCCGAGGAGATCAGCGCGCAGGTGCTGCGCAAGCTCGCCGACGACGCGGGCAAGCAGTTGGGCGAGCGGGTCACCGAAGCGGTCATCACCGTGCCTGCGTACTTCAACGACGCGCAGCGCCAGGCGACCAAGGACGCCGGCCGCATCGCGGGCCTCGAGGTGCTGCGGATCATCAACGAGCCGACGGCGGCGGCGCTGGCGTACGGGATGGAGAAGAAGCAGCACGAGACCGTGCTCGTCTTCGACCTGGGCGGCGGCACCTTCGACGTGAGCATTCTGGACGTCGGCGACGGCGTGGTGGAGGTGCGTTCGACCGCGGGGGACAGTCATCTGGGCGGCGACGACTTCGACCGTCGGATCGTCGACCTGCTCGCCGACACCTTCCAGCGGGAGAACGGCATCGACCTGCGCAAGGATCCACAGGCCCTGCAGCGGCTGTTCGAAGCCGCGGAGAAGGCCAAGACCGAGCTGAGTTCGGTCACCCAGACGCAGGTCAGCCTGCCGTTCATCACCGCGGACGCCTCCGGGCCCAAGCACCTGACCGAGACGATCATGAGGTCCAAGTTCGACCAGATCACCGCCGATCTGGTGGAGCGGACCCTGGAGCCGGTCAAGCAGGCGATGACCGATGCCAAGGTCGGCGAGAACGACATCGACGAGGTCATTCTCGTGGGCGGCTCGACGCGTATCCCGGCCGTGCAGAACCTGGTCCGACGGCTGACCGGCGGCAAGGACCCGAACATGAGCGTGAACCCGGACGAGGTCGTGGCGCTGGGCGCGGCGATCCAGGCCGGCGTGCTCAAGGGCGAGGTCAAGGACGTCCTGCTGCTCGACGTCACGCCGCTGTCGCTGGGTGTGGAGACCCGTGGCGGGGTCATGACGAAGCTCATCGAGCGGAACACCACGATCCCGGTGCGCCGCTCCGAGACTTTCTCCACGGCGGAGGACAGCCAGGAGGCCGTCGATGTCGTCGTGCTGCAGGGCGAGCGCGAACTCGCCGCGGACAACCGGGTCCTGGGCCGCTTCCAGCTCAAGGACATCCGCCCGGCACCGCGCGGCGAACCGCAGGTGGAGGTCACCTTCGACATCGACGCCAACGGCATTCTGAACGTGACCGCGCGGGACAAGGACACCAGCAAGGAACAGAGCATCACCATCAGTGAGGGTTCCAATCTCGACCAGGGCGAGGTCGAACGGATGGTCCAGGAGGCCGAACAGCATCGCGGCGAGGACCAGGCACTGCGCGACGCCGTCGACGCGCGCAACGAACTGGACGCCGTCGCCTACCAGGTCGAGCGACGTCTCGGCGAACTGGGCGAGGCCGCGCCGGAACACGAGCGGGCCCGCGCGGACATGCTCGTCTCGGACGCCCGCGAAGCCGTCCAGCAGGACGCGCCGCCGGAGAAGGTGCGGCCGATGACCTCCGAGCTCCAGCAGGTGCTGGCATCCCTCGCCGCCCATCAGGCGGGCGCCGGCCAGGCCGCGGAGGCCGCGCCCGGCGTGCAGGACACCACGAGCGCCCCGACGGGTTCCGACGACGTGATTGACGCCGAATTCGACAAGAACTGAGGTGCGGCCATGGCCACCGGACAGGAGCCCGTGACGCCCCCCGACGGCGAACAGCGCACCGCCGACGCCGCCTTCCCCACGGACCCGGCCGCCCCGTCGCGGCCGGAGGCGGCGGACCAGGCCGCGGAGCTGGACGAACTCCGGGACCGCTGGCGCCGCGCGCTCGCCGACCTGGACAACCTGCGCAAGCGCCACGCGAAGGAACTGGAACGCGTGCGCGGTCAGGAACGCGCCCGGACCGCGGCGGCCTGGCTGCCGGTCCTCGACAACCTGGAACGGGCCCTGGCGCACGCAGACGCCGATCCCTCCGCCGTGCTGAAGGGCATCGAGACCGTGCGCGACCAGGCGGTCGAGGTGTTGCGCGGTCTCGGATACCCGCGCCACGAAGAGACCGGGGTGCCCTTCGACCCGACCAGACACGAGGTCGTCGGGGTCGTCGACGACCCCGGCGCCGAGCCGAACACCGTGGCCCAGGTGGTGAGTCCGGGCTATGGGGCGGACGGCAACCAGTTGCGGCCCGCGTTCGTCATGGTCAGCAAGCGGCAGGAGTGACGCCTCATGGCACGCGACTACTACGAGGTGCTCGGGGTGCCGCGCACCGCGAGTGCCGAGGAGATCCAGCAGGCCTTCCGCACGCTGGCGCGCAAGCACCACCCCGACGTCAACAAGGATCCCGGTGCCGAGGAGCGTTTCAAGGAGCTCAACGACGCCTACAGCGTGCTCTCCGACCCCAGGACCCGGCAGCGCTACGACCGCTTCGGCGACGACTTCCGGCAGATCCCGGAGGACTACGACGAGCGGGTGGCCGCGGCGGCGGGCGCCCGCGGCGGCCGGGCCGGGTGGGCGGGCGGTGGCGGGGGCGGCGGCGGGGTCCGCTTCCGGAGCGCCGACGGCGCCGGCTTCGACGGCTCGGGCGTCGACTTCGAGGACCTGTTCGGCGGGATGTTCGGACGGGGCGGCGGAGGCAGCGGAGGCTGGGGCCCGGTGCCCGGCGCCGACCAGGAGGCCGAGATCCAGCTCGGCGTCGAGGAGGCGTACCGGGGCGGCCGGCGCAGCATCACGCTGGGCGGCCCGAAAGGACAGCGCAGCTACGACGTCACCGTCCCGCGCGGTGTGGTGGACGGCCAGCGCATCCGGCTGGCCGGTGAGGGCGGCCACGGCAGCGGCGACGGCCCGCCGGGCGACCTGTATCTCCGGGTGCGCATCAAGCCCGACGGACGTTTCCGGCTGGAGGGGCGGGACATCCACGTGGTCGCCCCGGTGACGCCGTGGGAGGCGGCGCTCGGCGCGACGGTGCCGGTGCCCACCCCCGGCGGCACGGCCAAGGTCACCGTCCCCGCGAACTCCTCCAGCGGTCGGCGGCTCCGGCTGCGCGGCGAGGGCATGCCCAACCCGCGCGGCCCAGGCGGTGACCTCTACGCGGAGATCCGCATCATGGTGCCGCCCGAGCCCACCGCCCGCGAACGCGAGCTCTTCGAGGAACTGGCCGCCGTGTCCGCCTTCGACCCGAGGAGGCCCCGATGACCACCGCCCCCCGTCCCGGCGGCGCGAGCCGCCGCACCGCCGTACCGGCCGCCCCGCCGGTCCTCAACGTCCGGGTGCGCACCGCCACCCTCGGTCCGCCCCTGAGGCTCGGTCTCGACGCCGTCGCCCTCCGCTCCGGTATCCACCCGGATCTCGTACGGCGGTTCGTCGCCCTCGGCCTCGTCGACGCCGCCCGGGACGCGACGGGGCGGCTGTGGTTCGACCCGTCCGCTCCCGTCGCCCTCGCCCGCATCCAACGTCTACGGGCCGCGCTCCCCCTCAACTACGCCTCCCTGGGTCTGGTGGTCGATCTGCTCGACCGGATCAGTGAGCTGGAGGACGCGCTGAGGCGCAGCAACGCCGGCTCCAGGAGTGATGAATCGTGGATATGAACCGGCTCACCCAGAGGTCCCAGCAGGCGGTGCAGGAAGCACAGACGATCGCCGGCCGGCTCAACCAGACCGAGGTCGACGGCGAGCACCTGCTGCTCGCCCTCCTCGACCAGCCGGACGGTCTGATCGCGCGCCTGGCCGACCAGACCGGTGCCGACACCCAGGCTCTGCGCTCCGCCCTCTCGGACGAACTGGCGCGCAGGCCGAAGGTCACCGGGCCCGGTGCCACGCCCGGTCAGGTGTACGTCACCCAGCGGCTGGCCAGGGTGCTGGACGCGGCCGAGCAGGAGGCCAAGCGGCTCAAGGACGAGTACGTGTCGGTCGAACACCTCCTGCTGGCGCTGGCGGACGAGGGTTCCCAGACCGCCGCGGGACGCCTGCTCAAGAGGTTCGGCGTCACCGAGGACGCCTTCCTGGCCGCGCTGACCCGGATCCGCGGCAACCAGCGCGTCACCTCGGCGACCCCCGAGGCGTCGTACGAGGCCCTGGAGAAGTACGGCCGTGATCTGGTGGCCGAGGCCCGCGGGGGCAGGATGGACCCGGTGATCGGCCGGGACGCGGAGATCCGCCGGGTGATCCAGATCCTGAGCCGCAAGACCAAGAACAACCCGGTGCTCATCGGCGACCCGGGCGTGGGCAAGACGGCCATCGTGGAAGGTCTGGCGCAGCGCATCGTCCGGGGTGACGTGCCCGACGGCCTGCGCGACCGGACGATCTTCTCGCTCGACATGAGTTCGCTGGTGGCGGGCGCCAAGTACCGCGGCGAGTTCGAGGAGCGGCTGCAGGCCGTACTCAGCGAGGTCAAGGCGGCCGAGGGGCGCATCCTGCTGTTCGTCGACGAACTGCACACGGTCGTCGGCGCGGGCGGTGGTGCCGAGGGCGCCATGGACGCCGGGAACATGCTCAAGCCGATGCTGGCCCGCGGCGAACTGCACATGATCGGTGCGACGACCCTGGAGGAGTACCGCAAGTACGTCGAGTCCGACGCGGCACTCGAACGCCGCTTCCAGCAGGTGGTGGTGGACGAGCCGAGCGTCGAGGACACCGTGTCCATCCTGCGCGGGCTGCGCGAGCGGCTGGAGGTGTTCCACGGTGTGAAGATCCAGGACACCGCGCTGGTCGCGGCGGCCACGCTCAGCCACCGCTACATCACCGACCGGTTCCTGCCCGACAAGGCCATCGACCTGGTCGACGAGGCCTGCGCACGCCTGCGGACCGAGATCGACTCCATGCCCGCCGAACTGGACGGGATCACCCGCCGGGTGACCCGGCTGGAGATCGAGGACGCGGCGCTCGCCAAGGAGAGCGACCCCGCCAGCGCCAAGCGTCTGGAGGAACTGCGCCGCGAACTGTCCGACCTGCGCGCCGAGTCCGACGCGATGCACGCCCAGTGGGACGCCGAACGCCAGGCCATCCGCCGGGTGCAGGAACTGCGCCAGGAACTGGAGCAGGTACGGCAGGACGCCGAGGAGGCCGAACGCAGCTACGACCTCGACCGCGCCGCCGAACTGCGCTACGGCAGACTCACCGAGCTGGAACGCCGGCTGGCGTCCGAGGAGGAGCGGCTCGACTCCAAGCAGGGCGACAACCAGCTGCTGCGCGAGGTGGTGACGGAGGACGAGATCGCGGAGATCGTGGCGGCCTGGACGGGAATCCCCGTCACCCGGCTGCAGGAGGGCGAACGCGAGAAGCTGCTGCGGCTGGACGAGATCCTCACCGAGCGGGTGATCGGCCAGGACGAGGCGGTCAAGCTGGTCGCCGACGCGATCATCCGGGCCCGCTCCGGCATCCGTGACCCGCGCCGGCCCATCGGCTCGTTCCTCTTCCTCGGCCCCACCGGCGTCGGGAAGACCGAACTCGCCAAGACGCTCGCCGCGGCGCTCTTCGACTCCGAGGAGAACATCGTCCGCCTGGACATGAGCGAGTACCAGGAGCGGCACACCGTCAGCCGGCTGGTCGGAGCGCCTCCCGGTTACGTCGGTTACGAGGAGGGCGGCCAGCTCACCGAGGCGGTGCGCCGCAAGCCGTACTCCGTGGTCCTGTTCGACGAGGTGGAGAAGGCCCACGCGGATGTGTTCAACACCTTGCTGCAGGTCCTCGACGACGGCCGCATCACCGACTCGCAGGGCCGTACGGTCGACTTCCGCAACACCGTGGTGATCATGACGTCCAACATCGGATCGGCGCACCTGCTGGACGGGGTGACCGCCGACGGCGAGATCAAGCCCGAGGCGCGCGCCCTGGTACTGGGTGAGCTGCAGAGCCACTTCCGGCCCGAGTTCCTCAACCGGATCGACGACATCGTGCTGTTCAAGCCGCTGGGCCTGCCCCAGATCGAGCGCATCGTGGAGCTCCAGTTCACCGACCTGCGCAGGCGCCTGGCCGAACGGCAGATCACCGTCGATCTCACGCGGGCGGCGCTCGAACTCATCGCCCGGCAGGGCTTCGACCCCGTGTACGGAGCACGTCCGCTGCGCCGCTACATCTCGCACGAGGTCGAGACGCTCGTGGGCCGGGCGCTGATCCGCGGTGACGTGCGGGACGGTTCGACGATCCGGGTCGACGCGCAGAACGGCGAACTGGTCGTCACCTACGGCGAACCGGCGGCGCCGGACGTCCGGAAGGCCGCGTGAGCGCGGTGGGCACGAGTCGGGCCGGAACGGTCACCTGCGATCGGTGCGGCCGTGCCAACCGGGTGCCGGCGGCGGCCGCGGGCACACCGCGCTGCGGGAACTGTCAGGCCCCGCTGGCGTGGATCACCGAGGCCGGTGACGCGGACTTCGCGGAGGTCGCCGAGCAGGCGAGGCCGTACGTCCTCGTCGACCTGTGGGCCACCTGGTGCGGGCCCTGCCGGACGGTCGGCCCCGCGCTGGAGGAGGTCGCCCGCGAACTGTCCGGACGGGTCAAGCTGGTCAAGGTCGACATCGACCGGAGTCCGCGGCTCGCGCAGCGGTTCCAGGTGCAGGCCGTGCCGACCCTGCTGCTGCTCGACAAGGGTGAGGTCATCTCCCGGAGGACCGGAGCGGCCCCCGCGCCGGCTCTGGAGCAGTGGGTCGAGGAGAGCCTGTCCGTTCGCCTTTGAACCCGCCCCGCGCGAAGGGCGGAGGAAGGAGGCACGCCATGGCGACGGCGCGGCCCGACCCTCATCTGTCGTACATCCGCTCCGTGACACCGCGCACTCCGGACGGCTGCGACGAGTGCATGCACATCGGCTCCACCTGGCTGCATCTCCGGATGTGCCTGACCTGCGGGCACGTCGGGTGCTGCGACTCCTCGCCGCTCCAGCACGCACGGGCGCACGCCGCCACGGCCGGTCACCCCGTCATCCGGTCCTTGGAGCCGGGCGAGGACTGGCGCTGGTGCTATCTGGACAAGGCCATGATCTGAGGTGCGCCGGACCACGGAGCACGGTCGTGGGCGGCCGGACCACGCGGCGCGGTCCGGGAGAGCGCCGGCCGGCGGGAGGCCGGCCCTGGTCGGCTCCGCGCCCGTGCTTCCCCGGTCAGCGCCAGTCGGGAGCGCCCGGCGCCGGGGCGGCGAGGGTTTCGATCCTCGTCCGCAGTTCCCGCATGACGGAGACGATGCGGGCCTCGTGCTCGTCCGTGAGCCGGGTGACGGGAACCGAGCAGCTGACGGCGTCGACGGCGGGTGTGTCGTAGCGCAGGGCGAAGCCGAAGCCCGCGATACCGGGCACCGTCTCCTCGCGGTCGACGGAGTGGCCGCGCTCGCGCACCCGGGCGAGGTCCGCGAGCAGGGCGGCCCGGTCCGTGTGCGTGTTCTCCGTCAGAGCGGCCAACGGGCCTGCGGGGAGCGGGAGTTCTTCGTCGGGACGTTCGGCGAGCAGCGCCTTGCCGAGGGCACCGGCGTGGGCCGGGACCCGGCGGCCGACCCGGCTGAGGGTGCGCGGGTACTCGTGGGACTCGCGGGTCGCGAGGTAGACGACGTCCGAGCCGTCGAGCCGCGCCAGGTGGATCGTCTCGCCGAGCGTGTCCGAGGCTTCGTCGAGGCAGGGACGCACCGCCCGTACATGCGCGTCGCCGTCGAGATAGCCGGTACCCGTGAGCAGGGCGCGGATCCCGATGCCGTAGAGGGAGCCGGTGGTGTCGGAGCGCACCCAGCCGCAGTCGACGAGGGTCTGCAGCAGCTGGTACATGCTGCTGCGCGGCACCGCCAGTTCCGCCGCGAGTTCGTCCAGGCGGGCGGGCCGGTCGCCGCGCCCCGCGAGCAGTTCCAGCAGGGCGACCGTTCGGGACGCCGACTTCACGGCGCGGACACCTCTGCTCTCGGACATGGGCCCCATCGTAAAACCGCCTTCCCGCACCATTGACCCGCGATGGTTCACCCACCTAATCTTCATCTGCATACATAAACGTCATCTGCATATGAGGATGAGAATGATGGCACGGTTCAGCACGGGGACCGAGGACGTGACGCGGAGGCTGCGGGACGGCATGGCGGGCGGGGTGCTGTCCTTCCCCCTCACGAGCTTCCGGGACGACGGGAGCCTCGACCCTGAGTCGTACCGCGCCTATCTGACCGCCCAGCTCGCGACCGGACCGGGCGCGGTCTTCCCGGCCTGCGGAACCGGCGAGTTCTTCTCCCTGGACGAGGACGAGTACCGCTCGGTCGTCGCGACCACGGTCGAGATCGCCGACGGGCGGCTGCCGGTGGTCGCGGGAATCGGCTACGGCTGGGCACAGGCGCTGCGGTTCGCCCGGATCGCGGAGGAGGAGGGCGCGGACGCCGCGCTGGTGCTGCCGCACTACCTGGTCGCCGCCCCGCAGGACGGCCTGGTGGAGCAGCTGCGCCGGATCGCCGCCGGGACGTCCCTGCCGCTCATCGCCTACCAACGGGGACAGGTCGCCTTCGACGCCCGGAGCCTGCGCCGGATCGCGGACATCCCCACGGTCATCGGCCTCAAGGACGGCCACAGCGACCTCGACCGGCTCCAGCGGCTCACGCTCGCCGCGCCCGACGGCTTCCTGTTCTTCAACGGCGCCTCGACCGCCGAGATCCAGGCCCGCGCCTACGCCACCGTGGGTGTGCCCGCCTACTCCTCCGCGGTCCACGCCTTCGCGCCGGACATCGCGAACGCCTTCTTCAGCGCCCTGCGGGACCAGGACGACGAGCGGACGACCGCGCTGCTGCGGGAGTTCTACGTCCCGCTCGTCGAACTGCGCGACCGGGTGCCGGGCTATGCCGTCTCGCTGGTCAAGGCCGCCGCCCGGCTGCGCGGCCTGCCCGTCGGTCCGGTCCGGGCACCGCTGACCGACCCGGGCCCCGATGACCTCGCCGTTCTCGCGAAGATCCTCGAGGCCGGGCAGCTCCTGGCCGAAGCGGCGCCCCGACCCGTCTGACCGCCCCGGCGCTCCGCCTCCGCCACCCCGCACCTCCTCCCCCGACTCACTCCGTACGCAAGGGATCCGAAGACCATGGGCATCAGCCGGCCGACCGTCACCGCGTTCTCCGTCTATCCGGTCGCGGGACGGGACTCCATGGAGCTGAACCTCTCCGGTGCGCACGGCCCCTACTTCACCCGCAACGTGGTCGTCCTGACGGACTCCGAGGGCCGTACGGGGCTCGGCGAGGTCCCGGGCGGGGAGAAGATCACCCGGACCCTGCGGGACGCCGGGCCGCTGGTCGTCGGGGCCAAGGTGGGTGACTACCAGCGCGTCCTGCGGGAGATCGGGGCCCGGTTCGCCGACCGGGACTCCGGCGGACGCGGCGCCCAGACCTTCGACCTGCGGACCACCGTCCACGCCGTCACGGCCGTCGAGTCGGCGCTGCTCGACCTCCTCGGGCAGCACCTGGACGTACCCGTCGCGGCTCTGCTCGGCGACGGGCAGCAGCGTGACTCCGTACGGGTCCTCGGCTACTTGTTCTACGTAGGTGACCCCGACCGCACGGACCTGGAGTACGTCCGCGAACCCGACGCCGGCGTGGACTGGTACCGGATCCGCCATGAGGAGGCCCTGTCCCCCGGGGCGATCGTCCGGCAGGCCGAGGCCGCGTACGACCTCTACGGCTTCCGGGACTTCAAGCTCAAGGGCGGTGTCCTGCGGGGCGCCGAGGAGGTCGAGGCCGTACGGGCCCTGAAGGACCGCTTCCCCGAGGCGCGGATCACCCTCGACCCGAACGGGGCGTGGTCGCTGCGCGAGGCGGTGGAGCTGTGCACACCCCTGGTCGGCACCCTCGCCTACGCCGAGGACCCCTGCGGGGCCGAGGACGGCTACTCGGGGCGGGAGATCCTGGCCGAGTTCCGGCGTGCCACCGGTCTGCCCACGGCGACCAACATGATCGCCACCGACTGGCGGCAGCTGACCCACGCCCTGGCGCTTCAGTCGGTCTCCATCCCGCTGGCCGACCCGCACTTCTGGACCATGCGGGGCTCTGTGCGGGTGGCCCAGCTGTGCCACGCGACGGGACTCACCTGGGGCTGCCACTCGAACAACCACTTCGACATCTCGCTCGCCATGGTGACCCACTGCGGAGCAGCGGCGCCGGGCGCCTACAACGCCCTGGACACGCACTGGATCTGGCAGGAGGGGCTGGAGCGGCTCACCGTCGAGCCGCCGCGGATCGTCGGCGGGGAGATCGCCGTGCCGGACGCCCCCGGGCTCGGGGTCCGTATCGACATGGACCGGCTGTTCGCGGCCCACGACCTCTACCGGGAGAAGGCGCTGGGGGCACGTGACGACGCCGTCGGGATGCGCTTCCTGGTCCCCGGGTGGGAATTCGACGCGAAGCGCCCGTGTCTGGTGCGCTGACGTCCGGGGTGAGGCGCGCGGCCTTCCGGGCGCCGACCCCCGTCGTACGATGCGTCCGTCTCCGGCGTCAGGTGCGTTGACCACCGGATTTTTCCCCTGGCGGAGCGGTCCGTTGCCCATTCACCCTTCCGGGGAGGGACTTCGGCCTGACAGACTCCGCAGAGTGCGCGACTTCGACATGCTTGTCATAGGATCCGGCCCCGGTGGGCAGAAAGCCGCCATCGCCGCGGCCAAGCTCGGCCGCCGGGTCGCCGTCGTCGACCGGCCCGACATGGTCGGCGGGGTGTCCATCCACACCGGGACCATCCCCTCCAAGACCCTGCGCGAGGCGGTCCTCTACCTCACCGGTCTCACCCAGCGCGACATGTACGGCCAGAGCTACCGGCTCAAGGAGGACATCACCGTCGCCGACCTGACCGCGCGCACCCAGCACGTGGTCAGCCGCGAGGTCGACGTCATCCGCAATCAGCTCTCCCGCAACCACGTCTCCCTCTTCGCCGGCACCGGCAGCTTCGTGGACGACCACACCGTCTCCGTGACCGAGGCGAACGGCAACGAAAAGCTGTTGACCGCCGAGCACATCGTGATCGCCACCGGCACCCGGCCGGCCCGGCCCGCGTCCGTCGAGTTCGACGGGCGCACGATCATGGACTCGGACAACGTCCTCAACCTGGAGCGGGTGCCGCGCTCCATGGTCATCGTCGGGGCCGGTGTGATCGGCATGGAGTACGCCTCCATGTTCGCCGCCCTCGGCAGCAAGATCACGGTGGTCGAGAAGCGGTCCACGATGCTCGACTTCTGCGATGTCGAGATCATCGAGTCCCTGAAGTACCACCTGCGGGACCTGGCCGTCACCTTCCGTTTCGGGGAGACGGTCGCCGCGGTCGAACACCATCCGGGGGGCACGCTCACCGTCCTGGAGAGCGGCAAGAAGATCCCCGCGGACACCGTGATGTACTCCGCCGGCCGGCAGGGCCTCACCGACGAACTCGACCTGGACAAGGCGGGTCTGTCCGCCGACCCGCGCGGCCGGATCAAGGTCGACGAGAACTACCGCACCGAGGTGCCGCACATCTACGCCGTCGGCGACGTCATCGGCTTCCCGGCCCTGGCGGCGACCTCGATGGAGCAGGGACGCACGGCGGCGTACCACGCGTTCGGCGAACCGGTGCACCCGATGCACGACCTCCAGCCGATCGGCATCTACACCATTCCGGAGATCAGTTTCATCGGGCGCACCGAGGACCAGCTCACGGAGGACTGCGTGCCCTTCGAGGTCGGTGTCTCCCGCTACCGCGAACTGGCCCGGGGCCAGATCATCGGCGACTCGCACGGCATGCTCAAACTGCTGGTCTCCCCGGACGACCGGAAACTGCTCGGTGTGCACTGCTTCGGCACCGGGGCCACCGAGCTGATCCACATCGGCCAGTCGGTGATGGGATGCGGCGGCACGGTCGACTACCTGGTCGACGCGGTGTTCAACTACCCGACGCTCGCGGAGTCCTACAAGGTCGCCGCCCTGGACGCCACCAACAAGATCCGCCAGATCGACCGGCTCAAGGACTGACCCCGGCCACGGCCGGGCGGCGGGGCGGGGCGGGAACACGTCGCGCCCCGCCCTCACTCCCTCGCGCCGATCCCCCGACCTACGGGCCAGGGTCGGCCCCGTGGGACTCACCGGACAGGGCCTGCCGCGTGCCCTCCCGGCACACGCGCGCAGAGGCCGGAGGCGTCGTCGTGCGCCCGCCGGGGATGACGAAGCGGCCCCTGGACACGGGGCACGGATGCAGGGAGGAACGGACACTTGAGGACAGGACCCGTACGGTTCGGCATCGTGGGCAGTGGGTGGCGGGCCGATTTCTTCGCCCGGCTGGCGAGGGTACTGCCCGAGCGGCTGGCGGTGGCGGGCGTCGTGACGCGTTCGGCCGAACGCGCCGCCCGGGTGAGGGCGGAGTGGGGTGTACCCGCTTTCCGGACCGTCAGCGAACTGTGCGCCGCTGAACCGGAGTTCGTGATCCCTTCGGTGCCGTGGGAGATCACGCCGCAGGTCGTGAAGGAACTGGTCGAGCATGAGGTACCGGTCCTCGCCGAGACTCCGCCGGCGCCCGACGTGCGCGGCCTTCGGGAGCTGTGGGATGCCGTGGGAGGCGCGACACGCGCCGGGGGCGGCGGACTCGTCCAAGTCGCCGAACAGTACCCCCTGATGCCCGGCCACGCCGCTCGCACGGCCCTCGTGCGCGAGGGCGTGATCGGCAAGGTCACATCCGTCCAAGTGTCCTCGACGCACATGTATCACGCGATGTCGCTGATCCGGCACACGCTGGGTGTCGCCGACGGGCCCGTCACCGTGACGGCTCGGGCCTTCAGCGCCCCGCTGGCCGATCCGCTGTCCCCCGCCGGCTGGTCGGACGACCTCACGCCCAAGGACGCCGTCAACACCCTCGCTCTCCTGGACTTCGGCGGGGCCCTCACGGGCCTGTACGACTTCACCGACAACCAGTGGTGGAATCCGCTGCGCGCCCGCCGGATCGTGGTACGCGGCTCGCTCGGCGAGATGGTGGACGACATGGTGGTACGGATGGCCGGTCCGCGCACGCCCGTGGAGTCCCCGCTGATGCGTCGCCGAACCGGGACGGATCTCAATCTCGAAGGGGCGGAGGTGCACCACATCTCGTTCGACGGACGAGTGGTGTGGCGCAACGACTATCTGGGCGCGAGTCTGTCCGAGGACGACCTCGCCGTGGTGGACCTGCTGTGCCGTACGGGGGCATGGGTCCGGGACGCCGGCCCCGAACCGTATCCGCTGGCCGAGGGCTGCCAGGATCATCTGCTGGCGTTGGCCATCGAAGAGTCGGCGCGTACGGGAGCGCCGGTGACGACCGCGGTGGAGGCGTGGGCGGCACGCTGATCCCTGGCCTTCAAAACGAGGTGTCCTGAAGCTGACGGACCGTGGGCGGGCCGGGTCACGGCGAACGTACCGTCAGTCCTCCAGGCGGACCGGCATCAGGATCGAGAAGGTGCCCTCGTCGTCGGGCCGGCGGATCGCGATCGGCGTCGTGGGGGTGTCGAGCTCCACGATCAGTCGGTCCCCGGCCCCGGCGGTCAGCGCGTCCAGCAGGAACTCACGGTTGACGGCGACGCGGTTCGGGTCTTCGACACCCTCGGGGCAGAGCGTCATCGTGCCGCCATCCTCCACCCTGAGCACGCTGAGGTCGTGCGCTCCGGATTCTCCGGAACGGACCGGACCGCTCTCCAGGGCCTCCCGGAAGGCCGCCACCTCGACGACCGCGCGGCGCCCCGGGACCCGGGGGAGGAGACGCCGGTAGTCGGGGAAATCGTGGTCGAGGCACTGACCGGCTGCCTGCCTGCCCCCAGTCTCCAGTGTCACGCGGTCACCGTCGACACGCAGCCGCACGGGTCCCTCGCCGTCCAGGAGCGCCCGCATCGCGTCGGCGAGCGGGGTGGGCACGACGACCTGCACTCGGCTCCCGTCGTGCCCGGCGACACCGGCCCGCGCGACGGCCATCCGGTACCGGTCGGTGGTCACGACGTGAAGGCTCTCGCCCTCGATGTCGAACAGGACCCCGCAGAGCATCGGCAGCTCCGGGTCGGTGCTCACCGCGAAACGAACCGTGTCCAGCGCGGCCGCCAGTTCGGGCGCGGCGACGGACAGCCGGACGGCGGCGATGCGAAGCGGAGTCATGACGTTCTCCCTGTGATCGAGTAGGGCTCGGAGCGCGGAGAACTCGCCGCGGGCATCGGACAGTCCCTGTTCGAGGCGGCGCAGGTGCGCCGTCAGCAGTTTCCGGACCAGATCGGTGTCCGCGCCGGACCAGCTGGCCAGCACCAGCCGGACGTCCGCCAGCGGCATCCCGGACCGGCGCAGGCGGGCCAGCAGCCGGGCCTCCTCGAGCTGCTCGGGTTCGTACCAGCGATAGCCGCTCACCGGATCCACCCAGGCCGGGACCAGCACACCGGCACGGTCGTAGAACCGCAGGGCGCTCACACCCAGACCGCTGTCGCGGGCCATCTCGCCAATGCTGCGCATGTCGTTCTCCACACCCAGCACTCTGGGCCCTGCACAAGGTCGAGGGTCAACCCGGGTCAGGTGTCCTGGGCCTGGTCGAGAGGTGGTGTGCCGTGGGTGTGGAAGGACTCGATGGTTTTCAGACCCCATGCCTGCCCCTTGGCCCGCTCGGCCTCGGTCCAGGTGATCAGCGGCCAGTCGGGGGCCAGGACGAGCCGGGTGAGCGGGTTGCAGAGTTCGACGCGGTTGCCGCCCGGCTCGTAGACGTACAGGAAGAACGTCTGCTGGATGGCGTGCTTGTGCGGGCCCGTCTCGATGAACACACCGGTGTCCAGGGCGAGGTCGGCGGCGCGCAGGATGTCCTCGCGGGTGTCGGTCGCGAACGCGATGTGGTGCAGCCGCCCGCGCGAGCCGGTCCGGTCCTCCGTGTGGACGACGTCGTACGACTTGTCCGTGAACGTCAGCCACTTCGCGACGATCCGGCCGGTGTCGAGCCGGATCTGCTCGGTCGGCCGGGCGCCGAGCAAGCGTTGGTGGAAGTCGGCGTTGGCGGCGACGTCGGCCGCGAGGTAGTTGACGTGGTCCAGACGACGTACGCCCACGCCGTGGCCGGGCTTGGCCTGGGGCTGGTTCTTCAGGCCCGGTCTGAGCCCGTCCGGGGCCCGGAACCACTCCGACTCCCAGTACAGGGCGACCTCGTGGCCGTCGGGGTCGCTGGTGACGTACAGCGGGCCGAGTCCCGGCTCGTCCTCGGTCCAGCGCCCCGCGTGGCCAGCCGCCTCCAACTCCCCGACCCTGCGCCGCAGGGCCTCCTCGCTGGAGGCGCGCAGCGCGGTGCGGCGCAAGCCCGAGGTCTCGTGCGCGGTGAGGACCAGGCTGTGGTGCTCGTAGTCGTCCCAGGTCCGCAGGTAGACCGAGTCGCCGTGCCTGCCGTTGACCGTCAGGCCCAGATAGTCGGTGAAGAACCGCAGACTTGCGTCCAGGTCCGGGGTGAGCAGTTCGACGTGCCCGAGGTGGGCGATGTCACGAAGGGGCGGGGCCATCCTGGCCTCCTCACAGGTGGGCCGCGGCTGCGGCCGGGCGGGCGAAGACCGTGCCGTCGAAGATCTTTCGTGCGGTGCGGACGACGGCGGTGCGCCGGGCCACCGGGGTGGCGGATCGGTGGTCGAGGGCGGCCTCGATGTCGAGGAATCCCGTGGGGTGCTCGATACGCAGCAGGTCCCCGTGGGCGGGCAGCCGGGCGATGCCCTCGCCCACCCCGCCCCCGACGCGCAGGCCCGCGGCGACGCCGGCGGCGCCCAGCACACCGATGGAGGGGTGGCAGCGCACCGGGATGAAGGTACGGGTCATGACCGCGCCCCCGTGCAACGGCGGCGCGAGCAGAGTGAGTTTGGGAACGGTGGCCGCTTCCACGTCACCGAGGCCCATCAGCTTCCCGGCCTCGAGCCGGATCGCCCGCAGTCGTCCGGCGAGCGCGTGGTCCACCTCCAGGTCCCCGGGTTCCTCGTATCCGGTGACGTGCAAGGTGGACGCCGCGATCAGTACGGTCGGCATCCCGTTGTCGACGCAGGTCACCGGAGTGGAGGCCGCGGTGTCGCGGGCGTGCCCGGTGGGCAGCAGCGGACGGGGTCCCGGAGGGAACTCGACCGTCACCGGGGCGGCGGCGCCCGGCACGCCGGAGATCTCGGCCGTACCGGTGTAGTCGACGCGCCCGCCGGGTGTCGCGAAGGTGGCGACGGCGAGGTCCCCGGAGTTGACCATGCGGATCCGTACGGAGGTCCGCTCCTCCCCCGCCCCGACCAGTCCGCGTTCGACCGCGAACGGGCCGACCCCGGCGAGCAGGTTGCCGCAGTTCTGCCGGTCGGAGACCTCGGGCCGGTCGACGCCGATCTGGAGGAACAGGTAGTCGACGTCCGCCCCGGGGCCGGCCGACGCGGAGATCACGGCCACTTTGCTGGTCAGCGGGTGCGCTCCGCCGAGGCCGTCGGTCTGGCGCGGGTCGGGGCTGCCCATGACCCGCAGCAGCAGATCGTCGCGTGCGCCGGGAACGGGCGGGAGATCGTCGGCCAGGAAGTAGGCGCCCTTCGAGGTACCTCCCCGCATGAGCATGCAGCGCACCTCCTCGCCCGCGCTCATGACACGGTTCCGTCGCGGACGTCGGGGGCGCACTCCTCGTAGGACAGGTACCGCACCCCCAGTTGTACGAGGGTCTCGCGCAGACCGTAGCGGTCCAGGCCCAACTGGCCCCCGGCGAAGGCGGTTCGGGTGGCGTCCTCCTTGGCGGCGCGCGCCTCGGCCGCCCTGACGGCCGCGCCCGCCTGCTCGCGGGGCACGCACACCACGCCGTCGTCGTCGGCGACGATCACGTCCCCGGGCCGGACGATCTGGCCGCCCAGCACGACGGGTACGTTCACCGAGCCGGCCGTGGCCTTGACCGTGCCCCGGGCGCACACCGCGGTCGACCACACGGGGAAGCCCATGGCGCGCAGGCCGGCCGTGTCGCGCACTCCGGCGTCGATGACCAGGCCGCGCACTCCGCGGTGCTGGAGCGCGGTGGCGAACAGGTCGCCGAACATGCCGTCGGTGGAGGGCGAGGTGGTGGCCACGACGAGGATGTCGCCCGGCGCGCACTGCTCGACGGCCGCGTGGATCATGAGGTTGTCGCCGGGCCGGCACAGTGCGGTGACCGCGGTGCCCGCGACGCGTACGTCCTGCTGGACGGGCCGGAAGCCGGGGCCGAGGCTGCCTCGCCGGCCCATGCCCTCGTGCACCGTGGCCACGCCGTGGCCGGCGAGCGCCTCGACGTCCTGGGCGTGCGCGCGCGGCGGATTGGTGATGATCAGACCGCTCACGCCAGTTCCTCCGTGACCTGTGGGTAGGGGCGCATGTAGGCCTCGGCGTAGGTGGTGTGGGGCAGGCCGAGGTTGGGACCCGCGTTGCGCCTGAGCTGCACGCCGCGCCGCTTTCCCAGGTCGGTGTAGTACTCCCACAGGTGCTGTTGGGTGGCCAGGCACTCCATGGCCGCGCGCTTGGTCTCCCACACAGGGGTGATGTCGAGGAGGACCTCCGGCCTGAAGCCGCACATCTCCGGCTGGTGCGGCTCGAAGAAGAACACCGGAGGGGCGCCGATGACCTCGCCTTCGGACGGGTACCCGATGGCCTGGGCCAGGACGCGCGCGTCCAGTGCCATCCGCGCGGCGGCCGGGTGGTCGCCGTTGTAGGGGTCGTCCCGGGGGTGGGTCAGCACCACGTCGGGCCGGGTGTCGCGATAGATCCGTACGAGACGGTCGGTCAGGTCCTGGGTCACCGGCAGGGGGTAGTCGCCCGCGTCGAGGAAGCGGACCTCGGCGCCGAGCACGGCGGCAGCCGCCTCGGCCTCGGTACGGCGTATCTCCTTGATCTCCGCCAGTTTCCTGCCCTCGCGCCAGGCTCGGGCGGACTCACCGCGCTCCCCGTAGGTGAGACACGCGAGGGTCACCTTCTCTCCTCGGGAGGCGGCCAGGGCGATGGCTCCCCCGGCCCGCCAGACGAAGTCCCCGGCGTGCGCGGTGATGACGAGCGTCGATCGTGGGGTGGTGGGCGCCTTGCCGTGCGTCATGGCTCGCATCTCCTTGGTGGACAGGCCGGTCGGCCCACCTCCGGGGCGTCATTGGCGCAGTGCGTCGATGACTCCCGCGAGGTGGCCGCGGACGGCCGCTTCGGCCGCCTGCGGGTCCCGGGCCCTGATCGCCTCGATCATGGCCAGGTGCTCACTCAGGGACTGCTGGGGACGTCCGGGCCTCAGCGCGAGCTGGAAACGATGGCGCACCAGTTGTCCGTTGAGCCGCTCCAGCAGTTCCACGGCGACCCGCTGGCCGGAGAACTCCCTGATCCGGGCGTGCAGTTCGTGGTTGAGCCCGGAGTAGACCAACGGCTCACCGTCGGCGACCGCCTTCGACATCGCCGTTCCCAGGCCGGCCAGTTCGGTGAGCTGGTCCTCGGTGGCCGCGACGGCCGCCTTGGCCGCGCACAGGCCTTCGAGGGCCATCCGGCATTCGGTGATGGCCACCGCTTCCTCGACCGTCACCACCCGCACACGTGAACCGCGGTTGCGGATCCGCTCGACGAGTCCCTCCGACTCCAGCTCGATCAGCGCGGCCCGGACGCTGGCCCGGGTGACGTCGAACCGCTCGGCGAGTTCGTTCTCCACGAGCCGTTGGGCCGGTGCCATCTCGCCCAGCAGGATGGCCTGCCGCAGCTGTGCCAGCGCGTGTTTCCTGGCCTGCTCGCCGGTGCCCGGACGGGCTTCCTTCGGCATCGTGCCCTCCCTGAGTGAGTGCCTGTCGAACGTAAATCCAGGCCAAGAAGATTGTCAACAATTTTGTCCGGTATGTTGCCGACACGCGCCGTGGGGGCTGTGGTCAGCCGTCTCCGCAGCCTCGACCGGCCCAAGAGTCCCATGGGTGCGATGCGGTTCCGCGTCGGCCGGACCAGACCGATCCGCGGGTCCGGCGCGCTCCCGCCGCCGACCGGCACGTGACACGAGCGCCGTCCGCACGCGGGCCCGGGAGCGACGTCCGCACCGTGAGGCGCGTACCGCAGGGGAGCCGGAAAACACCTGAGCCCCGCCCTCCGAATCGGAGGGCGGGGCCGTGTGGAGCGCCGGGCAGGCCTTGCACCTGCATCTCCCCGCAGGAAGCGGGGCGTCTTTCCTTGGACCACCAACGCCGGGCCCGCTACCGGAGATCCGGCGGCGTGCTCAAGATCGACTATAGCGGAGAAGCGTCGCGGGGCACAACGCGGCCGTGGCGGCGGCCCGTTCCCCCGCGGGGCCGTCGCCCGACCGGCACCTTTCGGGTGGCACTCAGCCCGCGTGACGTGTGACGGTGAAGGTCGACGCCTTCGCCGAGAACGCCGCGCCGTGGTCCTTGGCGGTGACGAGGACCGCCACGTACCACGTACCGGTCGGGAGGTCGGCGGCGTCCTTCCCGTCGACCTGAGACCGGTAGGCGCACACCGAGGTGGTCGCCGAGGACGCCTTGCACGTGGCGCTCTCGACGTGGGCCATCTCCGACGCCTTGGGGGCCAGGTGCGAACTCCTCGGCCAGGCCAGGACCTTCACGCTCCTGATGCCCGAGTCGTCGGACACGGAGGTGGTGAAGGTGAAGGCATGGGTCCCGCCGCTCCCGAGGACCACGGGGTCCGAGGAGGACTTCGCGATGACCGGATCTCCCGTCGGTCCGGCCGCGTCGGCGGTCCCGACGAGGGCGACGGTGGCAGCGGCGCCTCCACCCAGGACGACGGCACCGGCGAGCGCGGACAGGACGAGGCGCCTGGACATGTGATTCCCCCATGACGAGAAGGCCGACGGACCGACCACCGCACACGCGGGGCCGTTTCGGTACGACGCACACCAAGTTCTCTGCTCCGAACAAGAGCTGACGGTCGATCAGCGTGCGGTGTACGTCGTGCCGCGTGAGGTCCATGGTGTGGGCCACCGGGGCCACCGGGCATGAGTACGGCTACTCAACCCGGCGCCGTCCGCTCCCGTGAGTACCCCGCTCCGGAGAATCGACGGGGGTCGCGCACCACGCGGTGGTCTCGGCCTTGTGACATGGGGCCGGCCCGGTCCTCGCACCGTGCGAGGACCGGGCCGGCCGTCACTCTGTCCGCCCCCGGTGCTTCCTCAGCCCTGGCGGGCCTTGAAACGCGGGTTCTTCTTGTTGACGACGAAGGTCACACCGCGCCGGCGGACCACCTGGGCGCCGGGCTTCGACTTCATCGAGCGCAGGGAATTACGTACCTTCACAGCTCTGCTCTCCTTCTGCTGGGCAAGCGGGCCCGCGGTCAGTGCCGCGGCGCGGCCGCGCGGCCGTAGCGGCGCTCGAAGCGCTCGACCCGGCCCGCGCTGTCCACGACCCGCGCTTTCCCGGTGTGGAACGGATGGCTGGCCGACGAGATCTCGACATCGATCAGCGGGTAGGTGTTGCCGTCCTCCCACTCGATCGTCCTCGACGAGCCCGCCGTCGAACGCGTCAGGAACGCGACGTCCGCGGCCCGGTCACGGAAGACGACCGGCCTGGATTCGGGATGAAGATGCATACGGGGCCTCATGTGTGTTCCCTCCTTGCCACTGCCCACCCGGCCATGCCGGGATCGACTCAGCGTTCCTCCCGGAACGGAACGTGCTCACCCGCCACCCGGTCGTACTTGCGCAGGACGAGCCGGTCGGGATCGCTGAGACGGTTCTTGCGTGTCACGTAGGTGACGCCGGTCTCGGCCGTCGACCTCAGCGTGACGACGGGACGCGCGCTGCTGCGTGCCATGAGGTCCTCCTTCCGCCCGCACCGCGAGGATCTTGACTCGCGCATGCCAGCTACGTGGGGTGTAACAGCGACCCCCCTCATCGCATTCCCGGCGTGCCGGGCGCACCTGGGGCCGGGCCCGGTCAGGCGAACCTGGCGCTGGGGACCGGGCCGGTCGAAATCAGCCGGGCCCGGTCGCCCCGGAGCCAGGAGCCGTGGACCGCCGCCACGAAGTCGGTGAAGGGGCCGAGCGGGTCAGCGGGCGTTTCGCCGTCGCCCTCCCCCGGCACAGGATCGGCTGCCACGATCTCGGCGGCGATCCGTTCCACCGGCCGGTCGTCGGCCACCCCACGCTCCACACCGCCGTCTTCCCCCGCACCCGTCTGCTCGCCCCACGGAGCCACGACCGCCTGGTGCAGCAGCGTGACACTGTCGGCGGTGACCACCGGGACGTCGGTCCAGTTGCTCGCGTGTTCGTGCAGCACCTGTCCCGGGGCGCGGTCGAAGAGCTGCCCCAGGATCTCGGGGCCCCCGTCGGCCTCGGCGAGCCCGTTCAGGTCGTACGCGACCACGACGGTGTCCTCCCGCCCGGGGGCGAAGGACTCCGCCGGAAGGCCGAGCACCTCGGCGGCGGCCAGACCGAGGATCCGGCTGTCGCGGTCGGGCAGGAGCGACACCGACCGGGGGCGCACCTCGGTGGCGTCCAGCATCGCCCTCAGCCGCAGCAGGCCCTCCAGGCACTGGCCGTAGGAGTCCCGCAGCCACGCGTACCGGCCGGTCATCCCGGCGCCGAAGCCGAACGGCGAGAGCGTGCCGAGGACCGTGCCGCCCATCACGAACTGCCAGCCGCGCAGGTCGGTCACGTCGAGCGGGCTCACCGGCTCCGCGCTCGCGGCCCGCTCCAGCATCCGGCGCTGCCGGTCACGCGTGGGCCCCCAGCGAGGGTCCGTCGGGTCCGGCAGCAGCGCGTCCTGGCGCCTCGCCAGCGGAAGGTCACCCGACATGATCGCGTTGTGGACGAGGAGGTAGCGGTCCGGCCACTGCGCGAAGTCGTTCTCGTACCGCGTCAACACCTCGACGGCCTCGCCGTGCCGGCCCTCGCGCTCGTACGCGGACACGAGCTCCCGCATCACCATCAGGGCGCCCGGGTTTGCGCGCAGCGCCTCACGCAGGGCGGGTATCGCCAGGGCGGAGAGCCCGCGTTCGACACAGGCGTACCCGAAGTCGTAGAGCGCCTGCCCCTTCCCGGGATCCGCGGCCAGCGCCCCGGCGGCGGCCCGGAGGTCGTCGAAGCCGGCCATTCCCGCGGCCCGGCCCGCCACGAGTGCCGTCTCCGCCAGTGGCAGGGTCTCCGCGCCCTTCTTCACCACCCGCAGGGCGCCGGGCATGTCTCCGGCGTCGAGGCACTCCCATGCCTTCAGCAGGTCGGCGGACTTCGGTCGGCGGTTCTTGCGAGAGAACATGCTGGGGATCACGTCCGGGCGGACCCGACGCTCTCAAGCTCTTTGTTCCTGCCGGGCGTGCCGGGCCTGCCCGGCCGTCCCCGCCGGGGTTCCGGGACGCCAGGGTCGACGGTTCGCTGTCCCCCTCTCCCCCTGTCCCGTCCCCCTGCCCCCGACACGGGATCACCGTCGCGGTCCTGACCGGGAGCGGATGTCGCCACGCCCGCCCCGCCCGCGCGCCGGTCACGGCCGTACACCGCGCCGTCACCACCCGTCCGCGGGGCCCTGACCGTCGTCCTCCTGGGGCTCGCGGTCGCCCGCCACGGACCCTGCGGACGACACCCGAGCGGCCCGGCGGTAAACGCCAGACCGCGCCACCCCTTCCGAAGAATAGAAATATCTACCAGCATGAACACGCCGGGTCGGCGCCCGGGTGCGCTCCCGCATCCGGGTGTCGCCCCGCACACGCCCGAACAGCCTGTGAGGACGCGGGAGTTGGTCATGCCGGATGCAGCGTGGAGGCAAGCCGTCGAGTGGCTCGCGGCGGCGGCCTCGGACCCTCGGGCCTGCAAGCGGGAATGGGATCAGGAGCCGGGAACCGCGCTGTTGGAGGCCGGCCGGTTCTGGGACGTCCTCAGCGTTCCCGAGCAACTCGGCCTGCTCGCCCTGGACATCCTGTGGCAGGACCCCCTGCACGCGCCGGGTCCGACCCTGGTGGACACCGCGGCCCGCCGCGTGGGCTTCTTCCTGGCACCGGATCCCGAGAGCCGCTGGGTCGGATCCGGTATCCGTTACGCCGGCAAGGGGTCGTGGGTCGCGGTGCCCCCGCCCTATCGCTCCGCGGGGTTCCTGGAGTGGCTCATCCCACCGGACGGCACCGGGGAACTCCACTCGGCCCCCTCCCTGGAGCTGGCCCTGCAACAAGCCAACGGGACCCTCGCCGTCCTGGCGCCCTCGCGGGAGTGCTGAGACTCCGGAGGAACAGCGGGCGTCAGCGGCCCGGAAGGCCGCGCGGTACGGGCACGGCGGGCACCTGTTCGCCCACGTCCTTCTCCGGGGCCGGCTCCGTCCGGACGTCCGACGGCCGGGAGGGGGGTCCCACCCGTCGGTGGACCGCCTGGGAGCCGGCCGGCCGCGGCTCGCCCTCCGACGGGTCGGGGGCGGCGAAGGACGCCCACAGCACCTCGAAGACCTCGCGGCGCTCCGGGACCGTACGGCCCTCGGACCGCCATTCCGCGACCAGTTGGGCGTAGATCGGCGGGTGCGTCGGGTGGCCGGCCGCCGGCTCGGCGGGGGGCCGGCCCGCGAAGCCCTCCTCCGGACGGCGTCGCCGGGACGTGTGTGTGCTGTCCATGACGGAGCAACGGCTGCGCGTGCGCCGGTGGTACGCGCCCGTGCGGCCGCTCACCGGGTCGGGTGAGGGCGCCGCCCGTTCGGAGTCACGCCTCGGTAGCACAGTAGGACAAGCATCTTCCCGTATCGTCGAGGCGCCGCCTCGAAGGCCAGGACACCCTCACCTCGCCGGAACGCCGTCCGCACCGGCGAGGTGATGCGTGCGCCGCCCCACCGGTGGGACCGGGTCGTACGACCCGGTCCCACCGGTAGAACGACCCTGCCGTACCAGCCCGGCCCCACCGGCACGACCCACCCGTACGACCCGGCTGTACCAGCCCGGCCCTGCCGTACCGGCCCGGCGCCGTCGTCCGTCCGCCTCAGTTCCGCACGCCGGACACGACGGTCTCGGCCTCCGTGCTCGGCGGGTCGGAGACGGCGCGGGCGCCGGGCATACGGCCGGTCCGCCGGGCCGGCACGAGGAGGGCGGCCAGCGCGGCGCCGAGGCAGAGCAGGGCGAGCAGGCTGAATCCGTGGGTGTAGCCGGAGCCGTAGGGCAGGCCCGAGGGCTGCAGGCGGCCGGTCACCAGGACGCTGGTCACGGCCGCGCCGATCGATCCGCCGATGGTACGGATGTTGGCGTTCATCCCGGTCGCGGCGCCGGTCTGCTCGGCCGGCACACTGCCGACGATCAGGTTGGCCATCGAGGCGAAGGCCAGTCCGATACCGAGGCCGAAGACACCCGCGGCGAAGGCCACCTGCCACTGCTGGTCGTGCCAGGCGGCGAGGAAGCCGCAGGCCACGGCGCCGAGCGCGGCACCGGTCGTGAGCAGCCTCTTGGCGCCCAGCACCGGTTCCAGCCGGCCGCTCAGCACGCCCGAGCAGAACATCGCGATCAGCATCGGCAGCATGAGCAGTCCGGCCCCGGTCACGCTGGCCCCGAAGCCGTAGCCCGCGGAGCGGGGGGTCTGCACGAAGCCGGGGAGGAAGGACCAGATCGCGTACATGCCGGCGCCGAACAGCAGGGCGGCGGCGTTGGTGGTCCACACCGCGGGCAGCCGCATGACGTTCAGGTCGATCAGCGGGCTGCTGGAGCGGGCCTCGGCGTACAGCCACAGCGCGAAGAGCACCACGGCGGCGACGAACAGGCCGATCACCCGGTCCGATCCCCAGCCCCAGTGGGTCGCCTGGCTGAGCGGCAGCAGCAGGGCCACCAGCCAGCCGGAGAGCAGTACGGCACCGAGCCAGCTGACGCGCCCCTCTGCGCGCTTCGGGGACTCGGGAACGCAGCGCCACGCGATCAAGGTGGTCACCGCGACCACGCCGACCGGCAGCCAGAACAGCCACTTGTAGTCGAGGGCCGACACGATGGGGCCGGCCGCCACCAGGCCGACGCCGCCGCCCGCCGCGATCACGGCGGACAGGTTGCTGATGCTCGGGCCGACCTCGGCCGCGGTGAACTCGTCCCGGATGATGCCGAAGGACAGCGGGAACAGCGCGCCGCCTATCCCCTGGACGACCCGGGCGACGATCAGTACCCCGATGGAGGGCGCGAGCGCGGCGAGCAGACAGCCCAGCGTCACGGTCACGAGGACGGCGACGAGGGTGCGCTTCTTGCCGACGAGGTCCCCGACCCGGCCGAGGATCGGGGTGAAGACGGACGCGGACAGCAGGTACGCCGTCATCACCCAGGTCACGGTGGACTGCGAGGTGTGCATCGCGTGCTGGACGGTCGGCAGGGCCGGCGCGATCAACGACTGGAGCATGGAGAACACCCCCGCGCCGGTCGCGAGGACCGCGAAGGTGAGGCGGGTGGACTTCCTGGGCATGGAAAAGCCTCTCGGAACAGGATGCGGCCGGGATCGACCGGCCGTGGTCGTACGACAGGGAGGGCCGACGGGCGGCCGTGAGCGTGGGGCGAGCGCATGGAGCGGTCGCCGGGGAACGGAGGAGGACGGACGGGCGGCGCGGGCGGCACAGGGCCCACTGCCCGTCAACAGGGGGCACGGGCACGTCGTCGTCGCCTGCGGCCGCACGCAACGACGGGAACGTAGCCCCGACTGCTAAAGTGGAGGTATACCTCCACTGTACCGGAGGCTCACCTCCGGTACAACCTCTTCGCTGCCGGGAGGCACTCGTGACGGCCCAGCCGCTCTCCATCAGCGGGATCGTGGCGTCCCAGCGTCCGCACCGGAAGGACGCCGCTCGCAACTACGACGCCCTGCTGGCCGCCGCGCGGGAGGCCTTCGCGGAGAACGGCGCCGAGGCGTCCCTGGAGGACATCGCCCGTCGTGCGGGGGTCGGCATCGGCACGCTCTACCGGAACTTCCCCACCCGCCGCCATCTCTTCGAGAGCGTCTACGCGGACGAGGTGGACGCGCTGTGCCGGATGGCGCGCGACGTCGCCACCCAGGAACCCTGGGCGGCCCTGACCTCCTGGCTGCGCCGGTTCGTGGACTACACCGTGACCAAGCGGGCCATCCGTGAGGCCCTGGACAACGAGTCGGAGATCTTCCTGGCCTGCCGGGACTCGATGTACCAGGCGGGCGGCCCGCTGTTCCAGCGGGCGCAGATGGCCGGCGAGGCCCGCACGGACATGGACTTCGACGACCTCCTGCGCATGGTCGCCGGGATCACCTCGACGAACTTCCTCGACGACGCCCAGCGCGACCGCGTCCTCACCGTCGCCCTCGACGGCGTCCGCGCCGCACACTGACGACGCGACAGGTCCGTTCGACCGCACGGAACCGCCCTCCGCGCCCCCTCTTACCGTCCAGTAATATCTCGCGGAGGCCCCAGGAGGAGGAACCGTGCCACGGTCGGAACGCTCAGCCCTGTTGCTCGCCGGTCTGCTGGCGACCGCGGGGGTCGGTCACTTCGTGACGCCCAGGCAGTTCGACGCGACGATTCCACGCGCGCTGCCGGGATCGCCCCGCACCTGGACGTACGTGAGCGGGGCCGCCGAACTCGCGCTGGCCGCCGGGGTGGCGCTGCCCCGGACACGGCGTGCCGCCGCACGGGCCACGGCCGCGTTCTTCGTCGGGGTGTTCCCCGCCAATGTGCAGATGGCCGTGGACTGGCGTCACCGTCCCGCGCCGCTCAAGGCCGCGGCACTCGCCCGGCTTCCGTTGCAGGTACCGCTGGTGCTGTGGGCACGTGGCGTCGCTAGGAGTGGGGAGGGCCGGTCATGACACGTACGGTCGAAGTGGGCGACAAGGTGGAGGACTTCGTCCTTCCTGACGAGACGGGCACGGACCGGCGGTTGTCCGAACTGCTCGACGACGGACCGGTGGTGGTGTTCTTCTACCCCGCCGCCCTCACCGCGGGGTGCACCGCCGAGGCGTGCCACTTCCGTGATCTGGCGGCCGAGTTCGCCGCCGCGGGCGCGCGGCCGGTGGGCATCAGCGGTGACACCGTCGACCGGCAGCAGGAGTTCGCCGGGCGCAACGGCCTGGGCTTCCCGCTGCTGTCCGACGTCGACGGGTCGGTCCGCGAACGGTTCGGCGTCAAGCGCGGCTTCTCGCTGGCCCCCACCAAGCGCGTCACCTTCGTCATCGGCCGGGACCGTACGGTCCTGGAGGTCGTCCGCAGCGAACTGCGCATGAGCGCCCACGCCGACCGGGCCCTCGCCGCGCTGCGCGCCGACAAGGACTGAGCCGCGCGGGCGCCCCGCTTCAGGGGCCCTTCGCGCAGGCCCGTTCGCGTGAGGTCAGCATCGGGCCGAGGCGGGCAGTCCCGCCCGTCCGGGCGAGGAAGACGAGTGTCGCGGCGCGGGTGGCGATGACGGCCGGGATCGGGATACGGCGCATGAGGGATCCCCCTGTGGGTGTGGTTCGTTGTCAACACCGCCACAGTGGGTGCCTCGGCCGGCGGGCGGCAACGACTTTCCACCCTGGTCGAAATGACCGCTCGCACACCGGACATGGAGCCCGGGTGTACTCCCGTCGTCCCCTCGGTGGTCGGCGGGCGTCCATCCGCCGGAGTCCGAGATCTTTCTCCCCGGGTGGCCGCCGCGGTGGTTACGCTCCCGAGCGGATGGATCCGATGGGGCTGGGTTGCCACCCCGCGACGGGGACGGCTCACAGTGCGCAGGCAGCGGCAGACGTCGGGCGGAGACGGCGGTGCGGGCGACCGCGGCCGGGGGCCTGTCGGTGCCGACACCTCCGCCAGGAGCGGTGCCGACACCTCCGCCAGGAGCGGCGCCGAGACTCCGGCGGCGCGCCCACTGTCCGCGACGACGGCCCCCGGCATGACTCCCCAGGCTCTGCTGGCCCTGCAGAGGTCCGCGGGGAACGCCGCGACGGCGCGCGCACTGCGCGGGCGGTCCCCGGCCGTCGAAGGCCTGACCGGATCCGGGCTTCCTCCGCGTGCCGGGCCCGCCGTCCCGGCCACGGTCGAGGAGCTGCCGGAGAGCGGAGCCGCCACCAAGCTGCCCACGGTGCTGCCCGCCCTCCGTGAGGAGGACGAGAGCGGGGAAGGAACAAGGACCGCTCGCCCGCGTCCCACCGCGGCACGTTCGGGCCGGCCGGCGCGGCGGCCGGGACCCCCGCCGGCCGGCGTCGCCCCGGCCGCGGCCCATGTGCCGCTCGGACTGCCCCCGTATCTGCGGGAGTTACGGGCTCCGGGCCTCTCCACGGCGTACCGGCTGACCGGGCACGAGTTCGTCTCCACCACCCTCACGACGGTCGTCGGACGCTCCGACGGCACGGTGGCAGAGATCCGCGAGGAGCTGGCCGGGCGCCCCGAGACGTTCTACGGACAGGGCCGCTCCTTCACCGTCGAGGGACCGGAGGGGAAGGGGTGGTACGACGTCACCGTCACCGTCTCCCGGGACGGCGCCGACCTGCCCGAGACCTTCGTCTCCCCCGAGGCGGCGAAGGCGCTGGCCGCCGCGGCCCAACAGGTCGAGTCCATGGCCGCCCTCCTGGCCAGGTCGGAGAACGCCGGGACCACGGGCAGGGGCAAAGAGCGGGCCGACGACCACGACGGCAGGTCCGCTCCCCGCACGGAGGCCGGCCCCCGGCAGGCGGCCCAGGCCGCGCGCCTGGCCGAGGGTGCCGGCGTCAAGGTGGACACCCAGCACAACACCTCGGGTGCGGTGAGCCACAGCACGGGCCGCTCGGCCGGCAAGGGTGTCAACTTCATGGCGTTCGGGCTGGCGCCGGTGGTTCCCGGTGTGTGGCTCGGCGGGGCGGTGACGGCCAACGCGCAGCCGTTCCTGTCCTCCACGGACACCCGGGTGCACAAGGCCGTCTCCGAACCGCGCGTGCTGCGCAGTGACAAGGGTTCGGTCGAGATACCGAGGAAGGTGCGCTACGGCGTACGGATCAAGGGACAGGGTGAGACCGCGCAGACCTTCGGGGCCGGTGGGACGCTGATGATGCGGGTACCCACCGAACACCTGGTACCCGTGACCGCCGAGACACCCGCGCCGGCCCGACTGCGGCCCCTGGACGCCCCGTCGGCGAACCGGGTGCGGCTCGCGGACTCCCTGGCCCCGGTAGCGCTGGACGATGCCGCGGCACCGGAAGCGGGCGGTGGCGGGCTGTTCGACACCGTCCGCTCCGTACTGCATCCCTCCCTGACCTCGCCGGGTGCGCCCGGCCGGGCCCGGCTGCACGACGCCACCTCCACCACGACGGTGCTGGAGGATCTGCCGCGGCTGCTGGGCGGCTGGGTGATGGGCGAGGACCTGGTGGCCAAGGACGGCAGCGCCACGGGCAGTTACCGGATGCGCGCGGACCTCACCGGCCTGGCGCCCTCGTGGCCGATCGGCGGGACGCAGCTGCGCACGCACCAGCAGGCGCAGCACTCGGTGTCCCACTCGGCGGGCAAGGGGCGCGGCGGCACCTTCGGCGCGGGCCCGGCGGCGGGGTTCGGAGTCCTGGGTGGTGCCGCCGCGGTGCGCGGGACGGTCATGCCCACGGCCGGGGTCCGCAAGGCGCGGTTCACGGTGGCCGAACAGACCGTGTCGAGCCGTCAGGGAGCCGAGGTCCGGGGCGACAAGGTGCTCTACTTCGGCCGGGTGCGGTTCCGTGTCGAGGGCACCGGCCCGCTCTCGCCCGCGATGAGGGTGCGCGCGGGAACGCGGGCCGCTCACCACTCGATGGACGTGTGGGTCGCTCTGCGGGCCGACGAGGCCCAGGCGCTCGGGCTCGCGCTGCCCGACGGTGTCACGGCGGGCCCGATGGTCGCCGTACCCGCCCGTGGGGACGCCGGGAAGAAGGGGGCCGGGGACACCGCGGTGTCCGGCCGGACGGCGGAGGCCGAGGGGGAGGCCGGCAGTTCGCGCGCGGGGCAGGACACCGAACGCCATCTGCCCTTCGGAGCCATGGGATCGAGCGTCGCGATCAGTCAACTCGACACCGGGCCGCTGCTGTCCGGCATAGAGCGGCTCTTCGCCGCCGATCCGCGCCTCTCGGGCTATCTGCCCTCGTTCGGCCCGGGGCCGGCGGCGGAGGCGAGCCGTGCGGAGGCCGAGGTCCAGCGCCGCAACTACCGCGAGCTCGTCACCGTACTGTCGGAGACCAACCTGCGTGTCAACAAGGACCAGTTGCTCTCCTCGGGGATCCGCGTGCGGATGCGGCGCAAGAGCCGGTGGCACGCGCACGACGTGCAGATCCGCGTCGTCGGGGCGCTCCGCGAGACGGGACATCTGGGAGACACCGAGGACTGGCTGGTGCGCAGTCACTCGGGTGTCACCAGCAACTCCCTCAGCGGGCGCTCCAGTTCACGCTCGGTCGGCGGACTCGCGCTCGGCCAGTTCCGGCTCGTCCCCGGAGTGCTGTCCGCCTCGGTGCGTGGCGAACGGACCCGGCACAGCTCCCGGCGCAATCAGGCGGGCCCGACGACCCGCACCGACGTGCTGACCAACGGCGGTGAGAGCACCAGTTCCTTCGGCGGCGCGCTGCGCCTCGACGTCGATGTCACCATGACCACCCGCGAGCGGACCGCCCGGCGCGCCCTCACCCCCGGCGCCCCGGGCCGGGACGTGCCCGAGGCCGAACACATCGCGTCCAGCGCGGACACCGAGGCGCTGGCGCCGGCGGAGCAGGAGGTACGCCTGCTCACTCCGACCGCGTTCACCCTGGACACCGCGGGGAAGGACCGGCTGACCGCCCGCACCAGGACCCGTACGGCCGAACTGGGCCCGCCGCAGCGGCGGTTCACCGCGTCCGGCATCGGTGACCTGTCCACGATGACGCCCCGGTCGATCACCGGCCGCGCGGTCCGGGACTGGACCCTGGTGGAGACCCTGGGAGACGGCGGCCCGGTCCGGGACCTCGCCTTCCGGCTGCTGTCGCAGGCCGCGGCCCGTGGCCGCGAGCCGCGTGCGGACCGGGCACTGCAGACGGAGGGTCTCGCGCCGAGGCTGGCGATCGAGGAACGCTTCAGCCCCCAGGCCATCACCTCGGCGCTGCGCCAGGCGGTCTCCTCCGGCTGGGTGGTGAAGAACCTGCGCCACCCGCGCAGGCTCGCGGCGCTCGAAGGCGCGGTGGGCACCCGGTTCGCCCTCGTCAACCCCGAGGTGGTGGCACAGGGCACGGGACCGGGAACCGAGACGTTCGTCCTCGGCGGACACCAGGTCACCGGGCAGGAGGGCCGCGGTACCACGACCTCGGTGCAGGGAGGACTCCTCGGGGCGGAGAACGGCGCCGGGTGGCGGATCGGCGAGGGGGTCTCGGCCGGCCGGAGCCTGAGCGAGAGCGCCTCCGTGGCGACGACTCTGAGCGGCAGCGTCGAGCGCAACGCCCACACCCCGCGCGGCCGTCCCCTCTACCTGGTCCACTGCGACCTGGTGGTCCGTATGGTCGGCGAGGTCAAGGTCACCGGAGGCGGCCCGTACGTGGCGACGGGCGAGCGGACGCTGCCCGCCGCGGCGGCGCTCTGGCTCACCGGGGAACAGGTGCGGGCCGCGGGCCTGCGGGTGCCCGGGGGCGCGGGGAGCGAATCCACACCCGCGGTGAGCTCGTCCGGCTCCACACCCGCGGTGAGCTCGTCCGGCTCCACACCGGCGGTGAGCTCGTCCGGCTCCACGGCCGCCGCGGCGACGTCCGCCGGCGACCCACGGACCGGGCGTGACGACGGGACCGTACGCGAGCCGGCCGGCTCGTCGCGGCACGATGGCCGGGCGAGCGGATCGACGACCCCGGCGGCGACTGCTCCCACCCTGGCCCAAGACCTGCCGCTCGGCTTCGGCATGATCGAGGAGCTGCCCGACTTCGTCCCCCTGCTCGAACGGCTGCGGCACGACGTCGGGCGCCGTGACCGGAGCCTCGCGGACGCGTTGCTCCCCCGGCTCCAACTGGCCGATCCGAACGACAACATGCAGCGGCTGTTGCGCGTCCTGGACCGGGACGGGTCCGCCGCACTGCTCTCCGGAGCCATGGACGGCGGTGTACCCGTCGAGCTGTTCCGTGGTCGCGGCACGCCGTACTGGGCCGTGTTCCGCGTACGTCGCACCCGGCCCGGCACGGCCGAGGGCGAGGCGGCCGACGGCCGCGACATGGAGTACATCACCTCGGCCGCCGCGCAGAGGGCGCGCGGAGCCGAGACGGGAGACGTACGCACCCTCGAGGGCATCGTGGCCGGGGCGGGCAAACTGGAGGGCGGCGGTGGCCCGCTCAGGAGCGTCGGCGCGTCCGGCGGGCTCGGCGTCGGTGTCTCGGACGTGACCAGGTCCGTCGCCGTCGGACGGGGTCAACTGGGCGTGAAGACCGTGGCGGAGGCCTCCTCCCGTTCGGTCAGGATGCGCGTACCGATCGAGGCGACCCTCGAACTGCACTCGTCCCGGGGCCGGGTGGGCCTGGCCACACTCGGCGGCCAGTCCCTGGTCCACCGCGTACCGGCGCACGACCTCGAAGCGCTGTCCCGGCTGCGGCCGGTGCCGCGGGCCGAGGTGGGGCAGGCGTTCCTGCGCCCGGACGACGCCGCGGAGGGCCGGCTGGGACCCTGGCACGCCCGCGGGGTGAGCCTGCCGATGGAGGCGCAGGTCAACGGGTTCCGCGGGGCGCCCGAGATCCGGCGGGTGATCGACGACACGGTCCGCGCGGCGCACGGGGGCGAGCGCTATCGCCGGACGGGCGACGCGGCGGCGTACGCCCAGCGCGAGGCGGTCTCCACCGAGTGGCTGATCTCCGCCCTGCCGCTGCTGACGGCGGCCGGGGCCGACCTGCCGGTCGTCCACGCTTCCGGCGTACGCGGGCAGGATCTGCGCACCTCGTTGCACGCAAGGCTGCGCGGCGGACGGGTGCTGAGTGTCGGCGACAAGATGACCTTCGAGACGGTGGCGCAGAGCAGCCTGGACGCACCCCGGCCCACCGGCACGGACCACCAGCAGGCGGCGGAGCACGGCACGTCGGTACGGGGGCTGGGCGGCGCGGGGGTGCTGAACGCGGACGAGTTCCGGATGAACCAGTTCCTCGGCCACGCCGACCGGGCGGCCGGCGCGACGGACGCGGCCGCACACGGTTCCGGCTCGATGCCGCTGCACAAACCGAAGTCCGAGTCGACGCTCGTGCAGTTCACCCTGGACGTGAGGGTGGTGGCCCGGGTGAGCGGCCGGGGCCGGCCGGGCTCCGCGTCCGTCGCCGTGCGGGACCTCACTCTGCCCTTCCCCGTGGTCGTGCGGATGCCGGCGCCCCTGGTGCGCCGCATGCTCCAAGACCCGTCCCAGCAGGGCACGTTGCGAGACCCGGACGGACGGCTCACCCCGTCCTGACCCGCTTCGCCCGCACAGTCGCGGGCGGTGGCGGGCACCACCGGCCCGACGCTGCCCCTACGGTCCGCGGCGCGGCCCGTACGGCCGGGGCGCGAGCCCGTACGGCCGGGGCGCGAGCCCGTACGGCCGGGGCGCGAGCCCGTACGGCCGGGGCGCGAGCCCGTACGGCCGGGGCGGGAGCCCCGCTCAGGCGCCGCGTACCTCCACCGGTTCGCCATGGTCCGGTGCCCGCCCTCCGATCACGGCGGTGAGTTCCGCCCTGCGGCGGATGCCGAGCTTGCGGTAGGCACTGGTCAGATGGGTCTCGACGGTACGCCGGGCCAGGTGCAGGAGCGCCGCGATCTCGGCGTTCGTCCGGCCGCCGGCCGCGAGCGCGGCGATCCGGCGTTCGCTGCCGGTCAGCGCCTCCCATCCGGTGAGCGCCGTCGTCGTGCCGCGGGAACGGCCTTCCGGCAGTGCCTCCTCGGCCCGCGCCCGCAGGCGCACCGCTCCCAGCCGTTCGGCGCGCTCGGCCGCCTCACGCAGGGCGTCACGGGCCCGTGCGCGCTCTCCCGCCGCGACGAACTGGCGCCCCTGCGCGATCAGGGCGGGGATCAGCTCGGTCTCCGCGGGCGCGTCCCGCAGCATGTGTACGGCGCGGTCGGCGAGTTCGAGCCCGCGGCGGCCCCCGGTGGCCGTGGCGAGCCCGGACAGGGCCCTGCCCACCAGCCGCGGGGTGTTCCAGACCTGGGCGAGCCGCAGCTCCTCCCGGGCCAGCGCGAGGGCGTCCTGCGGAGCGCCCAGCGCGGTACGGCACGCGGCGGCCGCGGTGCGCCAGGGCGTGACGACGGGGCTCACCACGTCCCGCGCCGTCTGCCGCCGCCCGCACTCCAGGAAGTCGTCGAGGGCGCCCGCCGGATCACCGGTCGCCGACCGCAGCACACCTCGCGCGTACAGGAACCGGTTGAGTTCCCAGGAGTCCTGGGCGTCCCGGAGATCGAAGCGGCCGGCGAGCCGGGACGCCTCCTGGGTGCGGCCCGTCTCGACGAGCGCGATCAGGGCGTGCGCGTGGGCGTTGGCCGGACCCCGGCGGGCCCGCTCGCCGGCCTGCCGGCCCTCAGGGTCGACGAGCAGGTCGGGATACCTCCCGCGGACGGCGGCGATGTCCGCCCGTACGTTGAGAAGTGCCTCGTGCATCGGATGCAGCAGTGAGGGCCGCTGCCGGGCGAGCCCGCGGCGCACCAGCCTCTCGGCCTCCTCCAGTTCGTCGGCCCATTGCGCGACGGCGGCCGCCGTACCGAGCAGGAAGGGCTCCGCGAGCGCGTCGACCGGTTCGTCGAGCAGGGCGCGCATCCGTTCCATGGCCGTGGCGGCGGAGACCAGACCGGCCGTGGCGTCGTAGCGCACCAGGAGCGCCCGGCCGGCCGTGCCGACCAGGTCCGGGGACCGTTCGGCGGCACCGTAGAGCCAGCGGTAGGCCTCCTCGCGGATTCCCTGGTCGTGGTCCGACAGGAGCGCCGAGGCGGTCTGCAGCAGCATGATCAGGTCGGGGTGGTCCGCCAGTTGCTCGTCCAGGCCGCGCAGCACGTCCATCGCCGCGCGCGCCTTGCCGCGCCGCGCCAGTACGGTGCCGAGTGCCACCGCCGCCCGTACCCGGTCCTGCGGGGTGCCCGGCAGCCGGGTCGCCTCGGTCAGCCGCGGTATCCCGGCCGACGAACGGGCGACGGCGAACTCCAGGGAGCCCAGCTCGGTGAGGGCCGTGGTGCGGCGGGCCGGCGTGAGCGGCTCGTCGAGCACCCGGCGCAGGAACGCCACGGCGTCGTCGGGTCTGGCGTCGCGCACCGCCAGATCGGCGGCGTCCAGCAGCGCGGTCGCGGCCCAGGGCGCCCCGACGGCCGGTGCCCGCAGGAGCTGTCCGGCGACGGTTTCGGCGCGATCGCCGCGGCGCACCATCACCTCGGCCGCCGTACGGTGGGCGGTCTGCCGCCGGGTGCTGGGCCAGCCGCTCAGCACCGCGTCCCGTAAGAGGGGGTGGGCGTAGCCCGGTCGCCCCCGAGGTCCTGGGCGCAGCAGACCGAGGTGGGTCATGGCCGTGAGCCAGCCGGGCACCCGGGCGGGGTCCGCGTCCGCCATCCGGGCGAGCAGTTCGGCCCTCTCCTGGGGATGTTCGTCCTCCATCGCGTCGGCGTCGAGTGTCGCGAGGGCGCGAGCCACCCCCGCGGTCGCCGGTCCCGCGCTGTCCAGCCACCAGGTCACGGCGGCCGGGTACGCGCCCGGGTACAGCGCCGCGCAGGTCTCGGGGAGCGTGGTGCGCCGGGCGCCGTCCGGCTCCCGCGCGCGGAGGTCGTCGAGCAGGGCGCGCAGCAGCAGGGGGCTGCCGGCGCCGGCCCGTACGCAGTCGTCCACCCAGCCGGGCGGGGCGTCGGCGAACTCCGCGCGCACCAGCCGCGCGGCGGCGTCGGCGCTCAGCGGGGCGACGGTGTGGGTACGGACGAGGGTGGGCGAGAGCGCGTGCGCCAGGCCCGCCGGGGGCGGGTCGAGGTCGTACTGGCTCCGTTCGGTGGCCACCAGCAGGACGGGGAGCCGGTCGATCCGGCGGGCGGCCTCGACGAACCAGCGGCGCGAGGACTCGTCGGCGCGGTGGACGTCGTCCACGGCGACCAGCAGGGGCGAGTGCACGGCGTACGCCCGCAGTTGGTCCCACAGGTGTTCCGCGCGGGTCCACCGGTGCGGGGCGTCGGCTGGGTCCGGACAGGGTTTGACCCCGCTCTCGAACTCGGCTGCGGACGCCAGCAGTTGCCGGACCGGCGCGAAGGCGGCGGTGTCCTCGTCGGACGAGCAGCGGGCGCGCAGCACCCGCGTGCCGCGTGCCGCCGCCTGTCCGGCGACGGCCTCCAGGAGGGCGGTACGCCCCGTTCCGGTGGCACCTCTGAGCAGCACCAGTCGGCCGGACCCCGAACGGGCACGGTCCGCCTCGGCGGCCACCAGCTCCAGTGCCTCCCGGCGATCCCGCAGCGTCTCGAGTTCGGCACCCATCGCTGCCTCCTGTCGTGAACTTTTCATGATCGATCTCGTGGTACGTCTCGTGGTCCTCCACGATTGCGCGGGACACACCAGGCGCAGAAGTCTGGGACAAGCCCTTCGGCCACAGCCGGCGCGGGGGCGACGAGTACGTGGATTTGGGAGAAACGGTTGCGCAGTTCATTACGGACCACTGACGCAGGCGTGTCACACCGGCAGGCCGAATCCCGCGCGGTGGGCTCCGCGAACCGCATCCCGGTGGTGGTGCAGGCACCCGACCCGATCTCCCAGGCAGGGGTCCGCAGCCAGTTGGGGCAGCACCCGGTCATCGATCTCCTCGACGGCGCGGAGGCCGGCCCCGGCGCGGTGGCCGTCCTCGTCAACGAGAGCCCGGACGAGGCGACGCTCTCCCGGCTGCGGCGGCTGGTGCGCAGCGAGGGGGCACACGCCGTCCTGGTGGTGGGCGCGATCCGCGAGGCGGAGCTCCTGGACGTCATCGAGTGTGGTGTCGGAGCGATCGTCTGGCGCCACGAGGCCAGCGCGCACCGTCTGGTGCAGGCCGTGCTCGCGGCGTCACGGGGTGACGGTGACCTGCCCGCGGATCTGTTGGGACGCCTCATCACTCAGGTGGGCTCGCTCCAGCGGACCGCGGCCGGCCGGCCCGGCGCTCCGCTGGCCGGCCTGGTACCGCGTGAGATCGACGTCCTGAGGCTCATCGCCGAAGGAATGGACACCGGAGAGATAGCGAGCAAACTCTCCTACTCCGAGCGAACCGTCAAGAACGTCATGCACGGGCTGACCACCCGGCTCCACCTGCGCAATCGCGCGCACGCTGTGGCCTACGCCCTCCGGGAAGGCTACATCTGAGCCCGACGGTCCTTCACATGGGGCCTCTCGAACGGGACATGACGGTGCGCGGCGGACACACAGCGCATCTCGACACGGCACATCTCGACACGGCACAGCACGGCGCGGCGGGAGCACGACGGTGATTCACGAGGTCGACGAGGTCCTCAAGCGGCTGCTCAACAGCGGCGCCCTGGACGGTTCCGGCATCGACGTCTCCTTCGACGCGCCGACCCGCGAGTGGGCGGCCCGGCGCAACGCGCCCGCCATCAACACGTATCTGTACGACATCCGCGAGGACGTCAGACGCCGCGAACGCGGTGCCATGGCCGTCCGTGACGAGCGTGGTGTCGTGCTCCGCCGCCGCCAGCCGCCCCGCTGGTTCCGGCTGTCGTATCTGGTGACGGCCTGGACCAAACAGCCGCAGGACGAACACCGGTTGCTGTCCGCCGTGCTGGCCACGCTGCTTCCCCACGAAGTCCTCCCTCCCGAGCAACTCCCCGGTGCGCTGGGCGCACTGGGCCTGTCCGTACCGCTGACGGTGGCGGGCCTGCACACCGAGTCACGGTCCCTGGCCGAGATCTGGTCCGCGCTCGGGGGCGAACTGAAGCCCTCGCTCGACCTGGTGGTCACCGCGCCGTTCCCGGCGTTCCCGGAGTACGACGCCGGGCCGCCGGTCACGGAGGGCGCCGCCGTGCGCGTACGCGGCATGGACGGCACGCTGGAGGGTTCACCCGAACGACATCACCAGGCACGGCACTTGACCAGCGCACCAGCACGGGCCGGCACCGCGCCCGACGCGGATCCCCCGGCGACGGGCCGGCCCGACGGAGAGAAGCGGGCCAAGTGACTCCGCACGTCCCGGGGACCGCCGCCGCCCCCGTACCGACCGAGGCGGTGCCCGTGGAAGCGGCCGACGCGATCCTCCCCCGCCTGTCCCGGCTGCGCGAGCGTGTCGCCCTGCTCGTGGAGCAGCGCAGCGCCACCGACCCCACCGCGACCGATCCCCTGCGTGGCCTGTACCTGCCCGAGGAGGCGGTACGGCATCTCCTGGAGCCGGCCGTCCCGGGTCCCGGGCCCCGGCAGGACTGGGGCCCCGAGCGGGGTGACCGGCTGGACCTGCTCGCCGGGCGCCTCGGGCTCACGGAACTGGACGTCCGTATCCTGCTCATCGCCCTCGCACCGGACCTCGAGCGCGCCTTCGAGCCGCTGTACGGCTACCTCAACGACGACGTCGGCCGCCGCCGGGCCACCACGGGGCTCGCCCTCGACCTGTGCGGGCTTCCCGCGCACCAGGCCGCGGCACGGGCCCGCTTCCATCCTTCGGCTCCGCTGTCCACGCTGGGTCTCGTCGTGGTCGAGGAACCCGAACGTCCCTTCCTCAGCCGGTCGTTGCGTGTCCCCGACCGGCTGGTGGCGCACCTGCTCGGCGACGACACCCTCGACGCGGCGCTGAGCGGCCACGTCCGCCGTTTGCGGGCCCCGGTGCGGGGCGAGCGGTACGACGAGGACTTCCTGCTCCGGCTCGCCGACCGGCTGACGCGCGTCCAGCTCCCGGTGTACCTGCGCGAGCACCGGGCCGGAGACGGACTCGCCTGCGCCGCGGCCGCCCTGCGCCGTTCCGGACGGGAGTCGCTCCACTTCACGCCCGGTGATACCGCCGCGCACGATCCGATCGCCGAACTCCTGCGCGAGGCACGGCTGCGGGACTGCGCGATCGTCGTGTCCCCGCTGCCGGCGGACCCCGCGCCGCTGATGCG
The DNA here is from genome assembly GCF_042887295.1 of Streptomyces sp. NPDC057950. Taxonomy (NCBI): domain Bacteria; kingdom Bacillati; phylum Actinomycetota; class Actinomycetes; order Kitasatosporales; family Streptomycetaceae; genus Streptomyces; species Streptomyces sp. NPDC057950. Next base: position 54,917 of record NZ_JBHVPP010000026.1, read on the forward strand.
GGCACTTGCGGTGGACGACGTGTCCGTCCTGTTCACCGATCCCCGCCCCTACGATCCGCACTGGTGCGATCACCGCGACCCGCTTGTCCTCGACGCGCCCCGGCTGCGGGCCGGTGCCGTGGAGGCGTGGGCCTCGGCGCTCGGCGAGGAACCCGCGTCCGAGGCCGAACCCTGGACGGAGCCGGCCGAGGACGCGGTGCCCGCACCGGAGCGGACCGCGGGCGCCGGCCCCCTTCCGGATCCTCCGCACGGCTCCGGTTCCCCGCCCGGCTTCGACCTCGCCCCCGTCGTCGCGCCGTACCGGCTCGGCGGTGACCGCATCGTGCGCGCCGCCCGTGCCGCGCGAAACCTCGCGGCGTTCGACGGCGGCGCGCTCACCGCGGCCCATCTGCGTCTGGCCGCCCGGCAGCAGTCCGCCTCCGGCCTGGAGCGGCACGCCCGCCGGATCCGTCCCGACGTCGGCTGGGACGATCTCGTGCTGCCCGACAAACCGCTCCTGCAACTGCACGAGCTGGCCCTGCGTGCCCGCCACCGAGACCGCGTGCTCGGTGAGTGGCGGCTCAGCGCGGGCGGCGGTCGCGGGCGGGGCGTCCTCGGACTGTTCGCCGGCGACTCCGGCACCGGCAAGACCCTCTCCGCCGAGGTCGTCGCCGCCGAACTCGGCCTCGACCTCTACGTCGTGCAGCTCTCCTCCATCGTCGACAAGTACGTCGGCGAGACCGAGAAGAACCTGGAGCGCATCTTCACCGAGGCCGACCGCACCGATGCCGTCCTCCTCTTCGACGAGGCCGACTCCGTGTTCGGCAAACGGTCCGAGGTCAAGGACGCCCACGACCGTTACGCCAACATGGAGAGTTCCTATCTGCTCCAGCGCCTCGAGTCCTTCGACGGCATCGCGCTGCTGACGACCAACCTGCGCGCCAACATCGACGAGGCGTTCACCCGCCGCCTCGACCTCGTGGTGGACTTCCCGTTCCCGGACGCGGACCAGCGCCTCGCCCTGTGGCGGCACGCCCTGACCCATGTGCCGCGAGCCGACGGCATCGACCCGCGGGCTGTCGCCCACGACTTCGAACTCGCCGGTGGTTCGATCCGCAGCGCCGTCGTCACGGCCGCCTACACGGCCGCGGGCCGCGACGCGGAGGTCACCACGGCGGACCTGCTGGAGGGCGCACGGCGCGAGTACCGCAAGGCGGGGCGGCTGGTCCCGGGCGAGGGCACCTGGTGACTCCGCGCCGCGGGCCGCGGTGCCGCCCTCCGGACCGGCCCGGCCCGGCCCGCGCCGAAACGCACCGACGCCCGGCCGGTCCCACCTGGGGCGGGTTGCGAAAGTCCCGCCTGCCTCGGGCGGACGACGGGACTTTCGCAACACGCCCTGGACCGGCCGGGCGCGGACGATTCACACGGTGAACTTGACGGCTTCGAGCCAGAGCGACTGGTCGAGGGTCCCTCCGAAGATCCACTTCGGGGGCGTGTTGCACTGCAGACCGAGCCATGCCTGGTTGTGGACGTGCGCGTTCTGGCAGATGGTGCCCTCACCCGCGTTGATACCGAAGGCCAGCATGTACGGGTCGTCCGCTTTGGTGCTCCCGAGGTACAGGTCGACCCCGTCGGCCACGCTCGTCCAGGGGTTCAGCCACTCCTTCTCGTGGACGAATTCGTTGCCGTTCATGCCCTTGGTGCCGGACACCGCAAGGTTGAGCGCTTTGATGGGGCGGTTCTGCCCCACCGTGCCCGCCATGGCGCCGTCGCAGACCGGCTTCTGCCAGCCCCCGCCCGTCTCGTAGGCCCGGTAGCAGATGTGCCGCACGCCGGGATCGTCCGCGGCCAGCCGCGTGACAGCGGTCGCCGCGGTCTCCTCGGGAGCCTTGGTCTCCTTCTTCTTCTCGGAACCGCCGCCCCCGCCGCCTCCACCGGCCGGCTTCTCGGTCGGAGACGGGGCCGCCTCCTGAGTGGGGGCCTGCGGGGGAATCGAGGGCTGCGGCAGCGGGAGGGACGCCGAGGGGCTGGGCGGCAGCGTGCTGACGCCGGCTTCCTGGAGTTTCTCGGTGGCGGAGCTGCGGACCTGGGGCTTGTACGCGAGCCACAGCATCACGAAGGTGATGGCGAGGGCCATGAAGACGCCCAGGAAGGTGGCGAGCCAGCGGGGCAGGAAGCCACGCTGCACGTAAGTCCCCTCGACGGGCTGCGCCTTCGTCCCGGACCGCTGGACAGCCAGCGAGTAGGGCCGCTGTTCCTTCGACCCGAACCAGATGATCTGGCGCGGCCTCAGCGTCGCCCTGACGAAAGCGGCCCGCCCCGGCTCGATCTGGATGTTGCTCGGATGGATGTCGTACGAGAGATGGTCCCCGTTGTCACTCCCGCTGATCGACGCCGTCAGCTTCGTATTGCCGAGATTGTCGATCGCGAGTCTGGGCCGCCCACGAAAACGCCCCTTCACGGTCGGCGGCACCAACTCCGCCCGCACCTCGGTGAACGGGGTGATCGTCAGGTTCCCCTCGGGAACCGTCGTCGCCTCAGGGTGCTCGGTCGGCGTGATCCGCACCGCGTACGGGTTCGGGCCCGCCGCCGCGTCCGGCGTCCGGGGCGGCGCGAACGTCAACTCCACCGTCCCCGTCGTCCCCGGATACAGCCGCAGCGACTGCGGCTCCACCGTCGTCCAGGGCGCGACATCACCCACCGGCTCGAAACGGTACTCGTCCACCACGTCGCCGGTATTGCGCAGGCGCAGCCGCACCTTGGTACTGCCACCGGGATCCACAGTGCTGGAGGCAGGCTCCAGCGAAGTCCAAAGGCTCACCTGTCGACGCTATGGCCGCGGGCGGGCTCCCGTCAGCAGGCGTCGGGGCACGGCGGGTGCCCGAAGGTCTGCGGTCGCTGCCCTTTGCCGACGGCCCGAACTGCTCTACGCGGCAACGGAATCGGCCGGCCGCGGGCTCAAGAAGCCGGGCGGCCCCGGGCCGGCTGCCCGTTCCGCCGGGGCGGCCGCACCTGCCCGGCCACGGGTCTTGTCGGTGTCCCGGTCCTGCGTGTGCACTGGGACTCTTCTTGGACGCGGGTGCGGCAGCCTCCAAGCTCTACCGGACGAGGCGGGCCGCGGGAACGCACTCGGGGGCAACGGTGAGGGCAACAGCGCGGACGGCACGTCGGATTGCCCCTGCGGGCAACAGAACTGCCCCCGGACAGGTACCGCAGGACGTTTCGGGAGACGCGCTTCGCGCGTGAGGGTGAACGACGTCCCATCTCGTACCCCGAGGAGAGCAGAGCATGCCGTCCTACCTGTCGCCGGGCGTCTACGTCGAGGAGGTGGCCAGCGGCTCTCGTCCGATCGAGGGGGTGGGCACCTCGGTGGCGGCCTTCGTGGGGCTCGCCCCGTCGGGGCCGCTCAACGAGCCGACGCTGGTGACCAACTGGACGCAGTACGTGGCGGCCTTCGGTGAGTTCACCGACGGGTACTACCTCGCGCACTCCGTCTACGGTTTCTTCAACAACGGTGGCTCCGCCGCTTATGTCGTCCGGGTCGGCGGGACACCCGGTGGCGTGAACGGCGACGCGACGGCCCCGGCCGCGGTGACGGGAGCGGCGGCGCAGGCCGCGCTGCCGCCCGGCGAGCCGAAGCAGCTCGGCACCTTCACGGTGAGCGCCGTCGCGGGCGGTTCGCTCAGCGTCGAGGTCGCCGACCCCGAGGGCGAGGGCCCCGCCGAGCGGTTCAGGCTGATCGTCAAGGACGGCGAGAAGGCCGTCGAGACCTTCGACGTGACCGCCAAGAAGGGCGGCCGCAACTACGTGGTCACCCAGGTGAAGGAGCGCTCCAAGCTCATCACCGTGCAGGAGGCCGCTCCCGCCGCACAGCTGGTCCGGCCCGACAACCAGACGGTGGCGCTCGCCGCGCCCTCGTCCTCGGCGCCTGTCGTCCCGGCCGCGGAGCGCGAGGGCCACATCGGCCCCGCGCAGTACCTCGGCGACTCGGCCGACCGCACCGGCTTCGGCGGCCTGGAGGCCGTGGACGAGGTCTCGATGGTCGCCGTGCCCGACCTGATGGCCGCCTACCAACGCGGCGCGATCGACCTGGAGGCCGTCAAGGCCGTCCAGCTCGGCCTGATCGCGCACTGCGAGCTGATGGGCGACCGGGTCGCGGTCATCGACCCGCCGCCGGGCCTCAACGCCCGCCAGATCCGCGTCTGGCGTCAGGAGACGGCCGGCTACGACTCCAAGTACGCCGCCCTCTACTACCCCTGGATCAAGGCCTTCGACCCGGCGACCGGCCAGACCAGGATGATCCCGCCGAGCGGTCACGTAGCCGGCATCTGGGCCCGCAACGACTCCGAGCGCGGCGTGCACAAGGCTCCCGCCAACGAGGTCGTACGCGGGGCGGTGGACCTGGAACTGCAGATCACCCGCGGTGAGCAGGACCTGCTCAACCCCATCGGCGTCAACTGCATCCGCGCCTTCCCCGGCCGCGGCATCCGCGTCTGGGGCGCCCGCACGATGTCCTCCGACCCGGCCTGGCGCTACCTCAACATCCGCCGGTACTTCAACTACCTGGAGGAGTCGATCCTGATCGGCACCCAGTGGGTGGTGTTCGAGCCGAACGACCACGCGCTGTGGGCCCGGATCCGGCGCAACGTGTCCGCCTTCCTGGTCAACGAGTGGCGCAGCGGCGCCCTCTTCGGCTCGCGGCCCGAGGAGGCGTACTACGTCAAGTGCGACGAGGAGACCAACACGCCGGAGTCCGTCGACCTCGGCCGGGTCATCTGCGAGATCGGTATCGCACCCGTCAAGCCCGCCGAGTTCGTGATCTTCCGGCTGGCCCAGTTCTCCAGCGGGAACGGCGAGTTGGAGGAGTAGTTCGCGCGCCGGCGGTCCGCACCGACGTGACCGTCCCGGCGGTCGCCCGCCGCTTCCCGTACGTACCAGAACCCTCAGAAGGACAGAGAACAAATGAGTCTCCAGCCGGGTGACGCCCTCACATCGCACAATTTCGGCCTGCAGATCGACGGTGTCATGGTCGAGTACCTCGCCGAGGTCAGCGGCCTCAGCATCGAGCAGGACGTCATCGAGTACCAGCAGGTCTCCGCCCAGGGCATCCCCGTCACCAAGAAGCTGCCGGGGGTGAAGAAGGCCGGGACCTGCACGGTGGTGCGCGGTATGACCCAGTCGGCCGCCTTCAACCAGTGGATCACCGAGTCGGTCGCCGGTCAGATGAGCACCGCCCGCAAGAACGCCACCATCATGGTGATGGACTATCAGAACAACCCGGTCAAGCGGTACAACATGCGCAACGCCTGGTGCAGCAAGATCGACACCAGCACCGTGAAGGCCGGCGAGGCCGCCGCGCTCACCGAGACCGTCACGATCACCTTCGAAGAACTGGTCATCGAGTAATGCGCCGTACGGCTCCCAGGACCGCCGCGGCCGCGGCCGTCGCGGAACCGGCGCCGGAGGCGGAAGCCTGGGCGGGGCCTGAGCAGACCGCTGCTCCGGCCCCGGTCCCGGCCGCGACACCCCAACCTCTGCGCACCGAGTTCGAGTTCGAGCTGCCGCGCGGGTACGTCGACGACTCCGGCACCGTGCACCGCCTCGGCGTGATGCGGCTCGCCACCGCGCGGGACGAGCTGATCCCGCTCCGGGACATGCGTGTCCAGGAGAACCCGGCGTACCTGTCCGTCGTGCTCCTCGGCCGGGTCATCACCCGGCTCGGCACGCTGCCCCTGGTGCACGACGGGGTGGTGGAGAACATGTTCGCCTCCGACCTCGCGTTCCTGCAGGACTTCTACCGCCAGGTCAACGCCGAGGGCCACACCCGTGCCGCCGTCACCTGCCCGCACTGCGAGGAGCCGTTCGAGGTCGAACTCGGCGGGAGCCGCCTGGGGGAATCGTGACGTACGCGACCGACCCCATCCACGAGGAGATCGCGTACATCGCCTACCACTTCCACTGGAGCCTGGAGACCATCCTGGACCTCGAACACCGCGACCGGCGCCGCTTCACGGAACAGATCGCGGCGCTCGTCCACCGCGGCGCCGGGGAGAGGTGACGCGGCATGGGCGTCTTTGACCGGCTACGGGGTGGCGGACGGGACCGGGGCACGCGCGGCGCCGCCCTCACCGGGTCGGCCGGTGTTCCGGTGCCGGGCGGCGGCCCGGCACCGGGGACGGGCAGCAAGGTGTCTCCGAGCGCCGGATCCGGGGCGGGCGACACCGGCGAGGAAGGCGGGGCCCGCGCGGTGCGGCCCGCAGCCTGGCCCTCACTGCCGCCCATCCAGCGCGCCACCGCCGGACGGGGCTCCGTCGCCGACTCCGGGTTCGGCGGCCGACTGACGACCTGGCAGAACCCGTCGTTCACCGGCACGCTCTCCCACGCCGTGCTGGACGGCGCGCCCGGCGGCCTGATGCGCGGTGTGCTCGCCACTCCCGCGCCGCCCGCCTCCGGCCTCGAACTCCCCTCGCTCTCCTTGCCGGTGGCGACACCCGCGGAGACGGCCGACCGCACGGGCGCGCCGTCCGCGCGGCACGCGAGCCTCCCGGTCGCGGCGACCGGGCCGACGGGCCCGAGGGTGACCGCCGTACCGCTCGCGGCCACGCGGCCTGCGGCGCCGATCGGGCTCACCAGGGCGCCGGCCGGACCCCCGGTACAGCGGCGGGCGCTGCCGGTGGTGACACCGTCCGTGCCACGGCATACGGCGAACGGCCCCTCGGCGCCGTCGGCTTCGCCGGCCGCGGGCGGGGCCCGTTCCGGCTCTCTCTCCCCGCACGCCTCCTCCCCCGACACGCCGTCGGCGGGCGCGCCCACCGCCGCTTCCCCGGCGGCCGGCCCGATGCCCACGTCCGCCGGCCCGGCCGTCACCCCCGCCGGGCCGGGTCCCGTGGTCCCGGGTCCCGTGGACTCGGCGCCCGGCGGGTCTCCGGCGGACGCGGGGCGGTCAGCCCCGTCCGTTTCCGTCCCACGGTCCACGTACGGCGTCGCCGCCACGGGGCCCCTCCCGCCGGTCCAGCGTCGTACCTCCGGCGGCACAGGGCGTACGGTGCCCGGCGCGCCGGCGGCCGGCACCTCGGCCGCGGTGTCCGCCGCGCCGAAGCCCCCGGCCGACGTCCCCACCGCGGGAAAGCCGCGGCGACGCTCGGCTCTGGGCGCGCCCCTTCCCTCCCCCGCATCGAACGCGGCACCGCCCGCGCGGCTCGACCCGCCCGCAGCGGGGCCGGAATCGGTGGTGTCCGCGCCGGTACGCGGCCCGGGAACTCCGGCGGGGCGCCTTGCAGCGCCCGGCGGCGCAACCTCGTCCGGCACCGCGTCCGCCGGGGCGGGTCCCGGGTCCGGGCTCCCGGGTGGCGGCGTTCCGGTTCAACGCGCCGTCTCCTCCGCTGCCCCGGCCCCGGCCTCGTCCGGCACCCCGGGCCCCGACGGTGACCGACGGCGTGTTCCCGGGCGGAACGGCTCCGAGCCGTCCTCCGTGCCGTCGGTGTCGTCGCGTCCGCAGGTACGTGCGCTCACCCCCGCACGCGCGTTGACCTCGGCCCTGCCCGCCGTGCCTCCGGCCACCGCGGTGCAGCGCAGGACCGTCCCCGCGGCCGTACCCCTGCGTCGCACCACGGCCGCCCCCGGCCTTCCGGGCGGCGGCGGTTCCGGGGGCGGCCCGTCCGCCCCGCGCGGCGAACGCTCCGGGAGCGCCGCGCCGGGGCCGCGAGGCGGCGTCACCGGGGCCGCGCCGCTTATCGGTGGTGCCGTGACCGCGACGGCACCGGCCGTCCAGCGCTCCCCGGCGACAGGAGCCGCCGCACCCGGCGGCGGTCCGATGCTCGGGCGTCGTCCCAGGACTTCGGGGCCGGTGCCTTCGACGGCCGGTCCCGGGCTGCCCGGTGGTGCCGGGGCCGCGGCCCCGCGGGCGGTGTCCGAACGAGGGCAGGACGGGGGCACTGGTCCGGCCGCCGCGCACGGCGGCTCCCAGTCGCCCACGGCAGCCCACGCGGTCGGCCCGGCGGGCCCCAGCGCTCCTGTCGTCCAGCGGCTCACCACGCTGACCCCCGCGGCGGACCGGTCGCCTGTCAGCGGTCCTTCGGCGCGGGCCAGGCCGACGTCCGGAATGCCCATGGCCTCGCCCGACCCCGGTGCGACGCTCCCCGGCTCACCGGTCGCCGGCACCGCTCCCTCACTCGCCCAGCCGCCCGGTCCCGCGGTGACCGGCCCCCGTCCGGGCGGTCCCGCCTCACCCGTCGCTCGCGCGTCCACGCCCGGTGCCGGAGCATCGGCGGCCGGCTCGCCGACGGTCGGCTCTCCTCCCGTCCAGCGGCTTGCCGCGCCCGCCCCGGCCACCGGCCCCGCGTCGCGCGCCTCGTCGTCGCCGCGGCCCACCGCCGCGCGCGCGACGGCGTCCCCGGCCCTCGGTGCACCGACGTCACTCGTTCCGGGCAACCCCGCGCCCGGCGCCCCTCTCCCGGCGGCAAATCCCCCCGGCGCGGGCCGTACGCTCCCCGCCGTGGCAGCCGCCCCGGCCGGCCCGCGTCCCACCGGCGCTCCTCCGGCCCCGGCCGGTTCCGGTGGTTCGGACGCACCTGCCCTACAGCGGTCGGCCGACGGCTCGCCGGCGCCCGGTGGTGGTCCGGCGCCGCGAGGTCAGCGGGTCTCGGCCGTCCTGCCGTCGGGCGTGGACCCGCGGCCGGGCGCGACTCCTTCCGCGTCGGCCGGACAGTCCTCCACCCGGCAGCCCGGAGCCCCGGCACCCGCACCCTCGGTGGTGCCGCGGCACACCGCTCCCCGCCCCGGTTCCGGCACCCCTCCGCACGGCACGCCGGTACAGCGGCTCGGCCTGGGTGCCCCCGTCGTACAGCGACTGACCACCGCCCCCGAGGCGTCCGGTGGGGTGCTGTCGCTCCCGCTCTCCGGAACCCACCACGGCGCTCCGGCGCGAGCCACCGGCACGCCAGGTCCGACGCCGACCTCCGGCACAACCACCTTCGCTCCCCTGGCAGTTCAGCGCTCGACGCCACTGATCTCGCCGCCGCACCCGCCGGTCGGCGACGGCCTCCCCGTGGCCGCCGCCGGGCCGGCGGGCCGAGGCGAAGTCCCCGTCGTGCAGCGCCTCACCGCGCCGGGCACGCCCGCGTCCTCACCGGCCGTCGGACACCCCACGCCGGTGGTGCGGTACGCCTCGGCCGACCCGTCGCCGCGGTCGGCGGCAACGGCACGGCACCACCACGACGGCACGTCACCGCTCCACCCGGCCACGAGCCCGAACAGCCCGCTCGGCAACACGAGTTCACCGGTCGCGGGCGGCTCGAACTCACCGTCCGCGGGTCCCTCGACCGGTCCGTCCGCTCCGACGCGTCCGACGAACTCCGGAAACCCCTCGCGCCCGACGCCCCGAACGGCCGTACCCCTCAACGCGGTTCCCCCCGTTCCGTCCCTCGCCCTCCCGGTGCAACGGGCCTCGGTGGCTCCGCCCACGCCACCCGCCCCGAGGCCGGCCACGCCTCCCGTGACTCCGCGTGTCCAGCGGGTCGTCAACCCGACGTCACCGCCGCCGCCTCACCCTCCGACCGGTCCTCCGCCCGCGTACTCCGCGAGCGAACCCCCGTCCTCCTCCTCGGGGAACCGGGGCGTGGAGAGCGAGCAGGCCCCGCCCGCGTACACCCCCGTCGACTTCAACCCCCGGGCCCTGACCCCTGGTCAGATCGACGAGCTGACGCACAAGCTGGCCGGACCGATCACCCGCCTGCTGCGGACCGAACTCCGCCTCGAACGCGAGCGGATCGGCAAACTGCGCGACCCCCGTCGCTGATCTCCCCCACCCCGTAAGTCCGTTCCGAGAAAGGCCCACCCCCGATGCCCACCGATCTCGACCCGGGATCCACCATCTTCTTCACCCTCACGATCGACGGCGAGAGCCTCGGCTACTTCAACGGGTGTGAAGGACTCTCGTCGCAGGTGGAGATCGAGCAGCGCCAGGAGGGCGGCAACAACGGGTTCGTGTGGCAGCTTCCGTCCCGTGTGACCTTCTCCAACATCCGCCTGACCCGCCCGCTCACCCCGGACACCTCCAAGGTCGCCGCCTGGATCTCGTCGGTGACGACGGGCGTCGAACGGCCCACCGCGCAGATCGCCGCGCTGCGCGCGGACGGTTCGGAGGTGGCCCGCTGGGGTCTGATCGACGTGCTGCCGGTGAGCTGGCGGGGACCGTCACTGGATCCGGCCAGTCCGGGCGTGGCCACGGAGGTCCTGGAGATCACCCACCACGGGTTCACCGACTAGGGACGGACCGGAACAGGTCAGGAACTCGGGGATTTCAGGGACTAGGGGACGGCGAAGAACATGGCAGGCAAGGCAGGAAAGGGCAGCAAGGGCGGTGCGGGCAAGAGTCTCGTGCGTGCCACGCTGGCCATCCACGAGCCGCCCATCGGCCACAGCACGACACCGGGCGCTTTGATCAAGACGTTCAACTTCGACTTCAACCCCACCACGCTCTCCCTGACCCGCCGCGCCCGGTGGAAGACCACCCCGACCGCGGCCGTGCGCGACGGCTCCCTCCCGGAGTTCATGGGTCCCGAGCCGCGTGAACTGACCGTCGAGATCTTCCTCGACTCCTCCGCCGACCCGACCAGCAACACGGTGCTGAAGAAGGTCGAGGCGCTGTTCTCCTGCTGCGAGGTGACGACGAAGAGCATCGCCGCCAAGCAGCCGTCCACGCCGTGGGTGGTCTTCCAGTGGGGGTCGTTCTCGACCGCGCGTTTCACCGCGTACGTCGGCTCCGTGGAGGCCAGTTACTCGCTCTTCGGCACGACGGGCGTGCCGATCCGGGCCAGCTGCCAGGTGCATCTGCACGAGATCCCCAGCAAGACCAAGGGCCAGAACCCGACGTCGGGCGCTCTCACCGCGCAGCGCGTGCACCGGGTCGTGGCGGGCGACTCGCTGCAGTCACTGGCCTGGCGGGAGTACGGGAACGCGGCCGCCTGGCGTGCGATCGCCGAGGTCAACGGCATCGACGACCCGTCCCGGCTGTCGAACGGCACGGAACTCGTGCTTCCGGCCGCCGAGGAGGTGGGTCTCTGATGGTGCAGGCCTCGTACTCCAGCGTCGTCCACGTCACGGTGGGCGGCAGCCCGCTCCCGGACAAGATCGCCTCCGACCTCGTAGCCTGCTGGGTCGACCTCGGGGCCGGGGTGCCCGGCGCGTTCCGGCTCACCTTCCGCGACCCGGACCGGCTGGTGCTCGGTGACCTCGGTGTCCAGTGCGGCACCGAGGTGGTCCTCGCGCCGGTCGCCGACGGTCAGGGGGCCTCCTCCCCACTGCTGACCGGCGAGGTCACCGGGATGGAGACCGACTACGACGGCACCGGGACCTTCACCGTCGTACGCGGTTACGACCTCGGCCACCGTCTGATGCGCCAGCGCAGGGTGGCCGCCTACCGCAATCAGACGGCCTCCGACATCGTCCGCAAGCTGGTCGCCATGAACGGCATCCCGGTCGGCGCCAAGGTCGGGTCCACCCGGACCGTGTACGAGTTCATCAGCCAGGCCAACGTCACCGACTGGGACTTCCTGGCCCGGCTCGCCGACGAGAACGAGATGGTGATGTCGCTGGACTCCCGGGGGAGGTTCCAGTTCGTCAAGCCCGACCCGGCGTCCGGAGCGCCCTCGACGAGCACACCCGGCGAGAAGAGTCCCTTCGTGCTCCAGGGCGGCGTGGACGTGCTGCGCTGCCGGGCCGCGGTGACCTCCGCCGACCAGGTCGCCAAGACCGAGGCCCGCGGCTGGGACGTCGGGACCAAGAAGAAGCTGACCGCGACCGCGCCCGCCACGGCCAACGCCGGGTTCGCCATCGGTGTCACGCCGCAGGACACGGCGAAGAAGTTCAAGCCCGCCAGACTCGTCGAGACCGACACACCCTACGACCGGCAGCCCGAGGTCAAGTTCGCCGCCGAGGCCCTGGCCGACGACGTGACCTCGTCCTTCGCCGAGCTGGAGGTCGTGGTCTGGGGCAACCCCAAGCTGCGCCCCGGCGTCCCGATCGCGCTCACCGACGTGGGCAAGCCCTTCGAGGGCCAGTACACGGTCACCTCCGTCCGGCACGAGTTCGGCAACGACGAGCCCTACCGGACCTGGGTGACCGTCAGCGGCCGGCAGTGGCGCTCGTTGTACGGCCTGACCTCCGGAGGCGGTACGGCCACCACCCCGAAGCTGCCGAGCGTGGCCAACGCCCTGGTGACGAACGTCCAGGACCCCCTCGAACAGGGCCGGGTCAAGGTGCAGTTCCCCTGGCTGGACGACCTGTACGAGAGCGACTGGACGCGCACCGTGCAACTGGGCGGGAAGGGCGGCGGCGGGGTGTTCCCGTACGACGTCGGCGACGAGGTGCTGGTGGCCTTCGACCGCGGCGCCCTGGATCACCCGTTCGTCGTCGGCGGCCTCTACAACGGCAAGGACAGACCGACCGTCGTCAGCGACGTCCCGCTGCACGACGGGCTCAAGAAGCAGGCGATCCGGCACACCCTGTCCGACCGGAAGGGCAATCGCGTCGACCTGCTCAGCCAGCAGACCGGTGCCCGCAAGCAGGGCGTGCGCATCGCCTCCGGCAACGACAAGCTGACCATCAACCTCGACCGCACGAAGACCGAGATCACGGTGGACAGCAAGGGGTCCGTCACCATCAAGGGCAGCAGGTCGGTGTCGGTGGAGGCGGGCACGGACCTCACCCTGAGCGCGCGCCGGAGTCTGACGATCAAGAGCGGCGGACCGCTCAGCATCGAGGGCCGTGGGCTCGTCAACCTGAAGTCCCTCGGCGGGGCGGTCGACGTCGACGCGGTGGGGGCGCTCAGCCTCAAGGCGGTCGGCGCCGCGACTCTCACGGCGGGCGGCACCGTCCAGGTCAACTCCATCGCGGCCGTCGGCATCCGGGCAGTCACCATCCCCCTCCAGGGCCTGGTGATGGTCAACAACAAGCCCTATCCACTGCCGTGATGGCCGAGAAATTCGTCAGCAACAGGCGGGAGTCCCTCTGATGGCCGAGCAGTTCGTCGGATCCGGCTGGGCGTTCCCCATGCGCATCGGCCCCACCGGAGGCATCGCGCTGGTCAGCGGGGAACGGGAGATCGAGGAGGCCATCCGGCTGGTGCTGGCCACCGCGCCGGGCGAGCGGCCGATGCGCCCCGAGTTCGGCTGCGCCATCCACGACCTGGTGTTCTCCCCGGTCAACGAGGCGACGGCGGGGCGCATCCAGCACGAGGTGTACACCACCTTGGACCGCTGGGAGCCGAGGATCGAGGTCAACGACGTCGAGGTGACGGCCGGCGCGGACCAGGGCGTGCTCTTCATCGACGTGCGCTATTCGATCCGTGGCACCAACAACCCGCGCAGTCTGGTCTTTCCGTTCTACGTCATCCCCTCCCACGAGGATCCCGACGCCCCGGGCTCGGGCAACTCCCTTGAAAGCGACCGCTGATGGCACTGCCTTCCCCGAATCTCGACGACCGCCGCTTCCAGCAGTTCGTCGACGACGCCAAGCGCTACATCCAGCAGCGCGCGCCCGAATGGACCGACCACAACGTGTCGGACCCCGGCGTCACCCTCGTGGAGACGGTCGCCCACATGGCCGACCAGATCGTCTACCGGCTCAACCGGGTCCCGGAGAAGAACCATCTGGCCTTCCTGGACCTCGTCGGCATCACCCTCTTCCCGCCCTCGGCCGCCCGCACCGACGTCACCTTCTGGCTGTCCGCGCCGCAGGAGGAGCCGATCGTGCTGCCCGTCGGCACCGAGGCCGCGACGCTGCGCACGGAGAGCGAGGAGGCCGTCGTCTTCGCGACCGAGCGTGAACTGACCGTCGTACCGACCGCGTTGCGTCATCTCGTCGTACAGCACAGTGGGCTTGCGGTCACCGACCGGACAGCCGACCTCACCGAGGGCAAGGACGTGCTGTGCTTCGCGGAGGCGCCCGGTCCCGGTGACTGCGTGCTGTTCGGCCTCACCACGGCCGTACCGCACTGCGCGGTGGCCCTGGAGCTCGACAGCCGGGTCGACGGTGTCGGTGTCGACCCGCGCCAGCCGCCTCTGGTCTGGGAGGCGTGGACCGAGGACGGCTGGACCGCCTGCGAGGTCGACCGCGACGGCACCGGCGGTCTGAACCGGCCCGGAGACGTCGTCCTGCACGTCCCCGGCGGCCACACGCTCTCCCGCACCGGCGGCCAGGAGGCGGGCTGGCTTCGTTGCCGGGTCACCGACCCGCTGCCCGACCAGCCCTTCTACACCACCTCGCCGACCGTCCAGGCCGCGGAGGCGTTCACACTCGGCGGCACGACCTCGGCGATCCACGCCGAGACCATCCGGGACGAGGCGCTCGGCGAATCCACCGGACTGCCGGGGCAGCGGCTGCGGCTCACCCACTTCCCCGTCGTCGGGGACACCCCGCCGGTCCTGCTGCAGACGGCCGAACGTGACGGCTGGACCGACTGGGACGTCGTCCCGCACTTCGCCGCGTCCGGCCCCGACGACCGGCACATCGCCCTGGACGCGGCCACCGGCGAGATCTCCTTCGGGCCCGCCGTCCGCGAACCCGACGGCACACTGCGCCAGTACGGGTCGGTGGCGCCCAAGGGCGCCGTCATCCGCGCCCGCCGCTACCGGACCGGCGGCGGGCGGGCCGGCAATGTGGCCCGCGGTGCCGTCCAGGTACTGCGCAGCTCGGTGCCGTACGTCGCGGAGGTCGTCAACCGGGAGGCGGCGCGCGGTGGCGTCGAGGGCGAGACCGTCGCCGAGGCGAAAACCCGGGCGCCGATCACTCTGCGGGCCCAGGAGCGGGCCGTGACCCTGCGCGACTACGAGGAACTCGCCCGGCGCGCCGCACCCGAGACCGCCCGTATCACCTGCCTGGAGGGCGACGAGGGCGAGCACGGCGCCTACGCGGTCCGTGTCCTGGTCGTCCCACAGGCGGTGCCGGACCCCGGCGGACGGCTGCGCTTCGAGCAACTCGTGCCGGGTGACGCCCTGTTGCAGCGCATCACCCGCTATCTCGACGAGCGGCGGCTGATCGGCACCCGGCTCGCGGTCGGCCCGCCGTTCTACCAGGGCGTCACCGTGGTGGCCACCGTGCACGCATTCCGCGGTGTCGACACCGACCGGGTCCGCCGCCAGGCGCACGACGCGCTCTACCGCCACCTCGACCCGCTCACCGGCGGCGCGAACGGCACCGGCTGGCCCTTCGGCCGCCCCGTGCAGTCGGGCGAGGTGTTCGCGGTGCTGCAGCGCGTCCCCGGCGTCGAACTCGTCGACGCCGTGCAGCTCCACCCCGCCGACCCGCTGACGGGCAAGCGCGGCGACCCGACCGACCGGATCGATCTCGAAGCCCCTTCCCTGGTCTTCTCGTTCGACCACCGTGTGCGCGTCATCGGCGACGGGTCATGAGGGGCTCCATCGACGGCCTGGAGTCCTCGGCGCCGATCGGCGCGATGCTCCCCGCGGTCTTCGCCGACGACGACCTCGCGCTGCGTTTCGTCGCGGGCCTCGACGAGGTCGTGGCACCGATCCTGCTGGCCCTCGACTGTCTGCACAGCTACTTCGACCCGGCGCTCGCGCCGGCCGACTTCGCCCGCTGGCTCGGCACCTGGGTCGGCGCCGAGATCGACGGCTCGGAGCCGGACGCCCGGCTGCGCGCGGCCGTCGCCGCCGCCGCGTATCTGCACCGGGTACGCGGCACCCGTCGCGGTCTGGCCGAGGCGGTGCGGCTCGCCTTCGGCGCCGAACCGGAGATCACCGAGAGCGGCGCCGCCTCCTGGGATCCCCGCCCGCTCGGCCCGGTCCCCGGCGACCGCCGCCCCCGGCTGCACGTCACCCTGCGGCTGCCCGATCCGACGCCGGCGGACGAGTACCGGCTGGAGAGCCTCGTGGCGGCCGCCCGCCCCGCCCACATGCCCTACACGGTCCAGGTGACCGCCGCCGAAAGGATCCCCGAGAGATGACCACCCAGACCCCAGGCACCGAACCCGGGCGCGCCCCCGCCTGTGCCGAATGCGGCACTCGGGCGGAGCCCGGTCAGTCCTTCTGCGACGCCTGCGGCGCGGTGCTCGACTGGGCCGGGAGTCCGGCCGCGACGGCCACCGCCCGGACGAGCGGTTCCCGGGCGGCGGCGGAGACCCGGCGCCCCGGCGCCGTGGCCACCGACGAGGCACCACCGGCCGTCGGCGCCGGGTCCGCGGAGGGCGAGCCGGGGTGGGACGCGTTCCCCGTGCCGGGCGCCGGTACGGGGACGGCGCGTACGGCCCATGACACGGACGCCGGAACCGGTGCGCGGCGGACGGGCACGGGCGGCCCGGACACCGTGGGCGCCGTGGAAACCGTGGGCGCCGTGGCCGCCGTGGGCGCGGCCAACGCCAACGCCAACGCCAACGCCAGCAACAGCGCGAGGATGGACCGCAGTGACGCGGTCTCGGACGTGGCGGTCGGTGCGCGGGCCGCGGCGAGCCCGGTCCACGGCGGCACGGGCGGTACCGGCGACGACCTCCCCCGCGCCCACCCGAGTCTTCCCGACGCCTCCCCCACGGCCGTGGCGGGGCACGACGACACGGCGGACACCGAGCCGCTGCCGTCCGCCGCCCCCGAGGTCTCCCGGGACTCCGCGGCCGAACGGGCCAGGTCACTGCTGGTACCGGTGGCGGATCCGGAGGAGCGGCCCGCCGCGCCTTCGGTGGCGCCCGTGCTGCCGGGTCTCCCCGTCGCGAACCGCCCGCAGGTCCGCGCCCCTGGTGGCGAGCACGGCGCGGAAGGGGGTGTGCCCTGCCCCTGGTGTGCCACTCCCAACCGTCCGGACCGGCACTTCTGCGGCCGGTGTGCGCTGCCCATGGCCGGCGAACGTCAGACCCCGCAGCGGCTGCCCTGGTGGCGGCGGCTGCTCAACTCCCGCAACGGGCGGACGCCGTGGGCCGGCGACCGGCCCCGACTGCGCCGCGGCTTCGGACGCGTCATGAACTGGGTGGTCGGCGCGGTCGTCCTCACTCTGGTGGTGGTCGCCGCGATGAACACCGGTACGGCGGTGCAGGCCGTGAAGGACCACTTCGCCAAGCGGGCCCCGATCGGCCCCGACAGCTACAAGGCGTCCCGTTCCTTCCCCGGTCACGGCGCCGGGCTCGCCTTCGACAAGCTCAACAACACCTGGTGGGGACCGGGCGTCTCGCAGTCCGGGGACGGCGAGTGGCTGGAGGCCAGTTTCGCGCAGCCGACCAGGCTGCTGGACCTGGTCATCACCCCGGGCGTCTCCACTCACGCGGACCAGATCTCCCAGTCGGCGCTGCCGCACCGCATCGAGGCCCGCGTCACCACCGCGAACGGCCGGACCACCACCCGCTTCCTCACCCTCGACCAGGGCGCGGGCGGCCAGAGCCGCAAGTTCCGCGCGGGTGACGTCACCGCGGTCCGCTTCATCATCCGCTCGGCCTACGGCGCCGCCGCCTCCAAGCAGGTCTCCATCGCGGAGGTCGAGTTCTTCGGCCCGTCGAGTTCCAACGGCTCGTAGGGCACCGAGAGGGTCCACCGAATCGCGTACGAGGGGGACGGTCCCCGGCATCGAGGCCCGGGGCCGTCCCCCTGAACGTGCCACTCCATGGTCGAGTTCTTCCGGTTCTGGCCGAACTGGGAGGATGACTCCCGTGAAGTCGCCGCGGCCTTACCGTAGAGGCACGGCACCAGACACGAGGAGAAGCGCCACCCGTGCACGAAGCACCGATCTACGCCCAACTGATCTCCGAACGCGGCGACATACCGCTCCAGGTCCGCAACGAGGCCCGCCGGATCCAACGCGAACTCGAATGGATCCTCAACACCGATCCCTCGTCGGGCGGTCTCCTCCCGAGGCCTGCGGGCGCTTCGGTCCCGAGTCCGCGCCCGCTGCCCCCGGCACTTCCGCCTTCGCTTCCCCCGGGCAACAGCCCGACCGGCTGGCTCAGCTGACGTTCGATCGCCTCACGCCGAGACACGCGCCGACACCCGAGGCGCCCAGCGCTCCCCCGGCCCGCATCACCCGTGGCGGCGGCCGCCTCGAAGGAGGCGGGGGCCGGCGCCCCGGGAGCCGCGCCTCGGCGACAGCATCGGCCGTGGACACGGACGGTGCGTCCGCCCGTCGGTGTCATGCTGCCGAAGTCGCGTCGAAGTCACGCTCCCGGGACGGCACTTCAGGTTCAGCCCTGCGAAGACGAGCCGTCCTGCGACTCGTTCCCGTCGGCACCCTTCTCCGGCGTCCGCAGGTATCCGGGCAGCTCCAGCAGCGCCTCCGACTTCCCGGAGCGGCCGTCGGAGTTGTTGCCGTTCAGGTTCTGACGGACCGAGTCCAGGATCGTCAGGCCCTGGGCGACCAGGCCGGCGGCGATCTCACCGAGGCCGTCCGCACCGTTCAGGACGTTGACGTTGGCACCCGCGAGACCGCCCGCGGCCTCCTTCACGATCAGCGGGAGCTGGTCGATCAGCATCCGGTCCAGTGCCACCCGGTCGTGCGAAGCCGCCGCCTCGGCCTGGATCTTCATGCGCTCCGCGTCGGCGATGGCGAGCACCTTGATCCGCTCGGCCTCCGCCTCGGCGGGCTTCACGATCTCGGCCACCAGCTGCTGCTGGCGCAACTGGGCCGCCTTCTGGGCCAGTTCGGTCTGCGCCGCGAGGACCTCCTGCTGCGCGTGTGCCTGCGCCAGCGGTCCGGCCTGGGCCGCCTGCGCCTGCGCGCGGTCCACCTCGGCCGAGTATTCCGCCTTCACTATCGCGGTCTGCCGGGCGTACTCGGCCTGGTTGCGCGCGGCCACCTGCTCGGCCTCGACCGATGCCTGGGTGGCCTGGGCCTGCGCGATCTGCGCCTGCCGCTGGATGGCGGCCTTGTGCGGCGCGGACATGGCCTCGATGTAGCCGGTGTCGCCGTCGTCGATCGACTGGATCTGCAGCGAGTCCACGATCAGACCGATCTTGGCCATCTCGATCTTCGACGTGTCCAGGACCTCCGCGGCGAGCTTCTGCCGTTCGGTGACGATCTCCTCGACCGTCATCGAGCCGATGATGGCGCGCAGATGACCGGCGAAGATCCGGCCGGTCAGCACCGACATCTGGTCCTGGTCGGACAGGAACCGCTGGCCCGCGTTGATGATGCTCTCGTGGTCGTTGCCCACCTTGAACGCGATCACCGCGCGGACGTGCAGCGCGATTCCCTGCTTGGTCACACAGGTCTCGGTGACCTCCGCCTCACACATCGAAAGGGTGAGGAAACGGGTCTTGCGAAAAACCGGGAGCACGAACTTTCCGTGACCCGTCACCACGCGGAACGGCGCGCCCCCCAGTCCCCGCCTGCCGCCCGAGATCAGCATCGCCTCGTCGGGTGCGGGAACGCGGTAACCGAACATCGCTCTACTCCTTAACCGGCGTTGGGCGGGATCCCGCCCAACGCGTCCAACGGATCGGTCCACTCGATGACGTCGACCTCACGGCACCCACGGGATTCGATCACAAGCACGGTGGCCCCGATCGGGAGGGGCTCCTGCGACCAAGCGAGGAAGGTCTCGGATCCGCCTCGCACCCGCACCAGGATCTCGCCGGGACCGGCGGCTCCCCGCGTGCCGACGAGGAGCTCCCCGGTACAGCCGATCACGGCCTCGTCCTGCACCACTGCCGGCCGCCCCCAATCATTGTCGTTCTGCTTCCGACCTTAGACCTCCCCGCGTCGGACGCATACGCCTCGGCCGGTCCCCCGTGTCGTGGCCGGGGTGCGCTCAGCTCCTGGTGAACCGGTAGGTCTTGCTGTCGGTGAGTACGCAGAAGCCGGGTGACACCACGATCACACGCAAAGTGCCGGTGCGCCGGTCGTAGTCGATGCCCTCCGACTCGAAGCTGCCCGAGCAGGAGCTGCGCAGCGGGAGCTGGCGCAGCGCCGTGACATGACCGGTCACGTCGGCGGAGCCGGGCTCGGCGGACAGGTCGATCTGCAGCAGCGGCTTGGTGATGCCGAAGAGTGCGCCTTCCGGATCGTCGGAGGAGCACAGCAGCTGTGTCGACGTCGCGAAGTCGCAGCCCTGTACGTCGCGCACGGCGTGGTCCAGGTTGATGGTGGAGGCCTGCGGGAGGTTCGCGGAGGGGGAGGTGGCGGGGTTCACGCCGGGGGTCGGGAACACCAGCAGGCGGTTCATCGTGCCCCACTCGCCGGACACCATCCAGGAGCCGTTCGGCGAGATGGTGTCGAAGGAGTTGTTCAGCGCCTCCCCGGGGCTCAGGGCGTGGACGTACTCCGACCAGGCACCGCCCGGCGCCTGCACCCGGAACATCTTGGCGCCGCCTGAGTCCGCCTGGTACGGCTCCACGTAGTAGCCGTTGTACGAGGCGTCGGGGTCGCCCACGTGGTTCCAGCCGCGGACGGTGAGACCGAACGGGATCGTGCCGATCCCCGTGTACCGGTTGGGGCTGCCCGCCGGGACCTCGACCGAGGCGAGGCCCTGGCTCTCGGTCAGCGGATCGGCACGGTCGGAGCCGACCTCGTTCCAGGTGTCCGCGGCCGCGGCCGGAGCGGTGGCGGCGACCGAGAGGGCGGCGGCCGTGGCGAGGGTGACGAGACCGGCCAGAACGGCGTGACAACGTTGCCGGGCAGGCATGCGCATGAGGGGTGCTCCTCGGGTGGGGGGTGCTGGTTTCGGCGCACAGTCTGACCCGAGGAGTTAGGCATGTACAGGCCAATGGAGAATCATTGGCCGCCCACCCACTTTCCGGACCACGGCAGTTGACCCCGCATCCCCCTCGCACCGGGGTGCCCGTGCCGAGTTCCGTACGCACCCGTGACGCGGCACCGGTCGCCACGGCCGTCGTCCGGCCGGGCCGGGCCGCACCTGGCGCCGCGGAGGGCGGTTCGACGGCGAGAGCGGCCGGAACCGACGGTCCGAGCCGTCCGAACGATCACATCGCCCGCTGCCCGATGGCTCCGCACGAGGGCCACGACGGGAAGACGCGGGAGCGGTCCGCGTGGTGTCCGGTGGCGCTGCTCATAGGGGGTGCCGGTCTTGCGGCCCGCGGGTTCCGGGAGGCGCGGCGTGATGTCGCCCGCGTCGCTCCCGCCGGTTCACCGGACGAGCGCGCCGGCGAGACGCCCGCCCGCACCGGTTCCGGGCCGTACTTCATCGGCGACATCGGCGACGATCCGACGCCGGGCGGGGCCCGCCATGCCGTCTGAAGGCTGGAACGGGTCCTCGTTTGAGCGGAGTTCGAGGAGGCGTCGGGGCCGGCCGTCCTCTGCACCTCGGGGCCGGGACCGGCCGCCGTCGGCGCCGCGCGGAGGGCGGGCGCCGGCGCGGGTGTCACGGTCACGGCCGCTACGGAGGTGGAAGGCCGGCACTCGGGGCCGCTGATCATGACGGGGGGTCGCGCATACGGGCCGGCGGGGCGCACACACGGTTCGGCGGGGCGCACATTCGGCCGACGGGTCGCGCGTACGGGCCGACAGTGGGCTGGGCCGCCGGGACCGAGGGTTGCCGCGGGCGGCAATGTCCGTACGGCCCGGATCGTCGCGCCGTAGGCCGAGGCGCTCGGCGGACGGATCGCGTGGAGCCGCGGCCGGCCGGAATCCCGTGCCCGGCCGCGCACCGCCGGGCAGGCAGGAAACCCTGCCCGGCGGCCCTGGCGGGTCAGTTGTTCGCGCAGGCGTTCCCGGTCGCCGGGTTCAGCAGGCCCACCACGTCGACCGTGTTGCCACAGAGGTTGAGGCCGAGGTCGACGGGGATCTGAATGACGTTGCCGGACAGGAGACCGGGGCTGCCCACGGCGGCACCGACCGGGTTGGGGTCGGCGGCGGAGGCGGTCCCGGCGGTGGCCGCGAGGGCCACGCTCGCCAGTCCGGCAGCGGCCATCAGACGAATACGCATTGCAGGCTCCGATCAGTCGCGGAAGTGCGGTTCCTCCACCATCACCTGCGAAACCTCCGGCCGACATCGTTGTACGTCCGAACGGGTCGCCCGGACCCCGAGAACCACCTCCCGGCCCGTGTCCGGGCACGGCCGGGGCACCCCGGACACGCACGGGACGCGTCGCGCGGGGTGCCCGGATTGCCCGTAGCGTGAGAACAGGTCAGGTGGAACAGGGAGAGATCATGTCAACGAGCCAACCGGATTCGCCCGCGCCGTCCGACGAGAGGGCGACCCCCGACGCGCTGCTGCACACCGGAGCCGGCGGCGAGGTCACCGCCGAGGACCTGGTGCTCGCCGCAGGTCGCGACGTCACCCCGGAGAACCTCGCCTGGGCCGAACGCAAGCTGGCACAGGAGGGGCCCGCCGCCCTCGAAAGGCTGCTGCCCTAGCTTGACCGGCTCCGATGCGGCGGAGCCGGTCAAGGGGGCACGAGGGGCCGGGGTCGCCGGGTCAGCGATCCCTGGTCACGATCCGGGACACTCCTTCCAGGCCAGGTGGTAGACGGTGCTGATGTCGCCGTCCGTCGAGTCCATGGTCATGAAGCTGGTGCTGCCCGGCGCCGAGGTGCCCGCGTTGACGCGCAACTCGGTGTTGATGTTGAAGTTCCGCTGAACACCACAGGGGGCCCAGACCAGTTGGGCCCAGTCCGTGACGTCGGTGGCCTGCCAGTTGTCGTTGTACGGGCCACCGAAGGGATGGGTGATGGCCGCCGTGTTCGAGGAGCCCTGGAAGTAGTACGAGGCTTTCTCGGTGCTGCTGGCGCCGCGCTGGAGCGAGGCGAAGCCTCGGTAGTCGGCGCTGGCGATGGCGTACGTGAAGCCCTGCGGTACGTGGACGATCAGGTTGAGCTGGCAGTTCTTGCGGAACGCGGTGGGCTCGGAGGCTCCGCCCACCTGGGCGAGGTATTCACTGTAGGTGACGGTGAAGGCCGTGTTGTCCGGGGACACCGCGACGGCCGCGGTGCCCTGCGGGCAGCCCGAGCCGTTCACGGTGGCGACCTTGATGACGATCCTGTCCGGAGGAGGGTCGACGATCCCGGAGGACGGATCCTGTCCGGGCAGTGCGGTGGCGAACAGGGCGGCTATCGCGCCACCCAGAAGCAGCCCACCAGCCATGGTGCTCCCATCCGTTGCGTTGGTGTTTGCGGCGGCACGGATCGTGTGCCGCCGCGAATTGGGGGGTGCGGCTCCTCCCGCGTACGGGAAGGGCCGTCGCAGACCAGTGCGTTGGACCAAGCGTGAACTGTTGAACCATGTACATGACAAGTCCATGTGCATGGGTGACCCGGAAATGTGAAGGAGCCGTGAAGTCCGGGACGACCGCATCGTATGTACCCCGGCGCCCGACGGTCAGGGCGATCTCCGGCCATTCACTGCGTACGCCCGTTCACTCGCGCCGTGGCCGACGCGGTCGCCCGGCGCCCCGGCGAGCGCGCCCTGCCCGCGCCGTACGGCGCCGTGAGGGCGCCCGCGGGCCGCCGTCCCGACGGACGGACCCAGGGACTCTCCTCGAATCCCCCCGCCGCCGCACGGCTTCGCACTCACTCCTGCGACACTGAACGTCATGGAGTCCCGACACCTGCGAATCGGCCGCCGTCGCATATGGACGCTCAGCGGAGCCTGCTTCCTCGTGCTCGGCCCGGTCGGCTACTTCCTCGGCGGTTGGATTCCCCTCGTGGCACTGATCGTGGCGCTCACCGCGGCCACGTCGGTCTCGCACTGGAAGGCCGCCTCATGGCTCGCGCCCGCCGTGGAACGGGGGCAGCGGGAAAGCCGCCGGGACGTGGCGACCTTCTGCGTGGTCATAGCCGTCAGCGGCTACGCCCAGCCCCCGGCGCACGCGTCCCCCTCCCCCGGGGCCCCCGACCTGGCCGCACTGCGCCTGGAGGCCTACCGGGCCGCGGCGCACGACGATCTCGACGAGGAACTCCGGGGCCTGGCGGCCGACGCCCTGGCCGCCGCCGACACCGCGCACACCGAGGACACCCCGGTGTCCTGGCGGGCCGCACGCGCGAGTGCGGAGCGTCTGGCGCACGCGGCGCAGGAGGGCAATCCTTACGTACGGAACCTGCTGATCCAGTGGGTCGAGGGGAACCCGGCCGCGGACCGGTAGGGCGTGCCGCGGCACCAGGTCACGCACAGTGAGGCATTCGGGCCGATGGACGGCGACCGGCGCGCTGCGGCGTACGACGACGGGGGATCTTCCGGCGTACGGGATGTACTCGGATGATCCGGCGTCACGGCGGGGTGCCGTGCGCCGGAGGCCGAAAACGTGGGACCCGCGAGGTCATGCAGGTGTTCATCGCCAACTCCCCGGAAACGTGAGGACCATGGCCGACTTCTCCAGCAGGACCGGTGCCGCGTTCGTCGCGGGCGGCACCGGTGGTATCGGCGCGGCCGTCGTCCGTACGCTGGCCGAGCGCGGCAGCGACGTGGCGTTCACGTACCGCGCCAGCCGGGCCGGGGCCGACGCGCTCGCCGCCGAAGTGCGCGAGCACGGGCGTCAAGTCCTCGCGCTGCGCCTCGATCTGACCGATGGGACGGCCACGGCGGAAGCGGTCTCCGAGGCGGCCGACGCCTTCGGCGGCCTCCACACGGTGGTGTACGCGGCCGGCCCGCACGTGCCGATGGTGCACCTCAGCCAGGTGACGCCACGTCAGTTCAAGGACCAACTCGACGCGGACGCGCTGGCGTTCTTCCACCTCGTCCATCCGTCACTGCCCCGACTGCGGGAGAGCCGGGGCAGCATCGTCGCCGTCACCACCGTGGCCACCCGCAGGTTCCCGGTCCGCGACGGGCTCTCCTCGGGCACCAAGGGTGCCGTCGAGGCGGTCGCGCGGGCCCTGGCGGCCGAGGAGGGCCGGTACGGGGTCCGGGTGAACTGCGTCGCCCCGGGCATGCTGACCGACGGCATCGCCGCGCGGCTGATCTCCTCCGGCGAACTCGACGAGACGGCCCTGCGGATCACCCGCCACAACATCCCGCTACGGCGCTTCGGCGAGGCGACGGACATCGCGGAGGCGGTGGCGTTCCTGGCCTCGGACCGCGCCGGTTTCATCACGGGGCAGGCGCTGGGGGTGGACGGCGGCTACAGCGTGTAGCGGCGGCGGTCCGCGGTGTCAGCGGACGCGGCAAAATCGTCCTCACCGCCGTACGGGGCGAATCGCATCGGCCCGGTCGGCGCACCCTGACACCGGCCGGACTGCCGGGGAGCGCGAGGCGACCGGCCCGGGAGGCCGGGGCCCTCGCACGCAACGCGCCGCCCGGCTCCACGGTCCGTCCCGTACGGCTGTGAGGCCCCGCCACTCGCGCAGTGTCGCCGTTCGGTGTGCGCGCGGCGGGCCGGCGGTCAGCCGTACACCCCGGTCGCGAGGTCGTCGAGGGACCACCAGGTCCCCGACTGCCAGTCACGGCCGTGCCAGGCGGCACGGCGCGCAGCGCGCGGGTCGTCTACCGAGCGGGGCCCGGCGGGGCCGAAGACCATGGTGGCGCGCCGGCCGGTGGTGTACGCGGGCCAGTGCGGCAGCCCCTCGATGGCGGGGACCCCGTCGGTGACGAAGGCCCCGAAGGCCTCATGGAGCAGGCCGTTGACACCCGGACCGCCGAACCACATCGCGTTGCCGTCCGTACCGTGGACCGCGGGCAGCACTCCGTCGGGGACGACACTCGGCGGGAGCCCGGTCAGGGGCATGTCGTACCGGGAACGCCAGACGGGCGCGTGGGCGGACTGGGCGTCGGCGAGCCGCGTCGTGGGGATTGCGTACCGCTCGTCGGTCATCACGTCGACCCGCGACCGGACCGGATCGCGGGCCGGTCCGGACGGGTGCTCCGCGTAGACGGCGAGGATGTGGTCGCGCGCGGCGGGGCCGAAGTACTCCTCCAGGACGCGGTCCGCCTGCTCGGCGGCGTCGGGAGCGAGGAGTTGGTAGAACGCGCATTCGTCGACGCACGTCTGGGCCAGCAGCGCGACGCCCGCGGCGGCGCCCGCCGCCAGGGCGTCCAGGGGTTTACTGGTGAGGGCGAGCCCGTCGATGGAGGGCCGCCACAGCCAGGCGGCCCGCACCCCCTCGCCGACCGCGTTCTGCGCGCCGAGGATCTCCTCCGCGGGCACCTTGCGGATACCGTCCGCGGCCCCGGCTCCCAGCACGCGCAGGAACCGCCGGGTCAGGTCGGTGTCCTGGGCCCGGTCGGCGACGTGGTCGGCCCCGCCGCTCGACGAGACGGCCCGGTGGATCATGCCTCGGGTGAGGGGCGAGGCGAGCAGGTTGGCGACGGACTTGGCGCCGGCGGACAGACCGTAGAGCGTGATCCGGTCCGGGTCGCCGCCGAAGCCGGCGATGTTCTCGCGGACCCAGCGCACCGCGGCGATCTGGTCGTGCAGACCGAAGGCACCGGTGTGCTCCTCCCCGTCCAGCGCGAGGAACCCCAGTGCGCCCAAACGGTAGTTGAACGTCACCACGACCACACCGTGGGCGCGTGCGAGGGCGGCGCCGTCCCCGGCGATGTCGGTGCCGGTACCGACCTGGTAGCCCCCACCGTGGATCCACAGCAGCACGGGACAGGCAGCGGCGCCCGCCGGAGCCGTCACGTTGAGGTAGAGGCAGTCCTCCGACGGCTCGGGCAGTGCGGGCGCGTCGGGCGACAGCTGGTCCACCGGCACGGCGGGCAGGAGCATGGGCGGCTGCGGGGCGGGGGCCCCGAGTGCGGTGGCCTCGCGTACTCCGCTCCACGCCTCGGGCCGCCTCGGTGGCCGCAGCCGCAGTGGACCCACGGGAGGGGCCGCGTACGGGATGCCGCGCCAACCGAGGACGCCGTCGCCGACCTCGGCACCGCGGACCTTCCCGCCAGTGGTGTCGACGACGTACGCCGCCGTGCCCGCGCCGGACCGTGGCCTCCCCGTCATAGCGTCCTCCTGTCGTGGCATCGGGACCGGTTCTGCGAACCGCCCCACACCATGGCCCCGCAACACCGGCCGGTCGCCTTCCCCGTCCCATCCTTCCCGGGTTCAGTGCCCACCGTCACCCCTGCCGTTACCCCCATCGGGTCACCCCGGGGACCACGCACGACGGGTCCGGCACACACCCGGGTCGGGTCCCATCCCCCGTTCCGTCCAGCCCTGTCCACAGCCGTTCAGGTGACGCCCGGAGCCGCCGCGGGAGAGGAGCTCCCACCTCGAACGGCGAGCCCGGTGTCCCGAGGATGCTCATCGTGCCCGCCTCGACGGCGTGTGCCTGCGTACGGGCGGGTGCCTCCTGACGACAGAGGGGCGCCCCTCGACCGAGGTCGAGGGGCGCCCTTCGTGCGGGGTGAAGCGGTCAGTGCTTGTCGCGGAGTGAGTCGCGAGCACCTGCGGCCTTGCCACGGGCCTTCTCCGCGGCGTCGCGGACGTTGGCCTTGGCCTGGTCGGTCTTGCCCTCGGCTTCCATGCGCTCGTTGCCGGTGGCCTTGCCGGCCATCTCCTTGGCCTTGCCCTTGGCCTTGTCCATGGAACTCTTGCCCATGATCACTCCTTGGTTGGGGGGATACGCCTGCCACGCTAGGGGCGGTCGGCGGCTCCCGCATCCGGAGCGTGTTCGCTCCGTCACCGCGGGCTCCCCCCGTTCCACGTCTCGTGGGAGACATCCCTCCCCGACCGCACCGGTACGCGACGAGTAGCCTTCTCCGGTGAAACGCATCCTCGTCGTGGGCATCACCGGGGCCGGGAAGACCACCATGGCGCAGGCCCTCGCCGCGCGGCTTCAGCTGCCTTTCCACGAGATGGACGCCCTGAAGTTCACCGGCCCGCAGTGGGCGTCCAACCCCGGTCTGCAGCGGCAGGTGGCCGCGATCGCGGCCACCCCTGGGTGGATCTTCGACTCCTTCGGCTACCCGGAAGTCCGCGATCGGCTGTGGACACATGCCGACACGGTGATCTGGCTCGACTACCCCAGATCCGTGATCATGCCCCGTGTTCTGCGCAGGTCATTGCGCCGGACCCTGCTGCGCGAGCGCGTCTTCGGCGGCAATGTGGAGACCGTGTCCGACTGGTTCGGAAGCGACCACCCGGTGTGGTGGGCCTGGTCCCAGCACGGCGCGCGGCGGTCGGAGATCGGCCGACGCGTCCAGGATCCGCGCTTCGCGCCGCTTCACGTCATCCGCTTCCGCTCACCGCGACGCGCGGACGAATGGCTGCGAACCCTGCGTGCGGACGGGTCCGGCGTCTGACCGGGCGACCGCACGAAGGGGGCGCGTCCGGGCCGACGGGTGTGTGGAGGGCGGTGGGTCAGGCGAGCTCGAGCAGGAGCCCGGTGAGTTCGGCCGGCATGGTGACCATGCAGTCGTGGCCGGTCGCCAGTTCCCGCACCCGTGCCGGGGTGCGGTTGGGCTGTGTCGCCGGGACGGGGCGCCGGTCGAAGCCTTCCGGCCTGCCGACGGTGCAGTGGATGTGCGTCCGCGGGATGGCGTCCATCGCCGGGTTGTCCAGTCGTACCGGCTGCTGGAGGCAGCGCACCGAGAGATCCGACAGCATCGTGCGCAGCCAGGCGACGTCCGCCGGGTCGGTGACCCCGAACAGGCCCGAGGGGGGCGGCAGCTCGGGAAGCGGGGGAACCCGCCAGCCGTCGTCCGACTTCAGGGCGCGGTCGATCAGGACCTGGGTCACGGGCATGACATCGGCCGCGTTCTCGCCGTCCTCCGGGACCATCGCGTCGAGGTAGACGAGATGCGCGATCCGGTCCGGGACCTGATTGGCCGCGGCCGAGATGACCAGCCCGCCGTAGCTGTGGCCCACGAGGACCACCTCGGTGAGGTCCTCCTCGGTGATCAGCTCGACGATGTCGTCGACATGCGTGTCGAGCCCCACTTCCGGGCCGAGCAGATGCGCCTTGTCGCCGTGGCCGGTCAGCGACGGCGTGAGGACCCGGTGTCCGGCCGACTCCAGCAAGGGCACCACCCGCTCCCAGCACTCTCCGCTGTGCCAGGCGCCGTGTACCAGCAAATAGGTCGACATGGTTGCGCTCCTCGCTGTGCTTGTCCGCGCTCGGCGGGTCGCTGATCAGGCTGCCGCCCGCGCTCCGACCGGGCCAGGGCCCCCTCGCTCCTGGGGGTGACAGGGCCAGGCAGCCGTGCAAGTGGGCGAATTACAGTAGGGCGATGCGCGACGCAACGAACCTGCTGGGCGATTACGTACGCGCTCGCCGTGAGCTCGTCACTCCCGAACAGGCCGGGATCCGGGTCGTGGGGACACGGCGGGTTCCGGGTCTGCGCCGGGAAGAGGTCGCGATGCTCGCCGGCATCAGCGCCGACTACTACCTGCGCCTGGAGCAGGGCCGCGATCGCAACCCCTCCGTACAGATCCTCGAATCCCTCGCCCGCGTACTGCAACTCGACGACGACGCGACGGCCTATCTGCTGCGTCTGGGCGCCGGCAAACCCCGACGGCCCCGGCGCCGGAAAGAGACCGTTCCGGCGGGTATCGTCAAGCTCGTCGCCGCGCTCCCGCTCCCCGCCCTGGTCGAGGGCCGCTACTTCGACGTGCTCGCCGCGAACGCCTTGGCGACCGCTCTGTCCCCGCGCCTCGTGGCGGGAGCCAACCGGCTGCGGGACGTGTTCCTCGACCCCGCCGAGCAGGCCCTGTACGCGGACTGGGAGGACGCGACCGTGGGCATGGTGGCGGGCTTCCGCGAGTCCGTCGGCACCGACGTCGACGACCCCCGGGTCATCGAGCTCGTCGGCGAACTCTGCCT
The DNA here is from genome assembly GCF_042887295.1 of Streptomyces sp. NPDC057950. NCBI lineage: Bacteria > Bacillati > Actinomycetota > Actinomycetes > Kitasatosporales > Streptomycetaceae > Streptomyces > Streptomyces sp. NPDC057950. The sequence goes on from NZ_JBHVPP010000026.1 coordinate 84,535, forward strand.
CGCCAGCCCCCGTTTCAGCCGGCTCTGGGCCCGCCACGACGTGGCCGCGTGCGAAGGCGCGTCGAAGCACATCGACCATCCCCAGGTCGGTGGCCTGTGGCTGAACCGCGAGAGGCTGGGCATCGGCGGCACGGCGGGGCAGACACTCGTCGTCTACCACCCGGACCCCGGCACCGACAGCGCCGACGGACTCGCGCTCCTCGCCTCCGCCACACAGGAACCGACCGCCCCGCGGGACACCACCGCCGGCGACCCGACGCGAGCGGGCGGCCAACGCGGCGCACCCGCCGCGGGCCGGGATCCCCGCCGCCCGGTGGCCGACGGCCCCTGGCGTACGGGTTCGGCCTGATCCGGCGGATTCGGCCTGACCCAACGGATGCCGCCTGACCCAGCGGATTCGGCCTGATCCAACGGGTGCGGCCTGACCCAGCGGATTCGGCCTGACCCAACGGATGCCGCCTGACCCAGCAGATGCGGCCTGACCCAACGGATGCGGCCTGGTCCCCCGGATCCGGTCCGTTCCGGGGATGGTTCAGACGGGTAGTCTCGGCACGCTGTCGAGCAGCCGACGGGTGTAGGGGTGCGCGGGGTCGCCCAGCACCTGGTCGGTTTCGCCCTGCTCCACGACGTGGCCGCGTTCGAGTACGGCGGTGCGCTCGCACAGGGACGCGACGACCGACAGGTCGTGGGAGACCATCACGATCGTGAGTCCCTGTTCCTGCTTGAGTTCGGCGAGCAGGTCGACCACCTTGACCCGGGTGGTGACGTCGAGCGCGCTGACGGGTTCGTCGGCCAGCAGTACCCGCGGATGGCACACCGTGGCGCGGGCGATGGCGATCCGCTGTCGCTGTCCCCCGGAGAACTCGTGCGGGTAGCGGTCCGCCGCGTCGGCGGGCAGGCCGACCCGCTCCAGGGCCGCCGCCGCCTTCGGTGCCGCGCCGGCCCGGGTGTCGATGCCGAGGGAACGCAGGGGCTCCGCCACGATGGCGCCCACGCGACGCCGTGGGTCCAGCGAGGAGTAGGGGTCCTGGAAGACGCACTGCACACTGCTGCGGAAGCGGCGCAGCTGCCGCCGGTCGCGCAGGGACAGCTCGGCCCCGTCGAAGCGGACGCTGCCCGCGGTGGGGCGGGACAGGCCCAGCAGCAGCCGCAGCAGAGTCGTCTTGCCCGCCCCCGATTCGCCGACGAGGGCGAGGCTCTGTCCGGCCTCGACCGTGAGCGAGACGTCCTCGACCACGTTGGCCGCGCTCCCGCGGTGGCGCAGCGCCACGTCCTTCAGTTCCAGTACGGGCGTCACCGCGCGCTCCTCAGGTCCAGGGCCGACTGCAGTCTGCGGGCGCTGGCCACGAGCGCTTCGGTGTACTCCTCGCGCGGCGAGCGGATGAGGGTGTGGACGGGACCTTCCTCGACGGCCCGGCCGTCCTTCATCACCAGGGCACGGTCGGTCACCCTGGCCACGACGGCGAGGTCGTGGCTGACGAAGAGCACCGCCATCTCCCGTTCCCGGACGAGGGTGTCGAGGAGGTCGAGCATCTCCGCCTGCACCGACACGTCCAGCGCGGTGGTCGGTTCGTCGGCGATCAGCAGTCTGGGCGCGCACGCCAGGGCCATGGCCAGGGCGACGCGCTGTCGCTGTCCGCCGGAGATCTCGTGCGGAAAGGCGCGGGCGATCCGTTCGGGTTCCGGCAGCCGTACCTGTGCCAGCGCGTCGCGTACGGCACCACGCAGGGCGGCACCCCTCAGACCGGTGTGCCGGCGCAGGGGTTCGGCGATCTGGCGGCCCAGGCGCATCAGCGGGTCGAGCGCGGTGAGCGGCTCCTGGAAGACGACGGCCGCGTCCCGGCCGCGTACGGAGGTGAGGATCTTCTCGGTGGCGCCCACGATCTGGGTGCCCGCGAGGTCGATGCCGCCGGTGGCGGTCATGCCGTCCGGCAGCAGGCCGAGCACGGCGAGGGTCGTGAGCGACTTGCCGGAACCGGACTCGCCGATGAGCCCCAGCCGCTCGCCGCTCGCCACGGTGAAGGAGAGGTCGTCGACCAGGGTCCGTCCGTCCGCCGCGGTGACGGTCAGGCCACGTACGTCGAGGAGGGTCATGTGCGCCTCCGGCGGGTCGCCGGGTCGAGGGTCTCCCGTACGCCGTCGGCGATGAGGTTGACCCCGATCACGAGCAGGACGAGCAGGATGCCCGGGGCCAGGGCCCCCGCGGGGGCCGTGGTGAAGGTCGCCTGCGCCTCCTGGAGCATGCGGCCCCACGAGGCGTTGGGCGGCGGTGCGCCCAGGCCCAGGTAGGACAGGCCGGCCTCGGCCAGCACGGCGAGCCCGAACTGGAGGGCGAGGTTGACCACGAGGGTGGGCCAGATGTTGGGCAGGACGTGGCCGAGCACCGTACGCGGCCAGGAGGTGCCGGAGGTGCGGGCGGCGGTGATGTAGTCCTGCGCCAGGACCCGCTTGACGAGGATGCGGACCAGCCGGGCGACGACGGCGCTCTGCGCCAGTCCGATCGCGAGGATCGCGGAGCCGAGGGTCGCCGACCGCGCGGCGACGATGAGCATCGCGAGCAGCAGCGTGGGAAACGCGATCAGGATGTCGAGGAACGCGGAGAGCGTGTCGTCGAGCCAGCCCTGCGCGAACGCCGCGAGCACCCCCAGGGTGACGCCGATGGTGGCGGCGAGCAGTACCGATCCGAGGCCGGCCTCGACGGCGATCCGCGAGCCGGTCATGACCTGGGTGAACAGGTCGCGGCCGAGTTTGTCGGTGCCCAGCAGATGTCCCCCGCCGGGTCCGGCGAGCCGTCCGCCGGAGGTGTCGTCCGCGGAGTAGGGCAGCCAGAACAGGGAGACCAGGGCGAGCAGCGCGATGAGTCCGGCGAGGACACAGCCGACGACGAGCGTGGCGGAACGGCCGGATCGCCGGCCGCCCGGCGGTGCCTTCGCGGCCGGCACCGTGGCGAGCACGTCGGGCGGGGTCATCGGGCACCTCCGGAGAGTCGTCCGCGCAGCCGTGGGTCGACGACTCGCTGGACGAGGTCGGCGACGAATCCGATGAGCAGGACGGCGAGCGTGGAGACGAACAGGACGGCCTGGATGACGGGGTAGTCGTGTTGGGCGATGCCGGTGGCGAGCATCGAGCCGAGGCCCGGCAGCGCGTACACGGACTCCACGACGACCGCGCCGAGCAGGGTGGAGGCGAGTTCGATGGCGAGGACGGAGATCACGGGCACGGAGCTGTTGCGCAGGCCGTGCCGCCACATGGCCCGCCCGAAGGACGACCCCAGGGCGCGGGCGGTACGCAGGTAGTCGCTGCCGAGGACGTCGAGGGTGGCGGAGCGGACGTAACGGATCAGGGACGCGCTCATCACCAGGGCGATGGTGACGACGGGCAGCACGAGGGAACGGATCGCGTCGGCGGGGTCGGACCAGCCGTCCGGGGGGAAGCCGCCCGCCGGGAGCCAGCCCGCGTTCAGCGCGAACACGGCGACGAGGATCATGCCGAGCCAGAACACCGGGATGGCGATCCCCAGTTGGGACACACCGCTGAGCAACGCGCCGTACCAGGTGCGTCGCTTGTACGCGGCGACGAACCCGGCCGGCACCGCGATGAGAACGGCGAGCACGAAGGCGGCGAGAGTCAGCGGGACGGTGACGTCCAGGCGGGAGGTGACCTCGGGTCCGACGGGCAGTGAGCTGACGAAGGAAGTGCCGAGGTCACCGTGGGCCAGCTGCCCGAGCCAGTGCGTGAACTGTTCGGGCAGCGGCCTGTCGGACCCGATGGAGTGCCGTGCCGCGGCGATCTGCTCGGGGCTGGCGCCCACCGAGGTGAGTGCGTTGGCCGGGTCGCCCGGGAGCAGCCGCAGCAGGACGAACAGCACGACGCTCGCCAGGGCCAGCGACACCACGAGGAACGCCAGTCGGCGCAGGAGGTAGCGCCCCATCAGCCCTTCTTCTTGATGTCGTAGGCGTAGAACTGCGAGTTGAGGCCGTTGAGCGGGTAGTCCGAGAGCTTGCTGCTCGCGACGACGATCTGCGGGTAGAGGTAGAGCCAGTCGCTGGCCGCGTCCTCGGCGGTCTTCTCGTTGACCTTCTTCAGCAGAGCGGTCTGCTCCGCGGCCGTGGAGGCTTCCTCGGCCTGCTCGACCCACTGCGTGACCTGCTTGTTGTCGTAACCCCAGTAGAAGTCGGGGTTGCCGTACCAGACGAGGTCACGGTCGTTGACGTGTTCCTGGAGCGTGGCCGTGAAGTCGTGGTTCTTGTAGACCTTCGTGTACCACTCGTCGGGCGTGATCGTGTTGATCTTGACGGTGATGCCGACCTTGGCGAGCTGGGACTTGATGAAGGTCGCGGCCGTGGGGTGCGGGTCGTAGTTCGGGGTGTCGAGGGTGAAGGTGAAGCCCTTGGCGTACCCCGCCTCGGCGAGCAGCTGCTTGGCGTGCGTCGGGTCGTAGGCGTTGACCTTGGTGAGGTCCTCGTACCAGGGGTCGGTGGGCGGCACCATCGAGCCGATGAGCTTTCCGTAGCCGGCCCAGACCGACTCGAGCAGCTTCTTGTCGTCGATGGCGGAGGACACGGCCTGACGCACCTTGACGTTCGTGAAGGGCTTGGCCTTGTCGTTGAAGGCGAGCAGCAGCTTGGTGGTGGAGTTGCCGTCGTTGACCTTGTAGTTCTGGTTGCTCTTGAACTGGTCCAGGGCGTCGGGCGACTGTTCGCTGGTGACCACGTCGACGGCGTTGGTCAGCAGCGCGTTGTTGAGTGCCGTGGCGTCCTTGTAGTAGTGGAAGACGACCTGCTGGTTACTGGCCGCGTGGCCCCAGTAGCCGGCGTACCGGTCCAGGCCGAGGGCGGAGCCGCGCGTCCACTTGCCCAGCTTGTACGGGCCGGTTCCGTCCTCGGTCGTCTTCAGGTTCTTGGCCTGGGAGTTGATGATCCAGACGTAGGAGAGGTTGTAGACGAAGGAGATCGACTTCTTCGACAGCGTGACCTTGACGGTCCGCGCGTCGGGCGTGGCGATGTCCTTGACGACCTCGAGGTTGCTCTTGCGGGCGGACTGGGAGTCGTCCGCGAGTACCTTCTGCAGGCTGTACTTGACGTCCTGGCTGGTGAGGGCCTTGCCGCTGTGGAACTTCACACCGTCGCGCAGGGTGAAGGTGTACGTGAGTCCGTCGCCGCTGACCTTGTAGTCCTGGGCGAGGAGCTTGTCCACCTTGCCGTCGTCGGTGAGCTTGAACAGCCCTTCGTAGACGTTGCCGTTGAGGGCCTCGGTGACGCCCTGGCCGCCGCCCGCGGTGTTGTCGAGGTTCTGCGGCTCGTAGAGGGAGCCGATGTTGACGGTGGCGTTCTTGTCGTAGGAGCCGCCCGTGGCACCGCCGCCCGAGCCGGAGCCGCCGCAGGCGGTCAGGGCCAGGGCGAGGGTGGCCGCCGTCGCGGTGCCGTACAGGGAAGTCTTCTTGATGCTCATGGTGAGGAGGCGCTTTCGTGCTGCGGTGCGGGAGGCTGCGGGACGGTCAGTGCTGCGCGGCGAAGCCGGCGCGGAAGACGGGGAGCTTCTCGCCCGCCTCGACGGGCAGGTGGAAGCGGTTCTGCCGCGGCGGCATCGGACAGTTGTACTGATCCGAGAATCCGCAGGGCGGTACGAAGGCGCGGTTGAAGTCGAGGAGGACGCGGTGCTCGTCCTCCGTGCGCTGCACGAAGAGGAAGCGGCCGGCGCCGTACGTGAGGTCCCCGTTGGTGGGATCGCCGAAGACGAGCAGAAGGGTGCCGTCGTCGTCGAAGGCGCTGAGGGTGTAGTCGCGGCCGTCGACGGTGAGCGTGATGTCGCCGGGGACGACCAGGTCGCGGCTGCCGCCGTTGTCCCTGATGTGCTCGAAGGACACACGACGGGCACCGGACACGGGCGTGTAGGTCGCGTGCAGCACCCAGGCGGGGTCGTAGGGGAAGGCGTCGACCCGGTCGAAGTGGCGGATGGCGGGCGCGTCCGCGTCCCAGAAGCGCAGGCCGTCCTCGGACCCGCCGGTGACGAGATCGGTTCGCCGCAGCGCGGTGACCTTCACGGTGTCCGGCTGACCGGCCTGGGCCTTCTCCGTGTCCGGGGCCGTACCGGCGGGGAGCCAGCGGGTCTCGACGAGGGCGAGGTTCCCGGCCGGCGAGGTGAGGGCCTGGTGACGCTCGGCGCGCCACGCGTGCCACTGTCCGACGGCGTCGGCGGGAGGCTGGTCAGCGAGGGAGTGGGACACGGAAGGACTCATTCACTTGGACGGGTCGCCGGCCTGGCGCCGCGAGGGTCCCGCGACGCACATGAATGGCCAAAGCAACTTCTTTATCATCCATAAGAGGATCTAATGTCAAATGCCAGAGTCACATGGTGAGACAGCCCGGTGTGGCGGTTGTCTCAGGTCAGCCGAGGTCGAGGAGTTCCTCGTAGAAGCCGCCGAAGCCGCGCTCGCGGTCGCCGTGGTGGACCTCCAGGATCCAGTGGCAGACACGTCCGGAGCGGTCGGGGTGCCGTAGCGGGGTATCGCTCTCCGGGGCGATGTACGACTCGATGTCGGCGCCGTCGATCTTCTCGTGCGGGAACTCGCCCACAGACCTCCGGCAGGTCGTCGCGCAGCCGGTGCTTGACGGGGGCGTCGCCGAGCACGAAGGTGAGGCCGAAGTCGGCCTCCCCCTCCTCGAAGATCGGACCGAGGTCCGCCAAGGCGATGTCGTCCCGCCCGATGACCCGGTCCGGGGGATTCTCCCGGTAGGGGTGGAGGGCGTTCGGTCCGGAGCGGACGATGGGCTTGTACCAGTGGCGCGTCGGACCGAACAGGTCGTTCGCCAGGTCGCGGATCCGGTCGCTGACCGCTCGCTCGCTCTCACCCGGTGCGACCGCCCCCCTCGCCTCGATCTAGCGAACGGCCGGGCGGCCTTGGCCTGGGCGTCCAGCAGTCGTGCGGCACGGGTGGTCTCGTCGGTCATGTGTCTCGGCTCGTCGTGCGTTCCGGCCGCCGCGCTTCCTACCGTCGCATGTTCCCACCGTCGCGTGTTCCGGCCGGCGTGGGCGCAGTCGCCGCCGGCGCTTCAGCAGGTGCGGACGGCGCGGGCCAGGAAGTACGCGGAGGCGTCCTCGTAGCGGTCCAGTTGCCAGCCGCTCCCGTCCAGCAGGGGCCGCAGGTTCGGCTCACCCAGCGGGTCGTCGGGGCTCAGCGGGCGGCCGTGGCGGCGGGCTCGTTCGGCGCGGCCCGAGGGATGGAACAGGAGCAGCGCGCCGCCCGGCGCGGTGACCCTCGCCCATTCGCGCAGGGCGGCCGTCGGGTCGGGGAGGTGGTCGAGCAGCCCGGCGGTGAAGATCCCGTCCACCGCGCCGGGCGGCAGCGGCAGCCGATGACAGTCTGCGAGCAGCAGGCAGGCGCGGCCCTCGCGGGCAGCGGTCACGAGCATGGCCGGGGTGACGTCAACGCCCAGTACCGTCCCCTTGTCGCCCACCTCCGCGCGCAGGGCCGGCAGGGCACGTCCGGGTGCCGCAGCCCAGGTCGAGGGCCGTCTGGCCGGGGCTCAGTCCCAGGCGGGCGACGGCCGCATCGTATCGCGGGCCGTCGGCGGCGAAGCGGGTCTCCCAGGCAGCGGCCTTGGGAGTGAAGAAGGTCCGGGTCGCGGTGCGTTCGGCCCGCGCGGCCACCAGCGCCGCGAACCTCCCGAACACCCGGTCCCGGTGCGGGGCCAGCGCCGCCAGCTCGACCGGCGCGGCCTCCCGCAGCCCCGGAGCGGTGGCGGCCTCCTCCGGGAACGCCGCCACGAACGCGTCCACGGCCGCCTCGTCGGCCTCCAGGTGGAACTGGAGACCCCATGCGGCCCCGCCCACCCGGAACGCCTGTGCCGGATACCGCTCGCAGGACGCCAACGGCACTGACCCGGGCGGCAGTTCCATGGTGTCGGCATGCCAGTGCAGCACGCGCAGCCGCTCGGGCATGCCCCTGAACAGTGGATCCCTGGCCGCCGCCGAGCGCGTCCGCACCTCGCCCCAGCCCACCTGCGCCCCGGACCCCGTACGGGCCCTGCCGCCCGCCGCGACCGCCAGCAACTGCGCACCCAGGCACACCCCGAGCACCGGCACCTCGGCGGCCAACGCGGCACGCAGCAGGTCGAGTTCGGCACCTCGGGTGGAAAAGCCGGCATCGCTGTACGCGGCCATCGGGCCGCCCATCACCACGAGCGCCTCGACTCCGGCCAGGTTCTCGGGCACCGGATCCCCCGCCCACACCCGGCAGGGCCGCATCCGCAGCCCCGCGACCGCCAGCGCCTCGCCCACCGCGTACGGGCCTTCCTCCCGCAGGTGCTGCACCACCAGTACGCCCACAGCCTCACCCCCAGCCAGCAGATACGACCCAGACCAGGGTGACCACACCGTATGTGCGAGTCAATGTGTGCGGATCGGTTCGTATTCACTGTTCGATCGACGACCGTTTCCGGCTTCCCGCGCCGTGCGGGTGACACGACGTCGGTCCCTCCGGCGAGCGCCCCGGGCCGACGGCCCGCAGCGGGTCAGCCCAGGTAGAGGTCCTTGTGCGCGGCCACGAACGCCTCGACCGACTGGGCGGGTACCCCCGTCAGACGTTCGACGTCGTCGGACGTCCGGTCGTAGCGGTTCTCATGGTGCAGGCGGGCCATGGTGGCGATGTGCTGTTCGGTGTGCGGCGGCAGGCCCGCACGGGCGAGCACCTCGGCTCGCCACCGGTCCAACGGCACGTCCACGTAGGACACCGGACGCCCGAGGGCTCGCGCGAACTCCTCGGCCATCTCGGTCATGTCCATCGAGCGGGGGCCGGTCAACTCGTAGACGTGGCCGATGTGCGGAGCCGGATCGAGGAGGACCGCGGCGACCACTCGGGCGACGTCGACGACGGCGACCGGCGAGGTGCGCCCGGTGCCGAAGGGCAGCGCGATGGTGCCGTTCTCCCGGATGGACCGTGCCGCCAGCGTGGTGAAGAGAGGGTTGTCCAGGAACGACGTGGGGCGGATGTGCACCACCGGCAGACCCGACCAGTTCAGCACCTGCTCGCCCAGCCAGTGCAGTCGCTGCTGGTCCGACTCCGCGGTGCTGGTGGCGGTCATCTGCGAGACCGTCATCTGTGACATGCCGACCAGCACGTCCAGCTCCGCGCAGTCGCGGGCCACGGTGGCCACCACGGTCGTCGCCAGCAGGTGGTCCGGCGACACGGGCATCGCGAAGTACATCTTCCCGACGCCCCGCAGCGCGGCGGCGACGCTCTCCGGCCGGGTCAGGTCACCGACGACGACCTCGGCTCCGAGGGCGCGCAGCCCGGCCGCGCGGTCGTCGTCGTGGCGGACCAGCACACGGACGGGCGCGTCCTGTGCGCGCAATTGCTCGAGGACCCCGCGCCCCACGTCACCGGCGTTGGCGATGAGAACTAGGTCGTTGGTGGTCATCGGTCGGCCTCCTGGCGCGTCGGTGGGCGGGCGCGTGACTGAGTGGGTGAGGTGGTGGGTGGGTGAGGTGGTGCGTGGGTGAGGTGGTGCGTGGGTGGTCGAGCCGATCCGGGGGAGATTCCCGTGCCTCTCCCCTCCTCCTCCCCCAATCTATGGAGGCCCGCGGAGCCTCGCTTGCCGGAAGGCCCCGCCCCCGCCGGCCCCCGCATGGGTGCCCGGCCGCCCCAAGGTGCGGGCCGGCGACGGGGTGACCGTGACCGGCGTGACGGCTCTCAGGCGGCGCCCCGGGCGCGCTGTCGCGTCAGACGGGGGCGCAGGGCGAGCAGCAGCGCCGCGACGCAGGCCCACAGGGCGAGCGTGATCACGGGGCCCACAGCGTGCGCGCCGTCGAAGTAGCTCAGATCGGTGACGGCCCGCACGGCGGCGCCAGGGGGCAGGAGCGCGGAGACGGACCGGGCTGCCGTGGGCAGCAGATCGGCGCCGATGGTGGCACCACTGGTCGCGTTGCCGACGGTGAGCAACAGGAGGGTGGCGATCGGAACCCCCACGGGGCCGAGGTAGGTGCCCAGCAGCTTGGTGGTGAAGGCCGCGGCGGCGGCCAGCAGCGTGAGGGTGACGATCAGCGGGGCGACCTGGGCGGGAACCGCCCCGAGAACGGGACCAGCGATGATCGCGGCGAGGGTGCCGATGGCCACGGAGGCGCCCGCCAGCAGCCAGAAGCGGTGACGCAAGTGCAGGAGGCCGGCCAGCCCGAGCGCGTTGGAGCCGAGGACGAAGCCGGACAGGGTCACACCGAAGGCCATGTAGAAGCCGGCCAGCCCCCTGGTGTCGAAGTGGGCGAAGGGTACGACGTCCTCGGTGGTGACGTGCTTGCCCGCCCCGTGCGCGTAGGCGCCCACGAGTGTCTTCACGGCCGAGGTGGTGGACGTGCCGTCGGCCCCGGCGATCTCCAGGCGCAGCCCGTCCGGGCCGTCCGCGCTCAGCGCGGCGACGACGTCGTGGTCCTCGACCGCGCGGCGCGCGACACCGGCGTCGGCGGCCGGGTGCACCTCGACGGTGTCGCCGAGGGCTTCGTGTATCGCCCCCGGCTGGACAGGCGCGGCGACAGCGATCGGGACCCGATGCGGCTGCGGATCACGCTGCAGGCCGACGTAGCAGGAGATGAAGGCCGCCACGACGACCAGGGAGATCACGGCCGGCTGGAGCCAGGCCCTCACCGGCGGCCGGGGGTGGCGGGAGCGGGGCGGCCGGGACGGCTCGGCCGCTGTCGAACGTATCTGCTCACGCTCGGGCGCGGCTCCGACGGGGGATTCCATGGCGGGGCTTTCTGGGGAGAGGGCGCGGGAACGGATCAGGGGACAGGCACGCCACACCGATCACTAGGAGCATATGCTCGTATTTATCGAACGGCAAGCACGCGCCCCTCGAGCCGGCCCCTCCCCCGGAGCTCCCGAGCCCCCTGGGCCGACCGCCAACAGGAGCATGAGCTCGTACGATGGACGGGGACCTCAGGCGGAGATCATGACCCCTGCGTCGACGGGCGTCGCCGACCAGTACGACAACCCGGCACTGCGCAAGGCGGCCCGATAGCTAGGGGGCGACGTACGACAAGGCCCTGGCCCCGTATGCCTCCGTGCCACGCAGTTCAGCATCCCGCAGAGGCTGAGTGCGCACGGCGAGATGACGATCACCGGTCTCGCGGACACGATCGCCATGGACCGTACGACGATGGCCTCGAACCTCAAGCCGCTCGCGCGGGAGGGCCTGGTGACCGTCGAGCCGGCGGCGGCCGACCGCCGCGCGCGGATCGCCGCCATCACACCGGACGGCCTCTCCCGGCTGAAGGCGGCGCTCCCCCTGTGGAAGGCCGTGCAAGCCCGGTTCGAGGAGAGCTTCGGCACCGACGAAGCAGCCCGGCCGCGCACGTCCCTCAAGGCCGTGATCGACACGGGCTTCCAGCCCTGGGCCGAATGAGGCACCGGGCCGCCGGGCCTCCTGGGGCCCGGCTCCGTCCGCCCCTTGACCGGCAAGGTCACACCACTCGACACGGTGAGAGACCGCCGGGTTCATCCCGCTCGAACAGACGCGTTCCATCGGTCGTCGATCCGCGCGTCGACGGTTCGTTCGGATCGGGTGGCACCGAGGGGCGGCGCCTCGTCGGCAGCCCCGCGTCCCGCCGCGTGATCCACGACGGACTCTCGGTCCGCACAGGGCGCAGGTCCTGTCGAGGGCCGGTACGTGCCCACGCACGCACCGGCCCGCCGAACGCCGACCGGCGCTCGATGCCTCGCCGTCTCCTGATGGTGTCGGCGACGAAGGCGTCCGCCCGGACCTAGTGACCGTGGCCGTTGTGTCCGCCCGGACCCTCGTGACCGTGGCCGTTGTGTCCGCCCGGACCCTCGTGACCGTGGCCGTTGTGTCCACCCGGACCCTCGTGACCGTGACCGTTGTGACCACCCGGACCCTCGTGACCGTGACCGTTGTGACCACCAGGGACTTCGTGTCCGCGGCCACCGTGTCCGTGGCCACCGTGTCCGTAGCCACCGTGTCCGTGGCCACCGTGTCCACGGCCCCACGTGACCACGTCGATCACACGACGGTGGTCGTTGCGCAGCGTCGCGGTGTCCGCGCGGTTGTCCCAGGCGTAGCCACGGCGATCCTGGTAGACGTCCCGGCCGGCGTCACGCCCCACTCCCGTGTGCACCCGCACCGTCTCGCGGCCCCCCAGACGCAGGTGGAAGACGTACGCGCGGCCGTCACGGCCCGACAGCGTCCAGCCGTTCAGATTCACGCCCGAACGCCCCGTGTTGGTGACCTCCACCCACTCCTTGTTCAACGACGCGTTGCTCCCCGAGTCCCAGCCCGGGGAGTCGTACTGCGCGCGACTGATCTGCACCTGCGCACGGTGCGGGAACCGCCCCTGGTCCGCCGACGCCGGCAGCGCCGCCACACCCACCACCACACCAGCAGCCACCGCGGCCGCGGCAGCACGACGAACCATCACAGACCGTGAAACAGACACGAACGCCCCCTAGAGGGAACTGGCGGACCACATATGAGGATCCGCGAAGTCGAGTCCCGGCCCGTTGGCCGAGAACCACACTCTCGCGCCCCACCGCGCCACCCGAGCCCAGCACCCGCACGGCATTACCGACCAACGACAAGCCCGTGATCCTCGACTGCATCTTGCATGTATCCCCTACATCACCAAATTGACGCCACAATCCCCCGAAAATACTGAACTCCGGCCCAAACGCCACCCTCCGCGCCACCCCACCCCTCACCCGAAAGTGGGTAACACCCCGCCCCGGCCGGGCCCGGCGGTCCGACTGACGGTGATGACCGACGGGGTGGCCGCCCACACGATGACGGTTTTGGTATGGACCTCCACGCGTCCGGTCGCTACCCTCGGCGTCGCACGTCTCTGAGAGCGCTCTCAGCACGCCCTTCCGCTCCACTCCCCCATGACGGAACGACGAAAGGCAACTCCCTTGAGACGCATGACAATTCTGCGCGCCGGCCTGTCCGCGGCGCTGCTCCTGAGCACCGTGGCAGCCGGTCTCAGCACCCAGGCATCGGCCTCCGACACCCCCGTGGGCGCGTCCCCCTCCGCGTCCAAAGCCCCGGCGTCATCGGCTCTGATCACCGCCATGCAAAGGGACTTGGGCCTGTCGAAGGACGACGCCACCGCACGGCTCGAGGCCGAGGCGGCGGCCCGGACGGTGGACCGCGCGGCCAAGCGCGCCGCGGGCGACGCGTACGGCGGATCGTGGTTCGAGACCAAGACCGGGAAGCTCACCGTCGCCGTCGCCGACGGTTCGCGGCGAAAGGCCGTCGAGGCGACGGGAGCCGAGGTCACGCTCGTCCGGCACGACGAGCGGCAACTCGACGCGACGCTGAAGCGGCTCGACTCCCTCGACGCCCCGTCCGGCGTGGGCAGTTGGCACGTGGACGCCAAGAGCAACTCGGTCGTCGTCGGCGTGGTCGCCGCACACAAGGATGACAACGATGTCCGGGCGTTCCTCGACCGAGCCCGCCGGAGTGGTCCGGTGACCGTCGAGGAGACGCGGCGGGCTCCGCGTACCTTCGCCGCGGGGACGGTGGGCGGCGACCCGTACTACACGGGCAACGTCCGTTGTTCCATAGGCTTCTCGGTGTACGGCGGATTCGTCACCGCGGGCCACTGCGCGCAGCCCGGAGCCGGCGTCAGCGGCTGGGACGGCAGCTACATCGGCAACTTCCAGGGATCGTCCTTCCCCGACAACGACTACGCCTGGGTCAACGTGGGCAGCGGCTGGTGGACCGTGCCCGTCGTGCTGGGCTGGGGAACCGTCTCCGACCAGCTCGTCCGCGGCTCGGCGGAGGCCCCCGTCGGAGCCTCCATCTGCCGGTCGGGGTCCACTTCGCACTGGCACTGCGGGACGGTGCTGGCGAAGAACGAGACGGTCAACTACAGCCAGGGCGCCGTGCACCAGATGACGAAGACCAGCGTCTGTGCCGAACCCGGCGACTCCGGCGGCTCGTTCATCAGCGGCGACCAGGCCCAGGGTGTCACCTCCGGCGGCTGGGGCAACTGCAGCGGCGGCGGCGAGACCTGGTACCAGCCGGTCAACGAGATCCTCAGCCGGTACGGGCTCACCCTCCACACCGCCTGACCCGGCGGGTCACCTCACCGCACACCGTGCCGGCGCGCGATCCGGGCGTCGGCACGGTGCGGGGCGACGGGCGCCCACTGCTTTCGCACAGCATGCAGTACGGTGTTCAACCGTCAAGCCGGTCGGTCTCAAGGAGGACGCTGTGTCGCTTGAGGCGGCCGGGGTGTCGGTGACCGAGGAGTTCGTCTACCGGCACCTGGTGACGACGGGCCGGGCCACGGCTCGGGAAGTCGCCGAACGCACCGGACTGAGTCACGCGGAGGCCGAGCAGGCGCTCGACACGCTCGCGGCCAAAGGCATGGCCAGCCACACGGACGTACTCCCCCGCCACTTCCACGCCACTCCGCCCGACGTGGCGCTGATGCCGCGGCTGAAGCGGAACGCCGACGCGTTGGACCTCGCCCGAGCGGAGGCCACCAGCCTGCTGCAGGCCTACCGCGACACGATGCGCAGGCAGGACGCCAGCGAACTGATCGAGGTCATCGTCGGGGCCGAGGCGCTGCGCCAGCACCTGCGCCACATCCAGGCGAGTGTGCAGGACGAGATGCTCTGGTTCTGCAAGGCCCAGTACGTGGCGATGCCCTCGGGCAGCAACAGTTCGGAGTTCGAGGCACTCGCGCGGGGTGTGCGCTACCGGGTCCTGTACGAGAAGGCGTTCTTCGACGACGCGGGCGCCGTCGACAACGTCGTAGCGGGCGTACGGGCCGGGGAGGTCGCCCGCGCCGTTCCCCATCTGCCGTTGCGTCTGGCGGTCGCGGACCGTGCCATCGCCGTGTGCCCGCTCGTGCCCGGCGGCCCGCAGGGCAGTCCCGACGAGCCGACCGCGGCGCTGGTACGGGACAGCAATCTGCTGGCCGCTCTCATCGCGCTGTTCGAACGCTACTGGGAGGACGCCGTCCCCCTGGACGTCGACGACTCGGGCGCGGTCGCCGGTACCGACGGGGTCGGCGCGGGCGACCCGCTCTCGGCCACGGACCGACGGCTGCTGTCCCTCCTCGTGGCCGGTGTCGCCGACAAGGCGATCGCCACGCAGATGGGCCTGAGCCGCCGCACCGTGCAGCGTCACATCCAGCACATGATGGAACTCGCCGGCGCGGCCACCCGGATGCAACTCGCCTGGCAGGCCGCCCGCCGGGGATGGCTCTGACGGCCCCGGGGAACCACGCCGTACGACAGCACGCCCCCGGGCACGGGGCCATACGGGCACCAGACCCGCGCGCTGGTGTCAGTTGACGCCTCGGCCGTGTCCTTCCCAGTACTTCTCGCGCAGTTTGTACTTCTGGAGTTTGCCGGTCGCCGTCCGGGCCAGCTGGTCCCGGAACTCGACGGAGGTCGGCGTCTTGAACCCAGCGAGGCGTTCCTTGCAGTACTGGACCAGTTCGTCCTCCGTGACCTCCGTGCCGGGTGCGAGGACGACCAGCGCCTTGACCGTCTCGCCCCACTTCTCGTGCGGTACGCCGATCACCGCGACCTCGGCGACCGCGGGATGGCTGAAGAGCACGTCCTCCACCTCGATCGAGGACACGTTCTCGCCGCCGGTGATGATCACGTCCTTCTTGCGGTCGCTGATGGTCAGATGGCCGTACTCGCCGACCGATCCGCCGTCGCCGGTGTGGAACCAGCCGTCGGACAACGCCTGGGCGGTCTCCTCGGGCTGGTCCCAGTAACCCTCCAGGACCACGTTCGAGCGTGCGAGGATCTCGCCCTCGTCGTCGGTGCGCAGGGTCACGCCGAGCGCGGGAGCGCCGGCCCGGACCAGGTGCTCCGCGCGCGCCTGGGTATCGAGGCCGTCCCACTCTTCGCGGCCGCGGTTGATCGTGAGCAGGGGGGAGGTCTCGGTGAGGCCGTAGATCTGGATGAACTCCCAGCCCAGCTCGGATTCGACCCGGGCGACGGTCCGGGTGGGCGGCGGAGCGCCGGCGACGATGATCCGTACCCGGTCGCGGCCGGGGATCTCCCCCTCCCAGGAACGGGCCGCGGTGAGCACCGCGTTGACGACCGCGGGCGCCGCGCACATGACCGTCACGCCGTGCTCGGCCACCCGGCGCAGGATCTCGGCGCCGTCGACCTTGCGCAGGACGATCTGCCGTACGCCCAGCGCCGACATCGCGAACGGCATGCCCCAGCCGTTGGCGTGGAACATGGGGAGCGTGTGCAGGTAGACGTCCCGGTCCGTGACCCCCGCGTGCAGGGCGAAGGTCACCGCGTTCACCCAGATGTTGCGGTGGGTGATCTGTACGCCCTTGGGGCGGGCGGTCGTGCCGCTGGTGTAGTTGATGGTCGCGGTGGCGTTCTCGTCCGGCTGCCAGGGCAGGGGTTCGGCGCCGAACCGGTAGAGCTCCGCGTCCGCGGCGGCCCCGATGGTGAACCGGTGTTTGCAGGTGATTCCGGCCAGCCGGTCCGTCAGCTCCGGGTCGACGAGCACGACGCTCGCCCCCGAGTGGTCGACGATGTAGTTCACCTCGTCCGCCGTCAGCCGGAAGTTGACCGGCACCAGGACCCGCCCGAAACCGCTGACGCCGAAGAACGCGGTGAGCAGCCGTGCGCTGTTGGGGGAGACCACCGCCACCCGGGCGCCGTGCGGCACGCCGAGCGCGTCGAGTCCGGCGGCCTGGGCGCGCGCCAGCTCGCCGATCCGCCGGTACGTCAGCCCCTCCCAGGGCTCGGCCGGCTGCTCCGGCTCGTCGACGATGCCGATCCGGTCGGCGTACACGGTCGTGGCGCGGTCCAGAAAATCACGGGCCCCGAACGGGACGATCATCATGGCCTCCGGAAGCTCAGAAGATGTGCGGCTACCATCCGGCCACGACGCGGCCGTCCGGACAACCCCGCGGGCCCGGCGACCCGCTCCGCGCCGACCGCCACAGCCCCGCCCGCTCGGCTCGGTCCGGTCCGGCCCGGCCCGGCTCGGCATACGAACCGGTGGAACCGCTGGGGACGTTGCCGCCGCACGCCGCGGACGATCTCTCCGCGGACGACGTCCCCGCGGGGGGGGACCCCGAGGGCGACCACGCGGCGGAAGGCCGCCCGGCGGACCGTCGACCCCGTCCCGGACGCATGGCCCGTCCCGGCCCCGACAAGCCCTCGTCGAGCGTGTCCGACGCTCCGCTCACCAGCGAAAGGGGCCCGCCCGCGGACCGTAACCGCATCGGTAGACGAACTGCTCGCCGATTACGGCACAGTGGTCGTCGGTCTGGGCTAGATTCAGGAATCCTCGGCACAGCACCTCTCTGTGAGGCCACGGCGAGGAGAATTCTGGAGCGGGGATGCACGCGTTCGAACTTCCTCCACCGGCCGCCACCGCCATGCAGGGGGGACTCGCCGACAGTCTCTTCGAGACGGCGCGGCGTGAGCCGGCACTCGCCCAGGTGGCTCGCCGCCTCGACGGGGCTTCCGGTACCTGGGCACCGATCACCGCGGCCGAGCTGTGGGACGAGGTCGTGGACGTCGCCAGGGGATTGGTCGCCTCCGGGATACGCCCCGGCAACCGCGTCGCCATCATGGCGCGCACACGCTACGAGTGGACCGTGCTCAGCTACGCGCTGTGGACGGTGGGCGCCGAGCTCGTCCCGATCTACCCGACCTCGTCGCACGAGCAGGTCGCGTGGATCCTGCAGGACGCGGCCTGCGTCGCCGTGGTCGTCGAGGACGAACAGGGCATCATGACGGTCGGATCGGCGTGCGCGTCGCTCCCGTCGCTGCGCCACGTCTGGCAGTTGGACACCGGGGCCCTGTCGCAGCTCGCCGAACGGGGCCGGGCGATACCGCCGACGACGGTCGACTCGCTCCGCCGCATCGTGCTGCCCGACTCGACCGCGGTCATCGCGTACACCTCCGGCACCACGGGGAACCCGAAGGGCTGCGCGCTGACCCACCGCGGCCTGGCCGGCCCCGTGGACACGCTGCTCACGGGCTGGAGACAGACGGCCGCTCCGCCCGGTGAGCAGCCCGCCATCCTCGCCTTCCTGCCCTTCTCCCACGTGTACGGCCTGATGATCCAGGGGCTGTGCCTGCGCGGCGGCATCCTGCTGGGTCATGAGCCCGACCTGAGCCAGGAGGCGCTCTCCGCGGCGCTGCTCTCCTTCCGTCCCACCTTCCTCTACGCCGTCCCGTTCGTCTTCGAGAAGATCTACAAGAACTTCGTGCGTACGGCGCAGCAGACCGGCCGTGGCGCCCTGTTCGAGCGCGCCGTCCAGACGGCCAAGGACTTCGCCGCGGCCGACGAGCGTCAGCGCCTGGGCACCGGGCCCGGTCCCGGCTTCGACCTGAGACTGCAGCACGCCCTCTACGAGAAGACCGTCTACCGGAAGCTGCGCGCCACGCTGGGCGGTCGGGTGTGCGGTGCGGTCTCGGGCGGTTCACCCCTCAACCGGGAACTCGCGCTCTTCTACGCGGGCATCGGGATCCTCGTCCACGACGGATACGGGCTCACTGAGACGAGCGGCGGCATCACCGCGCAGCCGGTGGGCCGGGCGAAGTTCGGAACCGTCGGACAGGCGCTGCCTGGCACGGACATCCGGGTGGCCGACGACGGGGAGATCCTGGTCTGGGGGCCCTCGGTGTTCCAGGGGTACATCAACGACGAGGCCGCCACCCACGCGTCGTTCCAGGACGGGTGGCTCGCTACGGGCGACATCGGCCACCTCGACACCGAGCGGTATCTCACCATCACCGGCCGCAAGAAGGACATCATCATCACGAGCGGCGGCAAGAGTGTGGCTCCCGCCGTGCTCGAAGAGCGGCTGCGCGTCCATCCGTTGATCCATCAGGCGGTGATCGTGGGCGACAACCGGCCCTGCGTGGGCGCCCTCATCACCCTGGATCCCGACTTCCTCGCGCACTGGCGCGGAACATGGACCACGGGTGAGGCGGCGGCGCCCCGCGACGCCCGGGAGGAGAACGAGCTGCGCGAGGAGGTCAGGCGCGCCGTGGCCTCGGCCAACAGCACTGTGTCCCCAACGGAGTCCATCAGGGTGTTCCGTGTCCTTCCTGAACCCTTCGACCTGGCCAACGGGTTGTTGACCCCTTCGATGAAACTGCGTCGGGACGCCATCTCGCAGCGCTTCGCCGCCGAGATCGACGCGATGTACCAGACGTCCTCGCGCCGGCCGCGGGAGTACACGCCGAACGAGCCGTCGGTCTGGGACGATTCGGACAACGTGTTCCGCTGAGGGCAGCGGGGGCGCGACGGCTCCCCGTCGGCAGGTCGGATATGGTCAGCTGTCCGCCCAGGCAGTCCCTGCCTGGGCGGACAGCTGACTCCCTGCCTGGGCTTTGCGGGCGAGCAGGTGAACCTCGCGGAACTGCCGTCGGTCGGTGGGCTGGGGCTCGCGAACCATCCTGGCCACCTCGGCCAACCCGGACTCGCGCAGTGTCGCGGCCAGATGGTCGGGCCACCACCGATGAGCCGGCGCGACCGCGTGGTCGAAGACCTGCGTCGGACGGGACGCGTCATCGGTCGCCGAGAAGCCGAGCAGAAGGTGGCCGCCAGGTGCCAGCACACGTTGGAACTCCCCCAGGACGACGGGGAGTTCCTTCGGCGGCGTGTGAATGATGGACCAACGTGAGAGTACGCCGCCGAGCGCGCCGTCAGCGATGTCCAGCGCGGCCATCGAGCCGACGTCGAACCGCAGGCCCGGATGGGCCTGCCGGGCCAGCTCGATCATCACAGGGGAGGCGTCGACACCGAACGCCGTCAGCCCGAGCCCGTCCAGATACGCGGTGACATGGCCGGGTCCACACCCCAGGTCAGCGATCTGACCGCCCCCACACGCAGCGGCGAGTTCGGCGAAGACACCCAAGATCCCGCGGTCCAGGGGACTGTCACGCAGCGAATCGCGGAACAGCTGCGCGTAGGTGTGGGCGGCGGCGTCGTATGCCTCGCGGGTGGCGTGGTGGGTATCGTGTTCGACCATGCTCGCGAGGGTAGTTCCTGGCCCCGGGCCGGGCCGGGGGAATCACCAACTCCCCATGACCTCGGCCGAAGTGCCGGTTGCGAGCGGATGTGCCGGGCGAGCGGGACAGCCCGTCGGTCACGGATCCGGTCGTGACCAGCCCGGCGACCGCGGTCGCGGAGGCGTGCTCCACAACTCGCTCGGTGTCGCCGGTCCTGCCCGGCGTCCGACCCTCCCGGCCGGCCCGGTGACGTCTCCGGGACGGCCGCAGAGCAGGATCCTCGCGACCGGCCCCCTCGATTGACGGACCGCCCGGTGAGGCTAGCCGCCGTTCGCCTTCGCGCCGTTCTCGGCGGCGTTGAGGTCCAGCGGTGTGGACGTCGGATTGGGCGGGGGGTTGAGGACGACCTGAGGCTGACCCGGGACCGGGTTCGGCGGGGTCATGTCGGACTTGGGCAGCTTGGGCGGGGTGGTCTGGTTGAAGACCGTGGTGTCGAAGTCGACGAGGCCGGTCTTCTCCATCACGGTGATGTGGTCGAGCACTGTGTCGTTCGCCTGGTTGGCCAGGGCGCGGATCAGCGTGTTCTTGGTGGTCGAACGGACCTTGGCGATCGTGTTGAAGATCGAACCGTGGGTCATTCGCAGGATGTTGGCGAAGTCGACGTCGAACTGCTGCCCCGACTCCCCCTTCAACTGGGTGACGAAGCCCTCCTGCTGGGGGCTCGCCACGTTGGGCAGCGTGATGTTCAGCATCGGCGCGATCTTGCGACAACTGGTGTCCAGGGCGGCGTGTCCGTCGACGAGATGCTGGCTCGCGATCTTGACCGCCTTGCTCTGTCCCTTCTGCAGGCCGATCTGGCCGAGCGGGTGCTCCCACAGGCCGGCCGCGCGCACCTTGACCACGAAGTCCCGTTCGCCTTCCGTCAACGGTCCCCACTGCGTGTTCGCGATGACCCGGTCGGGCGTGGTCGACACGGTGTCCAGACCGAGCATCGCCGGGTACGCGAGCGCGCCGAGTGTCAGGGCGAGAGCGCCGCCCACAAAAAGGGTCCCGATCACATTGCCCGAACGCTGCATCGTTTCTCCTGCCAGTGCGCTTGTCCGCCGGTCTTCTGTCGCCTGATGGGGCGAACGAAGATGAGTACGCAAGGAGAGCCGCTCGGACTCAGCGAAACCGGCGAAAGAATCATCGGCGCGGGCAGCGCAGCCTCGATGACCAAGGGTCGCCGGTGTGACCCGGGCCTCGACCACGACTCTGGCCCCCGTGCCGACGCCGGCCCCGATGCCGCTCGGTAGCCCCGATGCCGCTCGGCAGCGACGCCCGCGCGGGCCTTGTACCGCGACAAGGACACCGTGCGGGACTTCACGTAATTCCGATCGCCAGGGTCGTTCCCCACTCAGACGTTCGAGCACGATGCCCTCGCAGGCGCTCTGTCGGTGCTGCATGCCAGCATGCTGCCGTGACAGACACATCAGCCGATGACCGCCCTGACGAGGCCACCTTGGCGTTCCTGCGTTCCGTGTTCCCGCCGGAGTGGCGTGAACCGGCGCTGGGGCGCGATGGCGTCTCGGCGTGGGAATCCGAGCACGGGGTCGTGCTTCCGGAGCCGTACCGGACCCTGATCGCCGAGATCTCCAACGGGTCGTCCCTCGGACCACCGGAAGACGGCGGCCTCCTGCCCCTGGGCCAGCTCCCGCCGGACTGGCACGGTCGAGGGGACCGGGATCCTGCCGCTGTGTTTCCTCTCCAGGAGACCTGGGCGTGGGAGGGCGAGCCCCTCGCCGACGACCACGACGAACGCGTTGCCGCCGTTCACGACCACGGCTCCATCGTGCTGGGCGCCGAAGACGGAACCTCCTACTGGGTCCTCGTGGTGACCGGTCCGCAACGCGGCGGGGTCTGGCTCGTCACCGACGTCGGCGCCTACCCGTATCCCATGCCGGAAGCGGCCGACTTCATGCGGTGGGTGCGACGCTGGCACGCCGGCGACGGCTGGTGGGACTGACCGTCACCGGCACGAGACCCCCGCTGCACCTGTGACGGCATCGGACTCGAACCTCTGCGTGGAGAGACGGACGCTGCCGCCGGGGATTGCCCACCGGCTCCGTGGCAGTCCCTCCGGGCCCGCCGAGACACTGACACCACGGACCGGCCGGTCCGCGTTCCCCCGGACCGGACGCTTCGTGTGCGGCGTCCTCAGACGGCCCCCGCTGGGTGATGCGCCTGTAAGCCGGTTCATGTCGCCTGCTCAACCGATGAATCGCACCGAACGGGGGCCACCGATGTGGGCCACCGAGCGGCCGGGGTCCAGGTTCAGGACGAAGAGGGCGCAGTCGGCGCCAGGGTGGACGGTCATCGTCTTGTCCGTCTGATTGGCGATCAGATCCGGCCGGACCTGGAGGTTGATGCGGACGTTGTCCGGCGGGTTGGTGATACGGAACTCCTGACCGCTGATCGAGAAGTACCGAAGCGCTCCCGTGGCGACCTGAGCGCTGGTGGACAGGCCGGCGGCCAGAACGCCTGCCGAGCCAACCGCCAGCCCCAGGTTGCCCATGCGGGCGAGTGTGAACATGTGAGGTCCCCGTTCCCTGCGTGGCGCCGACTCTCAGAGGTCCGGCAGCCAGGTGAGTGAGCCCCGTTCGGGGGCTCATTCGTGTCTCCGCTCCGCGGACCGGACCGGCGACCCGCCGCGCCCGGCTTCCCACAGTTCCCCCTCCCTCTCTGGGCCGGTGGGATGTGGATCGCGCTGCCTCAGAGAGTGCCCGTGACGGCGTGTCATGGCATGAGTAGCCGCTACTCAGCCCGACGCGGACCTCGGTTCCAGCGTTCCCCGGTTCCAGCGTTCCCCGGTTCCAGCGGACCTCGGTTCCAGCGGACCTCGGTGAGCGGGACGCCCTGCGCGGCCGTCACAGAGCGAGAGGCGGCCGCGCCGGCGGAGGCCCGGTGCTGTGCGTGGCAGGGCGCCCGCCGGCATCATGACATCCCGTCGTGGCGGCCTGCTTCCTGGCACGGGCCCGATCCCGCGGCCGCCACCGCTGGGTGATCTCACGTTCTGTCCGGGCGGCAGGGTCTCGCGAGGGGGTCCCGCTGTATGGGACCCGCTCGGGTACAGCTGACCGTGACGAGCAAGAGCTGGTCGCCGAAGGCCAGCGGCGGACAAGGCTCCCGGGAGCGACTGGCCGCGTCCAAGGCCCGCACGAGGTCCGCACCCCGACCTCAGGGGCGCGAGCTGCTTGCCGCGGCCGACCGAGACCATGGCCGCCCCACCGATACTCTTCGCGGACCCCACAACCTGTAGCGGCTGCCCGTTCCTGAAGTCCTCCATGTCCTGCGCGGGCGTACAGATTTAGTGCCTTGAAGGCAGTTGGCCACCGGTCTGCGCGGATACGGAGGGCGACCTCAACCACCAGTACGGCGAGGTTCGGTGATCAGTGTGGACACGAAGAAGGACGAAGGAACTGGTCGGTCCGTTCACGAACAACGGCCGTGAACGGGAGTCGCGAGAGAAGACCGGCCTGACCGTGCATGCACATCCCGACGCCCGTCCACGGATCGGATGAGGGGATGGCGCCGAACGGCAGTTCACAGGCAACACCCCTCGCTCTCAAGTTCTCCCGGCCGGCGTCCACGGCTTCGGGGAGGGCGGGGGGCTCTGCACGGCGCCGCGGAGCTTTTCCTTGAGGGTTTTCGGCGGGGCTTCCTTCTCCTCCTGGAAATGCATGAGCCGGGCTGTGGTCACCCGTATGTGGCACTCGCGGGTCCGTAGCCTGATGAGGACCACCCAGGCCCCGTCCTGCGTGAGGAACGCATGCCGCGACGGCTCGTCTCCGGGCCGGGTGTGCAGCGCGAGAGCTCTCGGTATGAAGCGCAGGGCCGCGTCCTCGGCTGCCGCGGCGGCTTGCTCTTCGCCGCCGTCGACATAGTGAGTGCCCACGAGCATCCACCGGTGCAGCAGCAGTTCCGTGCCGTCGGCGCGTTCGGTCTCTCGGGTGTCCTCTTCAATGAGGACATACCACTCATCAGTCATGGCCGGATCCTAACTTGACCTTCAACCTCCGAGCTCGAACGAGTGGTCGAGCAGCTCAGCACCGGTTTCATCGACGCTACCAGGGCAATCTGATCTGCCGGCCCGGCGGTCCGGCTATAGGTAGTCCTCCAAGCGGGCGATCGTGAAGCCCTGTTCCCGGACGTGACGCAGCAGGTTCGCCGTCATCTGGGTCATCGTCCTGCCCTTGAGCTCGGACGGTCCGCGGAAGTGGGCCAGGATGATGTCACCTGGGTGGAGCTTCTTGTGGGGGTCCTGGAACTGCATGTTCTTGATCTGCATGGACTCCCGCCACAGGACGATCGCCTCGATGCCGCAGGACGCGGCGGCGGCCCGGGTGTCTTTGTTCCAGTTGCCGTAGGGCGGACGCAGCAGCCGCGGTGCGGAGCCGTACTCCTTCTTGAGCTTCTCCTGCTGGCCGCAGATCTCCTGCCGCTGGGCGGCCGCGCTCAGGGTGCGGAGGTTCGGATGCGTCAACGTGTGGTTCTGGACGCTGTCGCCGAGTTCCTGCAACTTCTTGAAGTAGCCGTAGTCGGTGCGGATGGCGGAGTCCGTGAGGAACATCGCGAAGGGGATCTTCAGCTCCCGCATCATCTTCACGAACTCCGGATCCTTTTCGGCGCCGTCGTCGAACGTGAGGAAAACGATCTTCTGGTCGGTGGGTATCTCACTGATCACCGGCACCTCGCCGTCGGCGGTCTTCCCGCTTGCCGGCTTGGTCGACGGCGGGGCAGGCGGTGGCGCCAGCGGCTTCAGGCCCCACTTGCGGTAGGCCGCCGCGGTGGCCGCCTGCGCGTCGGCATGGGTGCCGGCGGGCTTCGCTGCGGGTGTCCGTGGGGTGGCGGAAGCAGAGTGCGGACGGGGGGCTTCGGGCGAGCAGCCCGTTCCCCATCCCGTCACCAGAAGTAGGCCGGCCAGAGCCGCCCCCGTGATCCGCCTGTTCACCGCGTGCCACCTCTTGTCATTCGTGGACCTCAGTCCGTTCGCCTTGCTTGATGGCGAACAAAAGTACGAGGTTCCATCCTTGATCAGGTTTCTCATGGATCAGGAACCGGGGGCGCACCGGGGGCGTCGAGCCGCGCCGGGCAGCGGATCCCTCAGGGAACGGAGCCGACGGGGTCGAATCACACGGCTGACGTCAACTCACTTCGTGGGGCGTGCAGTTGAGGCGTGACAGGTCGACGGCGATGCCCTGTTACCCGTCTTCGGCGTCACCTGACGCCGCACCCCTGCGGCCTGAGCCACAACCGGTGGGCGAGGGGGCGGACGCCTCACCGTTCGTCCCGAGCCCGCGTGCGCGTCGGCGCCGATGTCACAACCGGCCCTGACAGCGGGTCATACAGACGTCGGCCGCACCGGCGATAAACAACCCGACGGCATCAGAAGGACGGAAAAGTGTTCGCAGACAACCCAGAACGTAATGAGAGCCTCGCGCCTGGCGTGCACGAGACCGTGATCGACGGCGTCATCCAGCGCTATCACGTGGCGGGGGACGGCCCGGTGTGCCTGGTGCACTCCGGCGGTCCGGGTGTCCACTGGGAATACCTGCGGATGCCACTCCTTGAGAAGCACATGACGGCCGTCTATGTGGCTCCGGTGGGAGCCGGGGAGTCCGGAGAGCTCTCCGACGGCCACTACAGCGTGGAGCGATACGCGCGCTTCGTCGACGGACTGGTGGACCACCTGGGAGTGCCGGAGGTCCATCTGTTGGGACACTCCGCGGGAGGTTTCGTCGCCCTGCAGTACGAGCTGGACCACCCCGGCAAACTGGCGGGACTGATCCTGTACGACAGCGCACCCCTCTTCGGCCCGGACCTGCACGCGGAGGCGGAGGGCCAGATGAGTGCGTTCGAGCAACGGCACGCCGGGCGTCCAGAGGTCGCGGACGTCGTCGCCGCCCACCGGCGGCCGGAGACACCCCGCACCACCAGGTCCGAGGTCACGGAGCACGTACGGCGCCTGCTTCCCGCGTACTTCGCCGACTACTGGGGGATGCCGAACGAGCTGCGGGAAGCGGTCGGAAGCGTGGAGGTCGAGTACATTCCGTCCGCAGGGAACTGGGATGTGCGGGACGCTCTGGGCATGGTCAGCATCCCCACACAAATCCTCGTCGGCCGGTACGACTGGATATGTCCCGTCCGATGGGCCGAGGAGATGCACGAGAAGATATCGGGTTCCCGGCTCACCGTCTTCGAGAGCAGCGGTCACTTCGTGCACCTCGAAGAACCGGAGGCGTTCGTGCGCACCGTGACCGAATTCCTCGCCGACGGCGCCGGACGGACAGGGGCCTGAGGGCTGTCCCGTACCCGCCTCCGTCGAGGCCACCGCGGTCCCGTGATCCACCTCGCGGGGATCAGCCTCATGACGCGCCGGACGGCCGCGGGATCAAACCCGAGCCGTCGCGGGCACCTGCCCACCGATCCGGCGATTCAGGAGGAGGCAGCGGGAGACGTAGTCCTCTTCACCGTGCCGCACGGGCCGCCTGATCGATGAGGCGCTGCAGGTACAGCCCGCGTGCTGCGTCGAGGTCCGTCGCCTTGTTCGCTCGCACGGCGGTGGCGAAGGTGCGGCGCAGGATCGGCCAGCACTCCTCGTGGTCGATCTCGGCCGTATCGTAGGTCAACGGCGCTTCGGCGCCGAAGAGTTCGACACGGGTCAGAGCACGGGCCACGCTGACGGAGCCCGACAAGGACGCCTGGCTGACGGCTCCGTTCTCGTGTTCCAGGGTGAGTTCGATCCAGCGGCGGGAGTCGCCGGTGCTCCGTATGCCGGTGATGGGCGAGACGGCGAGGTCCAGCAGGTCGAGCAGATGCGGGCCGAGGTCGAGCAGCGCGCCGTGTTCGAGACGCCAGCCGGTGGCGAAGTCGCCGCCGAGGAAAGCGCCGTGGAGGTAGCAGGAGCGCGCACCGGAGACCTCGCGGGTGCGTGCGGCGTCGAGGAATGCCTCGGTGACCGGGTGGTAGCGCTTGGTCAGAACGAGTTGGGAGACCACGCCGGCGCAGAGGACGGCGTCGGCGACACGCTGTGCGGCCGCCAGGTCGGGTCCCAGCGGCTTCTCCAGCAGCAGTGCCTTCCCCTGTCGTGCGGCCAGGGGTGCCAGCTCGGCCTGCACGGCCGGGGGTACGGCGAACGCCACGGCCTCGCACCGGTCGAGGAGTTCACCGAAGGAGGCGGCGACGTGCGCTCCGTGCGGTGCGGCGGTCTCTCGCGCGGCTTCGGAACGCCGGGCCCACACCGCGGCGAGACGGGTCTCGGGTCCCGCGGCGAGCATCCGCGCGTGCATGGCGCGGGCCCAGGGGCCGGCGCCCACGAGGCCGACCTCCACGGGCCGGTCCGCCCAGGGGGAAGAGGTGATGATCACGGTGTTCCTGTCTGTACGAGGGGCCGCGCGAGTGGCTGTTCGGCAGCCCCATCTGCTGCGGCGGGTGGGCGCCCGCGGCCGGTTCAGGCCACGAGGTGGCCGAGGCGGGCCTCGGCGCGGTCGGGGGCGTAGAGGATCTCGACGACCATGGCGGCCGCCCCTATGACGCCCGCATGTTCGCCGAGGCGTGAGGTGACGACCTGGAGGTTGGCGGTGGCACGGGGGAAGGCCCGCTGGTAGAGCAGCTCACGGACGCCGGTCATGAAGGGCGCACCGGAGAGTTCACCGGCGATCATGAGGACGCCGGGGTTGAGCAGGCTGACCACGGTGACCAGGACCTCGCCCGCCCTCCGTCCGGCCTCGCGGGCCAGCCGGAGGGCGTCCGGGTGGCCGTCGGCGAGCAGGCGCTTGACGTCGGCGGCCGAGTTGGCGTCCGTACCGAGGGCGCTCAGGTCCCGGGCCAGTGCCCGGCCGCTGGCCACGGCGCCGAGGCAGCCGTGGGAGCCGCACATGCACAGGACGTCGGGCCGGTCGTGCAGTCGGATGTGGCCGATGTCGCCGGCACCGCCGTCGATGCCGCGGTACACCTTGCCGTCCACCACGACGCCGGCGCCGATGCCGGTGGAGACCTTCACGAGGACGAAGGCCGTGCAGTCCCGGTGACCGGCCTGGTGTTCTGCCAGCGCCATGAGGTTGGCGTCGTTGTCCACGAACACGGGAACCGGTCCGTCCCCCATGCTCCGGCCCACGTGCTCGGCGTATGCCTTCTGCAGGCGTTCCCGGATGGGATACCGGTCCCAGCCCGGCATGACCGGTGGTTCGATGACAAGGCCCGTCTCCCACTCCACGGGGCCGGGAACGGACAGCCCGATTCCGCAGATGTGGGCGACGTCGACCCCGGCGGCGGCGATCAGATCAGGGAACCATCGGGCCAGTTGGTCCAGTACCGCCTCCGGGCCCTCCCCGATGTCCAGCGGCCCGGTGTTCTCGGCGAGGATGGCGCCCCCGAGATCCAGGACCGCGGCCCGTGCGTGCTTGATCTCGAGGTCGACGGCGATGACCGAGGCGTGCCGCGGGTCGAAGACGATCTGCTGGGAGGGACGGCCGCCTGTCGATTCGCCGGCCACGTGCTTGAGCCACCCCGCCCGGTTGAGCAGGTCCAGTCGCTGGCCGACGGTCGAGCGCGACAGTCCGGTGATCCGCTGCAGGTCGGCGCGCGTGTTCGCGCGACCGCCGCGGATGAGCTGCAGCAGCTCGCCCGCACTGATCTGAGTCGATGTCAGCATCGGTTCCCCCATGGTCTCAGCTCTTGTCGGCACCGCTGGTCAGGCCCTCGGTCAGCATTCGCTCGGCGGCGAAGAACAGGAGTATCACGGGAATCGTCAGCACCACCGACCCTGCCATCAGTACGGTCTTGGGCACTTCGACGCCGTTGGACAGTTGCGCCAGACCCAGCGGCACCGTCCACTTGCCGGGGTCCGCGGCCAGGAAGAGCAGGGCGAACAGGAACTCGTTCCAGGCGATCATGAAGACGTACAGCCCGGTCGCCATCAGGGAGGGCAGGGCCAGGGGCAGGATCACCTTGCGAAGGGTCTGCAGCCTGCTGAGGCCGTCGAGTGCCGCGGCCTCCTCGATCGAGTAGGGGATGGTGACGAGGTAGTTCTTCAGCATGTAGATGGCCACCGGCACGGTCTGGGCGACGTAGACGATGGCGAGTCCGACCAGGCTGGAGGACAGGTGCAGTTTGGCGAAGACGACGAACAGCGGGACGGCCAGCAGCGTCGCCGGGAACAGGTAGACGGCGAGGAAGAGGGCGCTGACCTGGCGGTGGCCGAAGAACTTCAGCCGACTGATCGCGTAGGCGCCGGGCACCGCGGCCAGCAGTGTCAGAACGACGGTGCCGAGCGAGACCAGGGCCGAGTTGAGCAGGAACTTGAGGAACCCCTGGCCGCCGTCGTCGGTGGAGCGCAGCACATCGCGGTAGGTCGTGAGGGTGAAGTCCTTGGTCGAGACCCACAGGGAGCCCGGGTCCAGCAGCAGCGCGTCGATGGGCTTCAGCGACAGCAGCAGCATGTAGTAGAAGGGCATCACCGTGATCACCGCCAGGAACGCGATGACGATCCAGCGCAGGACGCCGAAGAACCTCTCCTCGAACTGGGCGCGGCTCATGACGACTCCTCCTGGACCTTGTTGCCGAAGAACTTGAAGTAGAGACCCATCAGGATCATGAGCGCGACGGCCAGGACCAGTGCCTGGGCGGCCGCGGCGCCCACGTCGTAACGGGCGGTGAGGAAGTCGTAGACCCGTACGGCCGCGACGTCGGTGCCCGCACCGCCGCCGGTCAGCAGGTAGACGTCGTCGAACTTGTTGAAGGTCAGGATGAACCGCAGGACGCACAGCAGGGCGATGACGGGCATCAGCTGGGGCAGCAGGATGTGCCGGAACCGCTGCGTGGGGGTCGCACCGTCCACCAGGGCGGCCTCCTCCAGGCCGTCGGGTACGGCCTGGAGCCGGGCCAGGATGAACAGGAACGCGAAGGGGAAGTACCGCCAGGTCTCGAAGGCGATGACGGTCAGTAGGGCGAGCGGGATGTCGAAGTGGAGTCCCAGCAGGTGGACTTCGTAGGCGCGGGTGGACAGGAAGGCGATGGGGTCGTCCCAGCCGAACAGACGGCGGCCCCAGTCGTTGACCACGCCGTACTGGGGGCTGAGCGCCACTTCCCAGACGAAGGAGACGGCGACGACGGGGGCGACGTAGGGCAGCAGCATCGCCGCGCGCAGCAGGCCGCGGCCGCGGAACGGCTTGCGCAGGGCGAGGGCGGCGATCAGACCGAGGGCGATGGATCCGAAGGTGGCGCCGACGGTGTACAGCAAGGTGGTGCCGAGGCTCGACCAGAAACCGGCCGAGTCGAAGACCTGGTCGAAGTTGTCGAGGGTCCAGTGGCCGAACAGGCCCATGCCCTGGATGTCGACCAGTCTGGCGTGCTGGAACGCGAGCAGGACGGTCCACAGGATGGGCAGGATCACCACGACGAGGACCACGACGAAGGTCGGGGAGACGAACGCCAGGCCCGCGCGGTTGGCGCGGCGGCTCGCCGTCATCGGGCGGCGGGCGTCTTCGGTGGGCCGGTCCGGGGTTCCGCCGCCGGCGTGACGGCGCTGTCCTGTACCGGCTGGAGCTGTTGTCATGAGGGGACCTTTGTGACGGGCAGGAGGGCGGCTACTGGAGGGACTTCTGCAGGGCTGTGACTTCGTCGTCGGCCTCGTGGGCCGCTTCGGAGGGCGAGATCTGACCGCCGGTCATGGCGCCGATCGCCTTCGGCACGGGCAGTTCACCGTTGGTGGCGCCGACGAGCGCGCCTTCGCCTTGAGTGATGCCCCAGCGCCGCATGTTGCTGACTCCGGCCGCGAGCTGGTTGAGCAGGCTCGGGGGATAGACCTCGTCGAAGGGCTTCTTGGTGTCGACCCCGATCTCGCTGTGGCGCCAGGCGTCGAGGTAGCGCTCGGGCTGTGCGGCGGTGCCCGCGCGGACGGGGATCATGCCCTCGGGTGCCATGCCGAACCAGGACTCGTATCCCGTGCCCATCATGTACTCGATGAACTGGCGTGAGGCCTCCGTCTCGGCGGTCTTCGTGGTCACCCATGAGGTGATCTCGCCGAACTGGGCCGCGTCGGCTGCGTCGGGGCCCTGCATCGCGGTGGTGATGCCGCTGTTGCGCGCGAGATAGTGCGCGTCGTTCTTGCACTCCGTGCAGCTGGGCAGGGCGTCCTTGCGCAGACCGGCGAGCTCGTCCAGGAGGAACGAGGACCAGATGATCATGGAGGACTGGCCCGCGAAGTAGGTGGAGCGAGTGGAGTCCACGGTCTGGGTGCCCGGGGCGCCGTAGGCGCGGGCGAGCTGGTCATAGGTCTTGAACGCGGTCCGGCACTGCGGGGAGTCGAGGGCGACCTGGTGCCGGTCGTCGACGAGCTGGCAGTCGTCGGCGAGCGCGAGGCTCTCGAAGCTCTGTGAGGTGAAGGCGTCGCCCGGGTCGGTGGCCGCGGAGATGCCGTACCGCCCCTTCGTGGTCAGCGCCTTGGCCGCGCTGAGCGCCTTGGCATAGGTGTCCGGAGCCTGCAGGCGCTGCGCGTCGAGCTGGTCCTTGCGGTAGACCAGCAGCTGCAGCCAGGCGCTGGAGGGCACGCCGAGGTTCTTGCCGCCGTCCGAGGTCAGCTTCAGCGCGTTGGCGTTGAACGTCTTCGGTCCCAGCTCGTCGACGATCTGCCGAGGTATCTCGGTGTTGAGCAGGCCGTTGCTGTACATCTGCCAGACCTGGCCCATGGGGGCGGCGCCGATGACGTCCGGCAGCGTGCCCGAGGCGGCGCCCGACATGATCAGCTGGGGCATCTGGCCCTCGTCGACTCCGACGAGATGGACCTTGATGCCGGTCTTCTTCTCGAACTTCTTGATGATCTTCTGGGTCACGGCGATGCGATCCGGGAGGTTCTCCTGGGACCAGACCGTGATCTCCCGGTCGGGTTTTCCGGGCCCCGTGCTGCTGGCGCAGCCCGTGAGCAGCCCTAGTCCCAAGGCTGCCGTGATGCCCACCGCGATCGCCTTCGATCGCCGGCTCTTGGTGCGCATTGCATGTCCTCGTTCCGACTTACGTCTACTTGAGACGCATCACAGCATCACTTTTGCTGGTTGACAAGACATAAGAGGGGGTTATTGTCGACGCAACCCAACTCGCAACCCCTTCCGGAGCCATCCGTGGAACGCGTCGTCCAATTCACCGGCCCCCTTCAGGTGGAGCTGACCGAGCAGGCCGGAGCCGATCTGCCCGCCGGGCACCTGAGGGTCCGCACCCGCTACTCGGGCATCTCGGCCGGCACCGAACTCACCGCCTACCGCGGCACCAATCCGTATCTGACACGGACCTGGGACCCGCAGGCCCGGCTGTTCCGCGACGGCGCGGCCGGCATCCAGTACCCCGTGGCCGGATGGGGCTACTCGGAGGTCGGCGAAGTCGTCGAGGTCGCTCCGGACCTGGTCGGCACGCCGGGCCTGCCGCAGCCGGGCGACCTGGTCTGGGGCATCTGGGGCCACCGCAGCGAGGGGATCGTCCCCGCCGAACGCATGATCGGCCACACGCTGCCCGCGGGCCTCGAACCGCTGGCCGGCGCCTTCGCCCGGGTCGGCGCCATCGCCTACAACGCCGTCCTGGCCGGCGACATCCACCTCGGCGAGGACGTCGCCGTCTTCGGCCAGGGCGTCATCGGGCTGCTCACCACCCGCCTCGCCCAGCTCAACGGCGCCCGTGTCACCGCCGTCGACGCGCTCGAGGGCCGTCTGGAGACCGCCGAGCGCTACGGCGCGCACCGCACCCTCAACGCCCGCACCGACGCCGTCGCCGAACGTGTCCGCGAGGCCACCGGCGGCCTCGGCGCCGACCTCGCCATCGAGATCAGCGGCGCCTACCCCGCTCTGCACCAGGCCCTGCGCTCGGTCGCCGCGGGCGGCCGTGTGGTGGCCTCCGGCTTCTACCAGGGCGACGGCATCGGACTGCGCCTGGGCGACGAGTTCCACCACAACCGCGTCCAGCTCATCTGCTCACAGATCGGCGGCGTCCCGCCCCAGCTGTCCCACCGCTGGACCGTGGAGCGCCTCCAGCAGACCTTCCTGCGGCTCGTCGCCGAGGGACAGGTGGACGTCACCTCCCTCGTCAGTCATGTCGTCCCGGCCGCCGATGCAGCCGACGCCTACGAACTGCTGGACCAGCGCCCCGCTGAGGCGCTGCAGGTCGTACTGGAATTCTGAACGTTTCGAAAGGCCCCCTCATGCTCAAGATCGCGGCGCAGGAACAGCTCCTGCCCGGAGACACCCTGCAGGCCAAGTGGGAGTTCGCCCAGGCGGCGGGCTACGACGCCATCGAACTGCGCGGCAAGGGCGACCTGCACTTCGCCTCCCGCCTCGACGAACTGAAGCAGGCACGTAAAGACGGCGTGGTAATGCCCACGGTGTGCGTCGACATGCTGCACTTCCTCGGCGCCTTCGACACGGACCAGCGCCGGGACGCCGTCGCCCAGATGAAGTCGCAGCTCACCGTGATCGCCGAGATCGGCGGCGTGGGCGCTCAGACCCCTGCCTCGTACGGCATGTTCTCCCGTCGCCTGCCGCCCTTCGAACCCCCGCGCAGCGAGGCGGAGGACCTTGATGTTCTGCTGACCGGTCTCACCGAGCTGGGTGAGCACGCCCGCGAGGAGGGCGTCACGCTCTTCCTCGAGCCGCTCAACCGGTACGAGGACCACATGGTCAACCGGCTGGAACAGGCCGCCGACCTGATCCGTGCCGTCGGCCTGGACTCGGTGAGGATCGGTATCGACAGCTACCACATGAACATCGAGGAGACCGACCCCGCGGCCGCGATCCTCACCCACGCCGACGTCATCGGACACGCCCAAGTCTCCGACTCCAACCGCTTCCAGCCCGGAGCCGGCCACCTCGACTGGTCCGCCTGGCTCGGCGCCCTGCACAGCATCGGATACGACGGCCACCTCGCTCTCGAGTGCCGGCTGACCGGGGACCCCGTAGACGCCGTCCGCTCCGTGCCCGCCTTCCTCAAGAGGTCCGGCGCGTGAAGTCCCTCCTGGACCGGCCTGCGCCCACCGCCGCCGCGCCCCTGACAGTGCGGCGCGGTGCGGCGCGGGTCCTCATCGACAACTGGACCGGTACCTCCACCGTTCCCTCCCGCACCCTCTACCCGCACCAGTGGAGCTGGGACTCGGCGTTCATCGCGATCGGCCTGCGCCACCTGTCGGTACGCCGAGCCCAGCAGGAACTGGAGTCGCTGCTGTCCGCGCAGTGGGCCGACGGACGCATCCCGCACATCGTCTTCAACTCAGCCGTACCCGACGACGCCTACTTCCCCAGCCCCGACTTCTGGCGCTCCTCGACCGCCGGCCGTGACGCGGGCGCACCGGCGGCCCCAGAGACCTCGGGCATCGTCCAACCCCCGGTGCACGCGCTGGCCGCCTGGCTCGTGCACCGCGCGGACCCCGAGGAGTCACGACGGCGCGGCTTCCTGACCCGAGTGGTTCCACGCCTCGCCGCCTGGCACGACTATCTCCTCGACCGCCGTGACCTCGGCGGCGGAGGACTGGCCGCGGCGGTCCATCCCTGGGAACCCGGCATGGACAACAGTCCCTGCTGGGACCGGGCCCTGCGGCGCGTCGTCCCGGCCGCGCCGGAGGTCTTCCAGCGTGCGGACCTGGATCACGGCCATCCCGCCGACCGGCCCACCGACCTGGACTACGGCCGCTACGTGCGACTGGTGAGCGACTACCGCGAAACCGGCTACGACGACCGCGCGGTGCGGCACGCCTTCGCGGTGGAAGACCCGTGCTTCAACGCACTCCTGATCGTCAGCGAACGGGCCCTGGCCGCCATGGCCGAGGAGACTGGGGCCGACCCGACACCGCACACCGCGCGCGCCGACGCGCTCACCCGGCACCTGGTCACCCGGCTGTGGGACGAGAGCGCGGGCCTGTTCCGCGTCCGCGACCTGGCCACCGACACCCTGGTCGAGGAGCAGGGCGTCACCGGTCTGATCCCGCTCATCGTTCCGTACCTGCCGCGGCACATCGTCTGCCGTCTCGTCGAGACGCTCACCGGCCCGCACTTCGACGCACCGGCCACACGCCTCGTGCCGAGCTACGCCCTGACCGGTCACGCCTTCGACGCCCAGCGCTACTGGCGCGGTCCCGCCTGGTTCAACACCGCCTGGCTGATCCACCTGGGGCTGCGTACCCACGGCCGGGAAGAGCAGGCCGAGCGACTGCGGCAGAGCTTCCTCGAGGAGGCGGCACACTCCGACTTCGCCGAGTACATCGACCCCACCACCGGTGCCGCGCGCGGCGCCCGGCATTTCTCGTGGACCGCCGCCCTCACCCTCGACCTCGTGTGTGCCGACCTCAAGGAGCCCACGCCATGACCTCGGCCGACGACCGCGTCCAGCTCGTCCGGGACGCCACCTTCGCCCGCGTGGACGCCGCCGGGGGCATCAGCGGCACCCGCGGCACCGCACCCGACGGACTGTTCCTGCGTGACGCCCGCCACCTCAGCCTCTGGCACCTCTCCGTCGACGGCACCGCACCCGTCGCCCTGGTGCCCGCCACCGCCGACACCGACGACAGGGCGCTGTCCGTCCTGACCCCGCGGGGAACCCGGGACAACCCGCCCGCCTACACCGTCTTCCGCGAACAGTCCGTCAGCGCCGGAACGCTGACCGAGCATCTGCGTCTGGTCAGCAACCGTCCCGACCCGGTCACCGCTCTCGTGGAGATCACCGTCGACGCCGACTTCGCGGACCTGTTCGAGCTGCGCGCCGACGACCGGCACTACGACAAGCCCGGCGCCCGGCACGAGATCCACCGCACCGACGACGGGCTGGTCTTCGACTATCGACGAGCCGACTGGCACTCCCGCACCACCGTCGTCGGCCGCCCGGCCCCCACAGGTCTCGACGCCGCGCCGGACACTCCGAGCGCCCGCACACTGAGCTGGCGGCTGCGACTCGACCCCCACGGTCAGGCAGATCTCCACCTGACCGTCCGCGCCCGACCTCACGGGCAGGCCGAAACACCCACTGTCGCAAGGCCGCAACGGCGGACGGCACCGGCTGCCGACGACCTGGCCCGTACCTGCGAACGGGGACTGGCCGACGTGGATCTGCTGACCATCCCGGTCGCGGGTGTGGACGGCGAGACAGCCGACGTCCCCGCGGCAGGCATCCCCTGGTTCCTCACCCTGTTCGGCCGCGACTCACTGCTGACCTCCTACTTCCTGTTGCCCGACCGGCCGGAGACGGCGGCCGCCACGCTCAGCGCCCTCGCCGCCACCCAGGGCCGGGCCCACGACCCCGTGAGCGGCGAACAGCCCGGACGCATCGTCCATGAGACCCGTCACGGCGAGCTCGCACACTTCCGGCAGATCCCCTACGGCCGCTACTACGGCGCCGTCGACGCCACACCTCTCTTCCTGGTGCTGCTCCACGCCCACTACCGGACGACCGGCGACCCGGCCCTCGCCGTCCGGCTTGAGCAGCACGCCAGGCGGGCCGTCGACTGGATGCTCACCGACGGCGGCCTGGACGAGCACGGCTACCTCACCTACCAGCCCGACCCGAACGGTCTGGTCAACCAGAACTGGAAGGACTCGGCAGGTGCCGTCTGCTTCGCCGACGGCACCCAGGCACAAGGCCCCATCGCCGTCTCGGAAGCACAGGGCTACGCCTACGACGCCCTGATCCGCACCGCGGAACTGGCGGCCGCCGTCTGGCAGGACGAGCCCTACGCCGACCGCCTGCGCGAGACCGCCGCGATGCTGCGCACCCGCTTCGCCGCCGACTTCTGGATGCCCGACGCCGGATTCCCCGCTCTGGCCCTGGACGGCCAGGGACGTCAGGTCGACGCTCTGGCCTCCGACGCCGGGCATCTGCTGTGGTCGGGGATCCTGGACCAGGAACTCGCCGGCCGGGTCGGGCAGCGCCTGCTGCGGCCCGACTTCTTCTCGGGCTGGGCGATCCGCACACTCGCGGCGGGGCAGAAGCCCTACCACCCGCTGTCCTACCACCGCGGCAGCGCATGGCCGCACGACAACGCCGTCATCGTGCTCGGCCTGGCCCGGCACGGACTCGCGGAACAAGCACGCACCGTCGCCGACGGCCTGATCGCGGCAGCCGTTCATCACGGATACCGCCTGCCCGAGGTACTGGCCGGCTACGACCGCGCCGCCACGGCGCGGCCGGTGCCGTACCCCCACTCGTGCTCGCCTCAGGCCTGGGCCGCGGCCACGCCTCTCGCCCTGCGAACGGCACTGCAGATGCTGTGAAACCCGCCCCAGGTCCCCACGGCCCCGGAAGACGCCGCCCGGGGCACGCGTGCGGGCTGACGCCGACTGCTCCCAAGGCAGACCGTGCCGAACGCACGGTCATCACACACTGCGCCCCGGGTCGTCGACATCCACCGTCTCGACCGCCCGACGATGTGCGGCCTCAGGCGAAGTCGCTGGTCCAGTTGTCCGTATAAGCCTGACTGCCGATGAAGGGGTTGCTCACGGCCCAGAGTTCGCCCTTCTGGTTCTACGGCACGTTGAAGTTGCACATCATCCAACCGCCCTCCTCGCCGCGGTCGTTGAAGCACTCGCGACCCCAGCTCGCCGGGAGTCTCGACTTGATGGTGCCTGCGACGGAATGTCCGTTCGTCTTCGTGTCCTTGACCCAGACCCCGTCCCCGTACGCGACGAAGCACGCCTTCGCGCCGGTCGTCGACACCGCGAGGCTGGTCGAGCAGGCACACTGGTTCATCGTCGATCCTTCGTCGGACTGGTTCCACCACGTGGCCTGGGATCTCGCCGTGGCCGTCCTGCGACCGGGCGGACAGGGCATCGCGGTCCTCGCCGCCACCGACACCGACTGATTCCGACGGCGTGCGCCGACGGTGGCGGTTTCGCGGTCCCGGGAGGACAGGAAGCGCCTCGCTCCGCCGAACCCGCAAGGAGTCCGGCGGAGCGAGGAGGAACCCTTCCGACACATGTCAGCGTCGCGCCGCCGCGCAGCCCGGCGCGGGCGGCGTGAGGGACGGGGCGTCACCGCCCCGGCCCCCTGTCCGCTCCGCGCGCTCTACGGCTCGGTGCCCCAGACGAGGGTGCCCGCCACGTACACGGTCACCTTCGCCGCGTCCGCGTAGGAGCTGTTGGCGCCGCGGCTGTAGTCGTCCAACTCGTTGAAGTTCGACCAGTCCGACTTGGCCATGCGCAACTGGAGTTCACCGCTGTCGGCTCCGGCGGCCAGCGAACCGGAGGTGAAGCCCACCTCCAGATAGTGGTCCGCACCCGTGCGGCTCGGAGAGACGGCGCCCACGGAGGTTCTCACCGTGGAGCAGCCGAGCTGTGCCCAGTCGCAGAAGGTCTGGTAACCGGCGGACGAGGACTCCCCGGTGAACCAGTAGCGGATGGTCACCTTGGACAGATCGACCGAGGAGGACCCGCCGTTGACGAGCTTGAGGCCCGGCCTGACCCCGTTGTCACCGGTGGAGGAGTCGTTGTTCTTGTACTGCGCCTTGAGGCCCGGCGTGCCTCCTCCTCCGCCCGATGCCTTGGTGGTGGCGGACACCGCCGTGGACGAGGCCGAGACGTTGCCTGCCGCGTCCTTGGCCCTGACGGTGTACTGGTAGGTGGTGGAGGCGGCGAGTCCGCTGTCGGTGTAGGACGTGGTGGTGGCACTGCCGACCTTGGTGCCGTCGCGGAAGACGTCGTATCCGGTGACCGCGGTGTTGTCCGTGGACGCGTTCCAGCTCAGGGTGGCGCTGTTGCTCGTCGTGGAGCTGACCGTGAGGCCGCCGGGAACCGTCGGGGCCTGCGTGTCACCGCCACCGCCACCCGATCCGCTGACCGGCGGGTTCGCGTTGGCGAGCAGCTGGCGGAACTGGGCGGAGAACCAGTGTCCGGCGAGCGGGGAGTTGGGCAGTGCTCCGGTGAGGTTGTTTCCGTTGCGCGCGTTCCCGGTGTACGTGGGGTCGCACATCCGGTCGAAGCCCTTGCCCTCGTCGTTGTCGACGGCCTGGCTGGCCCCGTCCGACTCACCCGGCGGCTTGGCCCACACGTAGGCGTCGATCCCGGTGTCGGGTGCGGCCGCCGGGCGCTCGCCGAGGCCCGCCCCGTTCTGGTTGCACCAGTTGCCGGCGTGGATGCGCCGGTCGATGCGGCCGCCGTCCACGTAGGCGTCGACACTCGTCGTCGGGCCGGGACCGGTCGGCCGTGCCGAACCGCCCCACCCGTTGCGCGAGGTGTCGACGAGCATGCCGATGCCGGCGTCGAAGCCCTGCGCGACGAGCGCGGTGCGCAGCCCCTGCGCGTACGAGCTCTCGTCGTCGTACTGGTTCCAGTCGATCCACTTGGACTGACGCACCGTCTGGCCGTTCACCGTGTCCGTGATCTTGACGTACGGCTCCTTGGTGGCGGAGTAGTTGGCGGTGTTGACGATGAAGCCCGTCACGTCGTTCACGGTCGCGCCGTTGGTGGTGGCGGCCTTCTTGAACTCCTGGGCGGACGGGGTGAGATTGCTGTCCCAGCCGAGCCAGCTGTGGTGGCCGGCGTCGATGTAGTTGTAGGCGTTGGGAAGAGCGCCGAGCTTGTGCAGGGCGTAGCCGACGCCCTTCTCGTAGTTGCCGTTCGCCTTCATGGTGGCGCACTGGGTCGTGGAGCCGGCGGTGCCGCCCGCGTTGGTCACCAGGTTGGGCAGCGAGTCGGGTTCGATGAGGTTGACGATCCGCAGGCTCGCATAGGCCGGGTCGGCGAGGATCGCGGCGATCGGGTCGATGTAGTTGCTCTGGTAGGAGGCCAGGTCGTCGGGGCCGAGTTCGCCGTTGGAGGCGAGAGCCGCGCAGTCCCGGCCCGGCAGATCGTAGATGACCAGCTGGACGAGGTTGGCGCCCTGCGCCTTGGCCGCGTCGAGGTGCGCTTGGAGACCACGGGCGTCGGCGGTGCCCTGGATCGCGGCCATCCGGTCAAGCCAGACGAAGGTGGGCTGGTTGGAGATGGCCGAACCACCCGGCTCGGCCGCGGCCCTGGCCGACCAGTCGGGGTTCACGTACGCCTTCGCGCCGACATAGGGGTTGTCGAGCTTGGCGGCCGCGGTCACGGTGGTCGGGAGGGCGGTGATGGACAGGGCTCCGAGGAGGGCGCCGACGGCCAGAGCGGCTGTCCGCTTCGGTCCGTTTCGGCGCACGGCGGAATCGGGTCTACGGGAAGGCATCGGTCATCTCCTGGGGAGAGCGGGCAAGTGCGGGCGGTGTGCGGGGTCGCGGGCGGCCGCCCGGTGTGCCGCGTCCGGGCACTCCGGGCGGAAGTCCGCCGGACGGGCGTTTCGTGCGGGCACGACGAAGGTGCGACCGTGTGCGTCGCGCACAGTGGAACTGAGGGGCCGCCGAACAGGAGCGCGCCGCGACGCCGTCCGGGTGGGGGCCCGGCGTTCTCGTCGTCGCGCGCGGACGGTGCCCGGTCGCTGAGGTGACGGCGGGGACAGAAGCACCGAATGTGGGAGCGCTCCCAAAGTGCGGGGCCCGGAGCGCGGATGTCAACACCCGCGTCGAGAGTGGCATCTGACGGGCCGTCGCACGCTCGACTCATGGCGCCAGGCTCACCCATGGGCCCGCGCCGGCGCATGCCAGGTCGCGGCGTGCGCGACGGCGCCGGGGCCCGAGAACCGTGTGGCGGATCGGGCGGTGGGGGCACGCCCTTCACGGCCGGGTGCCGCGGGTATGGCCGAAACGGCACGCACCCGTGGCCGACAACTCCGCGCACGGCAGCGATCGCTGCGCGGGGTATTGACGCGGACACGCTTAGTGGCTTCCATGTGCGCTGTCCGGCTTCGACGAGCCGGCCGTCGGGAGCGGGACACTCCCGACGGTCCGCGGGAGCCGTCACGCCGGACGCCCTTCCGCCTGCCCGCCCGGAGACGTGCGCCCGAGTATGGGAGCGCTCCCACCCGGAGAGGACCCCCACCATGCGTCACCCGACCCCCTTCCGCGTCAGACCTGCCCTGATCGCGCTTCTCACCGCGGCCCTCGCGGTTCTCGTCCCGTCCACTGCCGCGATGCCCGCGCAGGCGGCCGCCTCACCCTCGTCCCCGTTGCGTGCGGCCGCCTTGCCCTCACCCTCGTCGCATGTGGCGGCCGCGGCCGGCGGCGGCTACTGGCACACCGAGGGCCGCCGGATCCTCGACGCGCAGAACCAGCCGGTGCGCATGGCCGGCGTCAACTGGTTCGGGTTCGAGACGGCCAACTACGTTGCGCACGGACTCTGGTCGCGCGACTACAGGTCGATGATCGACCAGATGAGGACCCTGGGTTACAACACCATCCGGCTGCCCTACAGCGACGACATCTTCAAGGGCACCCAGCCCAACGG
Organism: Streptomyces sp. NPDC057950; assembly: GCF_042887295.1. Taxonomy (NCBI): domain Bacteria; kingdom Bacillati; phylum Actinomycetota; class Actinomycetes; order Kitasatosporales; family Streptomycetaceae; genus Streptomyces; species Streptomyces sp. NPDC057950. The sequence continues at coordinate 125,854 of NZ_JBHVPP010000026.1, forward strand.
CATCACCTACGCCAACGGCCTGAACACCGACCTGCAGGGCCTCAACTCCCTCCAGGTGATGGACAAGATCGTCGACTACGCGGGCTCGGTCGGTCTCAAGGTCGTACTCGACCGTCATCGGCCCGACTCCTCGGCCCAGTCGGCGCTCTGGTACACCTCCGCCGTCCCCGAGACGACGTGGATCGCCGATCTCAAGGCCCTGGCGGCGCGCTACCAGGGCAACACCGCCATGGTCGGGATCGACCTGCACAACGAGCCTCACGATCCCGCCTGTTGGGGATGCGGCGACACGAGCACCGACTGGCGGCTCGCCGCCGAACGGGCCGGCAACGCGGTCCTGTCCGTCAACCCCAGCCTGCTGATCTTCGTCGAGGGCGTCCAGACGGTGAACGGCCAGAGCGACTGGTGGGGCGGCAATCTCGCCGGGGTCGCCACAGCGCCGGTGCGACTGAGCGTCGCCAACCGCATCGTCTACTCGGCCCACGACTACGCCACCAGCGTCGCGCAGCAACCGTGGTTCAGCGACCCCTCGTTCCCGGCGAACATGCCGGCCATCTGGGACAAGAACTGGGGCTACATCTTCAAGCAGAACATCGCCCCCGTCTGGCTCGGAGAGTTCGGCACCACCCTGCAGTCGACGGTCGACCAGAAGTGGCTCGCCGCGCTGGTCGACTATCTGCGCCCCACGAACACATACGGGGCCGACAGCTTCAACTGGACCTTCTGGTCGTGGAATCCGGACTCCGGCGACACGGGAGGCATCCTCAAGGACGACTGGCAGACCGTGGACACCGTCAAGGACGGCTACCTCGGCGGCATCAAGGCACCGGGCTTCGCCGGAGGAGGAGGCGGAGACACGACCGCGCCCTCGACACCGACCGGACTGGCCGTGACCGGTACCACCACGTCGAGTGTGTCCCTGTCATGGAACGCGTCCACCGACGACACCGGGGTCGCCGGCTACGACGTCTACCGGGGCACGGCGAAGGTCGGTCAGGTCACCGGCACGACCTTCACCGACCCGGGCCTCACCGCGGGGACCCGCTACGACTACACGGTGCGGGCACGCGACGCGGCCGGGAACACCTCTCCGGCGTCCGCGTCGGTCACCGCGACGACCGCCGGCACCGGGGGCGGCTCCAGCGGATGCAAGGCCACCTACAAGGTGAGCAGCGACTGGGGCAGCGGCTTCAACGCCGACATCACGGTCACCAACACAGGCTCCGCGACGACCAAGTCGTGGCAGGTCACATGGGAGTGGCTGGGCAGTCAGACCGTCTCCGGGATGTGGAACGCCTCCTACACCCAGGTCGGCAGGACGGTGACCGCGAGCAACGCCGACCACAACGGCGCCATCACGGCAGGCGCCTCAACCGGATTCGGCTTCGGCGCGGCACCTGGCGGCGCCGGTACCCCGGTCCTGAGCTGCCGGGCCGGGTAGGGCGCGTTGCGAAATTCCCGCCTGCCTCGCGGCACCTGGCACGCTCCCCCACCGCCTCGAAGGCGTGGGAGGTGTTCCCACTCGCCGCACCGGTCGAGAGCCCGAGTACGAACCGGCGTGCCATGGCATCGGCAGCCGTTACCCGACCCGGGTGCGGCACGCGACAGGCCGTCGCGCCCGCCGTGCAGAGCCCCGACGAGCCATGGTCGGGCCTGCGGCGACGGGTGGGGAATCGGCGAGATGCGATCCGCGGGACCGGAGCGGCGGACGAACCCCTCACGGCGTCCCTCCGCGTCCGGGAACAGCCACAGCCCCACCCCGCGTTGCCACGGGCATGACGACGAATACGCCGAGGCCCGAGGTGCTGCGATACACCGCCTTCTCCAGCACCCCCGACGGAGGAAACCCCGCCGGTGTCGTTCTGGACACCACCGCCTTGGGCGACAGCGACATGCTGGCCATCGCCGCCGGTCTCGGATATTCGGAGTCCGCGTTCCTGACCGCACCCCCGGAGGGCCTCGGCGGCCAGGAGGGGCGGACGTACGGCATTCGTTACTTCAGTCCCAGGGCCGAGGTGCCGTTCTGCGGGCACGCCACCATCGCGACCGCCATCGCCCTCGCCGAGCGGATGGGCCCCGGGGAGCTGGTGTTCGCGACGCGCGCCGGCACCGTCCCGGTGGAAGTGGCCGAGAAGGACGGCACGCTCCGGGCCACGCTCACCAGCGTCGAGCCGCGCATCGAAGAGATCGCCGACGCCGACCTGGCGGAGACGCTCGCCGCGCTCGACTGGCCGGCCACCGATCTCGACCCGGCCTTCCCGCCTCGCAGACCTCGCCTACGACTTCACGCGTCTCGAAACCCTCATGAACCGATTGGAGCTGACCACGGTCCAGCTGGTGTGGCGGGAGTCGGCCACCGTCTTCCATGTCCGTGACCCGTTCCCCGTCGGCGGCATCGTCGAAGACCCGGCGACCGGCGCCGCGGCCGCCGCGTTCGGTGCCTACGCCCGTGATCTCGGTCTGGTCCCCCGCGACGCCGTCCTCACCCTGCACCAGGGCGCGGACCTGGGCCGTCCCGGTGAACTCACCGTGACGCTGCGCGCGGGTGACCCGCGCGTCCGTGTCAGTGGCACAGGAACTCGCATCAGCTGAAGCACAGCCATGACGACCGTGGCAGACACAGCTTTTCCCGGTGGCCCCAGAGCCCCGAAATGCCGATGCGCCGAAGCGGTAGCTGACGGGGGAAAAGCGTCTTCAGCCGGCAGCAAGCAGTCGGCCCGAGGTCTGACGTGGTCGTGGTCCGGGCGTGCCCGGTCCGAAACAGGCGTCGTCTCGATGGGACACCGGGCATTCCGAATCCGGTCCAGCCGCGCAGCCCACGCCGCATGTCACTCCGCTCGATTTGCCTCGGCGGTCAGCCGGTCCTATCGTCACTTTTGGCCAGGGGGGAGATCGTGGTGACCGGGCGACCTCATGGGCCGCCTGCCTTGAAGCATTGATCCCAGAATCAGGGAGCCATCGCATGGCCAGTCAACGCAGCCACACCGTCACCCGGATAGACGTTTCCACGGGAATTGCCTACGACGATTTCGTGAACGCATTCGAGAAAGCGGCGCCCGCGTTCGATCCGGTATCGATGGAACGCATTGCCGAAATCGGGGGAAGTTGGGACGACGTCCGCGCCGCGATGGCCGAGAACGCGCCCAATGAGCTGGTCCGCTACGCACGGATCAACGGCACCTCAATGTTCAGTATCGCAGGACACACCACCAGGTCGATGGAGTACCTGACCGGCAATCACGTCATCGCCGAGACGATGTTTCGCCATGATCCGAGGGCGCTCCTGTATGCGCCTTTGCGGATGCTGATCTACAGCGACGCCGACGGCAACGCGGTGTTCAGCATGCACCGGCCGAGCGACGAGTTCGGAAGTCTCGGCATCCCGGAGGTCACGAAAGTCGGGGAGGATCTGGATCGCCACGTGGTCAATCTGCTGCGGGTCTGCGGTGTCGATGCCTCCCAGGACTTCGTCCGACACTCGGAGTAGGCGCGGAGAGCGGGCCACCCCGATAGCGCTGCGCCGAGCCCCACCGAATGCGGTTTTCGACAGGTCAGAATTCAGCCGTTCCAGATCTCGAATTCCGAGTTGAACTCGGCAGTCGGGATCGGCACCGGCGACATTGGCCGGTGCGTACCAGTTCTCGGGCTCGAACTCGTAGAGCTGCACCCAAGAGGTCTCCCTGTGGGTCTGCTTGTTGACCAGGTTCTCGACGTCAGCCACGGCCTGAATGAGCTTCGCGCCGAGCTCCTCCTTCCGCGCGGCACTCAGATGGCCCTTCATTGCGTGCACGCGAACGAAAACCATGTGAGCGGGTCCTTCCGGTGGCTGGTCGACGGCCAGTCCTGAGCCGGATGACGCGGCCGACCTCAACAGTCCCGCTGACCCGCGGTCCCTCGGTGATCCGTCACCTGATCGGGTGCGGGGGTGTCGGTCCGGCCGACCGGCCGCCTGACAGAACCGCCCGCCGCGGGCACGCCCACACGGTTCCCCCTGTTGTCGGCCATGGAGGTCGACGTGGTGATGGGCGCAGTGGGTGCTGCCCGGCCGGCGGGCCGGCCAGGCTCAGGGTCATGTCACCGTACGTCGCGTTGTGCACCGGCCGGACCAGCCAGCCTCACCGCTCGGGGGAAGATGGGGATGCACTGACGGAACGCGAAGTCTGGAGGTTCGATGGCGAAGCGGGTTCACCAGCCCCGTGAGGACGCGGAGTTCGATTTCATCCTCGGGATGAGCGCAGTCCCGGTCCTCGCATATTTCACCGGGACCTGGCCCAAGGCGATCGAGCCCTGCCGGGCGATGGACCTCGTCGTGGGCGGCATCGCCGACGAGTACACGGGCCGCCTGACGGCCGTCCGTGCCGACATCACGCGCTGTCCGTCCGCAACCGAGCGATACGGGATCACCGGAGCCCCGTCCTACGTCCTGCTGAAGGAGGGAGTGGCGGTGGCGCACGGCGCGGGGCCCATGACCAGCACCGAGGTACGGAAGCTCCTGGACGGCCACCTCTGAGCGGCCGCCGCGGCGCATCGCCACGCGTCGCAGCCGCGTCCCCGGACGGCGGAGGTCTGGCCGATCCGGCCCCGGGTCCTGGCACCCGGCGGAGTCATCGACTGTCCGGCTTCGTCCTCGCTCCGGCACCGCCCGGGGGGCTGTACCGAGCACGAGGTCGCGATCTCCTCGTAGTGCTCGACTCCCTTTGAACGGACGGGCCGTCCGGGTTCCATGCCTCCGCGGACGCGTCACGGATCGGCGGACGAGTTCCCGGTACGCGCGAACGCCGGCCGCGAGAGAGGGCGACAGCGTCCCCCCACGGTGCGAAGCCGCCACCACCCCGACCTCAATCCTTGCCTCGTCTATCGAATTTCGATAGATTTTTATCGTAACTCGATGGAGGGGTGAGTCATGGGAAAGCTGGCCGTACGTGCGCTGCGCGCCGTGCTCGTGGTGGTGCTCACCGGCACCGTGTTCGTACAGGCGGGGATGGTGTGGGCGTTGGTCAGCGGGAACGACCCGGAGGACGGGTCACTCCCACTGACCCCGCTGCGCGTGATCACGATCCTGGGTATGGCATCGGCCCAGGTCGCCCTGTTCTGCGTATGGCGACTGGTGACGATGGTGCGACGCGGAACCGTGTTCTCCCACGCCGCCTTCCGGTACGTGGACATCGTGATCGGCGCGATCGTGGCCGCCGCCCTCGTGTGGTTCGCCGTCACGGCCATCAATGCGCCGGGCCAGCGGGACGACCCGGGCGTCACCGTCATCATGGGCGGGGTCGGCGTAGCCATCCTGGGAGTCGCACTCATCGTGCTCGTACTGCGGATGCTGCTCGCCCAAGCCGTCGTGCGCGACGTGGAAGCGGCGCGGATGCAGGCCGAGTTGGACGAGGTGATCTGATGCCCATCGTCGTCGACATCGACGTGATGCTGGCCAAGCGGAAGATGTCCGTGGGCGACCTCGCGGACCGTATCGGCATCACCCCCGCCAACCTGGCGGTACTCAAGAACGGCCGCGCCAAAGCGGTACGCTTCGCGACCCTCGCCGCACTCTGCGAAGTACTCGACTGCCAGCCCGGCAACCTCCTGCGCTGGGAAGCCGAAGACGCCGCGGACGGATGACCCTCCCACGCGCGGGCTTGAACCCCCGGGACCACCGGCCTGACACGCCACGCCGACTCCGACCGGCGGCGAGGACCGGATGGACGGATCGAGTGACTGAGGGCGATTACCGCGCACGGTGACGACCGGGTCCTGACCCATGTCACAGATCCACGACGGTGTCCGCGCCGTCGGATTGCGAGCTTCTGGGAGCCACAAAGGAAAACGAATGTTCGTCTTGACTCATCTTCCGTCAGTGCCGCAGGATGGGCAGCGCCAAACAGAACGATTGTTCCCGGAAGGGAGGAGGCGCCATGAGTACCCTGCGAACCGGAAGTTCGGCGATCGCTCCGTTTCAGGTTCCCCGGGAAGACGGGGTCCTGTCCGTGCCTTCGACGGCTGAGCCGGCATCGCCCGACATCGTGGCGTTCGTACTGCAGGGCGGCGGCAGTCTGTGCGCATCGCAGGTGGGCGCGCTGCGGGCGCTCACGCGGGCGGGGATCACCCCTGATCTCGTCGTGGGGTCTTCGGCTGGTGCGCTCAACGGCGTTGCGTTCGCCGCCGACCCGAGCATCGAGGGCATCGAGCGGCTGGAAGCGCTGTGGCTGAGCATCAAGCGCCGGCATGTCGCGCCGTTCTCCCTCCGGACTCTGGTCATGGCCGCGGTGGGGCGCGGAGAGGCGGCGGTCTCGAGCGCGGGACTGCGGCAGTTGCTGCGGTTCGGGGTCGGCGTCGGACGGCTCGAGGACGTGGTCGTCCCGGCGCACGTCGTGGCGACCGATTTCGAGACCGGTGCCGCGGTCGTTCTGTCCCGGGGCAACGCCGTTTCAGCGCTGCTCGCTTCGGCGGCCTTCCCGGGGCTGTACGCTCCCGTGCGCGTCGGGGAGCGTCTTCTCATCGATGGCGGCGTGTCTGCGGACACGCCTGTGCTCCAGGCGGAAGCACTCGGCGCGACCACCATCTACGTGCTGCCTGCCGCCGTCACGAAAGAGACGGACCGTCACGCGCATGCGGTCCTGCTCGCCGCCTACCGGGCGGTGGGCCAGATCCTGGACGAGCGCGAGCGGCGGGACGTGGCGGCAGTCCGCGGGTCGGTCGTACGACTGCCGGCCGCCGACACCCCGGTGGGTAGCCTCATCGACTTCCGTGACACCCGGCGACTGGTCCAGGCCGGCTATTCCCTCACCCGGGACTGGCTCGCACAGCGGCCCGCGGTCATGACGTGAGGACGCCTGATGGCCGTCCTGCCCGCTTTCACACCACATCCGCTTCCCCGTCCTTCACAGTCACCGGCTGGGCGCGGGCTGCCGAGTCGGTGGGGGGAATTGCTGCTGGTGGTACTGCTGTACGCCGTCCACGGGACCACGCAGCCGCCTCGCCGCGGCGACACTGACCGCACTCATCGCGCACTGGCGTTTCCCGACCACGCCGCCCTGCCCTCCTCCCCGCGCGGGCATCCACGACACCGTCGCCGATGTCGAGCAAGGAGGCTGGTGGAGCGAGCAGACCGACGCGCCGCGACGGCTCCGCGGCTTCGTCAACGCCTACGTTCCTCATCCCGCTTCCGGGCGCGGTCGTCGGCCTCGTCCGCACCGCCGGCGAACACGCCGTCAGGCCGAAGACCCGGCCCGGTCACCCCTGCCGATCGCCCGGAACACTCCCGAGCCGACCTGGGCAGACCGCTCAACTCCACAGCCGAAGCTTCCCCCTAGGTAGTCCACCATGATCTTTCCCCCTCCTCCCCCACCTCCGGGCGACGGGGACCACCCAAGTGCCGGGCAGAGGTCATCAGACAGCGGTGACGGCAAGGCCGACGGCTGGCTGTGCAGCCGGCGTCGCGGCCACGCCTCCTCGCGTCTGCCACTGCACTTCGTAGAAGCCTTCCTCGTCAGCCGTGGCGGCAGAAGACCGGCAGAGGGCGTGGTGCGCTTCCGGATATCGGACAGCGTCGAAGAGCGCCGTTCCTGGCACTCCTGGTCGCGCCGGACAGACATAGGGCGTCAACTCGCCCAATCCGCGGGAGAGCTACGGCTGGTCCGCAACCGCCCCTCTCATCAAAGCATCACCCCCCAGGCCCCTGTCGCCGTACTCACGGTCAACGGCATCACCGACGTCACTCCCCTGGCGCGTCTCAACATCGCCAACCCATCAACGTGTTCGGTCGGCAAGGAACGGGGTCGTACCGCGGTCGCCAGCCTCGACGTGCATTTCCTCGCGGGGCTTTGGGACCTGATGGTGCCGGAGCACACACGGTGTCAGGTGCACCTGGAAGGCTCGTTCCGCATCCTGCCGCACTGGCCGTTGCCGCGATGAGCCTGAGTGGTTCGCACGAGGCGCACGAGGCCGGGACCGGGACCGGCGGGGAACGCGATCGGGGCACGGACGCGACGAGCGGTCCGGAGCGGGCTCACCGGACCAAGCGGTTCACGCCCGTGCTGCTCCTGCGTCGGCGCAGCGCGGTGATGGCAGGCGTCGTCGTGGTGGTGGTGATCGCCGAATCGGTGGTGATCGCGCCCTACGCGCGCCGGGCGGCAGGGCAGTTGGCCCATGCTCAATTGACATGGCTCATTCCGGCCGTCGCCGGTGAGATGGTTTCCATGATGATGTTCGCCCGCCTTCAACGGCACGCGCTCGGTACCGGCGGACTGCGCGTCCGGCTCGGTTCCGCCACCGCCACCGTGTTCGCCGGCAACGCAGTGGGCGCGACCTTGCCCGGCGGTAGTCTGCTCTCGCTCACCTACCGGACGCGCCGCATGCGTTCCTGGGGCGCCAGCGCGTCCCAGATCGGCTTCGCTCACGCGGTGACCGGTGTTCTGAGCACCATCGCGTTCGCCTTGCTCGCCGGTGCCGGCAGCGTCCTCGCGGGGGACAGCTCTCGACTCCTCTGGGTCGCCGTCCAGGTCGGGGCGATCTGTACCCTCACCAGCGCCGTGCTCGCGTTGCTCCACCACCCCGCCGTGCTGCGTCGGCCCCTCCGTGCTCTTTTTCACCTGCTGCGCAGGCTGCGCCGCGGTGTCGTGGAGCAGACGTCGGCCGACCGGCTCCTCGACGAACTGGCTGCCATGCGTCCCCCGGCCCGGTTCTGGGCACGGGGGCTCGGTCTGGCCCTCCTCAACTGGGGCGGAGATTTCGTGTGCCTGCTCGCCGTGTGCCGTGCGGTCGGCGCATCACCCTCGTTGAGCACGGCGCTGTTCGCCTACATCGCCGGGATGACGGCCGCGTCAGCGCTGCCGTTGCTGCCCGCGGGGATCGGCGTTCTCGACGCGGCCCTGGTCCTCACCCTGCACCACGGTGGGGTACCCGTCAGCGCCGCCACAGCCGCCGACCTCCTCTACCGGACGATCAGCCCCGGACTGGTCAGCATCGCCGGATGGATCCTGCTGGTTCAACACCGCCGACGACCAGCCCGCCCTCAACGCGTGCGCGACTCCGACGACCACGCCCGAACCGTTTCGGCAACCCCCGATGCGACAGCGGAACAAGCACCGTGATCTGTAGGACGTGGGCCGGGAGTAGCCGTACGACGTGGGCCGGGCAGAGCCGTACGACGTGGGCCGGGCAGAGCCGTACGACGTGGGCCGGGCAGAGCCGTACGACGTGGGCCGGGCAGAGCCGTACGACGTAGGCCGGGCGTAGGCGCCCCGGCTCCGTGGCCCCTCGGCTGCCCCCGAGGCGGGCCACTTTCCGCGCCCCGGCCCGGCCCGCCCCAGCACAGCCCAGCCTGGACCACGGCGTCCGCGATCACAGGCCGTGGCCGCCGGGACGCTGGGACGCCGAGACGGCGACCCACCGCGGGCACGGCAATCCTGAAGGCGCCCGGCGGCGCCGAAGGATCTCCCCCCCTCCCAAGAAAAACGAATGTTCGCATTGACGTGCGTCAGTGACGACGGCAGACTTGAGGCTTAAGAAAATGATCGTTCGTCTTTTTAGGGGTAGGATCGTGAAGAAACTGTCGGCGGGACCGCCCTCATGGCGCCGGACCGTCATCGTGACCGTGGCATTGCCGCTGGTGATCTCGCTGGCCGTGATGGCATACGCATGGCCCGCATCGCGCATCGCGCCCCGTGATCTGCCCGTGGGTGTGGTCGGCACGAGCACGGCCGGCCAGAAGGCGGTCGAGGGCCTGGCGCACAGCAAGCCGGGCGGATTCGACTTCCACCTCTACCCCACCCAGGCATCGGCGCGGTCCGCGATCAAGAACCGTGAGATCTACGGCGCCTTCGTCGTCACCGCCGGCCACGTCACAGTACTGGAGGCCACTGCGGCGAGTACGACCGTGGCTCAGCTGCTCACCGCGACGGGCCAGCAACTCGCCGCCCACGCGGCCAAGTTGCCCGCGAAGACTGCCACACCGCCTGTCGGCACGTCCCACAGGTCCACTGTGGGGAAGAGCCTGGCCAAGCCGGCGCCCAAGGTCGGTTTCCGAACGGTGGATGTCGTGCCCACCGCTGCCGACGACCCCCGGGGTGTGGTCTTCAACTCGGCGCTTCTTCCTCTCACGATATGCAGCATTCTGATCGCGGCTCTCATCGCGACGTCGGGTGCCCAGATGTCGGTGTGGCGCCGACTCGTCGACCTGTTCGCCGCGTGCGCCGCCACGAGCCTCGCCGCCTATCTGGTCGCCGAGGGTCTCCTCGGTGCCCTGCCGCACGAGCATGTGGCCACCTGGGGGGCTCTGTCCCTCACCATGCTCGCCATCAGCGCGACCAGCGTCGGCCTGATCACCCTCATCGGTCCTGCCGGGATCGGGCTCAGCGCGGCGCTCATGGTCTTCGTGGGGAACCCGTTCTCCGGCATCACGTCCGCGCCGGAACTGCTGCCCAAGGCCGTGGGCGACATCGGCCAGTGGCTGCCGCCGGGCGCCGGCGCGAATCTTCTGCGCAGCACGGCCTATTTTCACGGCGCCGGATCCGCAGGCCACATCGCCGTTCTCGTGCTGTGGAGCACTCTGGGGCTGGCAGCCGTCACCTTCGGCCGCCGAGACTCCGCCGTCGCGAACAAGGGGCTCGCAGAAGATCTCGCCGACGACGACAGGAGCGCGGATTCCCCGGCCGGAAACGGAACCCCGGCGGCCTTGCCGTCCACACTCGCGAACCGTCCGCACTCGCACGCCCGGCACCCCGCCCATGAATGAGGCAGTCGTTCACCGTCACGTTCACGCGTGAGGTCGCGCCACCCATGGAACGACTCACGCCGGCCCAGCGGGCGGCGTACGTGCCCCGGGAAGCATTCGACTACCCGTACCGGCAGATCGCCGAGACCCTCGGTCAGTCCCCGGCCGGCGCGCCCCGGCTCGTCAGCCGGGCCTGTCGCGAGGACACCGTGCCGTGGTCCTCACGGTGAACGTCGGAGCGCGCACCACGCTGACGCAGTGCTGGTGGTGAACCCGTCGAAGCTCGGTTCCCTGACGATCCGAGCATGGGGAAGGTCGGCTGGACGGTCGCTCCGGCAGATCCGTGGAACCACTCGTGGCTCGACGGCTCAGGACGTCGCCGGATCCGGCCAGAGAGCCCGCAAGGCGTCCGGAACGTCCTCCAGAGACTGGGAGTCCCCCATCGTCAACTGGAGAATGTAGCCGGGCAGCATGCACATCAATGTGGCGGCAATCGCTTCCGGAGACGCCGCGCGCGTGAGTCTGCCGCTCTGCTGGTTCTCGCGGATGACATCGGTCAGAGCGGATCGCATCTGCGTCAGCAGGTCGTCGAACTGCTCGGCCAGCGAGGGGTTCCGCAGCGATTCGGACCAGGCCAGCACGGACAGCCCGGCGATGTTCTGCTCAGCGGTCTTCGTCTTCACGATGTCGAGGACATCGGCGATGAGGTCCCCGATCGAACTGCTCGGGCGGTTCCTGGCGACGCTGTTGACCATCGCCAGGACGTCACGCATGTTCTCCTCGACGATCGCCGTGATCATCTCGTTCTTGCTGGCGAAATGCCGGTACACCGCGCCGGCCGAGAGGCCCGACTCCGCGAAGAGATCCTGCATGGATGTCGAATGGAATCCGTCGCGCAGGAAGCACCGGCGCGCCGCGTCCAGGATCTGCGCGCGGCGGGCGTCCATGTACTCCTGCGTGACCTTGGGCATGGATCCATCCTATGCGGAAAAAAACGAACCTTCGTGTTATCTTAGCATACGGGGGGTACGTCGGCCGGTTCCGCGGTTCGCGGTACGGGATGCGCCGACGCCCTGCTCCGGAGGCGCCGCGAAGGCCCCGTAGGCCGCGCGTCGCCCCGGGACCACCGCGCGACCCACCAGCCCCGTGTTCCGCCCGCCGCCGAACCCACCCTCCCGCACACCGACGGTACGGCCCGGCCGGCGAGGCCCTCGCAAGACACCTACCACCGACCTCCCGCGCGGACGGTTTCCGGCATGCCTGTCGTACCGGAACGAGCGCCGGCTTGTCACATTTCGCTCCCTTCCGTGGTCGATGAAGTGAGAGCGGACGGAGGTGGGAAGCCGTGGACGTCTATGAGGCCGTGGTGACCCGTCAGGCAATGCGCGCATTCACCGACAGGCACGTGCCCGGCGAGGTACTGGAGCGAGTTCTGCGCGCAGCGGCCTGGGCGCCGTCGGCGTCGAACCTTCAACCGTGGCACCTCTACGTGCTGACCGGCGAGCCGCTGGCCGAGCTCAAGAAGCGCGCCGGCGAACGGGTGGCCTCGGGCGACCCCTGGGACGAACCGGAGTACGAGCAGTACCCGCCGACGCTGGAGTCCCCCTACCACGAGCGCCGGTCCGCCTTCGGCGAGCAGCGCTACGGCGCACTCGGCATCCCGCGCGAGGACCTGCAGGCGCGCCAGAGGGCCGCGGCCGCCAACTGGGACTGCTTCGGTGCGCCCGTCGCGCTGTTCTGCTACATCGACCGTGACATGGGCCGACCCCAATGGTCCGACGTCGGCATGTATCTGCAGACCGTGATGCTGCTGCTCCGCGCCGAAGGACTGCACAGCTGCACACAGATGGCCTGGGCGAAATACCGGACGACCGTCGCGGAGGTCCTGTCGCCCCCGGACGAGCTCATCCTCTTCTGCGGCATGTCGGTCGGATTCGAGGACACCACGACGCGTTCCCCCCGCACAGGCCGGGCACCGCTCAGCGAGACGGTGACGTACGTCCGCTGACGATGAGCAAGCCACGAAGGCCCGACGCGGCCCCCATCGGCGCCTCGGTCATCATCAGCCCCGGACTGTCCGTCTCCCGCGCCGCTTCCCGCACCGGGCGCACCCTCGCCCCACCGGCAAGCGGCCGCGTTCACCGCGGATCGCGACGGCCTGACGGCCGCGTGGAACGGCGCGGAACGGAGTGGAACGCCCAACCCTCAGGTGGTCACGCGGGGCTGCACAGGCAGCGCACTTTTGAGGGTGCGCGGCCTCGAACAGGTCGGCTCCACCGAATCAGCACATGGGCCGAGAACCGGGACAGGGATGAACATTTCGAGAAAGAGCCGGCTGTTCGCAGTCGTCGGGGCCATGGTGGCCTCGCTGGCCGTGTCCGGGGGCACCGCGTCGGCGAGCGTGCCCGCAGGGGCCGCCGACCGCGCGGCGAACTCGCAGAACTTCAGCATCACTTCCAACGACCAGCAGAACCAGTTCGTCCAGGCGATCGGTACCCCCGACGCGACGGTGGTGATCGCGGGGAGCGTCAATCTGGACCTGAGCGGCCTGTCGGCCATACCGGTAGCGCCGGGGGTTCGGATCATCGGCGACCGCACGGTCGTCGCGAAAGGGCCGCGCATCTTCACGACGACGTTCCCGCGCACGCTGCTCACCATCGGGGACAGCAACGGCGGGACCTCGGACAACGTGCGGATCAGCGGGATCAGGTTCGACGGCGGGGAGCCGATGGACCCCGGAGCGTCGGTGGGTACCACGGACGCCAACGGTATCGACATCTGGTCCAGCCAGAACGTGGAGATCGACCACGACGAGTTCGCCCGGTGGCGCGGTGCGGCGATCAACGTGCAGGATCCGGGCAACCGGATCAACCGCGCCAACGCCGACACGGTGTGGGTGCACGACGACTACATCCATGACAACCAGCACCCCACCATGGACGGCATCGAGGACGCGTTCGGCAGCCACCACGGCGCCGGCTACGGGGTGGCCCTGAACAACGGCGCCTACGCGCTGATCGAGAAGAACGAGTTCCAGGCCAATCGCCACTCGGTCACCGGCGACGGCCGGCCCGGCACCGGGTACCTCGTGTACCGCAACCTCATGGAGTCACCCGGACTCGGCTTCTCGCTGCTGGGATGGGACCACTACGAGCACCTCATCGACATGCACGGCCGCGGGGACTGCTCCAACTACCAGTGCGGGCCGGCGGGCGAGTACGCCGACATCGCCTACAACTCCTTCCCCTCCACGAACTCGACCGAGATCAAACTGCGCGGCACGCCCTCGGACGGTTTCGACGTCGAGAACAACGTCTTCGCCCACACCGTCAGGTGGTCCACCACGTTCACCAACGGTGCGCTGGACCAGACCGAGACCGGTCTGCACGACAATGGCGGGAACATCCTCGGGGCGAACCGGGACAACCAGCGCACGTGCGACTTCGACGGCGACGGCATCACCGACCCCTTCATGACCACGGGCTTGACCTGGTGGTACGCCACCAGTGCCGGCGACCAGCACTGGGTCTACCTCAACCAGTCGAACGAGCGCATCGCCGACCTCCGGTTCCGCGACGTCAACGGCGACGGCTTGTGCGACGTGACCTCGGTCAACAGCGGCAAGGTGTACTACACCCACCGTCAGCTCGACGACGCGGTGCGTCCCGGCAACGGCCTTCCCACGGTCACCCCCACCCCCGGTTCCTCGGTCGCCATGGCCTCCCAGGACGAGACGGACGCCACGAAGGGGGTGCAGGCGTTCGCCGTCGACGCGCAAGGCGGCCTGCACACCACCCACATCGTCCCCGGGCAGCCGGCCCCGGACTGGACCGCCGACTACGACACCCCCGCCCCACTGACGTCCGTAGCGGCGGCGACCAACGCCGACGGGCGGATCGAACTGTTCGCCCTGGACCGGAACGGGCTGATCCACTCGCGTGCGCAGACGAGTCCGGGATCGAGCGGGTGGTCGGCATGGAGGAACATGGACGGCATCCTCAACTCGATCTCCGTGGCGCGCAACCAGAACGGAACCCTCCAGATCTTCGGCACCAACTCCGCCGGCTCGATCTTCACCCGCTCCCAACTGCAGCCCTCGGTCGACAACTGGAACGGCTGGCAGCAGATGGACGGCCTCCTGAACAAGATCGTCGCGGGAACCCACGCGGACGGGACGATCGAGGTCGACGGGTTCAACTTCAACGGCACCCCGTTCCACCGCCGGCAGGCCACCGTCAACGCCACCAGCCCCGGGTCCGGCTGGTCGCCCTGGGCCCAGATGTTCACGAATCAGGGGGTGCTCACGGACATCTCCGTAGCCCCCACCTCGTACCAGGAGTTCGCGTTCTTCGGTGTCTTCGGCGACGCGGCCTACCAGAACACCGAGGTGGCATGGGGCGGGTACAACGGCGGCGGATGGCATCCCCTCACGTACGGCAGCGGCATGCACGGCGTCGCCGCGCAGCGCTGCGGCGGTGACGTGCTCCTCATCGGCGTCACTGACGACGGGAAGACCGAGATCAACGAGATCGGGGGCGGGTTCATCGGTGGTGATTACGGATGGAGCCTGATCAACGGTGCCAGGGCGCGTGCCACCTGATCCGTGCCGAGGACGCGGTGAGCTGACGCAAGGCCGAGCGGGCGGTCGAACACCTCCGAACCGACGTGAACGGAAGGGGAGTTAACGTAGCCTCCGGCGCCCCGTCGAAACGGCCGGGGACCCTCGCGACGGGGCGGCTGCGACACTGCCGGGCGGGAGCGCCTGCCGCCGTTCGGCGATCACATGCCTTGGGGGCACACATGGGTACATTCCGGCGCACCAACCTGTTCTACGGCGTCGGCCACGAGCAGGTGTACGCCGCGCTGGAGGAGTTCTGGCACGGCGAGGAGCACACGCTCAACCGCGAGGACGTCAACGACGTCAACCGCGACTCCTACGCCCTGCACGAGCGGCGCGGCGACTGGACCGTGCTGGAATGGACCCGGGGTTGGGAGTGGGACCTGCGCCGACGCGCCCAGCTCCACGTCTCGCGCGCCTACGACTGCCCCGGGCTGCTGGTCTTCATCTACGACGACGACTTCTGGGGCTGCGAGCTGTTCCACCACGGCACGGCGATCGACCAGTTCCAGCAGGAGACCGGCATCATCGGCGCCTTCTTCGACGACCTTCCGTGCCAGGGGCGCCCCGACCTCCTGCTGGCCCAGTTCCCGGCTCTGGACCTGGACATCGAGCACGCCCGCGCCTACCTCACCCACTACAGCATCCACGACCCCGGGTACAAGGACATCGACTGGGAGGACGAGCACGACCCTCTCAACAGCCCCGCCCGCCCTGGCGATGCCTACGGCCGTCTCGAAGGCGGCGTCTACTGGGACTTCCAGAGCTTCCTCGGCGTCGACTACTGTGCCCCGGTCTGGCGGAGATTCACCACCTTGCCACAGGCACCCACGAGCACGGACGACTGATCCCCTCCCCCGGACGACCGAAGGTGACCACACGCACCCCGGGTCCGCGACCACGCCTTCGGCGGTGTCAGGCGATCGTGCCCAGGTCGGCGCCGGTCCAGTGCTGCGGCCGCATCCGGACCACGACGTGGTCAGCGAGTTCGGCCTCGGCCCATACCGTGTATCGGTCCAGGGCCTCGCCGCGGAGGTACCGGGCGGCGAGGTCACGGTGGGCGGTGGGGCCGGGTTCGGCGACATCCGTAACGGGACCTTCGACGGACACGTACCGAGGGGTCGGTTCGCTGCGCTCCACGAGGAGGCTGAACCGGCCGCTGGCTTTGATCAGGTTCAGTTTGCGCGAGTTCGCGCCGGTGAGGATCCACGGCATGCCGCCGGGACGGTAGCCGTACCAGATCGGTACCAGTAGCGGCCCGCGGCTGGGACCGGCGGTGACACCCAGCGCGGCGACGTGCGGCTGCGCCAGGAAGGCTTCGCGTTCTTCACGTGAGAGTGCCATGCACCCGACTCTAGGCTCGGGCGCCCACAGCGTCTTCACTCTCCAGCTCCAGCGGCGCGCTGATGTCGTGCACCAGGTCGCTCGTCGACCGTGGCGGAGGAGCATGCCGGCTCCACTCATGGTCCCGGCATGCTCCTCACCGTGCGTGGTGTCGGACGGCGTCCCGGAACGGACAGTCTCCTGCTCACCGGTACGTACGAATTCCTTGGGCCGCCTGAAGGCACCCGGCTGGGTGTCAGGGCGGGCACCACCACCCCGCCGGACACTGCTCGGTGGTGCGCCGGCTGACGCCAACGCACCACCCTCCTTGGGCCGCATGGCCGCGGCCGGAGGCCGGTATGGGCGAGATCGCCGCGGTTCGGTGGAGGCGATCAAGCGAGCACCGCGAGGGCTGTTCGACGGACACCCGGCCGGCACTCGGCCGGCACCGGGCCGCTCGGCGAAAGCGCGCTTCCACAACAGTCGTCCCCGCGCATGAACCGGGCGGCGTCGCCGCGCTCACCGGGTCGCCTGCGCGGCGGGCATGCGCCGCCGTCAGTTGATCAGGTCGAATTCCTCCCAGGGCCCGATCGCCGTTCGGTTGGCGATCAGCGGATCGACGCCGGCGTTCTCGGCGGTGACGTAGTCGCCGTTGACCATGGACTTGAGGCTGACACTGCCGTCGCCGTTGTGGATGACCTCGAACTGCTCCCAGGTGCCCACCGTGTTCACCTTGGCCAGCAGCGGGTCGGCGCCGGCGTTGTCTGCGCTGACGTACTTGTTGTTGGCGTGAGCGCGGAGCGCGATGGCGCCGTTGCCCTGGTCGATCAGGTCGAACTGCTCCCAGGGGCCGATGGCGGTGCGGTTGGCGATCAGTGGGTCGGCGCCGGCGTTGTCGGCGGTGACGTAGTCGCCGTTGGCGTGCGCTTTGAAGGAGACCACAGTGCCGTTGCCCGGTGTGCCGCCACCGCCGTCGATGCCGATCTGAACGGTGCCCAGGTGTCTGGCGGTGGTCGCCGGGGACCCGGAGACCTGTGCGTAGGGCAGCGCCGTGGTGGGGGCGGCGACCTGCTCGACCAGGTAGGACTGGCCGGAGACGACCGGCACGTTGAAGGTACCGGCGGTGGTGGAGGGGACCACCACCGCGTTGCCGGAGCCGTTGACGACCTGAACCGCCTTGCCGGGCCAGGGGTTGCGGACCTTCATCGTCTGTGACGAACCGGCCTGGATGGCCACGGTGACGGGGCTGCCGCCCTGCACCTGCACGTTCACCTTGGTGTTGCCCTGTACCGCGACGGTGCCGCTGACGTCCCAGCCGGCCGGCCACGCCGGGGGGACCCGGAGGGTGCCGTCGTAGTCCTGCACCAGTGCCTCGTCGAGCGCGGTGGCCACTCCGGCGGCCTGCTCGATGTAGCCCTCGGTACCGACGGTGCTGCCCAGGTCGGACAGGCCGTTGATGTACACCTGGTGGGCCTGTGTGATGGCGACCAGCCGGGAAGCGACCTCACTGGCCATGCCGAGGCGGGCCGCATCGATCGCGTCCATGTTCCAGTCGTTGCCCGCGCCGTAGAACACCCGGTGGTTGTAGGTGCGCACCGCGAGGTCGTGCGGCGCGCCAGGGTCGTCCGTGATCAGGTTGTACGGCCACACCGGCTCCAGGTCGATGTTCTCGCCGTTCCTGACCGTCGCGGTCGGCTGGTAGGACCAGGCGATGACGTCGTTGCTGGAGGAATCCGCCGACGGCGGCAGGACCTGGGTGTGACCGTAGTCGGTGCGGGCCCACGGTGGGATCTGGCTGAGGGCCGTGGTGAGTTGCGACTGCAGGGAGGTGTCGGTGTTCAGCAGTTTCGCGGCGCTGACCACGGCGGGGAACAGCGCGGCATCGGCGGCCAGGTCGGTGGTGGGGTCCTGCACCGCCCACTGTGTCTCGTGCGCGTTCGCCACCGCGTGCAGCTTTCCGTCGGATCCCACTTTCTGGTAGGCCAGCAGGAAGGTCGCCGAGTCCCGCATCAGCGGGTAGTACGTGCGCAGGAAGTTCAAGTCGCCGGTGTCCTGGTACTGCTGCCACACGTAGAGACTGATCTCCGCGCCGGAGGTGACGTCGAGGGCGTTCCAATTGGGGCTCCCGGGCCGGCTGCAGGCCGCGTTGGCGCCGGGCGACGGGTCGCCGCCGTTGCCGTTGAACCGCATGACCTCCGGCACGCAGGCCCCCGCCAGGCCGCCCATCTGCTGCTTCGTCCATGCCTCGATGGCCGGCAGATTGTCCTGGTACAGGTTGAAGATCGGGATGTTGAGGGCGAAGTTGGCACTGCTCATGTTCGCCGAGATCTGCGTGCGCAGATTCCACAGCCACGTCGCCGACGGCGTCCAGTTCTGATGGTCCTGGCCGAAGTTGAACATGTCGGCGACCCCGGCCTGGCTGCCGGGGATGGCGCCCCGCATGGACGCGGCCTCCATGAACAGGTAGATCGTGCGCAGCGACTCCATGTACTGGGCCTGGCCGTCGGAAGAGTTCGCCTCCAGCATTCCGCTGTTCGCCCAGTAGTTCGCCCACCAGGACTGCTGGGTGGACAGCAGGGAGGATTCGGCGGCGCCGGCGTCCGAGCCCAGCAGCGCGGAGGCGGTGCTGCCGGCGCTGCCACCGGTCCAGGTGGGTGCGCCCGCGATCACCCGGAAGGACCCGTCGGCGTTCGGCGTGAAGTTCACTTTCACCTGCGCGCTGTTGACGACCTGCGCCGAGACGCTCCGGCCACCCGCACTCAGTGCGGCCAGCGATCCGAAGGTCCGCCCGGAACTGCCGGCTTCCTGATTGTCCACCCACGTCTCGGCCAGCGTGCCGATCGCTCCCGAGGCCGCCGCCTGTGGGCTGCGCCCGGACCACAGACTGATCGAGGCGGACTGGGCGGCGCTGGGATCGGCGCCGGTGACGTCCACCACCAGCTCGTCCTTCGTGGCCGACACCCACGCCTTGAGCGTCATGCCGCCGCCGGACTCGTTCAGCACCCCGGTGTACAGGTCGAGGTAGCCCTTGAAATCCGCGGCGCCGGTCAGCTTCGACAGGCCGGGAATGTTCACCTGCCCGGGTGACTTGCGGCCCGGCAGCGTGTCGGAGCGGTTGAGCTGCGCGGTGAATCCGTTGGCCGCCCACACCGCGGTGCCGAGCGAACCGTTGCCCAGGGGCAGCGACTGCGCACCAGCCGAGTTCGGCTTGCCGAGCACGATGTCGGACCGGCGGACCACATTCGGTGTGTCCACGTGGAAACTGCCGTTCTGCCAGGCCGTGGTCGTGGTGGCGGCCGCGGCCGAGGCCGACCGCGCAGCTGTGGGGACAAGGAGCCCGGCCGTGAGAAACACGGCAGCTACTCCAGTTAATGATCGGATCATTCTCTGACGCCGAGATATGTGATGCCGTGGCAGCATGATCGCTCCTAATGCGCGCGACACGCAACGCATGCGGGTAAGTGAGCGGAAAAATGCACGAGTTGGCGAAGCACACAGTGGGCGTTCAGGCGAGAGCATGTCAAGAGACCAAACTCAAATACATCCGATGTGTCTGATGACCGGGCGAGACCGGAGATACGGGTTGCCGGCGCGGCGCGGCGCGGCGCCGACGATCCGGAACTCACCGAGGCGCTCCGCCCCGCTGCCCGCTGCGGGGCCGACGCACCCCACCTCCTCCATGCCTGGATCGTGTTCCAGGCCGCCCGCACCGCGGCCGGCACCTCACACGCGAGACACGCTTACGGTGCGGCCTCCTCCGGTAAGGCGGTTCACCACCGAGCGCATCGCGTGGCGCAGGGCGAGGCGCGTCTCGTCGGACGGGTCGCGGGTCTCGAAGCCGTGGTGGCCGTTCGGCACGTCGACCAGTTCCAGGTGTGTCCCGCGGTCCTCGGCTGCGGTCACGAACGCCTCCACGGTGGCCGCGACCTCGGGAGTCTCTCGCCCCGCGCGGAGCAGGACGACGGGCAGGGCGCCGGCTCGCGTGACCGCCCGTACCGGATGGAACCGGCTGCCGGACAACCCCCAGTTGGACGGTGGCGCCAGGATCGGGTACGAGGCGGCCAGGCAGCGCAGCCAGGCAGGGGGGTGCCTCAGCCAGTCCGCGCTGAGCAGGCCGCCGCTGGAGAAGAACCACAGCGCGATCCGGTCGGCGTCCACCCGGGGATCGGACCGCACCAGTTCCACGGCGGCGGTGACGTCCGCGGCGGCGTTCTCGAAGTCGCCGACATCGTGCAGCCGGTGGTCGAGGGTCACGCCGATCACACCCTCGGCGGCCGCCAGGCGGGCGTGTCCCACCAGCGTCGGCCAGTCGCGCGGGGTCGGCCGGCCCCCGGCGGGCACCGGACCGCCATGCACGAGGACCACGGCCGGTAGCGGGCCCTTGGCGTCGGGGACGTACAGGTCGACATGTCCCTTGCGGTCGCGCGGCACTTCGCGCACCTCCAGCGGGAACGGCCGCAGATGGACGGGCGTCGCAGCGGCGTCGGCCGGTCGCAGGCGGCGTCCCTCGCCGGTCGCAGCAAGCAGCAGCACGTCCGCAAGTGCGGAGGGGCAGGACAGCATCGGCCAGTGGCCGGTGGGCAGTTCGAAGAAGGTGACCCGGGGGTCGGTCAGGGGCGCCATCGCGGGGTCGCCGAGATCGACGCGTTGTTGCAGCAGGTCGACGCCGACACCGTTACGGGTGCACAGCACTCCGGTGGCGGGCACCGCGGCCGCCGCTCCGGTCAGCCGCAGCGGCTGCAGCAGGGTGCCCAGCGGTTGCGGCGCGGCAAGGGCCGTGAGCCGCTCCAGTGCCCATACGGACAGGCCGGCCGTACTGCCCCACCGTCGCCACTCGTCACCGGAGGGCGGAGCCAACTCGCCTTCGAGGGCGTCGCTATGGTCCGAGTCGGACAGCTGTGCGCGCAGGGCGCGGTCCGGTACGGCGGCCAGGGCAGGAACGCCGTTCTGTGGCATTCCGCAGTCCAGGTACACGACGCGGGCGACGTGCTGGGGCCGTCGGTCGGCGGCACCGAGCACCGGATGGATGCCGTAGTCGTGGCCGACGAGCACGATCTCACGTCCGGGTGCCGGGCCCACCGCGTCGATCACCGCGATCACGTCCGCGATGTGCGTCTCCAGACCGACGGGGCCGGACGCGGCGGGGTGGCCCGCGTCGACTCCGGTGAGCGGGACCGCGTGCACCTCGCCGCCCGCCTCCGTCAGTCGCGCGGTTGTCTCCTGCCACACACCGGCGCCGGTGAACACGCCCGCCACCATGATGAACACGGTCATGACTCTCTCCTCGGGTCCGACACCTGACGTCACGCCGGTCGCGTGCGTCCAGGTCCGCGGGCCCGGACGTAGCCCCGGGCCGCCTGCGCCAGTACCGTAGGAACTCCCGCAGAGGGAGGTTCAACTGTCGTCGCACGAGGCTGTGTGGAGCATCGGTGAGCTCGCCGAACGCGCGGGAGCCACCGTGAAGACCGTCCGCTTCTACTCCGACCGCGGTCTGCTGCCCGAGGCGTCCCGTAGCGGCGGCGGGCATCGCCGCTACGGCGCCGAGGCGTTGGAGCGACTGCGGCTGATCCGCTCCCTGCGGACTCTGGGCCTGCCGCTGCCCGAGGTGCGCCGGGTCCTCGAGGACGAGGGCGCGGCGGGCCGGGTGCTGGAGGACGCCGTCGCGGGCCGTCTGCGTGAACTGGGCAGTGAGGTACGGGCGTTGCGCTGGCGGGAGGCCGCGCTGCGGCTGGTGCGGGAGTGCCCGCCGGCTGAGCGGGCCGACCGGCTGCGGCTGATCGGCGCGGTGAACGTCCCGCCGAGCACGGCGCCGCTGGCCCGGTTCTGGCGTGCCTGGCTGCCCCCGCGAATGCCCGCCCGGGCGACGTCGGCGTTCTTGGAGGAGGCCGTTCCCCAGCCGCCCGATGAGCCGGACCCGGCGCAGGTGCTCGCCTTCGCCCGGCTGCATGCGATGACGACGGGTCCCTGCCCGGGCGGCCGGCGGCCCCAGCCAGAGGTGCACCGTGTGGGCGGGGCCCACGGGGCCGCCGCGCTGTACGCGGGTCTCTCCGAGGCGTACGAACTCGCGGGCTCCCCGCTGCGGCGGGCACGGGACCCGCACCCGGGTGAGGCGCTGGACGCCTATGTGGCGGCGTACGCGAGCGTCTACGACAGCCCCGACAGCCGGGAGTTCCGGCGCCTGCTGGCCCTGCGGCTCGCCGCCGATCCGCGTCTGGACCGGTACTGGGAACTGACGGCCGTGGTGCTCACGCCGCCCGGTGGCGCGCCGGAGCCGACGCCGGGTTCCGCGGACGAGTGGCTGCGCACGGCGTTGGAGCGGGACAACGCCGCCGCCGCGTAGACCACAAGCTCGAGGAACCTGTGCGGAGCCGCGCCGCGCGGTCCGTCCCGGCCGGGAC
>NZ_JBHVPP010000027.1:0-51087 GCF_042887295.1 Streptomyces sp. NPDC057950
CACCCGCACCCGCACCCGCACCCGGCGACGCACGCGAGGGGCCGTGCCGGTACGTCGCAGCCCGTCGCTTACGCCCGGATCGAGCAACGGCTCCCCACCCGGCCCACGCCTGATCCAGCGGCGACGGGCTCGACGTACCGGCACGGCCCCGCCCCACCACCACCCGCACGCTCGGGGACACCCCTCATCCACCCCAAGGCAACCACGCCCGCACCTCGAACCCCCCGTCCCCCTCCACCCCGTGCGACAACCGCCCACCCGCGAGGGCGGCACGCTCGGTCAGTCCGATCAGCCCCTGCCCGGACCCCGGCACGTGCGGCACCTCCCCCGACGGCGCCGGATTGCGCACGGACACGGTCAGACCGTCCCCGAACCCACCCGAGACACGGACGGTGACCTCCGCGCCCGGCGCGTGCTTGCGCGCGTTGGTCAGCCCCTCCTGGGCGATGCGGTACGCGGTGCGGCCGACGGAGGCCGGCACGCCCGCGTCGTCGGCGACGACCAGATCGAGGACCACCTTCATACCCGCCTCCCGCGACTCCGCGGCCAACGCGTCGAGCGCCGCGAGCGTCGGCTGCGGCCGCCCCGCGTCGTCGGCGTCCCCCGCCCGCAGCACGCCGATGATCTCCCGCAGGTCCTGCAGCGCCTCGTGCGCGCTCTCCCGGATCACCCCGGCGGCCCGCGCGACCTCCTCGCGCGGCGCGTCCGGCCGGAACTCGAGCGCCCCGGCGTGCACGCTCAGCAGCGTCAGCCGGTGCGCCAGCACGTCGTGCATCTCGCGCGCGATGGCCTCCCGGGCCAACTGCTGCGCCTGCTCGGCCCGCAGCGCGGCCTCCGTCTCGGCCCGCCGCGCCCGGTCCCGCAGGCTCAGCATGAGCTGCCGCTTGGACCGTACGAACATGCCCCAGCCGACCACCGCCGCGGTCAGCAGCGCGGTGACCAGCACCGCGGCGAGGTACGGCAGATCGGGGTCGGGCCGCAGCCAGAAGTAGGCGGGGAGCAGCGCGAGCTGGCTGCCGGCGATCCAGGCCACGTACGGGAAGGGCCGGTGCACGGCCAGAGTGAAAAGGGCGACCAGCCCGGCGCCGCCCGCGGTGTTCGACACCATTCCGACGGGGATCATCGCCACGGCCAGCCCCAGCGGCCAGCGCCGTCGCAGCCAGACCGCGGCGCAGGCGAGCCCGCCGATCCACTGGTCGGCGACGGCCAGACCGTGCGGGACGTTCGGGTCTCCCGTCAGCGTGTCCGCGGCGAGCGCTCCGATGAGGACGGCCAGCGCAAACCATCCGAAGTCGACGATCCAGTCGCGCACGGTACGCCGGGGTCGCCCGCCCCTCCCGGTCCGTCCGGGATCGAGCTCGGCGGCCACCGCCGAGGGCAGCAGCCAGCGCCGCCCGGTCAGGAGCAGGGCGGGCGGCACCGGCAGACCCGGCGCGGACAGGTTCCCCGGTATGCGCGGCGGCAGGTCAGCACTCACGGTCGACAAATCTACGCAGTCGGATCTGCCGCTACCTCCCTCCGCCCGCCATCTGCGACCAAAGTCGCAAAGGCGAGGACTTTCGTTCCTCCTCGCCCCGGCACGGAACTCCGGACGGACGTGCCTCGCCCCGCGGGCGACGAAGACGGGGGCCATGGGCCGAGGGTCTCGCGACGAAGGGAGCGGTGAATCGGTCCCTGGAGGCACTGGGCGTCGTCACGCCGGCGCAGGGCGCTCTCGGCCCGGTGCACGGGGCGACCGGCCGCTCCAGGAGGGTGGGGCCTCATGGAACGGCTCGGCGTCCTCGACGGTTCCGTCTTGGCATATCACCGCCAAGATTTCTCCCGCCGCGTCCGATGAGTTTCCCGCAGGTCAACCTGCCGCCCGCCGTCCCCACACGGTCCCCGCGATCACGAGAACGCCGCCCAGCAGCCCCGCCGCGCCCAGTCGTTCGCCGCCGAGCGCGATGCCCGTGGCGGCGGCCCACAGCGGCTCGGTGCCGAGCAGCAGACCGACCCGGGACGGCGAGGTCCGGCGCACGGCCCACATCTGTACGAAGAAGGCGAAGAGCGTGCAGAACACCGCGAGGAACAGCAGGCCGGCCCACTCCCGCGCCCCGAAGTCCGCGGCCGTGGCCCAGGGCGTGGCGTCGGCGCCGACCGACAGCAGCGCGAACACGAGGACCGCGGTGCCCAGTTGCACCGTGGTCAG
Organism: Streptomyces sp. NPDC057950; assembly: GCF_042887295.1. Classification (NCBI taxonomy): domain Bacteria; kingdom Bacillati; phylum Actinomycetota; class Actinomycetes; order Kitasatosporales; family Streptomycetaceae; genus Streptomyces; species Streptomyces sp. NPDC057950. The sequence goes on from NZ_JBHVPP010000027.1 coordinate 2,189, forward strand.
CGGCAGCGCGCCGGCGCCGCGGACCGCCTTTCCGCGGGACATGACGAGTACGTGCACGGTCCGGGCGGCGGCCGCGAGCAGCATCAGCAGATCGCCCGGCGAGGGGCGGGTGAAGCCACCGCTCTGGGTCAGCAGGACCACGCCGAGTACGGAGACTCCGGCCGCGGCGAGGAAGGAGCGGGCGGGCCGGACACGGGTCACGGCCGCCTCGGCGAGCGGCGTGAAGATCATGGTGAGGCTGATGACGAGGCCCGCGTTGGTCGCCGAGGTGTGCACGACGCCGTAGGTCTCCAGCAGGAAGATCCCGCTCAGGATCAGGCCCAGCGTCGCGGCCCCACGCCATTGCGCGGCGCTCAGCGCGCGCAGGGAACGCCACGCCACCGCCACCAGCACCGGCAGGGCGACGGCGAAGCGCAGCACCAGTACGGCGATCACCGTCCGGGCGGTGGTGACATCCTTGGCCGCGAGATAACTGGCTCCCCACACCGCCGCGACGAGCAGCAGGGGCAGGTCCGTGAGCCACGCGCGGCGGGGCGCGAGCGCGCCGGGTACGGCCATCGTCGACATGGGAGCGGTCTCCAGCGGGGCGGGCGCGGGCGTGGAGACGGCACCGGCTCGCACGGGGGAACGATCACCGTACCGACAGGAACGCGTGAGGGCTACACCTTTCCCGGGACACGACAGATTCCCCGGTCGGCCGCGCGCGGCGCCTTCGGCGGTAGTGTGCGGTCGACATTGCAGTTTGCACATGCCGAGGCGTCCTGCGTCGCGATCGGACACGTCATCCACGGTGAGGGACGATGATCGTATCGGTGGTGTCGATGCCGGAGGGCGTCGTCGTGCGCACGGACCTGCAGGGGGCCCGCGAGCGTCTGACGGCCTCCGGTTTCGTGATCGTGGACATCGATCTGGGCGAGGAGCCCCCATCTGACGACGACCGGCCCCTGTCGCGTCGGCTCGGGCTGGACGACGAGATCTGGGAGTGGCTCGGCGAACACGACGAGCACACGCGCGCCGACTTCCACGAGGGCGCCGCCGCGGGCATCGTCCCCGTGGTCTGCGGCGACCGGATCGTCCACGTCCAGATCCACGCCGACGAGGAACACGTGATCACGGTCCATCGCGGGCCCGTGGAGCTGATCGACACCTTCGTCGAACGGCTGCGGCACGACCGGCCCGTCGACTCGGTCACCGCGCTCTATCTGATCCTGCAGGGCGTCCTGGAGAGCTTCCGCCGGGCCGTCACGGCGGCTCACCTGGAGGTCGAGGACCTGGAGGAGGCGATGTTCGAGGAGCGGCAGCCGCGGCACGCCCAGGCGCTGGCCCGGCTGCGGCGGCGCGCGGCCCACCTGCACCGCTCGTTCCTGCCCTACGCCTCGGTCGTCCAGGAGATCCTCGTCCGCCGGAGGATGACCGCTCACGGCATCCCTGAGGAGCGGCGGGCGATGAACACCTTGCACGAGCACACGGTGCAGCTGGTGCTGCTGGAGATCGAGTCGCTGCGGGACGCGACCCGGCGGGCGGCGGGCAGTTACGCGTCGATCGTCGCCGATCAGCAGAACCTCGTGATCAACAGACTCACCGTCGTCTCGATGATCTTCTTGCCGTTGTCGTTCCTGACCGGGTTCTTCGGCATGAACTTCACGTTCTTGACCAAACGCCTCATGAGCGAGGACTCCTTCCTGGCGCTCGGTCTGGGCCTGCAGGCCGTCTCCGTGGTCGCCGCGCTCTACTACGTGCTGTACCGCACGCACTGGCGGCAGCTCGGGGGCAGCCGTTCCCGTGGCGCTACCGACGACCAGCTCTGACACCCCGGCCCCGGTCCCACGGCACGGCGGGGCCGACCCGGACGCCGAACGCCGGACGCCGAACGCCGGACCCCGGGTGTCGGACGCCGGGTGTCGGGCGCCGGACCCCGGACCCCGGGTGTCGGACGCCGGACGCCGGACGCCGAGCGCCGGACCCCGGGCCCCGGACGCCGCGGATCGTTCCTCCCGCGTCGGCGTCGGGCGGCCGGGACTCAGCCGCCTAGCGCCCGGTACCTGGCCTCCAGACCAGCCGCCCCCTCCCGCGTCAGCGAGCCGAACAGCCGCAGCCGGGAGATGCCGCCGTCCGGGAAGATGTCCACGCGCGCGTGGGTGCCGACGGCGGGCGCGGTGAGGGTGAAGCGATGGTTGGTGTCGGGCTGGAGGCGGGTACGGGGGAGGATCTCCCTCCACTCGCCGCCCTCGCCGTCCCGCACCGACACCGACGCCCAGCCCGCGCTGTTGCCCTTCAGACAGGCCGTGTCGATCTCCAGGGCACGGATCTCGGACCGGGCGACGAGCCGGTAGCGGATCCAGTCGTGCCCGGTGTCACGGCGGCGGCGCGTCTCCCAGCCGTCGTCCATCCTGCGGGAGCGCCCCGGCTGGATTGTGTTGGTGGCGGGCGAGTAGAAGCGGTCGGAGGCGTCCTCGGCCCGGCCGCCGTTCTCCAGGGCGACGACGTCGAAGGTGCCGAGCGCGCGGAGCCACGCCGGGTCGGGGACGATCTCGCCGTGGACCCGCAGGCGCGCGATGCCGCCGTCGGGGTGCTGGTTGACGCGCAGGTGCGTGAAGCGCTGTTCGACGTCGACGGCGAATCCGTTCGCCGCGTGGCCGCCGACCGCCGTGCGCGGGACGAGGGTGGTCCACTTCACGTCGTCCGCCAGCAGTTCGAGCGGCGACGGGGAGCCGGGCATCGACACGCCCTCGACCGACACCGCCTGCGGGTGGTTGCCACGGAAGTGGGCCGTGTCGACGACGATGCCGTGGATGACGCCGGGCGCGCCGAGGCGGACCAGCGCCCAGTCGTGGTCCTCCTCCGTCGGCCACGGGTGGTCGGCCGAGACGCCGCGCCGGCGCCGGGTCTCCCAGCCGTCCATGATCTTGCCCTTGTGGCCGAAGCGCTCGGGGTCGAACTCGGCGCGCCCGGGGACAAGGAGGTTCTCCCGCTCGGCGAAGAACTCGTCGGCGGCGACGACGACGCCCGCGCCGAGCCGCCGGTCCGCCAGGTCGGCGTCCCGCGCGAACGGGAACTCGGCGGTGCGGTAGTCGGCGTACGGGTCGCCGCCGCCGTAGGGGTTCGCGTCGCCGGTGAAGCGGGGAATCGCCGTCACGATGATCAGGTCTGCCTTTCGGGAGTCGGCCGGTGCGGGCGCACGTGCGGGTGCGGGTTGCCGGTACAGCGGGTGCGGGTACCCCACGTGGCCGCGGACGGCCACAGGAGCTACGGGGCTTACGGGGCTTACGGGGCTTACGGGCGCCGAGAGAGGAGTTCGCCGGCCGGTTCGGTGAACCGGCCCTCGGACATGACGCGTTCGCCGCGCAGCCAGGTGGACTTCACGACCCCGGTGAGGGTCTTGCCCGCATAGGCCGTGACCCGGTTGCGGTGTTCCAGCGCGGCGGGGTCGACGGTGAACGTCTCGTCGGGCGCGAGGACGGCGAAGTCGGCGTCGTGGCCCGCCCGGATGGCCCCCTTGCGGTGGCCGAGACCGACCAGCCGCGCCGTACGGGTGGACATCCAGCGGACGACGTCCTCCAGGCCGTGGCCACGCCTGCGGGCCTCGGTCCAGATGGCCGGCAGGCTCAGCTGCAGGCCGGAGATGCCGCCCCAGGCGGTCGCGAAGTCGTCCGTCTTCAGATCGGCCGTCGACGGCGAGTGGTCGGTGACGACACAGTCGATCGTGCCGTCGGCCAGCGCCTGCCACAGCAGGTCCTGGTTGGCGGCCTCACGGATGGGCGGGCAGCACTTGAACTCGGAGGCGCCGTCCGGGACTTCCTCGGCGGTGAGCGTGAGGTAGTGCGGGCAGGTCTCCACGGTGAGCCGGACGCCCTCGGCCTTCGCCGCGGCGATCAGGGGCAGCGCGTCGGAGGACGACAGGTGCAGTACGTGCACGCGTGCGTCGAGGCGCCGGGCCTGCGCGATCAGGTTCCCGATGGCGGTGTTCTCGGCGTCGCGCGGGCGTGAGGCGAGGAAGTCCGCGTACCGCCTGCCACCCTGGTGAGGGGCCGCGTCCAGGTGGTGCGGGTCCTCGGCGTGCACGATCAGCAGGCCGCCGAACCCCGAGATCTCGGCGAGGGACCGGGCGAGCCCGTCCTGGTCGAGCTCCGGGAACTCCTCCACGCCGGACGGCGACAGGAATGCCTTGAAGCCGAACACGCCGGCGTCGTGCAGGGGGCGCAGGTCCTTGACGTTGTCGGGCAGCGCGCCGCCCCAGAACCCGACGTCGACGTGCGCCCTGGAGCGCGCGACGTGCTGTTTCGTACGGAGGTGGTCGACCGTCGTCGTCGGCGGAAGGGAGTTGAGCGGCATGTCGACGATCGTGGTGATGCCGCCGGCCGCGGCGGCGCGCGTCGCCGTCCAGAAGCCCTCCCACTCCGTGCGGCCGGGATCGTTGACGTGCACGTGGGTGTCGACGAGGCCGGGAAGCAGGACGTCGTCGCCGAAGTCCTCCAGACGGGCGCCGGACGGCACCTCGGCGTCGTACGCGAGCACGCCCGTGATCCTGCCCCCGGCGACCGCGACCGAGGCGGCGCGTGTTCCCTCGGGAGTGATGACACGCGTCGAGCGCAGCATCAGTTCGATCTCTCCGACCTCGGACACCCGGACCCCTCTCGCCGCCGCTGTCGTCTTCCGGTACCGCTGTTCACTTCCACGCAAGAGAATTCAACGTTCTGTTGAAGGAGTCTTCACTCCCGCCTTCCCGCCGTCAAGAGCACGCTCCACCCTCCGCCGCGGGTACGCGCTCCCTTCCGCCGCGGGTACCCGATCTCTGGATGTTTCCACTTAATGGAAATATACTTCCGCACAGCAGAACGTAGCCACGCGCCACGAGGGAGTCAACCGACACCCGGGTAGGCTGCATCACTGCCTGTCAGCCTCGAAAGGACCGCGCCGTGCCGACGTCCCGCGCCAGCGACGCCCCAGCGCAAAACGCCTCCGCCAAGTCATCCGCGCCGAGCGGCGGTGTCCAGTCCCTCGAGCGCGCCTTCGATCTGCTCGAACGCATGGCCGACGCCGGTGGCGAGGTCGGCCTGAGCGAGCTCTCCGTCAGCAGCGGGCTGCCGCTGCCCACCATCCACCGGCTGATGCGCACGCTGGTGGTCTGCGGTTACGTACGCCAGCAGCCGAACCGCCGGTACGCGCTCGGCCCCCGGCTGATCCGGCTCGGCGAGTCCGCGTCCCGGCTGCTCGGCACCTGGGCCCGCCCGTACCTCGCGCGCCTGGTCGAGGAGACCGGCGAGACGGCGAACATGGCGCTGCTCGACGGGGACGAGATCGTCTACGTGGCGCAGGTGCCGTCCAAGCACTCGATGCGCATGTTCACCGAGGTGGGCCGCCGGGTGCTGCCGCACTCCACGGGCGTGGGCAAGGCACTGCTCGCGAACACCCCGGCGGACGAGGTGCGCGCGCTGCTCGCCCGTACCGGCATGCCCGCCGCGACGGAGAAGACGATCACCACGCCGGACGGTTTCCTCACCGCGCTGGAGGAGGTGCGCCGGCTCGGCTACGCGGTCGACGACAACGAGCAGGAGATCGGCGTCCGTTGCCTCGCCGTCTCCGTCCCCGACTCCCCCACCGCCGCCGCCATCTCGATCTCCGGACCCGCGGGCCGTGTCACCGAGGCCGCCACGGAGAAGATCGTGCCCGTGCTGCAGCAGGTCGCCGTGGAGCTGTCGGAGGCCCTGGCGAGCTCCGGCCCGAACGCCTGATCCTTCCCGCGCCCGCGCGTGAGCGACTTCCCCTCGGCTTCCCGTGTCCGCGAAGTCTGTACGCTGATTGGCCTGCCCCACAGGGCCAATGCGAGGGAGTTGGCATGGCGAACGGTCCGGTCGTCCACGGAATGGACAGGACGCTGGGAAGCCGGCAGCTCGCCGGGCTGCTGTCCGCCCCGCCGCGCACCGATGGCCGCCTCGGATACCGCGCCCTCGCCGACGGGGTCCGTACGCTGCTCCTGCACGGCCGGATCGCACTGCATGTCCGGCTGCCCGCGGAGCGTGAACTGGCCTCGACGCTCGGGATCAGCCGCGCCACGGTGACGGCGGCGTACGACCTGTTGCGGGAGGACGGGTTCGCGCGCAGCAGGCGCGGTGCGGGCACGTGGACGGAGCTGCCCGACGGCCACCGCCCGGCCAATGTGGCCTCCTTCCCGGCCGACGACGGGATGATCGACCTGGCCATCGCGGCGCCCGGCGCGCCCGAGCCGCAGCTCTCGGAGGCGTTCGCGGAGGCAGCCGGACAGCTGGCGCGGCAAGCCTCGACACCCGGCTATCACCCGTACGGGACAACGGAGTTGCGGGCCGCGGTCGCCGAGCGGTTCACCCGGCGCGGGCTGCCGACACTGCCGGACCAGATCCTCATCACGAACGGGGCGCAGCAGGCCCTCTCGCTGACGCTGGGGCTGCTCGGACGGCCCGGTGACCGGATCCTGGTCGAGAACCCCTCGTATCCGAACGCGCTCGACACGATGCGGCGTATCGGGCTGCGCACCACTCCCGTGCCCGTCACGGAGGACGGCTGGGACCCGGGGCTGATCGACGGTGCGCTGCGGCAGGCGGCGCCCCGGCTCGCGTATCTGATCCCCGACTTCCACAATCCGACGGGCCGTCTGATGCCGACCGAACAGCGGCTGGCCGTACTGGAGTCGGTGCGCGCGACGGGTACCTGGCTGGTGGTCGACGAGACGATGACGGACATCGCGCTGGAGATGCCCCCGGCCGTCCCGTTCGCGTCGCTTGCCCCGCGCGGGACGGGCGAACAGATCGTGACCGTGGGGTCGTTGAGCAAGACGCACTGGGGCGGGCTGCGGCTCGGCTGGGTGCGCGCGGGCTCGCGGCTGATCACGGAACTGGCCACCGCGCGGGTGCCGTTGGACATGGGCGGTTCCGTCCTGAACCAGTTGGTCGCTCTCGGCCTGCTGGCCCGCACGGACCAGGTGTTGGCCGAGCGGCTGCCCCGGCTGCGGACCCAGCGGGACGCGCTCGCCGCGTCTTTGGGCCGCCATCTCCCCGACTGGCGCTGGAAGTTGCCGCCGGGCGGGCTGTCCCTCTGGATCGACCTGGGGCGTCCGATCGCCTCGCCGCTGGCCCGCGCGGCTCTCGCCCGGGGCGTGCGCATCGAGGGCGGCGCCCGCTTCGGCGCGGACCCGGGCACCCATGAGTCCCGGCTGCGCTTCCCCTACACCTTGCCGCCGGAAGTGCTCGACGAGGCCGTACGCCGGGTCGCCGCCGCCCTGGACGGTGGCCTCGACACCGCGGGCGCGGACACCGGACGCCCACGCTGGGTCGCCTGACCGCGCCTGACCCGGACTACCGCGTCACGCCGTCCCCACAACTCGCCCGGCCCGGCTACCGCCTCCGCGGCCGTCCGGACAACTCGCCCGGCCCGGCTACCGCCTCCGCGGCCGTCCGGACAACTCGCCCGGCCCGGCTACCGCCTCCGCGGCCGTCCGGACAACTCGCCCGATCCGGCTACCGCCTCCGCGGCCGTCCGGACAACTCGCCCGGCCCGGCTAGCGCGTCGGCGGCCGTCCGAACAGTTCGACCGCACTGCGCACCTCCGCGAGGCCCGTCGCCAGCGCGCTGACCGAACCGATCGCGCCCGCGATCAGCAGCAGGGAGCGGCGCAGCCGCGGGATCTCGGGGACGCCGCTGAGGGCCATCGCGGCGAGCGCCGCGAGTTCGTCCTCGGCGATGCCTCGGTCGGGGAACTCCGCCGGATGCACCGCGAGTTCACGGCGCAGCCGGGAGACGGCGGTCCGCAGTTCCGCCACTCTCGGGTCCTCGTCGCTGCCGGTCACTGACCTCTGCCCCAAGCTCCGCAACACAGCTCTCTCCCCCCTCGCCCATCCCGGCGCGCGGGTGTCTCGCCCGCACGCCCGCATGTCCTGCGCCCCAGGGCGTCGGTCGGGCGCCGAGGGACGCGGGCAAGTAAACGCCACCCGGTGAGGTGGGCGCCACAGGACGGACCGAAATTCAGCCCCCCGAAACCGTGCGGTCGACGCGCGGTCAGGTATGCAGGACGTATGACGCACAGGGAAGACCAGGTCGCCGGACTGCTCCTCGCGGCGGGCGGGGGGCGACGGCTCGGGGGGCGGCCCAAGGCGCTGCTCGAACACCGGGGGCGCCCCCTCGTGGAGCACGCGGTCGAAGTGCTGCGAGCGGCCGGGTGCGCGCGCGTCCACGTGGTGCTGGGGGCGGACGCCTCCGTCGTACGGGAGCGGGCACGGCTCGACGGATGCGTGCTCGTCGACAACCCGGAGTGGGAGCGCGGGATGGGTTCCTCGCTGCGGGCCGGGCTCGGTTCGCTCGACGGCACGGGCGCGCGGGCGGTGCTGGTCGCGCTGGTCGACCAGCCGGGCATCGGGCCCAGGGCGTTCGCCCGGGTGCTCGCCGCGTACCGGGACGGGACCTCCCTGGTCTCGGCCGCGTACGACGGCAGGCGTGGCCATCCCGTCCTCTTCGGTGCCGCCCACTGGGCGGGTGTCGCGGCGAGTGCGACCGGCGACCGGGGGGCACGTGCCTATCTCGAGGAGCGGGCTGCGGCGATCACCCTCGTCGAGTGCGGGGACGTGGCGAGGCCGTACGACATCGACACGGAGGACGATCTGGGACACCTTGAGTGAGCGGCGTGGCACTGAGCGCCATAGTGCCTCGACCCGGAGAATCTCGACATCAACAAATCATTGAACTTCCACCATGAGGAAACTACTATCCACTGTTCAGAAGCGCCGTGCTGCTCTCCAGGCGCTCACTGCCCTGCCCGGGTCTCGTGGCACCCGGTGCCACGCTCGCTGAAGGAAGTGACAGCTCATGTCCGCACCAGCGCCGTCCCCGCTGGCCATCGTCGACGCCGAGCCCCTGCCCCGGCAGGAAGAGGTCCTCACGGACGCGGCCCTCGCCTTCGTGGCCGAGCTGCACCGGCTGTTCACGCCCCGGCGTGACGAGCTCCTCGCCCGCCGCGCGGAGCGCCGCGCCGAGATCGCCCGCACCTCCACGCTCGACTTCCTCCCGGAGACCGCCGCGATCCGCGCGGACGACTCCTGGAAGGTGGCCCCGGCCCCGGCGGCCCTGAACGACCGCCGGGTGGAGATCACCGGCCCCACCGACCGCAAGATGACCGTCAACGCCCTCAACTCGGGGGCCAGGGTGTGGCTCGCGGACTTCGAGGACGCCTCCGCCCCCACCTGGGAGAACGTGGTCACCGGCCAGCTCAACCTGACCGACGCCTACACCCGGAACATCGACTTCACGGACCCGAGGTCCGGTAAGTCGTACGCCCTGAAGTCGGACGAGGACCTCGCGACCGTCGTCGTACGGCCCCGCGGCTGGCACCTGAGCGAGCGTCACCTCGTCGCCGCCGACGGCACCGCCGTACCCGGCGCGCTCGTCGACTTCGGCCTGTACTTCTTTCACAACGCACAGCGGCTGATCGACCTCGGCAAGGGGCCGTACTTCTATCTGCCGAAGACGGAGTCGCACCTGGAGGCCCGCCTCTGGAACGACGTCTTCGTCTTCGCCCAGGACTACGTCGGCATCCCGCGGGGCACGGTCCGCGCGACCGTCCTGATCGAGACGATCACGGCCGCGTACGAGATGGACGAGATCCTCTACGAACTCCGCGACCACGCCTCCGGGTTGAACGCCGGCCGCTGGGACTACCTCTTCTCCATCATCAAGAACTTCCGTGACGGCGGACAGAAGTTCGTGCTGCCGGACCGCAACGCGGTCACGATGACGGCCCCGTTCATGCGCGCCTACACCGAACTCCTCGTGCGCACCTGTCACCGGCGCGGCGCGCACGCCATCGGCGGTATGGCGGCGTTCATCCCGTCGCGGCGCGACGAGGAGGTCAACAAGGTCGCGTTCGAGAAGGTCAAGGCCGACAAGGACCGCGAGGCGGGCGACGGGTTCGACGGGTCGTGGGTGGCCCATCCGGACCTCGTCCCGATCGCGATGGCCTCCTTCGACGCGGTCCTCGGCGACCGGCCGAACCAGAAGGACCGGCTGCGCGAGGACGTGTCGGTCGCGGCCGGTGACCTGATCGCCGTCGACTCGCTCGACGCCAGGCCCACCTACGGCGGTCTGGTCAACGCCGTCCAGGTCGGTATCCGTTACATCGAGGCGTGGCTGCGCGGCCTCGGCGCGGTCGCCATCTTCAACCTGATGGAGGACGCGGCGACGGCGGAGATCTCCCGCTCGCAGATCTGGCAGTGGATCAACGCGGGAGTCGTCTTCGAGAACGGTGAGAGCGCCACGCCGGAACTCGCCCGCAAGATCGCCGCCGAGGAACTGGCCGCCATCCGCGCCGATCTCGGGGAGGATGCCTTCGCCGCCGGCAACTGGCAGCAGGCGCACGACCTGCTGCTGACGGTGTCCCTGGACGAGGATTACGCGGACTTCCTCACGCTGCCCGCCTACGAGCAGCTGGCCGGCTGAACAGCCGAGCCGTCATCGCTCCGAGTGGCCCAGGGACCTGCCCGGGGCCACTCGGTCGCGTACGAGCCTCTTGACCGCCGTCGGTTCCGGGAAGCCCTGATCGCGGCGGTCCCAGACGATCTCGTCGTCGACGCGGACGACGAAGACGCCGCCCTTGCCGGGCTTGAGGGACAGCTCGTCCAGTTCGGTCTCGAACGTGGTGAGCAGCTCCTGCGCCAGCCAGGCCGCGCGGGGGAGCCAGCGGCACTGGGTGCAGTACTCGATCTGCACGCGGTGAGCGCCCGCCGAGGGTGTCGTGGTCATTCGAGGTGCACCGACCAATCCTGTTCCGCCGCCGGTTTGCCGTGGAGGTCCGGCACCCGCTTGAGCCAGTTCGGCCGCTCACGCTCGGTCCGCGCCGCCCGGTCCGCGTCCTCGGCGGCGAGCTGTTCGCGGCTCGGGAAGTCCGTGGGCAGCCAGGCCGCCGACGCCTTCACCCGGGCGAGGAGGTAGCCGACGTACGCGTCCCGGGCCTCGTCCGGGGTCGCGAAACCGGGCTCGTCCGCGAGCCAGGCGTCCGGTACCTGGGCCGTGACCTCCCGCAGCAGCGCCTCCGACACCTTGGGCGCCAGCTCGGCGTCCGCCGCCCGGGTGTCCGGGGCGCAGCCGCCGAGCGCGTGGTGCCGGAAGTCGTAGGCCCTCTCCGGCGCGGAGGCGTCCCAGCGGTGGTGGAAGACGAGGGCGGCGCCGTGGTCGATCAGCCACAGGCGCGGCGGCGCGATGCCGAACGTCGGCCAGATCATCAGGTTCGAGCTGTGCACCGTGCGGTCGACGTTGACCGTCAGCGCGTCCAGCCAGATCACCCTGCCCGCCTCGAGCGGGTCGACGGCGAAGGTCCTGGCGACCTCCGGGGTGAAGTCCCGCGCGCCCGGCAGATAATCCATCCCGAGGTTCACCCCGGCGCTGGCGCGCAGCAGGTCCTGGACCTCCTGGTGGGGCTCGTCCTCCGCGACCGCGGGGTCGAAGTGCACGAGGACCAGCTCGGGGAAGCGGAGTCCGAGGGCGCGCGCCAGCTCACCGACGATCACCTCGGCGACCAGCGCCTTGCGGCCCTGCGCGGAGCCCGTGAACTTCACGACGTACGTGCCCAGGTCGTCGGCCTCGACTAGCCCCGGCAGCGAGCCGCCCTCGTGCAAGGGCGCGACGTAGTGGTTCGCGATCACTTCTGTGAGCATTTTCCCAGGCTATCTGGCGGATGCGCCCCATCCTCCGGCACGAGGTGAGCATAGTGGTCGCGTGTGATCGTCGAGGGTGAGGGCCCCGGCCGGCTCGTGGACGCCACCACCGACCCGCCGGCCGCGTGCGGCCCCGCGCGGCCGGCGGGTCGTCCGTCGCGGTCACCGGGCGGTTCCCCCGCCGACCGGGCCTCGTCGCCCATGGCCGCCCCGGTCCCGAGCCCCGGCACGCACACCGCACTCGGACAGGAGGAACGAACATGACCACGACCGACCACGACGACACAGCCGTGCTGGACGCCGCCTTCAAGGCCGACGCGCACGACCGGTACGCGGAACTGCGTGCCCGCGGTCCCATCCACAAGGTGCAGATCCTGCGGGGCCTCGACACCTGGGTGGTGGTGGACCACGACCTGGCGAAGACCGCTCTGACCCATCCCGCTCTGCTCAAGGACGCGACGCCGGCCGCCGAGGCCCTCGAAGCGGTCGGATTCACCGCTCATCGGCCGGAGTCCGGCCTGGGTGTCAACATGCTCAACGCCGACCCGCCCGACCACACCCGGCTGCGCGGTCTGGTCGCGGCCGGGTTCACCAGGCCCCGGATCGAGGCGCTGCGGCCTCGCGTCGCCGAGATCGCCGAGGGCCTCGCCGACGCGATGGCGCCGCTGGGCACCGCCGATCTCGTCCGGTCGTTCACCGGCCCGCTTCCCGTCCAGGTCATCTCGGAACTGCTGGGCGTGCCGGAGGACGGCCGCGCCTCGTTCCGCGCCTGGACGTCCCAGGCCCTCGGTTCGCAGGCGGAGAAGCAACGGGAGGCCTTCGTCGAGCTCAACGGCTATCTGGCCGAACTCGTCGCCGAGAAACAGCGTTCACCCGGTGACGACCTGCTGTCCGCCCTCACCGCGGTGTACGACCAGCGGGACGGCCGGCTGTCGAAGGCCGAGCTGGTGGGCACCGCGAACCTCCTGGTGGTGGCCGGTCACGACACGACGGTGAACCTCCTGGGCAACGCCATGGTGGCGCTGTTGCGCCACCCCGAGCAGGCACAGCGACTGCGCGAGCGGCCGGAACTGCTGCCCGGCGCCGTCGAGGAGTTACTGAGGTTCGATCCGCCGGTCGAGTTCACACCGATGCGGTACGCGGCCGAGGAGATCACCCTCGGGGACGCCCGGATCCCGCGCGGAGGCACGGTCGTGGTGGCACTGACCTCGGTCGGACGGGCCGACCCCGCCATGACGGAGACGGAACGCGACGTCCTCGACGTGGGCCGCCCCGACGTCCGTCACCTGTCGTTCGGACACGGCATCCACCACTGCCTCGGCGCGCCGCTCGCCCGGCTGGAGGCGGAGGTCGGCCTCGGCACACTCCTGCGCCGCTTCCCGGATCTGGCCACGGCGGTGCCGCCGGCCGACATTCCGTGGATACCCGTCGGCCTCATGCGCGGGCCGGTCAGCCTGCCCGTGACCTTCACCCCGGTCCCCGCGACGGACTAGGGCGGATCCGACCGGCGTACGGCTCTGATCCCGTCGAGGACCGGTCGTCGAGGACCACGTGAGGAGGCCCGCTCGGTCCGTGTCCCGCCGTGCCCCGCCGTGCCCCGCGGCAGCCGGTGGTGGTGGCGACGGCACGGACGACGGGCCGGTCCGCGCGGGCCGGCGGCCGGCCGGGTCAGTCGCCGGCCAGCGGGTTCGGCAGCGGCAGATAGCGGGCGTCTGCGCCGTCCGCGCCAGTCCAGCGGAGCAGCAGGTTCGTCTTGCCGGGGAGGGTGGGGGCGGTGAGCAGGTCCGTGACCGCGTCCGTGATCCCGGGCAGGCCGTGACCGGCCAGTACGGTCCGTACGGCGGGCCAGGGGTCCCAGCCCGGGTGCCGCTCCGCGAGCAGGGCGGCCAGCTCGATCACGTTGTTGACGATCAGGCAGTAGACCAGCCGCTCCCACCCGGCGGCCCGGTCCACGTCCGTCAGCAGTTTCACGCCCTCCGCGTCCCGGAACAGCGCCTGGACGGGCGTGCCGGCGGCGTCCACGGCCACCAGGGTGTTCTGCAGGTGCGCCTCCAGGACGACGCCGTGCCGCGCGAACGCCTCCAGCACCGGCGGTACGACGTGGCGCAGATATGCCGTCCACCAGGCGGACGGATCACCGGGACCGTCGAGTGGGCTGCCCGCGAAGCCCTCCACCAGGGCGGCCGCGAGCAGGGGTGTGGTGCCCGGGGCGACATGCTCGCGCAGCCCGTCGCGGACGAGGACGGCGAGCTCCTCGAAGGCGAAGTCGGCGGTGCGGTACCCGCGGTCGCTCAGCCAGGCGGCGGGGGCGCCCATGGAGGTGAAGGCCGCCGCGGTCGCCGCGTCCGTGCGGCGCAGCTTCAGCAGGTCGTGCCGCCACAGCCGGCGGATGTCGTTGGTGATGCGCACGTCGAGGCTGAACTTGACGAAGAGGTCGTCCTCCGGGGCGTACAGCGTGCGGATGGCGGCCGTCGGCCACAGCGGGCGCGCCGTGCGCCCCAGGCGGACCAGCCGGCCGTCGGCGAAGGCGTCCCGGACCGACGGGCGCGAGCCGACCAGGTCGAGCTGCCAGGGGTGGGCCGGCAGCAGCCGGTAGCCGTCCGGCGCCTGCCCGAGGGCGTCGAGCGGCGTCGTGTCGCCCTCCTCGACGACCGTGTCCTCGCGCACGCCGAGCAGCTCCAACGGAAATCGCGCGTACGCCTCGGGCGCGTACGGCAGCCAGCCGGCGGCGGGGCCGCCACCGCGCGCCTTGGGCGCCGGGTGGTACGGATGCCCGGTGATCAGGGACTGCTCGGAGCGCACGTACGGGTCGGCTGGCGGCGTCGCGACCGAGCGGGCGGCGAGCAGCGCGGCCACCGTGTCACGGCTGTCGGTCATCTCCGCGGGCAGCTCGGAGTTGGGCAGCCCGGTGAGGAGCAGCAGTTCCTCCGCCGTGAGCTCGACCAGCGCGGTGTGGTCGAGCCGCTGCCACCCGCCGTCGGCGTACACCTCGGGAGCGCGGGGCCGTCGTGTGCCCCGCACCCGCATCAGCCGGCCACTGGCGCGGAGCCGGAACGCACCGGGGTCCCCGGCGGGTTCCGCCACTTCCCGCAGCAGACAATTGAGCAGCGGCGCCGCTGCGTACGCGTCGGCGGTGTCTTCGCCTTCTCGGTCGCTCCCGGCCGGCGGAGGCAGTCTCGGCGGCATGGAGTCCACACGATCCATTCGTTCCCTACGGTGCACTGGTGATCATTATGTCTGTCGGCGCGGGCGACCGCGACGCAGCCCCCGTATCCAAGGAGCCCGACCGTGCACCGTCCCCCCATGCCCGAGGCCGAAGCCGTGCTCGCCGACGAACTGGGCAGCGTGCGTCCGGACCTGTCGGCGCCGTACGCGGACGGCCTCCCCGGCGCTCGGGCCGCCGTGCTGACCCGGCTGTGGCGGGCGCTGGCCCATGAGCCGCTGCCGTGGGTCGCGCGCCGCGAGCGGGGGCGTGAGGGTCTCACCCTGCACCTCACGGACGGGCGGCGGCTGCACGGCCCGCACGCGGACCCGTACGCCTCCGCCGCGTACGTCACCGAGCTGCGGCTCGACGACCGGCCGTACGACCGTCCGGACCGGCTGATGACGGCTCTGGCCGTCCCGCACGCCCCCGCCTTCGCGGCCGAACTCGGCCACAGCGCGGCATCGTTGGCCCTCTCCCGCGCACATTCCGTCCCGGTCGGCCGGGAACCCGCGGCGAGCTGGGAGTGGGAGCAGCGGGTGGTCGACGGGCACCCCTACCATCCGAACTGCCGCTCCCGTCCGGGGTTCTCGGCGGCCGAGCAGCTCGCGTACGGCCCGGAGCACCGGCCGGTCGTGGAGCTGGGGCTGGTCGCCGTGGACGACTGTGTGGTGCGCGGCGAGTGGCCCAAGTGGCTGCGGGACGAGGACCGTGTACTGATCCCGGTACACCCCTGGCAGGCGGCTCACGTCCTCGACCGGCGTCACCAAGAGGGTTTCCCCGCACATCCGTTGATGTCACTGCGGACCCTGGCGCTGCCGGACGGCCCGCATGTCAAAACGGCCCTGAGCGCCCGGCTGACGTCCTCCGTCCGGGACATCTCGGTCTACTCGATCGAGACGTCGGCGACGGTCTCGGCGTTCGCGGAACAGATCGCGGCCCGTACGGACGGTCTGCTGCACGTGACCCGCACCCTCGGTGCCGTGTCCGCCCACTCCCCCGCTCTGGCGGCGGTGCTGCGCGAGACGCCGGACCTGTACGCCGACGCCGGCGAGCGCGTCGTCCCGGTGGCGGCCCTGGCGGCCACCGGGCTCCCCCGGTCTCCGGGCTGGACGGCGCGGTTCGCCCGTCTCGCGCTCACCGTCGGGCTGCGGCTGCTCGACCTGGGGGTGGCCCTGGAGGCGCACGGACAGAACCTCCTGGTCGTGCTGTCCGCCGCGGGGGAGCCGCTGCGGCTCGTCTACCGCGACCTGGCGGACATCCGCGTCAGCCCCCTCCGGCTGGCCCGGCACGGCATCGCGGCCCCCGCGATGTCCGGACGGATCGTCACGGACGACGAGACGACGCTGCGCCGCAAGCTGTTCGGCTCGCTGGTCGCCGGCGCGCTGGGCGCGACGGCGGGTTCCTCGGCCGTGCTGCGCGAAGACCTGGCGAGCGTGGTGGGCGACCTGCCCCGCACCCCCGACCTCACGGCGCTGCTCGACGAGCCCCTGCCGACCAAGGCGTTGACCCTGATGAGGCTGTCCCCGGAGACTCCCGGGGACATCTGGGCGCGGCTTCCCAACCCGTTCACCGGCCGCCCGTCCTGAAGATCGTTTTGAAGCCCGGCACCTTTGATCAATAGGATCCGGCGATGATCACAAGACAACGGCTGGCGGCGGGAGTCTGCGCCCTGCTCGCCGCCCTGACGGCCGGGATCGCCTTCCCTGCCGGAGCGGTCGCCGACGAAACGGCGGCGCAGGCCGCCCCCAAGGTCGAACTCGTGCTGGACGTCAGCGGTTCGATGCGGGCGCGCGACATCGACGGCGGATCACGGATGGCCGCCGCCAAGCAGGCGTTCAACGAGGTGCTCGACGCGACACCCGAGGAGGTCCAGCTCGGCATACGCACCCTCGGCGCCAACTACCATGGCAACGACCGCAAGACGGGCTGCAAGGACACCGCCCAGCTGTATCCGGTGGGAACGCTGGACCGCACGGAGGCGAAGACCGCCGTCGCGACCCTGAACCCCACCGGCTGGACACCGATCGGCCCCGCGCTGCTCAAGGCCGCCGCCGACCTCGACGGCGGCGACGGCACCCGGCGCATCGTCCTCATCAGCGACGGCGAGGACACCTGCCAGCCGCTCGACCCCTGCGAGGTGGCCCGGGAGATCGCCGCCAAGGGGGTCGGTCTCACCATCGACACGCTCGGGCTGGTGCCCGACGCGAAGACCCGCGACCAGCTCAGCTGCATCGCGGACGCGACCGGGGGCACCTACACCTCGGTCCAGCACAAGGAAGAACTCACGGACCGTGTCGGCCAGTTGGTCGACCGGGCGGCCGATCCGGTGGCGACGCCGGTCGCCGTCGAGGGCGCCGGCGCCTGCGCCGAGGCCCCGGCCCTGAAGTCCGGGCTCTACACCGACCGTGAGGAGTTCGCGCAGCACCGCTGGTACCGGGTGGACGTCGAGCCGGGCAAGGAGCTGCGCGCCTCGGTGAGCGTCGCGGCCGACCGCACGGTCAATCCCGACTACGGGGTGCTGCTGCGCGCCGTCACGGTGCACGGACGGGAGATCGTACGGGGCGAGGCGGCGGGCAACGGCCGTACCGACGTCATCTCGACCGGTCTGCGGTATCCGAAGGCGGAGAGCGACGACGAGAACGCCGCGGCCGAGACCGTGTGCCTCCAGGTGTCCAACTCCTTCTCGGCGGCGAGCGGCGTGAAGACCACGCCCGGCATGCCGCTGGAGCTGACGGTCGACGTCGTCGACGGACCGGACCAGGCGAGCGACGTGGCCTCCTTCGGCCTCGGGCGCGGCTGGTGGCTGCTCGGCGCCCTCGTCGTCATCGGCTTCCTCGCGGGTGTGCTGTGGGGCTGGCTCTCCCGCCTGCGGATCGCGATCTGGAGGACCAACTGATGCGTTTCGAACGTGTGTTGAGTACGGCTCTGCTGCTGCTCGGGGTCGCGGCGGCACCCGCCGTCGCCGACTCCTCGCCCTCCCCGAGCCCCTCGGGCGACGACAGCGCGCCCACCCGGGCCGGTACGTCGTTCCGTACGGCGACCGAGATCGGGCAGGGCTCGCGGGCCACCGCCAGCGGGTCCGCGGGCGACTACCTGTACTGGTCCTTCCCCGCGGACGCCGGTCAACGGCCCACCGTGAAGGCGACGGTGAAGCTGCCGGAGGCCTCGACGCGCGGGGCGTCCGAGACCTGGCAGGTCGACGTGTACGACGGGCTGCGGCGGCGCCAGGCGTGCCAGTACGGGGCGCAGACGCGGACGGCGGCGCAGGACACGGCCACCGTGGAGCTGTCCTGCACCCTGCGCACGGTGCGTGCCTGGTCGGAGACCTGGGCCGACGATCCGCTGCCGGGCACGTACTACATCCGGCTGACGGCCACCGGACTGCCTGCGTCCGAACTGGGTCTGCCGGTCGGCGCGGAGGTGAAGGTCGACTCCAAGGACATCGGCGGCGCGGCCGCGGTGGACGGCTCGCTGGGCAAGCCGCTGGTGCCGGGGATCGCGACGAGCGCCAAGGAGTCCGACGACTCAGGTTCGCGAACGTCGAAGACCGCGCTGTCGTCGATCGAGCCCGACGACGGCTGGACTTCCGGCTGGTGGTCCGACCGCTGGGTGTGGACCGGGATCGGCGGCATCCTCGCGGCGCTCGCGGGCATCGGCGGCTACGCGCTGACCCGCGGATCGGGACGCCCCTCCCGGGTGCCCCCGGGCGTCTAGTACCGCTCGACGGCGTGGACGCCCGTGCAAGGGCGTGAACGCCGCCCGCACGAAGGGCGTGGACGCCCGTACGACGACGAGGGCCCGCCGTGCTCCCCCACGGCACGGCGCGCCCCGTCCCCGTCCGACCCGCCCTCCTGTCCGGCCCGTCCCCCGTCCGGCCCGTCCCCCCTCCGCCCCGTCCCCCGTCCGGCCGATGGCGCGCGGGTGTCACTCCCCGCGCAGCACCTTGGCGAGGGTGCTCTCCCCGGTGACCTCGATACGGCCCTCCCGCACCGCCTCCAGCACGGTCGAGGCCCCACGGCTCACCGCCGTACAGGTCGCGGTGTCCAGCGACAGCCGGACGTCCGGCTCCTGCGGGGCGGGCCCGTCCCCGTAGACCGGCCCGTCCTGGACACCCAGCCGTACATGGAACTCGCCCTCGTCCAGCCGGACTTCGACCAGCCCCTCACCTTCCCCCGCCAGGCCCCGCAGCAGCGGCAGCGCGAACCAGTGCGCCCGTACGGCGTCGGTGGCCCCGCGCTCGCCGAGAGCGGGCGCGCCCCATGCGCCGAGCGCCTGCAGGACCGGGAGCAACTCGCCGCCCCGGTCCGTGAGTTCGTAGACGTACGCGGCGCCGGGCGGCGGCAGCCTGCGCCGGGTGGTCAGCCCGTCTCGTTCCATGTCCCTGAGCCGGGAGGCGAGAACGTCCGTGCTCACGCCGGGCAGATCCGCGTGCAGATCGGTGTAACGGCGCGGGCCGCCGAGCAGCTCGCGGACGATCAGGAGGGTCCAGCGGTCACCGACGGCGTCGAGCGCGCGGGCCGCGGAACAGTACTGGTCGTAGCTTCGGCGAGGTGACATGCGACGCAGTCTAGACACGTTGTTGGACTTTCCAAGCGCCTACTTGGTAAAACCAAGCAACACCACGAAACCGGAGGACGCAGCTCATGGAGTTCCGGCAGTCCAGCAAACTCAGCGAGGTCTGTTACGAGATCCGCGGCCCGGTGATCGAGCACGCCGACGCACTGGAGGCGGCCGGCCACAGCGTGCTGCGCCTCAACACCGGCAACCCCGCGCTCTTCGGTTTCGAGGCTCCGGAGGAGATCCTCCAGGACATGATCCGGATGCTGCCCCAGGCGCACGGGTACACCGATTCGCGCGGCGTCCTCTCGGCCCGCAGAGCCGTCGCCCAGCGGTACCAGGACCGTGGCCTGGAGGTGGACGTGGACGACGTGTTCCTCGGCAACGGCGTCTCCGAACTCGTCTCGATGGCCGTCCAGGCCCTGGTCGAGGACGGCGACGAAGTCCTCATCCCCGCACCGGACTTCCCGCTCTGGACGGCCGTCACCACACTCGCCGGCGGCAAGGCGGTGCACTACCTCTGCGACGAGCAGTCGGACTGGTACCCGGACCTGGCCGACATGGCGTCGAAGATCACCGACCGGACCCGGGCCGTCGTCATCATCAACCCGAACAACCCCACCGGCGCCGTCTATCCGAAGGAGGTCGTCGAGGGCATCCTCGACCTCGCCCGCCGGCACGGCCTGATGGTCTTCTCGGACGAGATCTACGACCAGATCCTCTACGACGACGCGGTCCACCACTCGGCCGCCGCGCTCGCCCCCGACCTGGTGGTCCTGACCTTCTGCGGTCTGTCGAAGACGTACCGGGTGGCGGGCTTCCGCTCGGGCTGGCTGGTGGTGACGGGCCCCAAGCAGCACGCCCGCAACTACCTGGAGGGCCTGACGATGCTCGCCTCCATGCGGCTGTGCGCCAACGCGCCCGCCCAGTACGCCATCCAGGCCGCGCTCGGCGGCCGCCAGTCCATCCACGAACTGACCGCGCCGGGCGGCCGGCTGCGCGAGCAGCGCGACCGGGCCTGGGAGAAGCTCAACGAGATCCCGGGCGTCTCCTGCGTCAAACCGAAGGGCGCCCTGTACGCCTTCCCGCGCATCGACCCCGAGGTGCACCGGATCCACGACGACGAGCGGTTCGTCCTGGACCTGCTGCTCCGCGAGAAGATCCAGGTCGTCCAGGGCACCGGCTTCAACTGGCCCCGTCCCGACCACTTCCGCATCCTCACCCTCCCGCACGCCGACGACCTCGACGCGGCGATCAGCCGGATCGGGAGATTCCTGAGCGGGTACCGGCAGTAGCGGCGGACGCCCGGCGCCGCGTTCACCCCAGGCCGACCTCGCACCACACCGTCTTGGTGTACGGGTCACCGCACGTCGTCCCCCAGTGTGCCGCCAGCGCCTCGACCAGGAGGAGCCCCCGGCCCGACTCGGCCTCGGGCGGGGCCTGTCGGAGGGAACCCGGCTCGGGCGGACGGCGGTCCGGGCGGGGGTCCGTCACCTCGATACGGAGCGTCGCGTCGGCGCGGGCGGTGAGGGCGAGCCGGAAGTCCCGCCCCCTCTCCCGGCCGTGCAGCGCCGCGTTCGACGCCAGCTCCGCCACCAGCAGCGCGGCGGTGCGGTTCCCCTCGCAGCCGTAGGGCCAGCCCCACCGGTGCAGTTGGTCGGACGTGAGGAGGCGGGCCAGCCGGGCGCCTCTGCGGGTCGCCGACAGCTGGAGGGTGAGGTCGCGGGTGGCAGCGGCAATATCCACGTTCATGTCACTCAGCGTGGTCGATCGTCACTACGCTGAACAGCGACATCGGCGGTACGCGGGATCACTGTCCGGTCGCGGTCCGGCGCTGTCCGGCCCGCGCCGCGTGGAGGTGGGGGGACATGGACGTCACGGCCAACGAGCCGCGGCCGGCCGACGGCAACGACGACGACTCGGCGGCCGTGCTGCGCACGGTGGGCAAGGTCATCAAGATGTGGCGCGAACGGGCGGCGCTCAAGCAGTCCGAACTGGGCACCGCGATCGGATACAGCGAGGAACAGGTGTCGTCCGTGGAGCGCGGACGACGTGCGCCCAGAAGGCAGTTCCTCGAAGCGGCGGACCAGGCACTCGGGGCGGCCGGAATGATCGCCGGGCTGGCGAAGGACGTGGAGGAGGCCCGGTACCCGAAGAAGGTACGGGATCTGGCGAAGCTGGAGGGTGAGGCCGTCGAGATCTGCGCGTACGGCAACACGGTGGTCCACGGTTTGCTGCAGACCGAGGAGTACGCGCGAGCCCTGTACGGCATGCGTCGCCCGCTGTTCACGGAGGACGAGACGGAACGGCTGGTCGCCGCGCGACTGGCACGCCAGGAGGTCTTCGCCCAACAGCCGCCCCCCATCTTCAGTTTCGTCCAGGAGGAGGTGACACTGCGCCGTCCGCTCGGAGGCAGAATGGTGATGCGCAGACAGCTCGAACACCTCTTGGACATCGGCCGACGACGCAACGTCGAGATCCAGGTCATGCCCACGGACCGCGAGGACCACGCGGGACTCGCGGGGTCGCTCCATCTGCTGAAGCTCCGGGAAGGCGACACGGTGGGACACAACGAGGTCCAGCTCACGAGTCGGCTGATCTCCAATCCCAAGGAGACTCAGGTCCTCGAGATCCGGTATGGGATCATCCGGGCCCAGGCCCTCACGCCGCGTGATTCGCTGGCCTTCATCGAGAAAGCGCTGGGAGAGACATGACCACCGGTAGTTCCGAGCTGAAGTGGTACAAGAGCAGCTACAGCACGAACGACGGCCCTGAGTGCGTCGAAATCGCCGTCACGCCCCGCACGATCCACATACGGGACTCGAAGAACGCCCAAGGCCCCCACCTCGGCTTCACCCCCGACCACTGGACCGCCTTCGTCACCTTCGCTATCTCCTCCTCCCCCTCCTGACGGCCACGCCCCACCCGTGCGCGTCCGTGGAGTCGGAGGTCCGGGCTCGTAGCCTGGGGTCGCGTGAACCTTCGGCGAGCAGAGGAACCACAACCATGGGCGACCTCCTTCTCGTGCGGCACGGCGAGACCGAGTGGTCCTTGTCCGGGCGGCACACCGGATCGACCGACATCCCGTTGACCGAGAACGGCCGCGAGCAGGCGCGGCGGCTGGCCCCGCTGATCGCCTCGTTCCACATCTCCGCGGCGTTCGTCAGCCCGATGCAGCGGGCGCGGGAGACTGCGCGGCTGGCCGGGGTGGAAGGGGCGCGGGTCGACGCGGACCTGTGCGAGTGGGACTACGGCGGGTACGAGGGCGTGACGACCGTGGAGATCCACCGGGCCCGGCCCGACTGGTTCCTCTTCGACGACGGTGTCGCGCCCGGACCGCCGGAGCGTCCCGGGGAGAGCCCCGGGCAGGTCGGAGCGCGCGCGGAACGGATGCTGGCCAAGATCGACGCGGCTCTCGCCGAGGTGCAGGGCAGCGTCGCCGTCTTCTCCCACGGGCACTTCCTGCGGGTGCTGACGGCGCGGCGCCTGGGGCTGCCCGCGGAGGACGGCGCGCTGTTCCAGCTCGCCACCGGGACCGTGAGCCGGCTGAGCACCGAGCACCGCCGGCATGTGGTGGCCGGCTGGAATGTCAGACCCACCTCGTAGTCTTCGAAGGGACCGGCACCGGGCGGGTCCGGGGGAAGGGGTGCGCCATGACACGACCGCCCACTGCCGCACAGCGGCATGTGATCGACGCCGCCGACCCCGTGACCGGCCGGCTGAAGGGCACCGGGGCGCAGCTCGCGGCGCTGGTGACGCGCGGCCTCGCCTTCCGGCATCCGCGTGCACCGCACGACCACTTCCTGACGCCCGCCGGACATCGCGTCCGGGAGACCTCCGAAGCGCTCGCGGAAACCCCCGAGGCCGTCCCGGTGACGCCCGCTCCCCCGGCCGCCGACACGGGGGTGTTCGCCGCGCGGATCGGTGGCGAGGACGCCTCGGCGAGCGGACCCGCCCGTGCCCGTGAGGTGCGCAGCGCCTGGGAGGGGCTCCTGGAGCTGCGCCGGATGACCCATTCGGACGGCGCCGTGGACCGCCCGTGCGGGTGGGAGCGTGCGCATCTGGTGCAGGCCGCAGCGCTCGCCCTGGAGGCCGCCGGGCACCGCCCGGCGGGCGCGGACACCGCGGCCGGCGGCTACCGCGTACGGGCGACACCGCAGCCGGAGGCCGTCGCCGTCCACGAACCCGGTCCCGAGGCGCTGCGGGCCTGCGCGGCCACGCTGGAGAAGGCGGGCTGGCAGACCGGCGAGTACACGGAGCCGCGTACCGGCGTGCGGTACGTGCTGGCGTCTCCCCGGCGCGTCTGAGCGAGGCGGTCTACGCGTCCAGCGGCTCCGGCCGGTGCCGGTCGTCGTAGGCCGCGCGGGACTCGGCGATCGTGACGCGGTGCCGTTCGGCCCAGTCCGTCAGGGACAGCAGGGTCACATGCAACTCACGTGCCACCGTCGTCAGTTCGTACTCGACCTTGGGTGGAACCGTCGGGTGGACGGTACGCGTGACGAGTCCGTCGCGTTCCAGATTGCGCAGTGTCAGGGTGAGCATGCGGCGGCTGATGCCGTCGATGCTGCGCTCCAGCTCGGTGAAGCGGATCGGACCGTGCGCGGCGGCCACGAGGATCTGCACGCTCCATTTTCCGGCGACCCTGTCAAGAACTTCCCGGACCGGGCACGCCTCCGCGTGCACGGCCTGCGCGGTAACACCGGTGTTCCCCCGGGACATCCGAGTACCTCCTTATGCCGTACCCCATGGGCACTCACGATGTACCCCGTTACAAGTCGTGCACCTATGGAGTGTCCCGCACCCACGGACTTCGCGGAACAGCGAAGTCCGTGGATGACACGGAGGTCGTCGCCATGCCGTCCCGGAACCCGCCCCCGACACCGACACGCGCACCGGCACCGGCGCCGCGGACGTACTCCCGCCGGGCGTCGCTGATCGTCCTGTGCGCCGGCACCCTGATGACCGTCCTGGACGGGAACGTCGTCACGGTCGCGATGCCCGCGATCCAGAGCGACCTGGGGTTCTCGGGGCCCGGTCTCGCCTGGGTGGTGAACGCGTATCTGATCCCGTTCGGCGGCCTGCTGCTGCTGGCGGGACGGCTGGGCGATCTGGTGGGCCGCAGGCGGATGTTCACCACCGGGCTCGCGGTGTTCACGGCGGCGTCCGTGCTGTGCGGGGTCGCCACCGGTCCGGGCACGCTGGTCGCTGCCCGCGCCCTGCAGGGCGTGGGCGGGGCGATGACCTCGGCGGTGGTCCTCGGCATGCTCGTCGCGCTCTCCCCCGGACCGCGTGAACAGGCCCGCGCCATCGCGGTGTTCAGCGCGGTCGGCGCCGCGGGCGGTGCGCTCGGGACGTTTCTCGGCGGAGCGCTGACGCAGGCCGCCGACTGGCACTGGATCTTCCTGGTCAACCTGCCGATCGGGGTGGCCGCCTGGGTCGCCGCGGTGCGGATCCTCGCGCCGGAGAAGGGAGTCGGGCTGGGCAGGGGGGCCGACTGGGCCGGGGCGGCGCTGGTCACGGCCGCACTGATGCTGACGGTGTACACGATCGTCGGCACCGGCGGCCGGAGTCCGGGCACCACACTCACCCTGGCCGGGCTCGCCGTCGCGCTCTACGCCGGGTTCCTCGTGCGCCAGACACGAGCCGTACGTCCACTGCTGCGCCTGCGGCTGTTCCGCTCCCGTCCGCTGTCGGGCGCGAACACGGTCCAGATCCTGATGATCGCCGGCATGTACGGCTTCCAGTACATCGGTGCCCTCTACCTCCAGCGCGTCCTGGGCTACGACGCGTTGCTGACCGGGACGGCGTTCCTGCCGGCACCGGTCACGATCGGGGCGCTGATGCTGGGCCTGTCGGCGCGGACGATCGCCCGCTTCGGCCCGTACCGGGTCCTGCTTCTCGGGCTCGCCCTCGTCACGACGGGGATGGCTCTGCTCAGCCGGGCCCCGGTCCATGGCACGTACGCCGCCGACGTGCTGCCCGCGATGCTGCTGCTCGCCGCCGGGTTCGCGGCCGCGATGCCCGCGGTGACGGGACTCACCATGACGGGCGTCCGCGAGGAGGACGCCGGACTGGCCTCCGGACTGTTCAACACCACGCAGGTGGTGGGGGGTTCACTGGGCCTCGCGGTCCTCACGACGCTGGCGGCGAGCCGCACGGAGCGCCTGATCGGCGCCGGCGCTCCGTTCGTCACGGCGACGGCGGACGGCTACCGGCTGGCGTTCGCGGTGGCCACCGGGATCGCGGCGGCGGCCCTGCTGCTGACGGCCGCCGTCCTGCGTCCGGGAGCCGCCTCCGCCACGCCCTCGACGGACGCCCGGCCCGTCCACGACGCGCACACCCCCTCATGACCGTCGACTGAATGCCCAAACTGCCTGCCTTTAGGGCCTGTTGGCCGGTAAGCATCGCCAACTCGCCTTCTCCTGACGGGTATCCGCCGCGCCCAATCTCTGGTAGGAAACCTTCCTAACAGTAAATGGACGCCTCACTCCCCTCTCGGAGGTACCGTGCACACCCCCCACGTCCACACCTCACGACGCACCCTGCTCGCTCTGATAGGAGCCTCCCTCGTGGCAGGTCCGGTCCTCGCGGCGCAGTCCGCGAGCGGTGCCGCGGCCGTCGGCCTGGACGACCCGGCGAAGAAGGAGATCGCCATGAAGCTGGTCTCCAGCGCGGAGAACTCCTCGCTGGACTGGAAGGCGCAGTACAAGTACATCGAGGACATCGGCGACGGCCGCGGCTACACCGCCGGGATCATCGGCTTCTGTTCGGGCACCGGTGACATGCTCGACCTCGTCGAGCTGTACACCCAGCGCAAGCCCGGCAACGTCCTCGCCAAGTACCTGCCCGCGCTGCGCGACGTGGACGGCAGCGACTCGCACCAGGGCCTGGACCCCGGCTTCCCCGCCGACTGGCGCAAGGCCGCCCAGGACACGGCGTTCCAGCAGGCCCAGAACGACGAGCGCGACCGGGTCTACTTCAACCCGGCCGTCCAGCGGGGCAAGGCCGACGGCATCGGTGTGCTCGGCCAGTTCACCTACTACGACGCCATCGTCATGCACGGCGACGGCACGGACAGCACCAGCTTCAGCAGCATCCGCAAGCGGGCGCTGGCCAAGGCCAAGACGCCGGCCCAGGGCGGCGACGAGGTGACGTATCTGAACGCCTTCCTCGACGCCCGGGTCTGGGCGATGAAGCAGGAGGAGGCGCACTCCGACACCAGCCGGGTCGACACCGAGCAGCGGGTGTTCGTCAAGAACCGGAACCTCAATCTGAACACACCGCTGGACTGGAAGGTGTACGGGGACAGTTACCACATCGGCTGACGGTCCCAGGTCCGACGGCGCGGGGCGCGGCACTCGTGATGCCGCGCCCCGCGCGCGTCGTCGGGGCGTCTCCGTGCCGGTGGTGACGTCCGCGGGGTCAGTGGGCCGGGACGGTCTTCAGGTCCTCGCCGGCTTCCATGGGGTGGGTGACCTCGCCCGCGTCGCGCCGCCGGCCCCCGTGGTCGAAGACGAGGTTGAGGAGCACGGCGGTCACGCACCCCGTCGAGATCCCCGAGTCCAGGACGATCCGCGCGGTCTGCGGGAAGGCGTGGTAGAAGTCCGGCGCGGTGATCGGGATGATGCCGACGGCCAGCGACACGGCGACGATCAGGACGTTGTCGTCCTTGTCCAGGCCGGCCCTTACGAGGGTCTGGATACCGCTGGCGGCGACCGAACCGAAGAGGACCACACCCGCGCCGCCGAGCACCGGGCGCGGTACGACCGCGATCAGTGAGGCCGCCATCGGGCACAGGCCCATCAGGACCAGGAAGCCGCCGCCCGTGGCGACCACGTACCGGCTGCGGATGCGGGTCATCGCGACGAGCCCGATGTTCTGGGCGAAGGCGCTGCACATGAAGCCGTTGAAGAGCGGGCTGAGCGCGGAGCCGAGCGCGTCGGCCCGCAGACCCGCCGCGATGGTCCGCTCGTCGGCGGGCCGCTCGACGATCTCGCCCAACGCCAGCATGTCCGCGGTCGATTCGGTCATCGAGACCACCATGACCACGCACATCGAGAGGATCGCGGCGAGCTGGAACTGCGGTGCGCCGAAGTGGAACGGGGCCGGGAAGCCCACCGCGTCCGCGTCGGCGACCGGGGTGAAGTCCGTGCTGCCGAGGGGGATCGCGACGAGTGTGCCGGCGACCAGGCCGAGCAGCACGGCGATCTGCTTGACGAACCCGTGGGTGAAGCGCCGTAGCAGCAGCACGATCACGAGCGTCGTACCGGCGAGGCCCAGGAAGGTCGGCGAACCGTAGTCGTGGGCCGTCGGGTCGGGGCCCTGCGCCCAGCCGAAGGCGACCGGCAGCAGGGAGACGCCGATGAGGGTGATGACGGACCCGGTGACGGCGGGCGGGAAGAAGCGGACCGCCTTGCTGAAGAAGGGGGCGGCGACGAAGCCGAGGACGCCCGCGACGACGACCGCGCCGAAGATGACCGGCAGCGCGTCGTTCTCGTCCTTGGTGGAGGCGACGATCGCGGTCATGGGGGCGACGCCGGCGAAGGTGACCCCGTTGACGAACGGCAGCCGGGCGCCGATCTTCCAGAAGCCGAGCGTCTGGAGGAAGGTGGCGAGGCCCGCGGTGAAGAGACACGCGGCGGTGAGGAAGGTCAGTTCGCTGCCGGAGAGCCCCGCGGCGGCGCCGACGATCAGAGGTGGGGCGACGACTCCCGCGTACATGGCGGCGACGTGCTGGAGACCGCTGGCGGCCATTCTCAGCGGCGGGAGTTTCTCGTCGACCGGGTGCTTCGACTCGTTGTGCGGTATCGCCTTGCTGGGCTTCGATGGGGCGGCCACGGCGGCTCCTCCGGTCGGTTACGCGTCGGCTGTGACGCGGGTGTCAGGGAGGTGATGCGCGATCGTGCGGGACCGGGACGATGGCCGTCACGAGGAAGCCCGTCCGGACGGCGGGGACCGTCAGGAGGCGGGGCGTCCGGGTGACGGGGACCGTCCCGGTGGGCGCGCACGTCCATGCGCGCCCACCGGGGACGGCCGCCATGGACCCGGCTCGGGTCCATGGCCTCCGGCCGAGGGCCGTCCCCCCCGGCCGGAGATCTTCGGACTGCTCAGTCCCGCGCGGTGATCCGCGCGAGGCGCTGCGCCTCCGCCCGCGTGGAGCGGGCGACGGCGTCCTCGTCGACGTGCAGCAGCCGGCTGTTCTCGACGACCGGGAGGCCGTTGACGAGGGAGAGGGTGACCGGCGCCGCCGCGCCGAGGACCAGCGCGGTCACCGGGTCGGGGATCGAGGCGTGCGCCAGCGTGTCGAGCCTCCACAGCACGAGGTCGGCGAGCTTGCCGGGCTCGAGGGAGCCGATCTCCGCCGCCCTGCCGAGGACCTGGGCGCCGCCGAAGGTGCCGAGGCGCAGCGCCTGTCGGGCGCTGAGGGCGGCTTCCCGGTGGGCGCCGAGGCGGTTGACGAGGAGCGCGTTGCGCAGCTCGGTGTGGAGTTCGCCGGACTCGTTGGAGGCGGTGCCGTCGACGCCGAGGCCGACCGGGACGCCGGCCGCGAGCATGTCGGGGACGCGCGCGATCCCGGCCGCCAGACGGGCGTTGGAGGAGGGACAGTGGGCGACACCCGTTCTCGTACGGGCGAAGGCGGCGATGTCGGAGTCGTTCATGTGGACGCAGTGGGCCATCCACACGTCCTCGCCGAGCCAGCCGGTGGACTCGAAGTAGTCGGTCGGGCCCATCCCGAACAGTTCCTTGCAGAACTGCTCCTCCTCGACGGTCTCCGAACCGTGCGTGTGCAGCCGTACACCCTTGCGCCGGGCCAACTCGGCGCCCTGGGTGAGGAGTTCGGTGGAGACGGAGAACGGCGAGCAGGGCGCGACTGCGATCTGCGTCATGGCGCCGAAGGAGTCGTCGTGGTGCTCGTCGACGGTCGCCTCGGTGGCGGCGAGGGCGCCTTCGAGGGTCTCGACGGCGAAGTCCGGCGGCAGGCCGCCGTCCTTCTCGCTGCGGTCCATGGAACCGCGGGCCAGGATGAAGCGGACACCCGTCTCGCGGGCGGCCCGGATGATGGCGCCGGACAGGTCTCCGGAGCCCTTCGGGAAGACGTAGTGGTGGTCCATGGCCGTGGTGACACCACCACGGGCCATCATCGCGAGGGAACCCTGCGCGGCGGCGTACACCATCTGCTCGTCGATGCGCGCCCAGGTCGGGTACAGCGCGACGAGCCAGTCGAACAGGTTGTGGTCGGTGGCGAGCCCGCGGGTGATCCACTGGTAGAAGTGGTGATGGGTGTTGACCAGGCCGGGTGTGGCCAGGTGGCCGGTGCCGTCGATGCGGCGGACCACGTTCTCCAGCCCCTCGGGGGCACTGCCCGCGCCGAGTGACTCGATGCGGTTTCCGGCGACGACGACGTGCCCGGTGGCGTACTCGGTGTCGTCGGCGTCGACGGTCGCGATCGAACAGTTCTCGATGACGATGCGCTGGACTGCTGCCACGATGCGTCCTTTTCGCTCTGCGGAGAGGGGACGGCAGGACCCCAGGAGGTTTGAGTGCCGCGGCGGTTGACGCCACGGGTGCCGATGGAGAGGGGTGCCCCCGGCCGGCCGGGGGCACCGGCGGGGCTCAGAGGTTGGTGAGGTCCACCGGGATGCGCGGCTCGCACCCGTCACGCAGGACGGTGGCCTCGATCAGCCCGTAGGGGCGGTCGGCCGCGTAGTAGACCTCGTTGTCGTTCTCCAGCCCGAACGGCTTCAGGTCCACCAGGAAATGATGCTTGTTCGGAAGGGAGAAGCGGACCTCGTCGATCTCGCTCCGGTTGTCGATGATGCGCGCGCCCATCTGGTACAGGGTCTGCTGCAGCGAGAGCGAGTACGTCTCCGCGAAGGCCCGGAGCATGTGCTTCCTGACCTGGTCGTAGGACTTCTCCCAGTCGGGCATCTTCTGCTCGTCGCCGCTCCAGTTGAAGCGCCAGCGGCCGGAGACCTCGGTCGCCAGGATGCGGTCGTGCGCCTCGGGCAGCGTCGTGTACTCGTCCTTGACGAAGCCCCAGAACTCGGAGTTCGTCGAGTTCATCACGACGAGGTCCTTCAGTCCCGAGACGACCTCCCAGGTCGCACCGTCGAAGGTGATCTGGGTGACCCGGGTCTCCTGGCCCTTGCGCACGAAGGAGTGCTTGACCTCGTCGGCGCCGATGAACCCGGAGTCGGCGTCCGAGGTCCCGATGCGCTCCCAGGCGTACTCCTCGATCCGGATGCGCGCCGTCCTGATCGGCTCCTGGCTGGTCACGAAGTGCCGGGCGAGGTGGATGCCGAACTGCTCGGCGGACTCGATGCCGTGCTCCTTGGCGAAGGCGTACACCGTGTTCTTCGTGGTGTCCGTCGGCAGGACGTTGGCGTTCGAGCCGGAGTAGTGGACCTCTTCCATGGCGCCGCTCAGCGCCACGGAGACGTTGAGGTCCTTGATGTGATGGGTGTCGCCGTCGCGCGTGATCCTGACGACCCGGTTCTCGGCCTTGCCGTACTGGTTCTGTCCCAGGACCACAGGGCGCGCGGGTCGGGAGTTGTCCGTCATCTGTCTGCTAGCTCCCTCGGTAAACGGAGTAGCCGAACGGGTTGAGCAGCAGCGGTACGTGGTAGTGCTCGCCCGGCGTCACGGCGAAGGTGATCGCCACCTCGGGGAAGAACACTCCGCTCGTACCGCTGTCCCGGTTCGCGGGGGCGTCCTGCTGCGCATCGGCTTGCTTCTTCTCGAAGTACGCCTCGACCTCGAAGTCGAGCCGTACGTGGGTCGTCCCCTCCGGCAGCGCCGGCAGGTCCTTGCACCGCCCGTCCGTGTCGGTCGCGGAGCCGCCGAGCGGGCGCCAGTCGGCGTCGCGGCCGGCACGGGCCGCCAGCCGCACGGCGACGTCCGCGGCGGGGCGGCCGACGCTGGTGTCCAGGATGTGCGTGGACACGGAAGCGGTGGTGTCGGTGCCCTTGGTGTCGGTGCTCGTGGAGTCGGTGCTCGTGGAGTCGGTGCTCGTGGAGTCGGTGCTCATGGGGTCGGTGCTCATGCCTCTTCTTCCTCCAGGAGTCGGCCGAGGCGGATGCGGTTGATCGCCGTCAGTTCGACGCGGACGATCTCGTACTCCCGCTCGGGAGCGTTGCCGAGGCGTTCCTCGGCCGCGTCCCGCATCTGCTCGCCGGTCCGGCCGGTGGCACAGATGAGGAAGACATGGCCGAACTTCTCCTGGTAGGCCAGGTTCAGTTCGAGCATCTCCGCCCTGAGCTTCTCGGAGGCGCCGGCCATGCCGCGCTGCTCCCGGGAGGAGGTCGGGTCGCCGGGTTCCGGCCGCCCGATCGGCGGGTGCCCGGCCATCGCCTCCGCCAGGTCCGCCGCGGTCAGTTCGGCCATGGCGGCCTCACTCGCGGTGAACAGGGCGTCGGGGGTGGCGTAGGGGCGCCCGGCGAGCAGTCCGCGCACCCAGGCCGCCGAGGCGCACACCTCGAGGAGTGCGGCGTGGGCCGCCCGCTCCTCCAGGGCGTTGAACCGGGCGAGAGCGCCGGGTGTCGTACTCGACGTCACGGGATGCCTCCGTGGCCTTGTGCTGGACGGGCTGCGGACAGCTAACGCCCTCGAAAACATCACGTCAACACTTTGTTGAAAAATCCGGGTAACAAAAACCGCCGTCCGGGTGATCCGGACGGCGGCGGCCCCACGATGGGCCCATCGGCCGGAAGGGGAGGGCTTGCCGGACCCCTGACCTGCGCGTCTTCGCCGCGGCGGCGCCCGCCCCTCAGGAATCCGTCCGCCACCTCCGGGCCCCGCGGATTCCCCTCAGACCTGCTTCTCGCGGTTCAGGTAGTTGTAGACGGTGAAGCGGCTCACCCCGAGCGCGCTCGCCACGGTCTCCACGCCGTGCCGCACGGAGAAGGCCCCGCGCGCCTCCAGCACCCGTACGACCTCCTGCTTGGCCTTGCGGTCGAGGTCGGCCAGGGGCCTGCCGTGCTTGCGCTCCAGGGCGGCCAGGATGTGATCGAGCGAGTCGGCGAGCTGCGGCAGGCGTACGGCCACCACGTCCGAGCCCTCCCAGGAGAGCACGACGTCGTCCGGTCCGGCCTCGCCCGGCGCCAGCATCTCGCCGCCCATGGCGTCGACCAGCGGCTTGACCGCCGCGACGAAGGGATCGTCCCCGGTACCGGTCACTTATCGCCCTCCCCGACCACGTTCACCTGCAGCGAGACCCGCGTGGCGCCCGCGGCCAGAGCCTTGCGCAGCAGTGCGTCGACCGCGTCGAGCACGGCATCGGCGCCACCCTCCGCGGTGTTGCCGAACGGGCCGACGTCCACGGCGTCCAGCGCGGCCGCCTCGATGACCTCGCGGGCGACCAGCGCGTGCGGGGGTGCCTCGTCGAGGTCGAAGGGCTCGGTCGTGAACTCCACTCTCAATCGCACCCGCTCAACCTACTGCTCGGCGTCGATTTTCCGGCAGCCCCCTCTTGACAAGCCCAGCGACCCGACGGCAATCTTCCATTAAGCAGAAATGAACTTCCGCAATGTGGAAGTGCGAGCGGGATTTGAGCGGCCGGGACGAACACCGGCCGGACCTGTCGAAACGGAAGGGGGCGCCGAGTCCATGACCGGTTCCGCATCGAGCACGGCCGCGGAGCAGCGCTTCAACGTCAACCTGTCGATCCTCTTCACGGAACTCCCGCTCCTGGAGCGCCCCGCGGCCGCCGCGGCGGCCGGCTTCACCGCGGTCGAACTGTGGTGGCCGTGGGTCGACTCCCCCACCCCCGCACCCGCCCGACTCGACGCCCTGAAGCGGGCCGTCGAGGACGCGGGCGTCCGGCTGACGGGCCTCAACCTCTATGCCGGGCGGCTGCCCGGTCCCGACCGGGGCGCACTGTCGATCCCCGGCGTGGAGTCGGAGAGGTTCCGCGCCAACATCGACGTGGCGGCGGACTTCGCGCGGTCGCTGGACTGCGGGGCGCTCAACGCCCTGTACGGCAACCGCGTCGAGGGCGTGGACCCGGCCGAACAGGACGCGCTCGCCCTGGAGAACCTGGTCCTCGCTGCGCGGGCGGCCGACCGGATCGGCGCGATCCTGCTGATCGAGACGCTCAACCGGCCAGAGTCACCGGACTATCCGCTGGTGAGCGCCACGGCCGGCGTCGCCGTCGTCGACCGGGTCAACGAGGCGGCCGGCCTCGGCAACGCCAGGTTCCTCATGGACCTCTACCACCTGTCCATGAACGGCGAGGACCTGCCGCGGGCGATCTCCGCGTACGCCGAGAAGACCGGCCATGTGCAGATCGCCGACAACCCGGGCCGCGGTGCGCCGGGCACCGGCACGCTCCCGCTGGACGACCTGCTCGGGCAACTGCGCAAGGCCGGTTACACGGGCTGGGTCGGCCTGGAGTACAAGCCGGGCGACCGCCCGAGCGCCGAGGCCTTCGACTGGCTGCCCGCCGAGGCCCGAGCCGCCCGCTGAGCGGCATCCCACCGACGTAGAGCCTGTCAGAGCAGGCGGAGAGGCACCCTCATGAGCAAACTCCCGAAGGTCGCGTGGATCGGGCTCGGCATCATGGGTTCCCCCATGTCGGAGAACCTGATCAAGGCCGGGTACGACGTCACCGGGTTCACCCTGGAGCAGGACAAGCTGGAACGGCTGGCCGCGGCCGGCGGCACCGCGGCAGGATCCATCGCCGAGGCCGTGCGCGACGCCGACGTGGTGATCACAATGGTGCCCGCATCCCCGCAGGTCGAGGCCATCGCGTACGGGCCCGACGGCATCCTCGAGAACGTGCGGTCCGGAGCGCTGCTCGTCGACATGTCGTCGATCACGCCGCGGACCTCCGTGGACCTCGCGAAGGCCGCGGCGGCCAAGGGCGTACGGGTCCTCGACGCCCCGGTCTCGGGCGGTGAGGCCGGCGCCGTCGAGGCCGTGCTGTCCATCATGGTCGGCGGGGAGCAGACCGACTTCGACGCGGCCGAACCGATCTTCGAGGCGCTCGGACGGACCATCGTGCTGTGCGGTCCGCACGGCTCGGGCCAGACCGTGAAGGCCGCCAACCAGCTGATCGTCGCCGTGAACATCCAGGCGTGCGCCGAGGCCGTGGTGTTCCTGGAGAAGTCCGGCGTGGACCTGAGGGCGGCGCTCGACGTCCTGAACGGCGGCCTGGCCGGCTCGACCGTACTGACCCGAAAGAAGGACAACTTCCTCGGCCGCGACTTCAAGCCGGGCTTCCGTATCGACCTGCACCACAAGGACATGGGCATCGTCACGGACGCCGCCCGCACCGTGGGGGCCGCACTGCCGGTCGGCACCGTGGTCGCCCAACTGGTGGCCTCGCTGCGCGCGCAGGGCGACGGCGGCCTGGACCACTCCGCCCTGCTGCGGGGCGTCGAGCGCCTCTCCGGCGCGCGGCTCTGAGACTTCCGGGCGGTGCCGCCGCCGACACCTGTCCTGTCGCGCCCAGGCGGTGGCACCGTCCGGAATCGACTCCACCAGACTGTTGACGTCCATGGACCCCAACTCCGGGCTCCACGAAGCGGACGGTCCACATGGCGGAAGAAGGTTTCAGCCCGCCCCGCTGCCCTCTCGTACGGAAGGTCCACTATGTCCAAGCGCGTGCCGGCGACCGAGTCCGGCGCCCCGGTCGCCGACAACCAGAACTCCGCCACCGCAGGCGTCGACGGCCCGCCGCTCCCCCAGGACCAGCATCTCCCGGAGAAGCTCGCCCGGTTCAACCGCGAGCGCATCCCGGTGGGGGCCCCGAGGGCGACGGCCGCCCGGAACCACGGCCGCGACGGTCTGACGGCCTCCGACGACCAGGGCCGTGCGGCGAAGAACCACGAACCCGACTCCTACGGCGGCCCGGCCGGGACCGGCCGCCCGTTGTCGGCCCCGCTCGCCGTGCACGGCCGCACGGACACGCACGAGGCCCCGCTCCACACCGAGGACGACCACTTCTTCATGGCGGGTGAGCTCTACCGCCTGATGTCGCGGGACGAGCGGTCCCGGCTCGTGGCGAACATCGCCGGCTGCGTCGCGCAGGTCTCCCGTGACGACGTCGTCGAGAAGAACCTCGCCCACTTCCACGCTGCCGACCCGTCGTACGGCGACCGCGTGGCGGAGGCGGTCCGCGCCCTGCGCGAGGACTGAGCCTCTCCTCAGGCCGCCCGAGGCGGTGTTGGACCCGGATGAGGGGTGCTCCAGCGCTGTCCGGGCAGGACCGGGACCGCGGCGGCTTGCGAGCCAGTGCGGTGGTCAAGGTTCCGGAGCCCCTTCTCGACCTGAGGGAAGGAAGCCCCGGTCCCGTCGCATCCGCCGCGGTCCCCATCCCACCTTCCCGGTGCGGCCCGTCCCACGGCCCCCGGGTCACGGTGGGACCCCAGCCCCGTCCGGCGGCGCGACCGCGCTGTCACGCCCAGCCTCGCGCCGTCGGACGGACACCACCTCGTACGTCATCGGGCCGGGAACGCCGGACACGGGATCGTCGTCCGTGTCCGGCGTTCCTGGGTGCGTCGGCGTGCGTATCCGTCCCGTCGGCAGCAGCCTGAGGGCATGGACTATCCCAGTATCGTTGTGCACGCCCCAGGGCTGGACGGGTCGCGGCGGGTCACCGCCGGGGACGAGACGCTCGGTATCGCCTATCACCTCGACGACGTCGTCGAGATCCTGCGGCTGGCGGACCTGGACGAGATCGAGGTCGAGGAGAGCGACATCATCGACTGGCAGGGCGGCGGCCCGGACGACTGGCCGGGGCTGTCGGAGCACCCGTCCGGGTGACGACCGGCCCCGCGCACCAACGGTGTACGCCACCGGACGTACGTCGCCTACGGAACCCTCAAATCAAGCTCTGAACAACGCTCCGGAGGCTTCACCCCACCCCGGGCAAGGGCACATTCTCGGCACATGAGGCCCGCCGGCACGGGGGCGGCGGGCCTCATGCCGTAGGTGACGCGGGGGGCGGCCATGGGCGACGGCATGTCGGAGGAACCGGATCCGTATGCCGTCGCCCTGGTGCGTGGCGGGCCCCGCGCCGCCGTGACGGTCGCCGTGCTCGCCCTGCGGCTGCGGGGCGCGGTCGTGGCCGGCCGGCCGGGCACGATGCGGACGGCACGGGCGCCCGCGCTCGCGGAGCACCCGCTGGAACGAGCGGTGCACCCGCTGGAGCGGGCCGTGCACGCCTCCCTCTACCGCCCCGCGGGCATGGGCGAGTTGCTGCGGCGGACGGGCGTACGTCAGGCCCTCGCACAGGTGCGGACCGAGCTGACCGCAGCGGGAACGTTCCGCACCTTCCCTCCCGGCCCCACCCTCGGCGCCCGGCGCCTCCTCAGACGGACACGGGCCGAGCGTCCCCTGCCCACCGGCAGGGAGGGCCTGTCCAGGCACGACATGCTCCTCGCGGTCGCGCTCCACGGCGCCGGGGCCCTCACCGTCCTGGAGCCGCGCTTCGCCGTGGACGCGGGGCTGGTGGGACGCGGCGGCACGGCCGACAAGGGGCTGCTGCCGCACTCCTGGGGCGGCGGGTGCGGTGGAGGCTACACCGACAGCGGCGGCTCGGACGCGGGATCGGGCTGAGACCCCATCACCCCCTGGGGCCCAACACCCCTGCCACCTAACCCTCCTGACCGTCCATCGAACATGCCGGGCGCCTCGGCCTCGGTACGCGAGCCGTACGAACGACCCTGACACGGAGCCGGGATCCGCCCTTCGAGGCGGCGACGGCCCCGCCCTCCGGGCAAGAGGGCGGGGCCGTACGGTCGGCGCGGGCGCCGGGCGACGCGCCGGGGTCAGACCTTCAGCGTCCTGATCGAGGTCGGCGCGTGGGCCGGGTCGGTCGCGATCTCCTCGAACTCGACGACGTTGCCGATGTCGTTCGTCGTCGACATGGAGATGTTGGTGACCCGCTCCAGGATCGCCTCGACGACCACGGGCACCCGGAACTCCGCGGCGAGCTTCTTGGCCTGTTCGAAAGCGGCACCCAGCTCGGCCGGGTCGGTGACCCGGATCGCCTTGCAGCCGAGGCCCTCGACGACCTTGACATGGTCGACGCCGTAGACGCCGAGTTCGGGCGAGTTGATGTTCTCGAACTCCAGCTTGACCTGGAAGTCGATGTCGAACGCCCGCTGCGCCTGCCGGATGAGACCCAGGTACGAGTTGTTCACCAGGACATGGATGTACGGAATCCGGTGCTGGGCACCGACGGCCAGTTCCTCGATCATGAACTGGAAGTCGTAGTCGCCGGAGAGCGCGACCACGGAGGCCTCCGGGTCGGCCGTGGCGACTCCGAGCGCGGCCGGCACGGTCCACCCGAGCGGCCCGGCCTGGCCGCAGTTGATCCAGTGCCGCGGCCGGTAGACGTGCAGCATCTGGGCACCGGCGATCTGGGAGAGGCCGATGGTGGAGACGTACCTGGTCTCCGGTCCGAAGGCCTTGTTCATCTCCTCGTAGACACGCTGCGGCTTGATGGGGATGTCGTCGAAGTGCGTACGGCGCTGGAGAGTGGCCCGGCGCTCCTGCGCGGCGGCGGCCCACCCGGAACGGTCGGGCAGCCTCCCCGCGGCCTTCAACTCCCGTGCCACCTCGACGAACAGCGCGAGGGCGGCCTTCGCGTCGGAGGCGATCCCGTAGTCCGGGGCGAAGATCCTGCCGATCTGCGTGGGCTCGATGTCGACGTGGACGAACGTGCGCCCCGCCGTGTAGACGTCCAGCCTGCCGGTGTGGCGGTTGGCCCACCGGTTGCCGATGCCGAGGACGAAGTCGGACTCCAGGAAGGTCGCGTTGCCGTAGCGGTGCGAGGTCTGCAGGCCCACCATGCCGGCGTTCAGTTCGTGGTCGTCGGGCAGGACGCCCCAGCCCATGAGGGTCGGCACGACCGGGACACCGGTCAACTCGGCGAACTCCACCAGGAGTTCGCAGGCGTCGGCGTTGATGACACCGCCGCCCGCGACGATCAGCGGGCGCTCGGCCCCGTTGAGGAGGGTGAGTGCCTTCTCGATCTGGGCACGGCTCGCGGTGGGCCGGTACGCGCGCAGCGGCTCGTACGTCTCGGGGTCGAACTCGATCTCCGTCTGCTGGACGTCGACGGGCAGGTCGATGAGGACCGGGCCGGGGCGGCCCGAACGCATCAGGTGGAAGGCCTGCTGGAAGACGCCGGGGACCTGCGCGGCCTCCAGAACGGTGACGGCCGCCTTGGTGACGGGCCCCGCGATCGAGGCGATGTCGACGGCCTGGAAGTCCTCTTTGTGGATCACGGCGGTCGGGGCCTGGCCCGTGATGCACAGGATCGGGATCGAGTCGCCGAGGGCGGAGTACAGCCCGGTGATCATGTCGGTGCCGGCCGGCCCGGACGTACCGACGCAGACGCCGATGTTGCCCGGATGGGTCCGGGTGTAGCCCTCCGCCATGTGGGAGGCGCCCTCGACGTGCCGGGCGAGCGTGTGGCTGATCCCGCCGGCGGCTCGCAGGGCCGCGTAGAAGGGGTTGATCGCCGCACCCGGGACGCCGAACGCGTTGCTGACGCCCTCGCGCTTGAGGATCTCGACTGCCGCGCGGGCAGCGGTCATACGAGCCATGGAGTACTCCTGCTTCGGCTGTCGGATTCGCGCTCCGTCGCGCCCCGCGGAGAGCTGGTGATTCCGTAGGTGATCCGTGGATGACTTCGCGTTCCGTTCCGCATGCGGTAACCACTAAATTCCACATTACGGAAACTAACTTCTACTATCTGGAAACAATGTAAGTGGCGTGCCAGGAGCCGTCAAGGGCGGTCGCCCGGCGGGAACCCTTTGAGGGAGGGCCCGGAAGGGAACCCGGAGGAAGGCATCGAGGCCGTCGGGCCGTTTCGCTGTCGTCGGCCCCCTTCCTGGAGGACGATGGACGCGCTGTCCCGACGTGACGTCCTGGAGTGGGCCATGGCCGAGAGCGTGCCGGTGCGGTGTCCGGCCTGCCGCCGCGAGCATCTCTTCGCCGCGTCGTCGTACCCGTGCGTCTGCGGCGCCCCCGTCACTCCCGCGCTCGACCGCCTCGCGGATCCCGTACCCGTGACACACCGCGTCTGGGACGACGACTGGGTGACGGTGCCCTGCGACGCCTGCGGCCGCGAGGACGAGTGGCCCCATCCGGAACTGGGCTGCGTGTGCGGGACCGTGCTGCGGGTTCCGGTACGAGGGATACGGCCGGAAGGGGTACGGCGACCGCCGCGCGCCGCGATCGCGCCGGACCCCGCCGCCGGGCCGGACCCCGGCCGGGACGGGACGCCCGAGCGCTCACCGCACACGGCCGGGGCCCACGCCCCGCAGGCCGCCGCCGAGGCACTCGCCCCACGCGGGGCCGGGGCGACGGCCCCGCCGGCCGCCGAGGCGTCGCCGGCGACCGGTGCGGGCGACGCGTCGGCGCGGGCCACCGAGGGCCCCTCCCACGGCGGTTCCGCTCCGGACGAAGGTCACCACGCCGACGTTCCGCCCCCGGCGGGCGGCGCGCCCGGCCACTCCCCGCTTCCCCCCACCGACCCGACACCCCGCCCGGCGTTCCAGCCGGTCACCGTCCGCACCGCGCGGGACGCCGTGACGGCCGCCGCGCTGTACCTGCGCTGGCTCGGCTACCGCGACATCCGCAGGGCCGACCAGCGACCGCCGTCGGGAATCGGGCTCGCGGCCCGGGGCGTCCTGGCCCAGGTGGACCCGACGGTCCGCCCCGCCTCGCTGCGCGACGTGGAATGCCTGTGGCTGACGGCGATGAGCGATTCCACTCGGTGCGTCTACTTCTCGCTGGCCGGCTACACGGACGACGCGCGCTCCCGCGCCGACCTGCTCGGGATCCCCCTCTTCGTCCTCGACCTCACCGGCACCCCACAGCCGGTCAACGCCCCCGCGGACGAACTCACCGCCACGGGGGCCTGACCGGCGGGCGGCCACCGGGGAGCACGGGACAGCCCTCAGTCCCGGTCGGCGTACGTCTCGCGCAGTTCGATCTTCCGGACCTTGCCGGACACCGTCATCGGGAAGGCCTCCAGGATCCGCAGGCGGCTGGGGATCTTGTAGTGGGCCAGCCTGCCCTCGCAGAAGGCGCGCAGTTCCGCCAGTGTCGGCGGGTCGGCCGGGTCACGGGCGATGGCGCACGCGAGCACCTCCTCGCCGTACCGCTCGTGCGGCACTCCGACCACCTGGACGTCGGCGATCTTCGGATGGGCGTAGAGGAACTCCTCGATCTCCCGCGGGTAGATGTTCTCGCCACCCCGGATGATCATGTCCTTGATGCGGCCGACGATCTCGACGTAACCGTCCTCGCGCATCACGGCGAGGTCCCCGGTGTGCATCCAGCGGCCGGGGTCGACGGCCTCGGCGGTCTTCTCGGGCTCGTTCCAGTAGCCGAGCATCACGCTGTAGCCCCGGGTGCACAACTCGCCCGAGGCCCCCCGGGGCCGGGTCACGCCGTCCACCGGGTCGACGACCTTGACCTCCAGGTGCGGAAGCACCCGGCCGACGGTGCCGGTGCGGTGCTCCAGGTCGTCGTCGCGGCGGGTCTGCAGGGAGACCGGTGAGGTCTCGGTCATGCCGTAGCAGATGGAGACCTCCGCCATGTGCATCTCGGCGACCACCCGCTTCATCACCTCGACCGGGCACGGCGAGCCGGCCATGATCCCGGTGCGGAGCGAGGACAGGTCGTACGTCGCGAAACCGGGGAGGTTCAACTCCGCGATGAACATGGTCGGGACGCCGTAGAGCGAGGTGCAGTGCTCGTCCTGGACCGCGCGCAGCGTCGCCGCGGGGTCGAAGGACGGGGCCGGGATGACGATGCACGCGCCGTGCGAGGTCGCCGCGAGATTTCCCATCACCATGCCGAAGCAGTGGTAGAAGGGCACGGGGACGCAGACGCGGTCCTGCTCGGTGTAGGCGATCGACTCACCCACGAAATAGCCGTTGTTGAGGATGTTGTGGTGGGAGAGCGTGGCCCCCTTGGGGAAGCCGGTGGTCCCCGAGGTGTACTGGATGTTGATCGGGTCGTCACAGGACAGCTCGCTCCCGCGAGTCCGGAAGTCCTCGTGCAGATCGGGCGTCCCCCGCCGGATCAGCGCGTCCCAGCTCGGGTCGCCGATGTAGACGGTCTCCCGCAACTGCGGGCAAGCGCGCCGCACTTGCTCGACCATCCCCCGGTAGTCGCTGGTCTTGTGGCGGAGGGAGGCGACGAGCAGCGAGATGCCGGCCTGCTGGAGGACGTACTCGACCTCGTGGGTGCGGTAGGCGGGGTTGATGTTCACCATGACCGCGCCGATGCGAGCGGTCGCGTACT
Source organism: Streptomyces sp. NPDC057950 (assembly GCF_042887295.1). Lineage (NCBI taxonomy): Bacteria > Bacillati > Actinomycetota > Actinomycetes > Kitasatosporales > Streptomycetaceae > Streptomyces > Streptomyces sp. NPDC057950. The sequence goes on from NZ_JBHVPP010000027.1 coordinate 43,891, forward strand.
GGACGAGCACCCACTCCGGGCAGTTGACCGCCCAGATTCCCACCCGGTCGCCCTTGGCGACGCCGGAGGCGAGCAGCGCGTACGCCAACCGGTCGACGTCGGCGGCGAACGCGGCGTACGTCCAGCGTCGCCCCGAGGGTACGTCGACGAGGGCCTCCCGGTCCGGCCAGGCCGACACCGTCCGGTCCAGGTTGGCCCCGATCGTGTCACCCAGCAGAGCGGTCCCGCTCGTGCCGTGCGTGTAGGCGAGTTCGGTCACCGGAAGTCCTCCTCGCGGTACTCGGCGTCCGAGCCCGCGGCCGTGGCCTCGCGCAGCTCGATCCGGCGGATCTTGCCCGACACCGTCTTGGGCAGCTCGCCGAACTCCAGGCGCCGGATGCGTTTGTAGGGCGCGAGGACCGTGCGCGAGTGCTCGAAGAGCACCTTGGCGAGGTCGGGGCCTGGTTCATGGCCCGCCGCGAGGACGACGTACGCCTTGGGGACGGCAAGCCGCAGCGCGTCGGGGGCCGGGACGACGGCCGCCTCCGCCACCGCCTCGTGCTCAAGCAGCGCGCTCTCCAGCTCGAAGGGCGAGATCTTGTAGTCGGATGCCTTGAAGACGTCGTCGGACCGGCCCACGTACGTGATGTAGCCGTCGGCGTCGCGGGCGCCGATGTCGCCCGTCCGGTAGTAGCCGCCCGCCATCGCCTCCGCGGTGCGGTCGGGGTCGCCGTGGTAGCCGGTCATCAGACCGACCGGCCGGCCCGACAGGTCGAGCGCGATCTCCCCCTCGTCCACGCCCGGCGCGCCGGAGACCGGGTCCAGGAGTTCGACACGGAAACCGGGGCTCGGCCGCCCCATGGAGCCCGTCTTGAGCAGCTGCCCGGGGCTGTTGGAGACCTGGACGGCCGTCTCGGTCTGCCCGAACCCGTCCCGGACGGTGACGCCCCAGGCCCGCCGCACCTGTTCGATGACCTCGGGGTTGAGCGGCTCGCCCGCGGCGACGGCCTCGCGCGGGGGTGTCGGCAGCTGCGTCAGGTCTGCCTGGATGAGCATGCGCCACACGGTGGGCGGGGCGCAGAAGGTGGTGACCCCGGCCCGGTCCATCTCCGCGAGCAGCCGGCCCGCGTCGAAGCGTGTGTAGTTGTGGATGAAGACGGTGGCCTCCGCGTTCCACGGCGCGAAGAGGTTCGACCAGGCGTGCTTGGCCCAGCCCGGTGAGGAGATGTTCAGGTGCACGTCGCCGGGCTTGAGCCCGATCCAGTACATCGTCGACAGATGGCCGATCGGGTACGACGCGTGCGTGTGCTCGACGAGTTTGGGGCGGGCGGTGGTGCCGGAGGTGAAGTAGAGCATCAGCGGGTCGTCCGAGTGGGTCACGCCGTCCGGCTCGAACGACGCGTCGGCGGCGTACGCCTCCTCGTACGACTGCCAGCCGGGCCGTCCGCCGCCGACCGTGATCCGGGTGTGCCGGCCGGGCACCTCGTCGAACTTCGCGGTGTCCTCGGCGCGCACGATCACGTGCCGGACCCGGCCGCGCTCGACGCGGTCACGCAGATCGGCCGGGCCGAGCAGGGTGGTCGCCGGGATGACGACGGCACGCAGCTTCATCGCGGCGAGGGCCGTCTCCCACAGCTCGACCTGGTTGCCGAGCATGACGAGGATCCGGTCCTCGGCGCGGACGCCCCGCGCGCGCAGCCAGTTGGCCAGCCGGTCGGAGCGCTCGGACAGCGCGGCGAAGGAGAACTCGGCGCGCGCGCCGTCCTCCTCGACGATGTGCAGGGCGGTGCGGTCGTTGCCGCGTGCGATGACGTCGAACCAGTCGAGAGCCCAGTTGAAGGACTCCGGACGCGGCCACTCGAAGCCCTCGTACGCCGTCGCGTAGTCCTCCCGGTGCGCCAGCAGGAAGTCCCGCGCGGCGCGGAATCGCTCCGTCGCGTCCGTCGTCACCGTCATGTGTCCTCCTCGTTGCCGGACCACCGCCTAACATCGTGTATTCCGTTAGGGAGGTATCACTACCCCCGAACGGGGGTGCGCCGCGACGAAGGGGCGAACAGGTGGCAGCAGAAGCGGCCGACGCGGTGGAGATGCGCGCCGCGCTGGTGGGGCTGCGGCGCGCCACGGGACTGCCGGTCGCGTTCGGCGGCCTGATCGAGCCCGGGCGCGCGCAGGTGCGCATCAGCGAACTCAGCGGCACGGCGACGCCCGCGCTCAGCGCGCTCGCGGTGTCGTCGGGCAACGGTCTTGGCGGCAAGGCGGTGGCCCTGGCGCGGCCCTGCGCGGTGACGGACTACTCGGCCTCGCGGCAGATCAGCCACGAGTACGACGGGGCGGTCGCCACCGAGGGACTGTGCTCGGTGCTGGCGGTGCCCGTGGTCGTACGCCGCCGGGTGCGCGGCGTGCTGTACGGCGCCCTGCGGACGGCGCAGCCCCTGGGTGACCGCACGCTCGGCGCGGCCGTGGCGGCGGCCCGGGACGTGGAGCAGGCGCTGGTCGTACGGGACGAGGCGCGGGGTCTGCTGGCCGTCGCGCGCGAGCCCGAGCCGGTGGCGGGAAGCGCCGCGTGGGAGGAGGTGCGGGAGGCGCACGGGGCACTGCGGGCGCTGGCACCGCGTATCGGCGACCCGGCGCTTCGGGGCGAACTCCTCGACGTGTGCGGGCGCCTGGCCGGCGCGGCGGCCCCCGGGCCCGGCGGACCGCACGTCGGGCTCGCCCCGCGCGAGGTGGACGTCCTGGCTTGTGTGGCGGCCGGGGCCACCAACGGAAGCGCCGCGCGGCGGCTGGGGCTGCGCCCGGAGACCGTCAAGGGATATCTGCGGTCGGCGATGCGCAAGCTCGGCGCCCACACGCGCTGGGAGGCGGTGATCGCGGCACGCCGCGCCGGACTGCTGCCGTAGGAGGGGCTGTTTTCGGGCGGTGGTTCTGCGGGCGGTGGGCGTCCGGCGGCGGCCGTCCTGGGCGTTCCATTCAATGAGGCGCACCCTGAAATACCCTATGCATAGGCCCTGTTATTTCCCTCACCACCCTGAGAGTCCGAAATTCAAAGAGTTATTGCCTAACATTGGCCCGGACACGACATGCGAGGGGAGCGGTGACCGTGCGAGGGGACTTCAAGGAACCTGCGAGACCCCGCCCCGACCTGGTCATCGGCCGGGAGGAACTCTTCGCGGCGGCACGCGAGCAGCTCTCCGGCGGAGGCAGCCTGCTGGTGCACGGCCCCGCCGGAATAGGAAAGTCGACCGTGCTGCGGGCGCTGGCCGCGGAAAGCGCCGAATCGGCGCACACCGTGTTGCGCTGCTCCGCGACCGAGTCCGAATCCCATCTGCCCTTCCTCGCGCTGACCGACCTGCTCGGTCTGGTGGTGGACACGGTCTCGGACCGGCTGCCCGCACCGCAGCGCACCGCCCTGGAATCGGCCCTCACCGGCCGCGGGGAGTCGACTCTGCAACGGGACGGGCTCGCCCTGCGGCTCGCGGTCCTCTCCGTGCTCCGGGCGCTGGCCGCGCGGGGCCCCGTCCTGATCGTCGCCGACGACCTGCAGTGGCTGGACCCGGCCAGCGCCGAACTGCTCGGCTTCGCCGCCCGCCGGCTCGGCGAGATGCCCGTACGGATGCTGTGCGCCGTGCGTACCGACACCGATCCGCAGGGCCAACAGCACGACCCCTTTCTACGCGCGTCCCCGCCGAACACCCTGGCCGTGCGGCTCAACCCGCTCTCCCGGGCGCAGACCGCTGAACTCCTCGGCCACCGCGGCCACACCGGGCTGTCGCGTTCCACCGTCCGCGACATCCACCGCACCAGCGGCGGCAACCCGCTCTTCGCCCTGGAGCTGGGCCGCGCGCTCGCCGAGAGCCCGACCCGGCCGAGCCCCGGTGATTCGCTGCCCGTACCGACCTCGCTGCGCGCGCTCGTCCTCAGCCGTCTGGAGATGCTGTCCGCCGAGGCCCGCCGCACCCTGCTCGTGGCGAGCGCGGGGGCCCGCCCCACGGTGGCGCTGCTGCACGCGGCCGGGCGCAAGGACGCCGAGGCCGAGACCGCGCACGCGGCCTCCCTCGGACTGCTGGCGACCGAGCGCGAGACACCCGGTATCCGTTTCGCGCACCCCCTCATCTCCGCCGCCCTGTACGCGGAGGCGAGCGCCGCCGAGCGCCGCGCCGCGCACGTCGCGCTCTCCACCGCGGCCTCCGACCCCATCGAGCGGGCCCGGCACCTCGCCCTGGCCACGACCGGCACCGATCCGCAGGTCGCCGCGCGGCTCGGGGAGGCGGCGGCCGCGGCCAGGGACCGCGGCGCGCCGTCGGTCGCCGCCGGGCTCGGCCTGCTCGCCGCCCGGCACACCCCCGTGGACGCCGAGCCCGGCCCGGACGAGCGGCGGTTGCAGGCGGCCGAGGACGCGCTGACCGCCGGGGAGTCGGACCTCGCGCGGGACATCGCCCGCGACGCGCTGCGCCGGGTCACCACACCGGCCGACCGGGTACGGGCCTGGATGGTCGTCATCGACGCCGCGGGGCAGGCCATGGCCGAGGTCGACGCCGTCTTCCCGCAGGCGCTCGCGGACGCGGGTGACGACCCGCGGCTGCTCGCGCTCGTGCGCTACCAGCTCGCCTGGCGGGCGCTGCTGGTCGAGGGCGAGATGACCAAGGGCCGCGAGGAGGCCGCCATCGCCGCGCGGCTCGCCGCGCGCGCCGGGGACCGGCCCACCGAGCTCCTCGCGCTCGGTTTCCAGGCGCAGATGGAGACCCTGATGGGTCACCCGGGCGCGCCCGCGACCATCCAGCGGGCGCTGCGCGAGCCGCAGGACCCCCGGGTGGCGTGCGATCACAACGGCGCCGGCGCCGTCCGCTTCCGCTGGCTGATCATGGGCGATCAGCTCGCCGAGGCGCGCACCACGATCACCGCCCTGCTGCGCGAGGTCCGGCGGCGCGGGATGGTCGAGAGCGAACTGCACTTCCTGCGCGGGCTCGCGGAGACCGAGCTGCGTTCCGGACACTGCGGGCGGGCATTGGACCTGGCCCGCGAGAGCCTGAGGCTGGCCCGCGACACGGGGATCGGCGAGGCGGCGACCGCCATGTTCACCTCGCTCGCGGAGGCCGCGGGCGGCGACGTGGACCGGGCGCTCACGCTCGCGCGGGAGGCCGTGGACCGCGCCGAGGAGGACGGTGACCTGGTCTATCTCTCGCGCGCACTCGGCGCCCTCGGGCACGCCCAGCTGGTCGCCGGGGACTCCGTGGCGGTGGTCCGGTCGCTGCGCCGGGTACGGGAACTGGAGGAGCGGCTCGGGATCACCGACCCGGCCCGCGGCCGCTGGCACGGCGACCTCGCGGAGGCGCTGGTGCGGATCGGTGAGCCGGTCGAGGCGCAGGACGTCATCGACGCCACGCGGGCGCGGGCGCTGCGGCTCGGCCGCGAGAGCGTGCTCGCCGTGCTCGACCGGGCCGAGGCGCTGGTCCGGGCGGCACGCGGCGAACACGGAGCCGCCGTACGGCAGCTGACCGCGGCGCAGGACCGGCTCGGCAAGCTGGGCTACGGGCTGGAGGAGGCCCGCGCCGCGTACGCCCTGGCCGGTGTGGGCACCCACCGGCCGGGCCCGACCTCGTACGACGAGGCGACCCGGCTGTTCCGGCGCTGCCGCGCGCTGCCCTGGCTGCGTCAGGTGGAGAGAGCGACCGCGACGGCGACCGCGACCGGGCCCACGCAGGCCGCGCCGGCGCCCGCCGCGCTCGACAGCCTCGCGGCGACGGAGCGTCAGGTCGCCGCACTCGTCATGGAGGGCGCCACGAACCGCGAGATCGCGGCGCGCCTGTTCATCAGCGTGAAGACCGTGGAGGCCACGCTCACCCGGGTTTACCGGAAGCTGGGGATCCGGTCACGGGTGGACATCGTCCGGCTGGCGGCGCGGCGCCGGAACGGATGAATCCGCGTACGGGGTGACGCGCCGGCCGTCGGGGCAATCCGGGCGCCGCACCCCTTTGCCGACCGCCTGTCATCACCCTTCGGACCACGGCAGGTCGGGCCGTCCGGTGGGTGTGGACGGCGCCGTGCGGGGCGGTGCGGGCTGTCAGGAGGGGCCGGACCTTACGCTAAACCCCGGTGCGTGCAGCCAAGGGTTTTCCCTCCTCCAACTCGGCTAGGGAGTTCCCCCCTTGGAAGCGGAACGCTCCCGCTTCTAGCGTGAGCGTCGTGCCGCTCGCTCGGGCACACGGCGTCTGCCCGCAGGCGCCGTGTCCACCCCCCACACCCGTGCGTCCCCCCACCGGCAACTTCTGAGGAGATCCATGTTCGCGCTCAACCGCGCCGCGAGGACAGCCGCTCTGTGTACGGCGGCCGCTGCCGCCGCCGCGACCGCTCTCCTGTGCGCACCGGGCGCCGTCGCCGCCCCCCAGCCGATCGTCGGCGGCACGACGACCACCACGACCGCGTACCCGTTCATGATGCAGATCACGGACGCCTCGCAGAACCAGTTCTGCGGGGGCACCCTGGTCGCGGCCGACAAGGTCGTCACCGCCGCCCACTGCATGGTCGGCGAGACGACGAGCAGTGTCCGCGTGGTCGGCGGCAGAACGTACCTCAACGGTACGAACGGCACCGTCAGCAAGGTCGGCAAGATCTGGATCAACCCCGGCTACACGGACGCCACCAACGGCGACGACGTGGCCGTTCTGACCCTGTCGACGGCGATGTCGTACACCCCGGCGTCGTACGTCGCCTCCACGAACACCGGCGTGTACGCGGCCGGTACAACGGCCCGCATCGTCGGCTGGGGCACCACGTCGGAGAACGGCAGCTCTTCCAACCAGTTGCGCACCGCGACCGTCCCGGTCGTCTCGGACTCCAGCTGCAGGAGTTCGTACGGCTCCGACTACGTGGCCTCCGACATGGTCTGCGCCGGTTACCCCAACGGCGGCACCGACACCTGCCAGGGCGACAGCGGCGGCCCGCTGCTCATCGGCGGTGTGCTGGCCGGCATCACGTCCTGGGGCAACGGCTGCGCGGAGGCCGGACACCCCGGCGTGTACACCCGCCTGACGACCTTCTCGAACCTGGTGAAGACGCAGATCGACTCGTAGTCACCGCACCACTCCTGAGCATGGCTCAGGCACAGACCAGGGGGCGGGGGGGGGGGGCGCCCGCCGGGCCGGCCCCCCCCGGGGAGGCCCAAACCCCGCCCCCCCCCCCGGGCGACCAACGCCGGCGAGCACGCGGTCAGGAGCCCGGCGC
>NZ_JBHVPP010000027.1:51097-106045 GCF_042887295.1 Streptomyces sp. NPDC057950
TTTAAGCCGTGTCTTCCTGCGACCCCCCCCAACCCCCGGCCTCCCCCCCTGCCCCAGGCGCTGGGGGGGTGCGCGCCACCCCCGTCGCCCCCCCCAACGCCCCCTGTTCCAACAACCCCGTCACGACACGCGGGTACGACAGACGAGTACGACAGACGTGTACGACGCGCGCGTCCGGCAGGCGCGTCCGGCAGGCACGTCTGGCAGGCGCGTCCGAGGCGGCCCTACCCGGTGACGGTCCCGAAGCGGATGTCGTACGACCCGTCACCGGACATCACCCGGAGCATCCGCTCCGCCTCCCCCACCACCTCGTCCCGCTGCCCCTTCCTGAGTCTGCCGAAGGGTTCGATGGTGAGGACGGCGCCGTCCTGCCGCCACACCCCCGCCAGGAATCCGTCCACGAGGAGGGTGCGGTGGGCCTGGTTCCCCGCCCAGGTACGCCCCTTGAGGGCGGCGGGCACCACGCGGGACCGGTCGGCGTGCGCGAGGAGCAGGTTGTCGAACTCGGGCAGGAGGCGCGGCGGGGCCGGCGTGTCCGCGTCCGGGCGGGGCGCGTCCGGAAGATCGAAGAGTTCGACCCCCTTCTCGTCGCGGAACGTCACCAGCCGCGGCCGCAGCCGCTCGAACGCCTCCCGGAGCCGGGTCAGCCCGGCCCAGGTCTGCATGTCCTTGACGGAGGCGGGCCCGAAGGCGGCCAGGTAGCGCAGCACGGTCGCGTCGGGAGCGGGCGTGGGCCCGGCCGAGCGGCCGAGCCAGTGCTCGGCCGTGGTCAGCGCGACCTGGCCGCTGCGGCCCCACAGTCCACGCGGGGTGACCTGGACGAGCGGCAGCCCGCAGCGCGCGGCGACCGAGAGCGCGAACGGGTCGGCGTCCGGCCACTCGGCGAGCAGTTCCTCCCGCAGTTGCTTCATGGTGCGCGGTTCGGCCTCCACCAGCTCACGGCTGATCACGGCGAGCCGCTCCAGGTCGACGCCCACGAGCCCCTTGCGGAAGGCGTGGAGTTCCCGGTCCCGGGCGGCCTGCACGAGCGGACGCAGAGCGAGCGCGTCGTCGGCCGTGTGCGTGTGGATCGTGGAGCGCAGGGTGACGATACGGACGACGGCACGGTCCGCCATGGCCGTCGACAGATCCCCGGGACAGAACCCTTCGAGGCGCGCGGCGAGGGCGTAGTACGGCGGCTTCACGTTCTGCGCCTGGAGACCGACGAGGTGCCCGACGGCCTCGGTGGCGGTGAGAGCGGCGGACCTGCGCAACAGGTGCTGGCGCTCCAGGGTCGCGCGGTTGAGGGCACGGGGGCCGAGCACGGGCACGGCGGGGGAAGTCCTGCCCGCGCGCGCCGTCGCCCGAGCCCGGACATGGGGCTGCGCATGTGGCTGCGCACGTGTCTTCGCTCGTGCCTTCGTGGGCGCGCCCGTCTGCGCCATCGCCCGCGCGTCCGTGTGCGTGCTTGCGCCGCACGCCTCGTCGCCGCGCGCCTCCGGGGAGCCCGTGGTCGTGCCGTTCGTCCTCGTCATGTCCCGCACGCTAACGAGGCTTGCGGTCACCTTCTGTCCTCGATTCCCGGCACACCTGGGCCAGGTCGGCACGCCCGCCCCCTACCCGTGACATTTGACCCGTATATCCTGCTCGGTGATCACCCACACGTACGGACCGACATGGGACGGAGCCGCAATGTCCGAGCGACGCCCCCGCCCGGCCGCCGGCAACGGCAAGAAGTCCGTCTGGCGGCGCGCCCTCAACGCGCCGGCCGCACCCCCCGCCACACCCCCGGCGCCCCGCCCCGACCCGCCGGCGACGGAACCCTCCGACACCGGCAGCGTCGTACAGGCGGCCCTGTACCGCGACGGCGTACGCGTCTCGACGCCCGCGTCCCTCGCCGACACCTTCCGTGAACTGCGCGACCAGCCGGACGGCATGGCGTGGATCGGCCTGGCTCGTCCCACGGAGGCCGAACTCCTGTCTTTGGCCGCCGAGTTCGACCTGCATCCGCTCGCCGTCGAGGACGCGATGGAGGCACACCAGCGTCCGAAGCTGGAGCGCTACGGCGAGACCCTCTTCGTCGTACTGCGCGCCGCGCGCTATCTGGACGCGCTGGAGGAGGTCGACTTCGGCGAGCTGCACGTGTTCGTGGGCCCCGACTTCCTGATCACGGTCCGGCACGGCGCGGCGCCGGACCTCTCCGCGGTGCGACGCCGGATGGAGGACACCACCGAGCTGCTGAAGCTCGGCCCGGAGGCCGTCCTCTACGCGATCCTCGACTCCGTCGTCGACGGGTACGTGCCCGTCGTCTCGGGCGTCCAGAACGACATCGACGAGATCGAGACCGAGGTCTTCCGCGGCGACCCCGCGGTCTCCCGCCGCATCTACGAACTCTCCCGCGAGATGGTCGAGTTCCAGCGGGCCACCCGTCCACTGGTCGGCATGCTGCACGCCCTGATGGCCGGCTTCGCGAAGTACGGCACCGACGAGGAGCTGCAGCGCTACCTCCGCGACGTCGCCGACCACGTCACCCACACCAGCGAACGCGTCGACGGCTTCCGCCAGGCCCTGGCCGACATCCTCACCGTCAACGCGACCCTGGTCACCCAGCAGCAGAACGCCGAGATGCGCGCCCTGGCCGAGGCGGGCTTCGAACAGAACGAGGAGATCAAGAAGATCTCTTCGTGGGCGGCGATCCTGTTCGCCCCGACGCTGGTCGGGACGATCTACGGCATGAACTTCCGAGAGATGCCGGAGTTGCACTGGGCGCTCGGATATCCCTTCGCGATCGTCCTGATGGCGATCGTCTGCACCAGTCTGTATGTCATCTTCAAGCGGAAGGACTGGCTCTGAGTGATCACGGTGAGGGCCACCGCCCCCGCGGACACACCGCGCTGAAAGGCCAACCTCCCGCCGCCGGCGTCCCCGACCGGACACGGGACGCGACCCGGGCCGCACGCTACGGGAACTCGTCATCGCGGCACAGGACACCGGGCACCGGGCCGCCGCCGGGACACCCGAGCAGTTCGCCGACGCCATCGCGGAAAGGTTCCGGGCGGGTGTTCTGGACGTGATCTCGCCGAGTGGTCTCGCGGACCCGCGGCAGCACGACTTCGTCGTCAACGGCCTGCTGCACGAGCTGCGCAGACGGAAGACCGTCACTGACGGCTACAACGGCACCACCCTGCGCGAGAGTCCCGGACTCGAGCCGCCCGCCCCTGACGTCGCGCCCGCCCAGGGCTGACCCGAGCCGGCGACGCCGGGCACGGATGTCCAGGGCCGCCCCGTGATCGCTCTGACGACCGTCGGCGCCAGGTAGGTCTGACAACCTGCGCGAGAACCCCCTCATGAGCATCGAGCGCGACGGCGTGTACGCGGTCGCCGCTCCCAACGGCGCCGGTCCCGTGCCCACTTGGTACGGAAGCGTGGTGACCCACCCGCACGTCGAACTGCGGGACGAGGGATGAGGCGGGACGTGATCGCCCGCGAGGTCCCCGGCGACGAGAAGGCCGGCCGTGGGAGCGCGCCGACGCCACCTGCCCCGACTTCGCCGCGTTCCGGGCCGCCGCCGGCCAGGAGATCCCCCTCTTGCCTCTCGGACCCGGGCGGAGCCGACCGACCGGAACGGCGTGCCGGTCCGCGTACCCCGCCGTGCCCGCTCCGGCCCGCCCCACACTCCTTTGACACACCCCAATGAGAACTAGACCTCTTTTTCACGCATGGACACTCAAAAAGATGTGGGCTACTTTAGTAACCACACCTACTAAGGAGTCTTGAATGTCCCAGGCTGCATCCCCGGAAACGCGCGTCGTCGTCGCCTACCACTCCGGTTACGGGCACACCGCCGTTCTCGCCGAAGCGGTGGGCCGCGGAGCCGGGAAGGCCGCCGCACAGGTGGACCTCGTCGCGGTGGACACCATCACCGACGAGCAGTGGAGCCTGCTCGACACCGCGGACGCCGTGATCTTCGGGACCCCCACCTACATGGGCGGCGCGTCCGCGGGCTTCCACGCCTTCGCGGAGGCCAGCAGCGGCCGGTACCTCCGCGGAACATGGGCGGACAAGATCGCGGCCGGTTTCACCAACTCCGCCTCCAAGAGCGGGGACAAGCTCAACACGCTGAACTTCCTCGCCGCGTTCGCCGCGCAGCACCACATGATCTGGGTGGGCCTCGGACTGGCCCCGGGCTGGAACGCCCTCCAGGCCAGTGAGAGCGACCTCAACCGACTCGGATTCTGGGTCGGCGCGGGGGCTCAGACCCCCCAGGACGGCGGCGTGGAGACGGTCCACGAAGCCGACATCGCCACCGCCGAGCACCTCGGATCACGCGTCGCCGCACAGGCCGCGGCGCTCGTGGCGGGCCGCACCGCACTGGCCGCCGCCTGACCCGTACCGGGAATTCCCCCGTCCCCCGGGCCGCGAATCCTCACGGCCCGTGCACTGAAGAACGACTAGGAGCACGATCAATGCCTCTGAACGGTGAGTACGAGCCGAGCGCCACGGAGTGGGTGCGCGAGCAGGTCGCGCAGTACGAAGCGACCGACGGCGTGGAGGGCGGGACCTTCCTGGACCTGCCCGTCATCATCCTGACCACCAAGGGCGTGAAGTCCGGCAAGATCCGCAAGATGCCCCTCATGCGGGTGGAGCACGACGGCTCGTACGCGGTGGCCGCCTCCAACGGAGGCGCCGACACCCATCCGTCCTGGTACCGCAACGTCGTCTCGCACCCTCTCGTGGAGGTGCAGGACCACGCGGTCAAGCGCGACATGATCGCCCGAGAGCTCCAGGGCGAGGAGAAGGCCGCGTGGTGGCAGCGCGCGGACGCCGCCTACCCGCCGTTCGTCGAATACCGGGCCGGGACCGAGCGTGACATCCCGCTCTTCGTCCTGGAGCCCGTCGCGGACGAGGGCTGACCCCGGCTACCGCGAACGGCGACGTCCCCGCGTCCACATGTACCCGACCGGCCCGTTCGGGCCGGCCGTGTGCCCTCCTCCAGCGAGTCCGCTCGCAGGTGACATCTGACCCCACAGGAAGTCCCCGAGTACCATGACCAGTTCCCACGAAACAGCGGCATCCGGCAGGCCGACCGCGAACAGCACGCGACGCGCCCTGAAGCGGGCCGCGAGCGGCGTCTCCCTCGATGTCGGCGAAGCCGCGGTGCTGTTGCAGGCCCGCGGCGACGACCTCGCCGACCTGGTCTCCACCGCGGGTCGCCTCAGGGACGCCGGCCTGGAGGCCGCCGGCCGGCCGGGCGTGATCACGTACTCCCGCAAGGTCTTCATCCCCCTCACCCGTCTGTGCCGGGACAAGTGCCACTACTGCACGTTCGCCACGGTGCCCGGCAAGCTGCGCCGGGCCGGTCACGGGATGTTCCTGTCCCCGGACGAGGTCCTGGAGATCGCCCGGCGTGGTGCCGAACTGGGTTGCAAGGAAGCCCTGTTCACACTCGGCGACCGTCCTGAGGACCGTTGGCCGCAAGCCCGGGAGTGGCTGGACGCGCACGGCTACGACGACACGCTCGCGTACGTGCGGGCCATGTCCGTCCGGGTGCTCGAGGAGACCGGGCTGCTGCCGCACCTCAACCCGGGGGTCATGTCGTGGACCGATCTGCAGCGGCTCAAGCCGGTCGCGCCGTCGATGGGCATGATGCTGGAGACCACGGCGACCCGGCTGTGGAGCGAGCCCGGCGGCCCGCACCACGGCTCTCCCGACAAGGACCCGGCCGTGCGGCTGAGGGTGCTGGAGGACGCAGGCCGGTCCAACGTCCCCTTCACGACCGGGATCCTGATCGGGATCGGCGAGACGTACGAGGAGCGCGCGGAGTCGCTGTTCGCCATCCGGCGGGTCGCCCGGGAGTACCACGGTGTCCAGGAAGTGATCGTGCAGAACTTCCGCGCCAAGCCGGACACCGCGATGCGCGGCATGCCGGACGCGGAACTGGACGAACTCACCGCCGCCATCGCGGTCGCCCGGGTGGTGCTGGGGCCCGCCGCCCGCATCCAGGCTCCGCCGAACCTGGTGGACGCCGAGTACGCGCTGATGCTGGAAGCGGGCATCGACGACTGGGGCGGCGTCTCGCCGCTCACTCCGGACCATGTCAATCCCGAGCGTCCGTGGCCGCAGATCGACGAACTGGCCCGGCGCACCGCCGAGTCGGGATTCTCCTTGCGGGAACGGCTGACCATCCACCCCGAGTACGTCCACCGGGGCGAACCGTGGCTGGACCCGCGGCTGCTGCCGCACGTCACCGCGCTCGCCGATCCCGAGACCGGACTGGCCCGTACGGACGCCGTGGTGGAGGGTCGCCCGTGGCAGGAGCCGGACGACGTGTTCGTCGCCACCGGCCGCACCGACCTGCACCGGACCGTCGACACCAGCGGCCGTACCGGCGACCGCCGCGGCGACTTCGACGACGCCTACGGGGACTGGGACGCGGTCCGCGAGAAGTCCGCCGCGGTCGGTGCCCCCGAACGCCCGGACGGCGACGTGCGCGCCGCTCTGGCGCAGGCTTCCGACGACCCGGCGAGACTCACCGACGACCAGGCACTGGCCCTGTTCCATGCCGACGGGGCGGCGCTGGACGCGCTCACCCGGATCGCCGACGACGTGCGCCGCGACACGGTGGGTGACGACATCACCTACGTCGTCACCCGGAACATCAACTTCACCAACGTCTGCTACACCGGCTGCCGCTTCTGCGCCTTCGCCCAGCGCCGTACGGACGCCGACGCCTACACCCTCTCCCTGGACCAGGTCGCCGACCGCGCCCAGCAGGCATGGGAGGTCGGTGCCACCGAGGTGTGCATGCAGGGCGGCATCCACCCCGACCTGCCGGGAACCGCGTACTTCGACATCGCGCGGGCGGTCAAGGAGCGCGTGCCGGGCATGCACGTGCACGCCTTCTCCCCGATGGAGGTCGTCAACGGTGCCACCCGTACGGGGATGCCGATCCGCGAGTGGCTGACCGCCGCCAAGGAAGCCGGCCTCGACACCATTCCCGGCACCGCCGCGGAGATCCTCGACGACGAGATCCGCTGGATCCTCACCAAGGGCAAACTTCCCGCCGCCACCTGGGTCGAGGTCATCAGGACGGCGCACGAGCTGGGCCTGCGTTCCTCCTCCACCATGATGTACGGCCATGTCGACCGGCCCCACCACTGGCTGGCCCACCTGCGCTTGCTCGCCGGGATACAGCGGGAGACCGGCGGCTTCACCGAGTTCGTCACGCTGCCCTTCATCCACACCAACGCGCCCGTCTATCTGGCGGGGGTGGCCCGGCCGGGCCCGACCATGCGGGACAACCGGGCGGTCACCGCGATGGCGCGGCTGCTGCTGCACGGTCACATCCCCAACATCCAGACCAGTTGGGTCAAGCTCGGGGCCGAGGGCGCCGCGGAGATGCTCCGCTCGGGTGCCAATGACCTCGGCGGCACGCTCATGGAGGAGACCATCTCCCGGATGGCCGGGTCGAGTTACGGCTCCCACCGATCCATCCGTGAACTCGAGGCCGTCGCCGAGGCGGCCGGCCGGCCCGCCCGCCAGCGCACCACCACCTACGGCGAGGTGTCCGGCGAACGCGTCGCCGCCGGGCGTGCGGCGGACGGCCACCTGCCCGACCTGCTCCCCCTGACCGTGACCACCCCGGCCGCCCCGCACGCCCTCCCCACGGGCGCCGCGGCGGCGGAATGAGTGCCATGTCACCGGCCTGGACCGTGGTGCTGCCGGTGAAACCGTTCGCACGGGCCAAGAGCCGGCTGACCGCGGGTCCCGGTGTCTCCCGCGAGGCTCTGGCACACGCCTTCTTCCGGGACACCCTGGAGGCGGTGCTCGGGACCACCGGTGTCGCCCGTGTCCTGGTGGTGACGGACGACGGACGGGCAGCGGCCGAAGCCCGGTCCGCCGGCGCCCTGCCGGTGCCCGATCAGCGGGTGGCGGGACTCAACACGGCCATCCGTACGGCGGTCCGTCACGTGCGGTCGCTCCCCGGTGGTGGCCCGATCGCGGTGCTGACCACCGACTTGCCCGCGTTGCGCTCGGGCGAACTGGCCACGGTGCTGGACTGCGCGGCGGGGCACCGGCGGGCGTTCCTCGCCGATCACACGGGCCGTGGCACCACGTTCCTCGCCGCCGCCCGCCCGCGGTGGCTGGCCCCGGCCTTCGAAGGGGACTCCCGCGACCGCCACCGGCTGGGCGGGGCCCACGAGATCACCGGCCCGAAGGTGCCCGGTGTCCGGCTCGACGTCGACACCGCCGAGGACCTCCGGATCGCCCGGCGACTCGGCGTGGGCCGGCACACCCGCGCCGCCCTGGGCCCGGCACCACCGACGACGCACTCCCCCCACCGGCCACCCCGCATCCTCGATCCCGAAGGAATCACTCCCTATGAGCTCCACTGACATCCCCCCGACGACGGCGCCGTCCGGGCAGCCGCTCCCCGAGACGGCCTCGGACGTGTCCGGGCAGGTGGTCGCCGTCCTGGGCGGCACCGGACCGCAGGGCCGCGGACTCGCCTATCGGCTCGCCCTCGCCGGCCAGCAGGTGATCATCGGCTCGCGCACCGCGGAACGCGCCGAGGCCGCCGCCGCCGAACTCGGCCTGGGAATCGCCGGCTTCGACAACGCCCAGGCGGCTCGGCGCGCCGACATCGCGATCGTCACCGTGCCTTGGGAGGGGCACGCGGCAACCCTGGAAGCACTGCGCGGGGAACTGGCGGGCAAGCTCGTCATCGACTCGGTCAACCCGCTCGGCTTCGACGCCGAAGGCGCGTACGGCATCCGCCCAAAGGAGGGCAGCGCGGCCGAGCAGGCCGCCGCGCTCCTGCCGGACTCGCGGGTGACGGCCGCGTTCCATCACCTGTCGGCGGTGCTGCTCACCGATCCGGCGATCGAGGCGATCGACACCGATGTCCTCGTCCTCGGGAACACCCGTTCCGACACCGACATCGTGCGGGCCCTGACCGCCCGCATCCCCGGGCTGCGCGGCGTGTACGCCGGCCGACTGCGCAACGCCCACCAGGTCGAGGCCCTGGTCGCCAACCTCATCTCGGTGAACCGCCGTTACAAGGCCCACGCGGGCCTGCGCATCACCGACGTGTGACCTGCGCATCACCGACGTGTGAGGGGACGTGCCCGGGGCGGCGGTGAACCATCGTTCCTCCTACGCCGGGCCCCGCACCACTCCGCTCCCCGCCCGGCCCTCGCACCGCCTCGGCCGGCTCACCCGACCATCGATCCGAGAACGAGCTCATGACGACCTTCAGCAAGAAGCAGCAGTACACGGCCTCCGCGTCCACGGTGTGGGGTCTCATCGGGGACTTCTACTCCGTGGAGTCCTGGATGCCCGGCATCGCCGGGACCGTCGCGGACACCGACCACCGCACCCGCACCCTGACCCTGCACGACGGGGGACAGCTCGTCGAGCGACTGCTCGAGGCGGGGAAACGGTTCCACCACTATCGCTTCGACGACCCCGGGCCGCTCCCGGTCCGCGATTTCACCGCCCGGATCACGGTCGTCGAGGAGGGACCGGACCGGTCGGCAATCGAGTGGACGGGATCCTTCGAGCCCGTCCCCGGCGTCCCCGGGGACGAAGCCGCGGCCGGGGTGGGCGCCTTCTACCAGGCGTGCCTGGACCGCGTCACCGGTCTGCTCGGCACCTGACCACACGGCGGAACAGGGCGCCGCAAGCGGTACCGGTCACGGACCTCACGCGTCGGCTTGGACCACCTGGGAGGTGCTGTGGCGCTCGTCGTAGGTGACACGCGCGGCGTGGACCTCGGCCGCCCGCTTCTCGGTCCAGGCGCACAGGGCCTTGGTCTCCTCGGCGATCTCGCTGCCGAGGCCGGTCAGCCCGTACATCACCAGGGGCGGGCTCGCCTGCGGGTCCACGGTGCGCAGCACCAGTCCGTCACGTTCCAGCGTGCGCAGGGTCTGGGACAGCATCTTGCGGCTGATCCCACCGAGGGAGCGCTGCAGCCCTGAGTACCGCTGGGCACCGAGCTCACGCAGGCTCGCCAGCATCAGCAGCGCCCACTTG
Source organism: Streptomyces sp. NPDC057950 (assembly GCF_042887295.1). Taxonomy (NCBI): domain Bacteria; kingdom Bacillati; phylum Actinomycetota; class Actinomycetes; order Kitasatosporales; family Streptomycetaceae; genus Streptomyces; species Streptomyces sp. NPDC057950. The sequence continues at coordinate 61,112 of NZ_JBHVPP010000027.1, forward strand.
TCCGCCAGGTTCACGAACACGTCGCGGCTGGGGCACGCCGCGTCGAGGATGTCCATCGGCCGGTTCGGATCGATGGACAGGGGCTGATCCTGTTCCGTCATGACCTCATTCTACACCAGGAAACCAAGGGCTACCTTAAACTCTTTTAGAGTCCATGAATACGTGAGAGACTTCCGCGCCCACACCGGGGCGCTCCCCACTCCGTGCGACCGACCGCCCGAAGGCGAGGGCGGAGGAAGTCGGCCGGCGCCGCGCCACCGGCCCAAGTGTCCCGCCCTCGGACGCACCCCTCATGGGAAGCCGCCGGATCACGGAACCCGAACGGTCACCGGACCACCTGGGCCCGCTCCCGCCGGCCCCGCTCCGGCGACCGGACCGCGCACGCACGACACGTCACCGGACGGGCACCCACAGGACAGGAAGTACAGACGATGACACAGGAAACCGCGCGCCCCGCCGACGCCTCCGGACCCTCCGCGACCTCGCCGAGCATGAACGCCTACCAGGTGTTCGGGGTCGAGGGGCTGCCCGAGGTGACGGCGGGCGACGACCTCGCCGCCCTGCTGCTGGCCACCGGGGTGGACCTCGCCGACGGCGACGTACTGCTGGTGACCTCGAAGGTGATCAGCAAGGCCGAGGGGCGCATGATGCACGCCGCCGACCGGGAAGCGGCCATCGACGCGGAAACGGTCCGGGTCGTGGCCCGCCGGGGCGCGACCCGGATCGTGGAGAACCGGCAGGGCCTCGTCATGGCAGCCGCCGGAGTGGATGCGTCCAACACCCCGCCCGGCACCGTTCTGCTGCTGCCCGAGAACCCCGACGCCTCCGCGCGTGCCCTGCGTGAGCGGCTGCGGCGGGCGACGGGCCTCCGTCTCGCGGTCGTCGTCACCGACACCTTCGGACGGCCCTGGCGCAACGGGCTGACGGACGTCGCCATCGGCGCGGCCGGGCTCCGGGTGCTGGAGGATCACCGGGGCCGCGTGGACGGACACGGCAACACGCTGGAACTGACGGTGACCGCGACGGCCGACGAGCTGGCCGCGGCCGCGGACCTGGCCAAGGGCAAGACCGGTGGCACCCCCGTCGCCGTGATCCGCGGACTGGACCGGCTGGTCACCGACGGCGACGGCGAGGGCGCTCGCCCCCTGGTACGGCCGGCCGCCGAGGACATGTTCCGACTGGGCACCTCCGAGGCGGTCCGTGAGGCGGTGACCCTGCGGCGCACCGTGCGCGAGTTCGGCGAGGAGCCGGTGGACACCGGTGCCGTCCGCAGAGCCGTCGCCGCGGCGGTCACCGCTCCCGCTCCGCACCACACCACGCCCTGGCGGTTCGTCCTGGTGGAGTCGCCACGGACACGGACCCGGCTGCTGGACTCGATGCTCGCCGCCTGGCGGCGCGACCTGGCCGACCTCGACGGCTGGGACGAGACCCGCATCGCCCGGCGCACCCGGCGCGGCGACGTACTGCGGCACGCCCCGTACCTGGTGGTGCCCTGTCTGGTCATGGACGGCTCGCACTCCTACCCCGACGCGCGCCGTACGGCGGCCGAACGGGAGATGTTCGTGGTCGCCATGGGTGCGGCGGTGCAGAACTTCCTCGTCACCCTCGCCGGCGAGGGCCTGGGCTCCGCCTGGGTCTCCTCCACGATGTTCTGCCGCGACACCGTGCGTGAGGTGTTGGATCTGCCCTCCGGATGGGATCCGATGGGAGCCGTGGCGGTCGGCCGTCCCGCCGCGCCCCCGCCGGCCCGCCCATCGCGATCACCGGAGGAATTCATCACCACTCGTTGAGCCTCGTCACCACTCGTCGCCCCCCATCGCCCCTCATCACCAAAGGAGCAGACCATGAACACCCCGCACCACAGCGCACCGCAGCACGCCGCGGGCCCCTACGGCATCTTCAGCCACGAGCTGCGCTCCGAAGGCCCGGCGCAGCACGACGAGTTGCTCGACGCGGCCGCCGAGCTGGAGGAACTCGGCTTCGGCGCGATCTGGCTCGGCGGCAGCAGCAGCGTGCGGCACGCGGCTCTGCTGGCCGGGGCGACCGAGCGGGTCGTGCTGGCCACCGGCATCCTCAACATCTGGTACGAGACCGCCGACACGGTGGCGCGGCAGCGGGCCGAGCTCGAGGGAGCCCACCCCGACCGGTTCCTCCTCGGCCTGGGAGCGAGTCACGCGCAGCTGGCCCAGAACTACCGGCGGCCCTACTCCACGATGGTGGAGTACCTCGACGGCCTCGACGCCGCAGCCACACCCGTTCCCGCGGAGCGCCGGGTCCTGGCCGCGCTCGGACCGAGGATGCTGCGCCTCGCCCGGGACAGGGCCGCGGGTGCCCACCCCTACCTGGTCACCCCTGAGTACATCGAGCGGGCTCGCGGAGTCCTGGGCGAGGGACCGCTGCTGGCTCCCGAGGTCACCGTGGTCCTGGAGAGCGAGCCCGCCAAGGCCCGTGAGGTTGCCCGCGGGTTCATCGAGTACTACCTCCAGCTGCCCAACTACGCCGCCAACCTGGAGCGTCTGGGCTTCTCCGAAGACGACCTCACCGGCGGTGGCACCGACCGTCTGGTCGACGCACTCGTCGTCTGGGGCACCGACGAGGCGATCCGCGCCCGGCTGGCCGAGTTCCACGCCGCGGGCGCCGACCACCTGGCCCTGCAGATCATCACCGGAGACGGCGGGGATACCCCGCCACGCGCCCAGTGGCGCCACCTCGCCGACATCGTCGGTCTCGGTCCGAAGAGCGGCGCGTAGCCGCACACCCGGCCCCGCCCGTGGACAGGAGGCGGTCTCGCGCGGGGAAGTCCGCCGGCGGTGGCCTCGGCTGGGTGCCGGTGCCGACGCCACGGCGGGCGAGCGCCGACGCGGGCCCACTCACACCCGCTTCCGCGTACCCGTTTCCGCGGGCCCTCCCCCGGTCCCGGTCCGGCGGGCCGGCACCGGAACGAGGGCTCCGAGCCCCTCGGCGAGTTCGACGAGCGGACGGACGGAGGCGTTCATCGACGGCTACCGCAAGGCGGCCGGCCCGGACGAGGTGGGCCCGGTCGGAACCCACCTGCCCCGCTCATCGGCCGGGAGGGAACTCGTCACCGAACATGGGCGCGTCGCCGGCGGATTCGGCGCGGGTGGCTTCGTCCTGCCAGACGTCCCAGTGCTCGGCGAGCTTTCCCTTCTCGATGCGGACCACGTCGGCCACCACCGAGGCGGCGGGAGCTCCGCTTCCGGAGTAGCGGCCGTAGAGCATGACGTAGTCACCTTCCGCGATGACGTACTGGTTCTCGTAACGGAGCGTTTCGGGGAGGGACCGGACGAGACCGAACAGCCCTTCACGGCCGGGCGGGATGTGCCTGCTGTGCTGAACGTAGTCGTCCGACCAGAACTCCTCGGCTGCCGCATAGTCACGTTTGCCGAAAAGCGTGTCGAACGCGTTCAGTACCAGTTCTTTGTTCTTCTGTTCGGGCGTTTTCATGTGCACCTCCAGAGGTGGGACGACGACGATCACAAGGTTTGTTGACCAAGTGGACCACTATAAACACGAAGTGGTCCACTTGGTCAACAAACCGTACGGAGGAGGCCGACGCCGAGAGCGCCGCGGTCGAGCGCGAGTGAAATCACCGCCCTCGTCCGCGAGGTCGCCGACGCCCGTACGGCGGCTCCCGCGCACCCCCGACCGTTGTGGACCGAACGGACCACAACGGCGTACCGTAGGCGCATGGGACGAAAGCGAGGCTTCGACGAGGCCGCTGTGCTCGATGTCGTACGCGACCGGTTCTGGGTGACCGGGTTCGCCGGCACCTCCACCTATGACCTCATGGACGCGACCGGCCTCGGCAAGGGCAGCATCTACAAGGCGTTCGGCAACAAGCACGACCTGTACGTACGTGTCTTCTCGGACTACTGCCAGGACCTCGTCGCCCAGGCCCGCGAGCAACTGCGGGGCGGCCCGCAAGCGGTGCTCCCGTCGCCGATGGCACGACTCGAGCGTTACCTCGTCACCCTCGCCGACACCTTCGCCGGTGAGTCGCCCCACCGCGGGTGCTTCCTCACCAAGGTCACCGCGGACCGCGCGGGCGAGGACGAGAAGGTGGCGCAGACGGCCCGCCGCGCGTTCGACGATCTCGCCGGCACCTTCGCGGCCACGATCCGCGACGCCCAGGACGCGGGCGAAGTGGCCGAGCACGTCGACTCCTCAGCTCTCGGTTATCTGCTGCTCAGCGTCATCAGGGGCATCGACTCCATCGCCAAGGCCGATGTCGACGGGGCGATGCTGGAGCGGACGGCGCGATCCGCCGTGGCCCTGATCCCCAGGACGGACCCACCTCGCACGGAGGGCTGAGGCCCCGGCGGGTCAAGGGAAGGGCCGAGCGGACCGGTGCCGCCGTACGGGCGGGCGCCGGGCGAGGTGGTGGTGCGGTCCGGGCACGCCTGCCCGGTGGAGTCGCCCGCAGCGCGACGAGGGCCGCGACCGCGAGGTCGGGGCCCTCCGCTCATCAGACGCCGAAGACCTGGAACTCCGAGACCTGCCCGGCCGGCCAGCCGCTGTTGGCGGTGAAGGTGAGCCGCACGTAGCGGGTGGTGACGGTGGAAGGCAGCGTGAGGGTCGCGGTGTTCCCGGTCGCCGGGTCGAAGGTGTGACCCGCCGATGCGAGAAGCGTGGCGAAGCTGCCGTCGGTGCTGCCCTGGACGGAGATGGTCTGGGTGCGGGTGCCCCAGGCGGCCGCCGGGGGAAGCCGCAGGACGATCCGCCTGACGCCGGTGGAGGTGCCCAGATCGACCTGGAGCCACTGCGGGAAAGCGTTGTTGGTGGACTCCCAGTAGGTGTTGGCGTCGCCGTCGGTCGCGTTGTCGGAGGCGTACGTCTGGGTGTGACCGCTCTCCGTGGTGGGGCGGTGGAGAGCGAGGTCGACATTGCCGGACGGGGCGTCGGTGGTGACGGTGACCTGGTTGGAGGGCCCCGACACGTTCCCCGCCGCGTCGAGGGCGACGACGTCGAAGGTGTACACGGTGGCCGCGCCGAGTCCGGTCACCGTGAACGCGGTGGCGCCGGTGGTGCCCACCTGGGTGCTGGTCGAACCGGACACCTGAAGGACCCGGTAGCCGGTGACACCGACGTTGTCGGCCGAGGCGTTCCAGGCCAGCGAGACGGAGTCGCTCGTGTGTCCGCTGACGGTCAGCGCACCCGGCGCGGCGGGCGGTGCGGTGTCGCCGCCGGTGGGGACGATCGGCCGGGTGGGTCGGGTGGCGGTCAGCGCCAGCAGGCCCTTGAGCATGCGGCCGCCGTCGCCGGTCAGGCGCAGGTAGTAGTCGGCGGAGCAGGCGGTGCCGTCCTCGTCGAGGGCGAGGAACCCGGAGTTGGTGGGCACCCATGCCTGGGTCTCGGCGGTCTTGGCGATCTGGTTGCCCTCGTTGTACTCGTCGAACATCGAGATGTAGATGCCCTGTGCCCCGGCCCGGACCACGTTGTAGAACTGCCGCCACATGAAGTCGCCGTGCGCGCGCTGGCGTCCGGACAGATCGCCGGGCAGCACACAGGGCTGGTAGTCGATGCCGTTGGCGTTGCAGTCCGCTTGGTCGCCGACGGTGTAGGTGGTGTAGGCGTTGTCGGCCTCGGCGACGTTGCCGATGGCGCCGACCATCCACGGCGAGATCATGTGGAAGGCGTGGTAGACGCCGAGATAGCCGGCCCGTGAGCCCCCGGTGCCCGTCCGCCATTCGCGCGGGACACCGCCGATGACGTAACAGCCCTGGCCTTTGAACCAGTTGATGACGTCGAGGCAGGCGTCGGCCGTGAAGGGATGGTTGTCGTCGTCGAAGCCGAAGCCCCAGATGCAGACGACCGGCCTGCCGTTCTGCCTCGCGTACGCCGGGGACGCGCTGTGCGCGGACATCTTGTCCGTCCAGTCCGTCTTGATCTCGGACTGCATGTTCGTCCAGTTGGTGACGTCGTACATGACGTAGAACTTGCGGCCGTACGACTCGGCGGCGCTGCGCACCTTGGTGGCCATGGCGTCGCGGGTGGGGCCCTCGCCGCCGGTGGGGTTGAAGCGCTGCAGTGCCGCGGTGTCGATGCCGTTCTGCTGCATCCACAGGAAGTGCGTGTTCACCGTCTGCTGGTCGTACGAGGAGAACAGCGTGGCGGGCCGGCCGTTGCCGAGGGCGGCGTACGACGTCTGATAGGTCCTCGTGTAGTCGCGCGGGTCGGGCCAGCACTTGATACCGGTGTTGGACGGCGACGGCGGCTGCCCCCAGTTCCGGGTCCAGTGCCACCAGCCGTTGATGGGGGCGCCGTCGCCGACGCACGCGAACCAGCCCTGGTAGCCGACGCTGACCTTGCCGACCACATCGCCCGGCGAGCCCGCCGCCGACGCGGGCGCGGCGAGCACGGTCCCGGCGACTCCCGTCGTTCCCACCGCGGTGGCCGCGATCGCGGCCTGCAGGAAGACCCTGCGTGTGACACCCATCTGGACTCCTCCGGTCGGCTGTCGACGTCCGTCGACCACGGGCGTGCGGACTTGGGTGACCGGCGCCGACCGTGCCCCTGTGGGGGGCCGGGCCCGTCGGATCGGGTGGGTGCCGCCGGGCACGAGCGCGCCCGGCGGCACCCACGGGTCGGATCAGGTGTTCCAGACCTGGAACTCGGAGATCTGGCCGGCCGGCCAGCCGGTGTTCGCGGTGAGGTTCACCCGGAAGTAGCGCTGGGTGGCCGCCGCGAACGTGAGGGTGACCGTGTTGTTGGTGGCGGGGTCGAAGGTGTAGGTGGCCGACGACTTGACGGTGGTGAAGGCGGAGCCGTCGGTGCTGCCCGACAGGGACAACGTCTGGTTACGGGCGCCCCAGCCGGCCGGGAGCTGGAGGACGACTCGGCTCGCGCTCCGCGCGGAACCGAGGTCCACCTGCACCCACTGCGGGAAGGCGTTGTTGGCGCTCTCCCAGTAGCTGCCCTGGTTGCCGTCCGTCACGTTGGACGACGCGTACACGTCGGCGTGGCCGGACTCGGTGGTGGGCTTCCCGGCCGCCAGGTTCTGGTTCGCCGCGCCGGCCCCGACGCCGGTCAGCGCGACCGTGGTCGTGCCGTTCGACGCGTTGCCGGCGATGCTGAGGTCGCCGGTGCGGGTGCCGGACGCGGTGGGCCTGAACGTGACGTCCACCGTGCAGGAGGCGCCCGCCGCGATCGACGTCCCGCAGGTGTTCGTCTGCGAGAAGTCGCCCGTGACGGTGACGCCGGAGAGGGACGCGGCCGCGGTACCGGTGTTGGTCACCGTGACGGTCCGCGCGCCGCTGGCGGTGTTGAGCGCCTGACTGGGGAACGACAGCGACGCCGGGTCGGCCGACAGGGTCGCCGGCGAGGAGCCGCCGCCGCTCGGGAACACCTGGAAGGCCGACAACTGGGCGGCGTTCCAGCCCGAGTTGGCGCTGATGTTCACCCGCACGTATCTCGCGGTGGCGGCGTTGAACGTGATCGTGGCCGTGTTGTCGTTGGCGTTCGGGTCGAAGGTGTACCCGGCCGACGCCTTGATCGTCGAGAAGCTGGACCCGTCCGTGGACCCCTGCACCGACAGGGTCTGTGTGCGGGCCGACCACGCCGTCGCCGGCGGCAGCTTGAGCACGACCTTGCCGACGCTGAAGTTCCGGCCGAGGTCGACCTGGGCCCATTGCGGGAACGAGCCGTTCGCGCTCTCCCAGTACGTCGACGCGTCCGGGTCGGTGAGGTTCGAGGGAACGTACGGGCTGCTGCTCGAACTGGCCGTCGCGGGCCGTCCGGCGGCGATGTCGGTGCCGCTGTCGATACCGCTGCCGGACAGGGACACGGTGGTCGGGCTGTTGTTGGCGTTGCTGGTGACGGTCAGGTTGCCGGCGCGCGATCCGCCCGCGGTGGGCTTGAACCCGACGCTCACCGTGCAGGACGCGCCGACCGCGAGGGTCGAGCAGTTGTTGGTCTGGCTGAAGTCACCGGTCGCCGCGACACCGGAGACGTTCGCCGACGCGGTGCCCGAGTTGGTCACCGTCACCGTCTGCGCGGCTGCCGACGAGCCGACCACCGTACCGTCGAAGGACAGGCTCGCCGGGTCGGTGCTCAGCACCGGGCCCGGCGCGGTGCCCGTACCGGAGAGGCTGACCGTGTTGGTGGTCCCGCCCGCGTTGACGGTCAGAGAGCCGCTACGGCTGCCGGTCGCCGTCGGCGCGAACCTCACACTGACGGTGCACGAGCCGTTCGCCGCGATCGACGAGCCGCACGTGTTGGTCTGGGAGTAGTCGCCGCCGGCCGAGATCGACGAGACCGACGCGGCTGTGCCGGTCGGGTTGGAGACCGTCACGGTCTGCGCGGCGCTTGTCGAACCGGTCGCGACCGAACCGAAGTTCAGCGCGCCGGGGGTGGCCGTCACGCCTTCGGCCGGGTACGGCGGGTAGACCGGAGCCGGCCAGCCACCGCAGTACGGCGTGCCGCTGATGCCGGAGTTGCCGCCACCGTCGGTGATGACGAAGTTGCCGCCCGAGCAGTTGTACACCGGGGAGGAGTTGCCGACACCGGTGGCCGTGACGTTGGTGAACTTCGCCGCGCCGCCGGTCTGCTCCTGCAGGGCGAAGGTTCCGGTCCCGGCGATGGTCACGTTGTTGAGGTTGACCCCGCTGATGGTGCCCTCGACCCATTGGACGGCTTCGTAAGGGCTCTGCTGGATCAGCGCGTTGGTCACGTTGATCGGGCCGGTGATCGCGCCCTGGCTGCCGTCGAACCACAGTGCGCCCACGCCGAACTGCCAGTTCGGGTCGAGGCTGCCGGCCCGGATCATGGTGTTCCCGGAGATCGTGGTGGTGCCGACCGGCGTCGAGGTGAAGCGCTGCCCCACGTGGATGCCGCCGCCCTGGGCGAGGCCGGTGTCCACCACCCGGTTGCCGCTGACGGTGTTGTCGTGGCCACCGTAGATCGCGATGGCGTTGGCGAGGATCTGCAGGGACACGGTGTTGTCGGAGATCGTGTCGTTGGCGTCGGCTCCGATACCCGAGTCGGCCCAGGTGGCGATGCCGTCGTCACCCGTATTGCGGATGTCGCTGTTGGTCACCTTGGAGTTGGTGACGGCGCCGTGGAAGTTGATGCCGTCGGCGGTGGTGTCACGGATGCGCATGCCGCTGAACGTCAGCCCGTCCATCGGCCCGTCCATCCAGGCGCCGACCTTCATGTGGTCGATCCACACGCTGGAGACGGTCGAGTCGCTCATCGCGCCGCCGATGCCGTTGACCTGGGCGCTGTCGTCGCGTTCCTGCACATTGCCGAAGATCGCGAAGTTCTGCAGACGCACGCCGGTGCTCGCCGAGGGCGCGGATCTGCCGTAGAAGCCGGGTGCCGTGCCGGTGACGGTCGAGTACCACATGCCGGCGCCGGCGATCGTGACGTTGTTGACGCTGATGTGGCCGGGGATGTTGTAGGTGCCCGGCGGGATCCACACCGTGCCGCCGGGTCCGGCGGCGCTGATCGCGGCGTTGAACGCGCTGGTCGCGTCGTTCACACCGGTCGCGTCGGCGCCCTTGGCGGTCACCGACACCGACCCAGACGGTGCGGCCGACGCGGCGCCGACCTGCTCGAAGTCGGCGAAGTCGATCGTGTACGAGGAGGCCGTGTCCCCCGAATCGACCTGCAGCTTGAAGGTCGTTCCCGCCGGATAGGTGGTGGAGAACAGGCGGTGGGCCTCGTCGTAGAAGTGGTGGGGGTTGCTGCCGGGCGAGTTGGTGAAGGGGTAGCTGCCGTAGTACCAGCTGTAGGCGTTGGTCAGGGTGAAGTCGGGCTGCTTGACGCCGTTGACGTACAGCGACAGCGAGGCGGTGTAGACCGAGCCGTTCGAGGTGTCGGGGATGCTGTAGCGGAAGTTGATCGAGTTGGTCGCCACCGGCGTGGTGAACGTGACGTACTTGCCGGTTCCCTGCAGCGTCGTCGCCTTGCGGTACGACGCCTCGTCGGCCAGCTGCCCCTGGGTGTAACTCGGGCCGATGGACGTGCCGTTGGTGGCGGAGTTCTCCGCCTGCACCTCGACGTACGGCAGGCTCGCGCCGCTGCCGCCAGTGGCGGCGGTCGCCGCCAGAGCGGGTTGGACGGCCAGAGCCAGGACGCCGATGGCGGCCACCATCGCGGTGGTGACCGCCCAGACGAGGGCTCGTCTCAGATCTCGGATGGAATGGAACATTGGACCACTCCTTTCATCACGAAATGCCGGAACTGTTCCACTGGCGCCGCCGGACAGGGAGGGACGGGAAACAAGTCGGAACGCAAACAATCGGCGCATACCGGCACGGAGCCGGACACCTCACCGGACCCATGGGCCGCGATCGGCGAAGCGACTCGAGGGAAGGACGGGGGCGGGGAGATGAGGGGGGACGGTGACGACGCAAGGGGGACCGTAATATCCATGACATGAACGCGCAATAACTGAACAGGACTTTGCAATATGAAAAATGTAGCCCGCAAGATCTAATGCGACCTCGGGCCGCGGTCGGCAGCCGGCCGTCCCGGGGACCGCGGCGACGGAACGGTCGCGCTCCACGGGCCGGTGCGCGGCGTCTCGCGCGCGGACGCCATCGGTGCCCTCCCCCGGCCGGCGATCACCGGCATGACGGGCGGTCGCAGCGCTCCGCCCTCGGGTGACCCGGGCACGTCGACGGTGCCGCCGGACGGAGTGTCCGGCGGCACCGTCGGAGAGGGGGTCAGGAGTTCCAGATCTGGAACTCGGACACCTGGCCCGCGGGCCAGCCGCTGTTGGCGGTGACGGTGCCGCGGAAGTAGCGCTGGGTGGCGGCGGGGAAGGTGAGCGTGACGGTGTCGCCGGTGCTCGGGTCGAAGGTGTACGCGGCCGATGGCTTCAGGGTGGTGCCGTCGGTGCTGCCGCCGAGGCTCATGACCTGGGTACGGGCGCCCCAGGTGGCGGGCAGCCGCAAGACCACGCGGGAGGCGCTCCGGGCCGAGCCCAGGTCGACCTGGACCCACTGCGGAAACGCGTTGTTGGCGCTCTCCCAGTAGGTGGACCGGCTGGCGTCGGTGATGTTGGCGGAGGCGTAGACGTCCGTGTGGCTCGACTCGCCGGTCGGCTTCCCCGCGGCGAGATCGGTCTGGGCGGTGCCGGTGCCCGACAGGGCCACCGTGGTCGGGCTGTCGGACTGGCCGCCGGTCAGGGTGAGGGTCCCGGTGCGCGTGCCGGAGGCGGTGGGTCCGAAGGTGACGGAGACCGTGCAGTGCGCTCCGGCGGCCAGGGAGGTGCCGCAGGTGTTGGTCTGCGCGAAGTCATCGCCGGCGGTGACCCCGGCGATCGATCGTGGCCGTGGCGGTGCCGGAGTTGGTGACCGTGACGGTCTGCGCGGCGCTGGTCGTGTCCAGCGCCTGGCCGGCGAAGGTCAGTGATCCGGGGGACGCGGTCAGGGTGCCCGACGGCGAGCCGCTCCCCGCGGTGAAGCCGAGGTGGTTGATGTTCCAGCCGCCGGTGTCCTGATGGAGGGTCAGGATCTGTCGGCCCGCCGGCAGGACCACCTGCGTGGCCACGGTGGCCCAGGTCTGCCAGTCGCCGGTGGCGGGCAGGTCGACGGCTCCGGTGAGGTCGGTCCCGGCGGCGTCCGACAGGTGCAGCGCGCCGGCCACCGCGGACGGGGCCGCTACCCGGAGGCCGAGGGTGTAGCTGCCGGCCGTGGCGACGTCCACGGTGTAGCGGAACCACTGTCCGCCGCTGGTCCAGCCCAGGTTGTAACCGCCCCCGGTGTCCGAGGTGTTGTCCAGGTCCACGCCGTCGGCGCGGTAGGCGTTGGCGTTGCCGTTGACGGAGGTGACGTCGTAGGCCACCCCCTGGCCGCCGGTGTCGTAGTTCTCCGCCTGCACCGTGCCGGGCACGGCGGCCGGGGTGCCGCCGTAGGGGCCCTCGGGAGCGGCCGGTGGCCAGTGGTTGTCGCTCAGCGTCGCGACGAAGCCGCTGGAGTTGTTGACGAAGGCCGACGTGCCGGAGCGGAGCCCGGTGACCGTGTTGCCGGTCATGGTCGCGGAACCGGTGGGCGCGGGGTAGAACGGCGGGGAGATCGCGATGCCGTTGCGGCCGGGACCGCTGACCGTGTTGTCCTGCAGCAGGGTGTGGGTCGAGGTGGAGAAGCCGATCCCGTCGTAGAGGGAGTCGGTGACGGTGTTACCGGTCACCGTGACCTTGTCGACGATCCCGGCGTTCTGTCCGTCGCCGCCGTTGCCGATGTGCAGGGCGGGCTGGCCCTGGCTGTAGGCGTTGCCGCCGGAGCGGACCACGGTGTTGCCCGTCACGGTCGCGGACAGCAGGTCACTGCCGTTGACACCGAAGCGCCCGGCTCCCAGGCCGATGTAACGGGCCGTGTCGCTGATGTAGTTGTCCTTGATCCGGTGGCCGCTGCCCCCGTAGATCCCGACGCCCTTGCCGCCCCACGGTGCGATCGAGGTGTTGTCGCTGACCGTGACATTGCTCATCGGCTGGTAGAAGGTCTTGGAACCGTCGCTGTCGGTGTTGTAGTCGACCGAGTTGATGGCGATCGCGTCGTCCCCGGTGCCGCGGACGAAGTTGCCGGTGACCGTCAGGTCGTTCCCCGTGTCCGCGCCCAGCGACACGTTGTTGACGTTGATCCCGTCCGCCCAGATCGATGTCAGCCGGCTGTTCTGCACCCTCCCGCCGGTGCCGGAGGCCCAGAAGCCCGACATGGTGTGCTGGGTCCAGATGCCGTCGGCCAGCCAGTCGGTGCCGGTGGTGTCCATCGCGCCGCCGTCCCCGCCGATGGTGCTCCGGCTGACGGCGTTGGCGTCGATGTGGAAGTTCCGCACGGTGCAGGAGGTCAGGTTGAACAGTGCCGGGAGCGGTGTGCTGTTGGGGATCGGGACGTCACGGTAGATCGTGCTGTACCACATGCCCGCACCCGCGATGGTGATCCCTTGGGCGTTCAGTCCCCCCGTGCCCTTCACGTAGAAGGTGCCCTGCGGGATCCACAGGGTCCTGCCCTGCGAGCGGGCCTGGTCGACGCAGTTCTGGATGGCGGACCGGCTGTCCACCGACCGGGCGTCGGCCGCGCCGTTGGTCGGGCTGTCGTCCGCCACCGCACCGCAGCTCGTGATCGAGACCGAGTTCGCCGGCTGCGTCAGCGGCGCCGGCGGGTTCTCCACGTCGAGGGAATCCACGTCGTAGAAGGACGCGCTGTTGTCGGAGTCCTTGCGCAGCGAGAACGTGGCGCCCGCCGGGATCGGGGACCCGGCGACGAAGGCGTGCGACTCGTCCCAGGAGACCCTCGGATCGCCGTCCGCCGGGTTCTGGTCGTCGCTCGTGTTGTAGTTGCCGTTCCCCTCGTACACCCAGCTCTGCCGCGAGTTGAGGTTCAGCTCCTGCCGGAACACGCCGTCGACGTACAGGGCGAGTGTCCCGGTGACTCCTCCGCCGGATGCCGAATCCGGGATGCCGGCACGGACGTTGACGAAGGAGATCGGCCGCCCGGTGGTGTTCGTCCACTGCACCGACTGGCCCGTGCCGCCCAGGTGGACGTAGGAATGGCCCGAAGCCTCCAAGGCGGCGCTCGAGTACTGCGTCGTCGGCGACGAGGTGAGCGACCGGACGGCCGCGCCCCCGCCCGGCGTTCCCTCCTCGGCCTCGTAGACCGAGAACGGTGTCGTCGCACCGACCGCCGCGCTCGTCCGTGCCTGCGCCTGTCGGGGGGCTTCGGCGGCCGGGCCGGCCGGGAGCGCCTTGGACGGCGGCGCCTCCTGTGCGGCGGTGGCCGGTAAGACGGACACGCACATCGCGCCGACCGCGGCGACGGCGGCCACCGCCAGTCGCCGCCCGGTGCGGCGGATGCCGCGCCCGGGTCCGGGGATCGTCAGCATGTGATGCTCCTTCACGGAGTCGGGAAACCGGCGCCCCGACCGTACAGAGCCCTCATTCAGCCCGCTAGTTTCCGACGAGACAAAGAATTAATCACGCAAATAATTGCAAGTTTCTTGCTCAGCTCCGCAAAAAGTGGGTCACGCGGTGGCCGGATCTCGGGGTCCTCCGACTGCAGCGCCTTGCCGACCCGGCTGGATCGGCAGTGCCCGGATGCGGGGCTGGTGGGGACTGTCGCGCCCGGTCACGCCCAGGCGAGACCACGATCTACGGCTGGAGTACCGCGAGCGGCCGACCGATGCGGCACCGGTGACGGCTGGGACAGCCGCACATCCGCGCCTTCGTCCGCCGATTCACCGTCCGCTGGAGACCGCGTAGTACTGAAGGTCCTGCACCGTGGCCGTGCGCCGCGCCGGATAGCGGGTCGTGACGGCCGCGGCGGTGTCCCCCGCGCGGCGGATCACGACCTCGGTCCTGCCCGGACTCAGCGGCATGTCCTGGGCGTACACGCCGACGGGAGCGCGGTAGGCGTGGGGCACCGTGCCCACGCGCGCGGACACCGCGGCGGGCGCCGTCAGGTAGGTGAGCAGTTCCACCTGGTCACGCGGCTGCGCGGTGCCCGGACGCGGGCGCATCAGGCGGGGCTGAAGCGAGGCACCGCCGCCATCGGTGAACTGGACACGGGAGGTGACGTACACGGTGTCGCGGACGATCCGCGGCCAGGCCCCCGTCTTGAAACGGGTGAGGTAGTACGAGCTGATGTCCAGATACGTGCGGCCGTTGTGCAGCGAGGGGGCGAACTGGCTGCCCTCCGAGTAGTCGTTCCAGGTGGTGAGCTGCACCCAGTCCGCACCGTCGGAGATCGCGTGGTTCCAGGTCGACCGCAGGGTGGCGGTGTTGCCGGCCTCGTCGTAGATGCCCTGATTGGGCCGGGCGTCCTGCACGGACACGGCCTGCATCCACTTCTTCCCCAGCGCGTGCGCGAGCTGGATGTCGCCGGGAACGTTGTCCTGACGGGTGTAGCTGCGATTGCCCCAGGACGAGAAGGCGTAGCTGAGCGGAGCGAACCTCTCCGCGTTGGCGCGGAAATCCAGGAAAACCGGGACCAGCGCGGTGCCGATGCCGTGGTCGAGCAGTCGCGCGGTGAACCGGCCCCACCAGGCGGGGTCCTGGGCCTCGGCCTTGAACGGGGAGACCACGAGGCGGCCGTCGGCCAGCCGGTATGCGGACGGGGACGCGGCGAGCAGGGCCAACTGGTCCGCGAGAGTGCGCGGGTCGGTGTGCAGGGAGGTCATGTCCGGCATCAGCACGATGCGGAAGCCTGGATCGACGCGCAGCGCCGCGCGCAGCAGCATGTCGACGCGCTGACGATTGGCGCCGGTCAGGGAGAGGATGTCGACGGTGAATCCGTCGATCCCGGAGTCACGGGCGGTCCTCACCTCGGTTTCCAGATTGGCGAGCTGCCAGTCGCCGTCGGACGGTGACACGGGCAGGGGCCGGTCGCGCAGCAGTCCGCCGTAGGCCGCGTGCTTGCCCTGTTCGCCCTGTGGCGTGAGGTAGTTGCGGGCGTAGTAGTCGTGCGCGGCGGGCTGGTTGTCGAGGGAGAGCGGGTACGGCGGGAAGTAGTGCGCGAAGACCTTGTGCGGGCCGTCGCGCAGCACACCGGCGGCCGGCAGGTCGAAGGGGAGCGCCGCGGTGTTCGTCCGCTCGGCGCGGGGCGCGGCGTCCTCCCGGTCGAGGGCCAGTCCGGTGCCGGCGATCAGCCCGATCAGGAGCAGGCCGAAAACGGCACCGAGTGCGCTGCGCCGCCGTCGGCCTGACGGCCTGCCGTGCCGGCGCGCTGGACGAGCGGGCTGTTCCGTCATGGGTGTCCTCCGCGGACGCCGATGGGCCACCGGGGCGAACTGTACGGTATGGGCTCCCCGTTGAGTGGCGAGACGTCATCGGAGGGGCGCCGGGGTGGCCATCGCCGTCCCGTCAGGATGTCGTAGCACCGAGCCGGTCGACGTCGTGCGACCGCAGGTAGGCGTCGATGGTGTCCTTGCGCATGGACCGCCACAGGTCGGCTCCGGCACCGGCGTCCAGGAGGACCACGGACTGGCCGGAGATCATGTCGGTCCCCTTGGCGGGTGCGTTCATGAACACCATGTTCCCGGGGCGCACGTTCCTGTTGTCCCACAGCAGGTCGCGCAGGTCGCCGTCGCCGAGCCGGTCGTCGACGCTCACGGCGGCGGTGAGGTCGTCCAGCACCTTGCCGGCCTTGACGGGGTTGGTGAAGGTCGAAGGGCGCATGACCTTCGCCAGCACCGTGCGCAGGAAGTACTGCTGACGGTGCGTCCGGTCGAAGTCGCCGCGGGCCAGGTGGTGGCGCTCACGTACGTAGGTCAGGGCCTGGGTGCCGTTCATGTGGCGGCTGGCGCCGTCGACGACGAGGTCCACTCCGCCCAGCGAGTCGGTGAGGTTCTTGAAGCCGTCCCAGTCGATGACGGCGAGATGGTCGACGCGCACCTTGGTCAGCCGCTGCACGGTGTCGATGAGGAGGGGAGGTCCGCCCCAGGAGAAGGCCGCGTTGAGCTTGGCCTTTCCGTGTCCGGGGATGTCCACCCACGCGTCGCGGGGCAGCGAGACGACGTACGCGCCGGAATGGTCGGCCGGGAGGTGGACGAGCATCATCGTGTCACTGCGCTGGGCCCCGTACTTCCACTCGGGGGCCTTGGCGTCGCGACCCGTGGTGGGCAGCTCGGAGCGGCTGTCGACGCCGACGAGCAGGAAGGTCTGACCGCCCTCGGAGGGTGCCGGCTGCGCCGCGGCGGGGACCTGGGTCGGGAAGACTCCGGAGATGCGGTCGACGTTCCCGGTGTAGTGCTCGACGGCCCACCAGACGACTCCGCCCACCATGAGCAGCCCCACGGCGAACAGTACGAGCGCCCCGAGGAGCACTCGACGCGCACGGCTTCTGCGCCGCCGGGGCCGCGCACTCGGCTGTCCGGAGGCGTCGACCGCCTCGTCCGACGGGTCTCCTGCCGGCTCCTGGACGTCCCCGGGTTCGGCCCCCGCCGAGCCGGCTCCGCCCGCCTTCTCCTCGCGGTCCGCGAGTTCGTCCCGGCCCGTCACCTCGGCCTCAGTCGTGCTCTTGTCCCCCACCACGCACCCCCACATCAGCGCGGTACGGCCCCTTCCGTACCGGGCGCACACTGTAGCCAGCACGTTCGACGTTCGTACACCTTCCCGTCAGTCCGGCATCCGCGAGATCAACCAGCCGGGCCGGCCCGGGATTTCATACGGCTCGGCACTTCTCCATGACGTTCAGGTAAACGCTCACATGCGTACACAAGTTTGCCGTACTGTTCACCATCGTGCCGCATGTTCGACGAATAGGTGTTCGCGACGTTCGGTAATTCGTGCTGCTGAATGTGCCTGGGGGGGTACATGTGGGATGTTCAGGCCACTGAGTCCGACAGATCACGCAGGGCGCGCTCGCGGGCGCGCTCCTCGCTTTGGATGGGACGCAAGTCCCGCTGGTATCTACCCGCATCGCTGATCACCGACCTTGTCGGCGCCGGCGTTCCGGTCGCGTTGACGTTCCTCGCCGCACACCAGCGGCGGGCGGTGCCGACCGGCATCGTCGCCGGACTCGCCTGGGCGGGCGTCCAGTTGTTCCGCTCGCGCTACGCGGCGCGGTCCATCGGTGAGAGCAGGGGCACGCTTCCGGTGCTCCACGACTGGTTCATCCTGCTGGGTGTGCTCGCGGTGGGGCACGCGGCGGCCGGTGCGCGGCTGCGCGCGCCGCTGTGTCTGGCGGCGCTGCTGCCCGCCCTGGTGCTGACACTGCTCTGCCACAAGGCGGTGCACCGTCATCTCGCGTCGGTGCGCCGCAGGGCGCAAGCGGTGATCAAGGTCCTGGTGGTGGGCGAGGCCGCCGCCGCGGACGGGGTCACCGCGCATCTCGCCGCGCGCACCGACCATCCGTACGTGGCGGTGGGCGCCGTCCCGGTGGGACCGGGCCCGTTCGCCTCAGGGATCCGGACCGGGGAGCGGCTCGCCGCCGCGCAGCCGGAGGCACCCGGGGAGGACGCCAACCTGGTCATCAGCGCGGTGCACCGTCTCGGCGCCGATCTGGTGCTGGTCGTCCCGGGCGCCGCGACCTCCGGGGAGCGGCTGCGCCGTCTCTCCTGGGGCCTGCACGACGCCGGCATCGAACTCTTCGTGGCGCCCGGTCTGGTGGAGGTGTCCGTCAAGCGTCTGGAGACCGGATCCGCGGGCGGGATGTCACTGCTGCGGGTGGCCCCTCCCGTACGGGAGGGCATGCAGCCACTGCTCAAGGGGATCCTCGACCGCAGCATCGCCCTGCTGGGCCTGCTCGCGCTGGCGCCGGTGCTGCTGGTGGTCGCGACCGCGGTGAAGCTGTCCTCGCAGGGGCCGGTGCTCTACCTCCACGAACGCGTCGGCCGGGCCGGGCACCCCTTCGTGATGTGGAAGTTCCGCACCATGCGGGTCGGCGCCGACCGCCAGAAGGCGGAACTGGCCGCGGACAACGAGAACGACGGACTGATGTTCAAGATGCGTCGTGACCCCCGGGTCACCCGGGTCGGGCACTTGCTGCGCCGCACCTCGCTGGACGAACTGCCCCAGCTGGTCAACGTCCTCAAGGGTGACATGTCCCTGGTAGGTCCACGTCCGCCGCTCGCCGACGAGGTGGCGCACTACACGCCCGTCGAATGGCGCCGGCTGTCCGTACGGCCGGGCATGACCGGTCTGTGGCAGATCAGCGGTCGCTCGGACCTCTCCTGGGACGAAACGATTCAGCTGGATCTCAGCTACGTCGACAACTGGTCGTTCACCAGTGACGTGGATGTCATGGCCCGCACGTTCCGCGCCGTCGTCGACGGCCGCGGGGCCTACTGAGAGCGCCGCCCGTGACCGCACAGTGCCCCGGCGCGCGCCGCGCGCCGGGGCCCGTGAACCAGCCGGGTCCGTCAGCCGTCGGCGCCGTCGCGCCAGTGGGCGTAGGTGGCGGCGATGCCGTCGCGCAACGGGATCGCCGGCTTCCAGCCGAGTGCCGCGATCCGCGAGATGTCGAGCAGCTTGCGCGGGGTGCCGTCGGGCCGGTTCGTGTCCCAGGCGATACGGCCGGTGAAGCCGGTGACCTCGGCGACCGTCGCGGCCAGTTCGCTGATGGTGAGGTCGTCGCCGCAACCGACGTTGACCGGCTCGTCACCGTCGTAGGAGCGCAGCAGTACGGCGCACGCCGCGGCGAGGTCGTCCACGTGCAGGAATTCCCGGCGCGGGGTGCCACTGCCCCACAGGACGATCTCCTCGCGCCCCTCGGCCGCGGCCTCGTGGAAGCGGCGGACGAGCGCGGGCAGGACGTGCGACGTCTCCAGGTCGAAGTTGTCACCGGGCCCGTAGAGATTGGTCGGCATGGCGCTGATGTACGACGCGCCGTACTGCCGCCGGTAGGACTGCACCTGGACGATGCCCGCGATCTTGGCGAGTGCGTACGCCTCGTTCGTGGGCTCCAGCGGACCGGTCAGCAGCGCGTCCTCGCTGATCGGCTGGGGGGCGTACTTGGGATAGATGCAGGACGACCCGAGGAAGAGCAGGCGTCCCACGCCGGCGGCGTGGGACCCGGCTATCACGCTGAGCTGGATCCGGAGGTTCTCCTCCAGGAACTGCACCGGCTGGGTGCTGTTGGCCATGATGCCGCCGACCTTCGCGGCGGCGAGCACCACCGCGTCGGGGCGCAGGGCGGCCAGTTCGGCGGCGGTGCGCGTGGCGTCGCGCAGGTCCAGTTCGGCGCGGGTACGGGTGAGCACCTCGTGTCCTTCGGCGGCGAGCCGGCGGGCCACGGCGGAGCCCACCAGGCCACGGTGGCCGGCGACGTAGACACGGGCGCGTTCGGGCAGGAGCGATGCGGTCATGAGCCGGATCATGCCAGGGACCGCGCGATCAGTATGCCCGTATCACCAACTCAGGTGACATTTCCAATAGTTCACGACATACGACCCGTGCTTCGCGGGCGTACGGACCGGATCCGCCCCCGCGGCGGGTCCGGCAGGGAGGGGAACCCCGCATGACCAAGACCGCGCTGATCACCGGCGTGACCGGGCAGGACGGCTCGTACCTGGCGGAGCTTCTGCTGTCGAAGGGATACCGGGTGCACGGACTGGTGCGGCGGTCGTCCAGCTTCAACACCGAGCGGATCGACCACATCTACCAGGGCCCCCAGGAGGCCGAGCGCCGCTTCGTGCTGCACCACGCCGACCTCGCGGACGGGGTGGCGCTGGTGAACCTGCTGCGCGAGATACAGCCGGACGAGGTGTACAACCTGGGTGCCCAGTCCCATGTGCGGGTCTCCTTCGACGCGCCGCTCTACACCGGTGACGTGACCGGACTCAGTACGCTGCGGCTGCTGGAGGCCATCCGGGCGAGCGGGGTCGAGACCCGTATCTACCAGGCCTCGTCCTCGGAGATGTTCGGATCCACACCGCCCCCGCAGACCGAGGACACCCCCTTCCACCCGCGCAGCCCGTACGGCGCCGCGAAGGTCTTCGCGTACTGGACGACGGTCAACTACCGCGAGGCGTATGGCATGTTCGCGGTCAACGGCATCCTGTTCAACCACGAGTCGCCGCGCAGGGGCGAGACCTTCGTGACCCGTAAGATCACCCGCGCCGTCGCCCGGATCAAGGCCGGCCTTCAGGACCGTCTCTACCTGGGCAATCTCGACGCGGTCCGCGACTGGGGGTACGCACCCGAGTACGTCGAGGCCATGTGGCGGATGCTCCAGCACGACGAGCCGACGGACTACGTGGTCGCCACCGGAGTCCCGGCCACCGTGCGGCAGTTCCTGGAGACCGCGTTCGCCCACGCCGACCTCGACTGGAACGAGCACGTGCGCTACGACCCCAAGTACGAGCGCCCCAGCGAGGTCGACGCGCTGATCGGTGACGCGTCCAAGGCGCGCGAGACGCTGGGCTGGCGTCCCACCGTCCTGGTCGAGGAGCTGGCGCGGATCATGGTCGACGCCGATGTGCGGCAGGTGGAGAAGGAACTCGCGGGTGCCGTCGTGCGTATCGACCGCTGACGACGGCCGACCGCGGAAGGGCGGACGCGCAGACGGATGCGACCGCCGTGCGTCACGGGATGACCGTGAACACATCGAAATTTCCCACTAGATGAGTCAAGTGCGTTCCATGGCGTGTCATGTACTCGTATGGTTCGCGAGCAAACAGTTCACGCGGCCCGTGCGGATCAGGGGAAACACGGACGGGCACGCCGAGGCAATGGGTCCGCAACCGGGCCCGGAAGCCGGGGGGTTCATGCACAGATCCAGAGGGCTCAGCGCCGCCCTTGTCCTTTCCACCGCGGCAGGCCTGGGCCTGGTGGCCCTGCCGCAACCGGCGTCGGCGCTGACGGCGCCCGTCGCCTTCACCGCCGACGACCTGCCGACCTGGCAGACCAACGGCATCGTGTGGGCGCTCGCGGAAGCGGGCGGCACGGTCTTCGCGGGCGGCACCTTCTCCCAGGTGCGCCCGCCCGAGGGGGGAAGCGGCACCGCGCAGAACGCGGTGAACTTCGTCGCGTTGAACGCGGCGACCGGCAATCCCACGTCCTGCAACCTGTCCTTCACCATCGGAAGCGGCACCGCGACCGTGCGGGCGCTCGCCGTCTCACCGGACAAGAAGACGCTCTACGCGGGCGGTTACTTCGGCGCGGTCAACGGCACGCAGGTCAGCAGCCTCGCCGCCATCGACATCGCCACCTGCACGCCCAAGGCGAACTTCCACCCCAGCGTCTCCGCCACGGTGCGGGCGCTCGCCGTCACGAACGACACCGTGTACCTGGGCGGGGACTTCACCTCCGTCGGGGGCAGCGCGCACGCGCGGTACGCGGCGGTCGACGCCACCAGCGGCGCGGTCAAGCCGTTCCAGGCCGACGTCGACGAGCCCGGCCGGGCCGTCGCGGTCACCCCCGACGGCAGCAACGTGATCCTCGGCGGCGACTTCTTCACCGTCAACGGCGCGAACTCGCACGCCCTGGCCGTCGTCGACGCCGGTACGGGCGCCAACGTCCGCACCTACCCGGGGTTCATCGAGAACAACTCGGTGGTCAAGGCGCTCGACACCGACGCCACCGGCTTCTACACAGGCAACGAGGGCACCGGCGGCGGCGTCTTCGACGGCCGCATCGCACTCGACCTGTCCACGCTGGACCAGCGGTGGCGCGACACCTGCCTGGGCGCCACCCAGGCCGTCAAGTCGTACCAGAACGTGGTGTACAGCGCCTCACACGCGCACGACTGCTCCAGCGTCGGGGAGTACCCCGACGGGCGCCGTCACCACCTGCTCGCGGAACCGACCAGCGGCACCAACAAGCTGGGCTGGTTCCCGGACACCAACGACGGTCTGGGCGAAGGCATCGGCCCGCGCGCCATGGCGATATCCGAGGCCCCCGACAACAAGTACATGTGGGTCGGCGGCGAGTTCACCACCGTCAACGGATCGGCGGCCCAGGGCCTGACGCACTTCGCGTCGTCCCCGGACGTCGGCGCGCCGACCGTGCCCTCGGTCGGCGCCGAGTCCGTCAAACCGACCGAGGCCCGGGTCCGCTGGCGCGCCAGCCTCGACACGGACGACACCAGGCTGACGTACAAGGTCTACCGCAACGGCGGTTCGACGCCCGTCTACACGGTCGACGGCGACTCCGTGGAGTGGTCGCGTCCGCAGCTGTCGTTCACCGACACCAACGTCACGGCCGGTTCCACGTACAGCTACCGGGTGACCGCGACCGACGGTGCCGGCAACGCCTCCGCGCTGTCCTCCACCGTCACGGTGACGGTTCCCGCGTCCGCCCAGAAGTACCCGGCGAAGGTGCTCGACGACGGCGCCGGTCTCTACTGGCGCTATGACGAGTCCGCCACCCCGTTCGTCGGCGACAGCTCGCCGGGCGACCAGAGCGGCATCCACCTCAACGGGCCCTCGCTGCGCCAGACTCCGGCCGCCGTGACCGGTCCGTCGACCGCCATCGGCTTCAACGGCAGCAACCAGATCGTCTACAGCGACAAGCGCACCACGGTGCCGAGTCAGTACTCGATCGAGACCTGGTTCAAGACGACCACCACCAGTGGCGGAAAGCTCGTCGGGTTCGGCAACAACACCACCCAGGCCAGCGGTAATTACGACAAGCACGTCTACATGCGCAACGACGGCCGTCTGGTCTTCGGCGTGTGGACGGGCACCGCCCGCACCATCACCTCGTCCGCCGGCTACAACGACGGCACCTGGCACCACGTCGTCGCCACCCAGGGCTCCTCGGGGATGGCGCTGTACGTGGACGGCACCCGGATCGGCACGCTCGCCGAGCCGAACAGCCAGAGCTACAGCGGCTACTGGCACGTCGGTGGCGACAACCTCAACGGCTGGCCGAACCAGCCTTCCAGCAACTACTTCGCCGGGCAGATCGACGAGACCGCGATCTACCCGTCGGTGCTGAGCGCGGCCCAGGTGCAGAGCCACTACACCCTGGCCTCGGCTCCGGCCGACAGCGTGCAGACCGTCCGCGCGTCGGAAGACACGTACGTCAACGCCGGTGCCGCCAGCACCAACTACGGCACCTCCACCTCGCTGGCGGTGCGGGGCAGCGCGGCGTACGAGACGTACCTGCGCTTCGACCTGCCGGCGGCGCCGGCCGGGACCGTGCTCAAGAGCGCGCGGCTCGCGGTGAAGACGACCACGCTGAACAGCGCGGGCAGCACGGACGACTTCGCCGTACGGCCGGTCACCGGAAGCTGGACGGGGGCGGGGACCACCTACGCCTCCAAGCCCGCGCTGTCATCGACCGTGGTCGGCACCCTCAGCGGTGCCACCGACCTGTCGACGCTCTACTCGGCGGCACTCGACACCGGGGCACTCTCCCCGGCCCTCGGGGGCAGCTACGGCCTGGCGCTCACCAGCACCGGGGCGGACGCGCTGTGGCTCTGGTCGAGTGAGGCGCCCGCTGCGGAGAACACCCCGCAGCTGGTGCTGACCTTCGGGGCGCCGTAACCCTCACCGCGCCCCGTGTCCGGGGTGCCGGGCCACAGCCCGGCACCCCGGACATCCCGCTCGGGCCCGCACCCTGTGCGGGCCCGCATCCATACCCAGGCCCGCTGGGCCGCAGGAGCCACCATGCACACTCGTACCCTCCGCTCTCTTCGGCGAGGTGCCGCGGCCGGCGCCCTCACCGCGCTCCTCGCGCTCTCCGGCTGCAGCTCGGACGGCGGCTCGGAGGCGAAGCAGAAGTCCCCGCAGCACGTCTCGGACGACCAGGCCGCCGCCGTACCCGACGACCAGGCGAGCCCCGCCGCCGAGGGCTCTGCGACCCCGTCCAAGGGCCCGGTCCTGCCCGACGCGAAGCTCACCCCGGCGACCGGTTCCTTCACCGCCGAACAGAAGCAGTACCTGCACGGGCGCGTGCCGAAGAACATGGACCCGGCCGCCGTGCTCCAGGTCGGCCAGGAGACCTGCCAGCGCGTCGAACGCACCGCCGCCCACGACAAGGACGCCGCGATCGGCGCGCTCATCGCCGGGGACCTCCCGTCCGCCGACGACGCGATCGCCCAGCTCTGCCCGAAGCAGAAGCCCCTGCTGGACACCGCCGCGACCGGTTTCCCCGACGGCACCCGCAAGAAGCCGGAGCCGGGCACGTACCGGTCGCTGACCACCGCCAAGGGCTGCACCTGGCGGGCGCTGGGCGCGGACGACAAGGTGGTGGCGTCGGGCCCCGGCCCGGGCGATCACAAGGACGTGACCGCGAAGATCCCGGCCGGAACCCGTACGTTCGTCTCGTCCGGCTGCTACGCCTGGCTCCCGGTGTAGGCCCGCTCGTACACCTCGAGCAGCGTGCCCAGGACCGCGTCCATCGCGAACGTCTCGGCGGTGAGCTTGCGGGCCGCCGCCGACGCGGACCCGCGTACGGACGGCTCCAGCAGGTCGAGCACCGCCGGGGCGATCCCGTCCCGGCCGGTCACCACGCGCCCGGCCGCGGCCCGGTCCACGTCGCGGGCCAGGCCGTTGGAGTCGGTCACCACGACCGGGGTGCCCACGGCCATCGCCTCCAGGACCGACATCGGGAACGGCTCGTCCACCGACGGCAGGACGTAGACGGACGCCCTGCGCAGTTCCTCGGTCATGCGCGGCCCGTCGAGCGGGCCCGGACAGCTCACCTTCGCCGCGAGCCCCAGTTCACCGATCCGGCGCCGCACGGCGGCGAGTTCGCCCTCGTCCGGACCGGCCACGACGAAGGTCGCCTCCGGGTGCCGGGCCAGGATCGCGGGAGCCGCGTCCACCAGGTCCACGGGGCGCTTGCGGGCCTGAAGCCGGGCCGCGTACAGGATGCGCGGCGGGCCCTCGGGGGCAGGACCCTCGGGCTGCGCGGGTACGCCGTTGACCAGGCGGACGGCACGGTCGAGGCCCGCTCCGCCCACCACGGCTTCCAGGTCGCGGAGTTCGCGCGGGGTGAGGTGCAGTACGGCGGCTGCGCCGCGCAGCACCCGGCGTACCGCGACCGCGTCGAGGAGCCGGGCCGACAGCCGCTCGCTCGGGTCGACCATGCCGTGCGTCTGCAGGACCAGGGGCCGCCCGGCGCGCAGCGCGGCGAGCGCCACCGGCAGCGTCACCAGGTCGCGGGCGAGGTGCACATGCACGACGTCGGCCTGCCGTACGAGGCGGTGGGCGCCGGCGAGGAGGGACGGCGAGGTCAGACCGCTGAAGCCCAACGGCAGCACCCTGCGCGCCTGATGAAGGCGGGCGGGCACGCCCTCGACCTCCTCGGGCAGCGGGCGCCGGAAGCCGTCGGCGAGAGCGGTGAGGCGGACGTCGTGTCCCCGTTCCCGCAGACCCCGGCAGAGGTTGAGGGCGACCCGGACGGGACCGCCGAAGGCGTGGGTGGTGCTGTGCAGGGTGACCGCGTGCAGCACTCTCACGCCGGCTCCTCGACGGGTCGGCGCCGGTTGTCCGCGGTGTGCAGCGTCAGTTCGGGCAGGTCCTTGTGGAGGACCGCGCCAGCGCCGACGACGGCGCAGCGGCCGACCTTCACTCCGGGCAGCACGGTGGCGCGGGCGGCGATCCACGCGCCGTCGTCGACGGTGATCGGCGCGTTGCGGTAACGGAAGTCGGCGGCGCGGTGGTCGTGGCTTCCCGTGCACAGCAGGGCGTCCTGCGACACGCACACATGTGCGCCGAGGGTGACCGGTTCCAGGTTGAGGATCCAGGCCCCCTCGCCGATCCAGGTGTGGTCTCCGACCGTCAGCTTCCACGGCCACAGCACCCGCACCCGGTGACGGACGAGCACCCCCCTACCGATCTCGGCGCCGAAGGCGCGCAACAGGGCGGTCCTGACGCGGGCCGGCGTGAACCACGCCATGAAGACCGTGTTCATCACCGCGAACCAGAGCGCCTGGACGACCACCCCGCGCCCTTTGTCGTATCCGGCCAGTGTGAAGGCCGGGAGATCACGCATCGATCCATCCCCCTGACAGCGTCTCCCCAGACGCTAGTTCGCCACACTCTAGTAGCTGGGCGTTCACCGCAGGCCAAGCCTCAGTAGACTGCGGCGGGGATCTCTTTCGGGGGCGGGGGCGCCATGACGCAGCAGACGGACCGGAGCGCGGCGGCGGAACCCGCGGCGCCGCCGCCGAGTTGGCAGGGGCGCGCCGCGCTGCCCGCCTTCTCGCCGCGCACACTGCTCTCGCGCGCCCTGTCGGTCCCGCTCGTGCTGGGATTCTCGGTCTTCCTGCCCCTCCTGGTCCTGGTCCAGCCGGGCACCGGTCTGCACGACTCCGCGCTGTGGCTGCAGTTGGCCCTGGCGATGTACTCGGGCATCCGGCTGTCCGCGATGATCCTCACCAGCCGCCGCAAGCTGCTCGCCGGTTCCTTCTGGCTGTTCGTCTACATGGCGATGGGGGTCGCGCCGCTCGCCCAGGCCGTGCTCGGGCGCACTCCGACGCCGGTGGTGGGCGCGCGCACCGACCTGACCGAAGCCGTCGCGCTCGTCCTGATCGGCTGTGTCGCCTTCGACATCGGATCGCTGCTCGCACGTCAGCGGCCCGAACGGAAGCGGGACGAGGGGCTGCGCCCGGCGCTGGTGCACCGACGCCGCCTGTACCTGCTGACCGTTGTCGCCTTCGTCGGCTCCGCGCTCCTTGTCGTCAAGCTGGGTGGCCCGGCGGTGTTCTTCACCAGCCGCCAGGAGATCATCAGCAGCGTTCAGGAGGCGGGCCTCTCCCAGGCCGACTCGCAGGCGGGCCAGGCCATCGTGCGCGGCTTCGGCACCGTGCCGGCCCTCATCGCGTGGCTGGTGTACACGCGGTGGCTGGTGACCTCGCGGCGGGCCCGCCGCTCCGCGGTGATCATCACGGTGTGGCTGGCGCTGGCCGCGCTGAACGCGGTGGTCAACAACCCGATCTCCAATCCGCGTTTCTGGTTCCTCACCGTCCTCTTCTCGCTGCTGTTCACCGTCTTCCCGGTGAGTGCCGCGCTGTACAGGATCGCGCTGAGCCTGGGTGTGGTGGTGGCCCTGATCGTCTTCCCGTTCGCGGACCGGTTCCGCTACGACGACGCCAACTACCGTCCGGTGCAGACGACTTCGCCGCTGGAGCCGTTGGCCCTCAAGGACTACGACCAGGTCGGCATGTTCGCCAACACCATCACCTATGTGCGGTCGGGGCGCGGTCACACCTACGGCCGGCAGCTGGCGGGCTCGGTGCTGTTCGCGGTGCCCCGGTCGGTGTGGCCGGGCAAGCCGATGGACACGGGCGTGGTCGTCGGCCAGTGGATGGGAGCGACCAACACCAATCTCTCGTCCCCGGTGTGGGCCGAGCTGTGGATCGACTTCGGCCCGATCGGCATGACGGCCGGGTTCGCGGCCCTGGGGTACGCGGCGGCGCGGGTGGACCGCCGCTATGCGCGCCGTGCGGTGCGCCGGGCCCCACCGGGCAGCCTCATCGCACTGGCCGTGCCCCTGGTCTCCGGGTACTCCTTCATCCTGCTGCGGGGGCCGTTGCTGCAGGCGTCGGGGCGCGTGGCGATCGCGGCGTGCTGCATCGCGCTGATCACCACGTTCCGGCAGGACCGGGCGACCGGACTGCGCTGAACCGGGCTGCTTCGCCTGCCGGCACTCAGCCGGCGGGGACCGCCGGGACGCGCGCGGCGGTGGACCGCTCCTCCACCCGCAGGCGCGCGACACGTGTCCAGGCCGCCACCGCTTTCAGCGCGGAACCCGCGGCCAGCCCCCAGGCGGCGCCCAGCGCCGATCCGGTCAGCAGGTATCCGGCGAGCATGAGGGCGACGGAGACCAGCGAGAACACCACCTGCACCGACAGGGTGGCGCGAGGGCTGAGCACCCGCAGGGTCACCAGCGCACAGGTGCCCAGGCCCATCACCGCGTACTGGGCACCCGAGGCGGGCAGCAGCGCGGCCGCCGACTGCCAGGTGGCTCCGAGGAGTTGGCGCCCCACGTGGTCGGGCAGCGCGTACAGCACCAGCCCCCAGGCGAGGCCGACGACACTGAGGACCAGGCCGAGCGCAGCGGCGGCACGGGTAGTTGCCCGGCGTCCTCCGAGGCGCCCCAGCAGCGGCGGACCGAACGCGTTGACCGAGTTGAACAGGACGTTGAGCGGGCCGAAGAGCGTGGTGGCCCCGCGCAGCGCTCCGACCGCCAGCGGGGCGGCGAACAGTCCGAGGCCCAGCACGGCGAGCTGGCTGGAGGCGTTGCCCACGGCGAACTCCACGACGAAACGCTGTCCGAGGTGGCCCCGGCGCACATAGGGCAGCAGATCGGCTCGCGCGCCGCGCACATGGGGCCACAGCAGGCGCAGGCCCAGCAGCAGCGCCGGCACGGCCGACAGTCCCCAGACGGCCACGAGCATCCCCGGCGCCGCGTGCCGGGGCTGGAACAGCAGCGCGGGCACCACGCACAGGAGGCGCAGGCTGTCGGCTGCCAGCGCCAGGCCCGGACGCCGCAGCGTGGAGAACGCGTACCGCAGCTCGTCCTGCACCAGCACCAGCGGCAGGACGAGCCCCAGGGCGAGAAAGGCTCCGCCCGGACCGGCCCAGCCGCCGGTGACGGCGGCGGCGATCGCGCCGGCGACGGCCAGCAGTACGCCGCCGACCGTGGCGGCCAGCGCGGTGAAGGCCGTCGCGGACCGGCAGGCGGCCCCGACGGCGGCGGTGTCGCCCCGGGTGAGGACGACCGCCTGGCCCACGTACGCCATGTTGAGACCGAGCAGCACCGTGAAGGTCAGGTAGACCATCGAGAAGGTGGCGAACCCGTGCGCGGTGGAGACGCGGGCCGCGATGACCAGTACGGCGATGTTGGTGAGGCTGGACGCCGCCTGGTCGAGCACGGAGGCGAGTGCGGCTGTCGAACGCCGCGGTGTGCGGGGCGGGTCGGACGTCGGCGGCGGTTGCCCCGGCGTGGTCACCGGTCCCCCGAGCGGAGGGTGCGCAGCGCGACCGTGTCGCTGCCGTCTCCGTCGAGGTGCCGAGCCGGCTCGGGCCGGGGGCTGGGCGGAGCCGTCCTGGCCGCCGGGCTCTGCTCGGCGCGGCGGCCGTTGGCGCGGCGGGCGGGGGCCCCCGCTTCGCTCCGCTTCGACTCGGTGTGGGTCACCGCGCCCAGCACGGTGCCGCCCGCACCGACGATCAGTTCGCGGATGCGGACGAGGTCGGCGCGGTGCACGGTGCGCGGGTCACAGACGATGAGCACCCCGTCGACCCGGTCGACGAGCGCGAGGGCGTCGGCGTAGGCGAGGACGGGCGGGGCGACGACCACGACCGTGGCATCGGGATCGTCCGCCTCGGCGATCAACCGGGTGGTCCGCGCGGAGGTCAGTGCGCGCGGGACGTTGCGGACCCGTTCGCCGGCGACGAGGCCGAAGGCCCCCGACTCCCCGGCGTCGACGACGAGTTGGCCACGGGCGGGCCACTCTCCCTCGGCGTGCTCACTGGTGCGGCTCCATTGGGGCCGGAAGGCGGCCGACACGTCGAGCCGTTCCGAGAGGGACGGGGTGCGCAGATCGGCCTCCACCAGCAGCACGTTCTTGCCGGTCTCCGCGAATGAGGCGGCGAGGTTGACCGCGACGGCGACACTCGACTCCATGGAGCCGCGCGGGGCGACGACGAGCAGGCGGCGCCGGTCGGCGAACCTCTCGTCGTAGGCCAGCCGGAAGGCGATAGAGCGGTACTCCTCGGCCGCCCGGGAGTCGGTGTGACCGACCACCAGGGTCCCCGCCGAGCCGCGCGGCAGCGCGCCGAGGACGGGACCGCGCACCGCACGGGCCACGTCGCCCGCCGAGCGCGGCGCGGGGTCGAAGACCAGCCGCACCCAGGCGCCGAGCAGGCCCAGGCCGACGCCGACGAGGCCGCCCAGCCCGAGGGAGAGCGGCAGGCCGGGCCCGTCGGACGAGGGGGGGACGGTGGCGTTGCGGATCACGTTGCCGGGCGTCATGTCGAGCGCCTTCAGACTGGTGATCTTGCCGCGCAGGTCGGTGATGCGGTTGAGCAGGTTGGCCTGCACCGCGTAGGCGGAGTCCGCGGCGGAGCCGTTGGGCAGGGCCTTGATCTGCCTGGCGAGTTCGTCGTTCTGCTTGGCGACGGGGTTGAGCTGGTCCTGCAGGCTCTTGAGCATCGACCCCCGGACGGCCTCCCACTGCTCCTTGCGCAGGTCGATGTAGGACTGCGTGAGGGCGTTGGCCCGGCGGGCCGCCTGCTTCGGGTCGGAGGCGGTGTAGGTGAAGTGCAGCACGAGGGTCTGCGGCGGGTTGGTGACCTGGAGTCCGTGCTGGAGCCGGTCGACCTCGTCGGCGCCGATCCCGAGTCGCTTCGCGGCGCCTTCGGCGACCTTACGGCTGAGCGCCGTCTGCCGCTCGGATCCCATGTTGATCGCCTTGTCGCTGGACAGGGTCGGTGCGAAGGGATCGCTGGTGGGGGCGCGCAGCACGATGTCGGTGGTGGCGGCGTAGCTGTCGGCGCCGGTGATGCCGAGCCAGGCGCCGGCCAGCAGTCCGACACCGATGCCGCCGCTGATCAGCCAGCGATAGCGCAGGAGTTGACGGAACTGCTCGCGCAGCTGTTCCGGCTCGTCCTCCCCCCGTACGGGAACGTGTGTGTCGCTCACCTTCCAGGTCCCCCCAAAACTTCGTCGATCAGCGCGTCGATCCGCGCGAGACCCGCCGCCCGGGACAGATGAGCAGCCACATGGCGCGGTCCCGCCGCACCCAACTCGTCCGCCGTCACCGGATCTTCGGCGAGTGTACGCACTGCCGACAGAAACTGATCGGGATTCTCCGGTTCCACGAGCATTCCGGCACCCGAGCGCAGTACTTCGCGGGCCGTGCCGCCTTCGGCCGCGACGGAGGCGATCACCGGGCGGCCGGCCGCGAAGTACGAGGTGAGTTTGGAGGGGACGCTCATGTCGAGGACGGAGGCACGCTGGGTGACGGCGAGCACGTCGGCGGCCGCCAGCACGTCGGGGAAGTCGGCGTCGGCCACCGAAGGCAGGAACTCCAGATTGGGCAGCCCTCCGGCACGGCGAGCGAGGTGCTCGCGCTGGTTGCCGTCGCCCATCAGCACGATCCGGGTGGCCGGATCGCGGCGGGCCGCCTCCACCAGCACGTCCAGTCCCTGCTTGAGGCCCATGTTGCCGGAGTGCAGCACCACGGTCTGCTCCGGTCGCCAGCCGAGGCGCTCACGGGTGCGGGCACGGGGGGCCGAAGGTGCCTGTATGTGCGACCAGTTCGGAACCAGGCGGATGCGTCCGGGATCCACTCCCATGGCACGCACCCGCTCGACGAACGTCTCGTGGATGACACCGACGAGGGTGGCACGCCGCAGCACCCATGACTCCGCGCGCTCGGCGAGCTCGGCGGCGCGGCCGCCGCCCTGGATGCCGGACTGTGCGGCGGCGGCGCCCATCAGGTCCTGCACGACCGGCACGTAGGGGACGCGGTACCGGGCGGCGATCCGCGCGCCGAGCACTCCCCCGGCAAGGCTGGGCAGTTGGGCGAGCACGGCGTCGACGCGGCCGGTGCGGGGCGGTGCGACCAGGCCGTGCGCGAGTATCGAGCTCTCGAACAGGGCTCTGCGCAGGGCGCTTTGCCTCGGAGGGACGCTGTGCCGACGACGGTGGACGGTGACTCCGGCACGCTGTTCGGTGGCCCGCCACACCCCGCGGTAGGCGGGGTCGAGGCGCCAGGACGGGTAGTGCGGGAGCCCCGCGAGAACGTGGGTGTCGTGCCCGCGGCTCGCCCAGTGCTCGGCGATGCCCGTCGCGTACGGTCCGATACCGGTGTGCTCGGGGGCGTAGTTGGTGGACACCAGGAGCAGCCGGCGCCCGGATGCGGCGAGTTCGCTCTCCTCGCCGGTCAGTGCGCGGTCGTCCGGCCCGGTGGTGCGCCGCTCCGGTACGGACGACGCCGCCGCACGAGCGGCCTCGCGCCCGTCCCGACGGCTGCGCTCGTCGTGGGTTTTTGTCACGCGACGAAACCTTCCCCCCGGCCACCTGCGCGGCCTCCCCTGTGTGTCCGCGCCCTTCAGGCCCCGGGACCCACACACTCATCAGAAGTGAACCAGGACGCACCCTAATTGTTCACCGTTCCTGCACCTAGCATGAACGCTATCGTCAAAGTCCGTGCATCCCGCGCAAAGGGGTGCGCATTGGGGGACAGCATCGATCGAGGGGGGCATCTGTGCCATCAGGCAAGCCGTATCGCGTGGGCTACGCGCCGGGCGCCTACGATCTTTTCCACATCGGGCACTTGAACATCCTGCGGCACGCGCGTGCCCAGTGCGACTACTTGGTGGCGGGCGTGGTCTCGGACGAGATGGCCGAGAACGCCAAGGGGAGGCTGCCGATGATCCCGCTGGTGGAGCGGCTGGAGATCGTCCGGAGCATCAAGTACGTGGACGCCGCGTTCGTGGAGACCGTGCCGGACAAGCTGGAGACGTGGAAGCAGGTCCGCTTCGACGTCCTGTTCAAGGGCGACGACTGGAGGGACACGCCGAAGGGGGAGCGGCTGGAGCGGGACTTCGCCACCGTGGGCGTGGACGTCGTCTACTTCCCGTACACCGTGCACACGTCGAGCACCCAACTGCGGCGCGCCATCGACGCCCTGGACGGGACGCGGTTCAACGACGAACTGCGGACAGCTCCCGGAACCACTTGGTGAGGAAGGCGACGAGGAAGAGCGCGGCGGCGGCGGCGAGGACGGTGTAGGCCCACCGGAAGGCGCCGCCGCCGCCGAGCAGCAGGAAGACCAGGCAGAACACCCCGTGGTCGACCGGGAGCAGAGCCACCGCGCGGGCCGCGGAGGGCGGGCCCCCGTCGCCCGGCGCCGCCTTGGGCTTGAGCTGCTCGGTCAGCAGTCCGCCGAAGAACGTCACGACGGCGACGAGTTGGAATCCGAGCGGCACCAGCAGCCAGCCGTCGGCCGCGGTCCCGAAGTGACCGGGGTGCCGGTAGAAGGTGAGCAGCACGGCGGTGTGCAGGGCGGTGATCTTGGCGCAGTCGACCACATGGTCGAGCCATTCACCCGCCGCGCTGCCGCCGCCGCGCAGCCGGGCGAGCTGCCCGTCCGCGGAGTCGAAGGCGAAACCCACGGCGAGCCCGAGCCACACCGCGAGGCCGGCGGTCACGGTGGGCACGGCGAGCGCCGCCACCGCGACCGCCGCGAAGCTGAACGCCGCACTGATCATGGTGACGTGGTTGGGTGTCAACCCCAGCCGGTACGCCCCGGCGGCGAGATACCGGCCCGCGGGCCGGTTCACGAACCGCGAATACAGCGATACGCCCTTCGCACTCTTCTGCGCGGACTTCAGCCGTATCAGCGCCGACGCCGTACTGCTCATCGATCCCCCCGGACCTCATGACCCCACCGGTCGTTCCCCTGATCCACATCATCACAGGTGAAGGCGCGCGATGGCGAACGATCGGAGAACTCACCACGAGCTGGGGATGTCGCCGGGAGGGCGCGGGCATGGTCCGGCGGCCGCGCCCGCTGGTTCCCGGGGCGGCGAACCCGGTTCAGCGACCAAGACGTGCGAGCCATTCCAGCGCGGCGACGGCATGACGCAGGACGGAGATGTGGCCGTCGGCCGGGTGGAGGCGGAGTTCCGAGCGGGGGCACCGGCTCGCGAGCCACTCGCCGTGGGAGGAGGGGACGACCCTGTCCTCGCCGCCGTGCAGCAGGAGCACCGGGCCCGTGATCGACCGTGGATCGCAGCCCCAGGCACCGACGTAGGCCAGGTCGTCGTCGATCAGGCCGCCCGGACCCGCTTCGACGGCGGGGCCGACGACATCGTGGAACCAGGACCACTCACCCGCGAGGGCCGCGTGGTCGGCCGCTGTGAACATGCCCGGGTCGTAGGTCGCTTCCGCCTCGTGGCGCGCCTTCTCCTCACGGCCCGCGACGGCCGCGGTCAGCGACGCCCGACCGGCGTCGTTCATGCCCGCGAACCAGTCGAGTCCCTCGGCGCCGAAGGGGGCCGGCCCCGCCACGCTCACCGTGCCGAGCACCCGTTCCGGCAGCAGCGCCGCACACGCCAGCGCGTGCGTTCCGCCGCCCGAGTGCCCCATGAGCGCGAAACGGCCGATGCCCAGCGCGTCCGCTACGCGGGTGACGTCGGCGGCGGCCGATGCCACGTTCCGGCCCGGCAGCGGCGTCGATCCGCCGTAGCCGGGGCGGTCGTAGGACACCCAGCGGATGCCCAGTCGCCCGGAGGCGGCGAAGAGGGGCTCGGGCGGCGCTCCGATGTTGGGCGTGCCGTGGTGCCAGAGGACGGTGAGGCGATCGGTCCCGTCCGCGCCGGTGTCGTAGACGTGCAGTCCGCGTCCGTCGGCAAGCTCCAGCTCGTTCTCCGTCATCCCGGTACCCATGGCTTCGGACATCTCCCTTTCTCCCATGGCTCGGACGGGTCGGTCGTGCCAGGTGCGTCAGTCGTGCGCGGGCCGGTCGCTGATCCTGTGGTCGGCCAGGTTGAGGGCCTCGTCCACCACCCGGCGCAGCTGGCCGTCGCGCAGGGCGTAGACGACCCGGCGCCCCTCCTTGCGGGTGGTCACGAGTCCCGCGAGACGGAGCCGGGCCAGGTGCTGACTGACGGCCGGGCGGGCGGCCCCGCAGGTCTCGGTGAGGGTGGTGACGTCGGCCTCTCCTTCGGCCAGGGCGTGCAGCAGCACCAGCCGGGTGCGGTCACCGAGCAGGGCGAGCAGTTCGGCGGCGAGGGCGAACTGTTCCTCGCCGGGTGTGCGCGGGTGCGCATCGGTGGCAGGTGACAGATGCATGCGTGCGCTCATATGCACATAATGGAGCGGTGGGCACCGTCGTGTCCACCGCTGCCGCGCCGCCTTCCCGCCCACGTACCGGGCGGCCCGAAAAGGGGACCCACGTGAGCCACCACCACGCACACGGTCAAGGTCACGCACACCCGCACGGCCAGCAGGACGGACACGCGCACGAGCGCACCCCCGCGCACGACCACGCGCACGGCACCGGGCAAGGGCAAGAACTCGGCCATGGACAAGACCACGGGCGCGGACACGGACACGGTCACGGCCATGGGCACCCGCACGCTCCTGGCGCCCCACGGCCGCAGGCCCGCCGGACGCGGCGGTCCGGGCACCGGCTGCGGCATCTGCTGACGCCGCACTCGCACGAGGCCGCCGACAAGGTGGATCCGGCGCTGGAGTCCTCCGCCCGGGGCATGCGGGCCCTGTGGGTCTCGCTGGCCGCGCTCGGCGCGACGGCGCTCGTCCAGGCGGTGATCGTGGTGTTCTCCGGGTCGGTCGCGCTGCTGGGCGACACCGTGCACAACGCCGCGGACGCGCTCACCGCCCTACCCCTCGGCATCGCCTTCGTCCTGGGCCGCCGCGCCGCCGACCGCCGCTTCACCTACGGCTACGGACGCGCCGAGGACCTGGCCGGCATCGCCGTCCTGCTGACGATCACCGCGTCCGCGGCCTTCGCCGCCTGGGCGGCCGTGGACCGGCTGCTCGACCCGCGGGACATCCGGCACGTCCCGATGGTGGCCGCCGCGGCCGTCGCCGGGTTCG
Organism: Streptomyces sp. NPDC057950; assembly: GCF_042887295.1. NCBI lineage: Bacteria > Bacillati > Actinomycetota > Actinomycetes > Kitasatosporales > Streptomycetaceae > Streptomyces > Streptomyces sp. NPDC057950. The sequence continues at coordinate 97,041 of NZ_JBHVPP010000027.1, forward strand.
TCGGCAACGAGTGGGTGGCCCGCTACCGCATTCGCGTCGGCCGGGAGATCGGCTCGGCCGCCCTGGTCGCCGACGGCCTCCACGCCCGTACGGACGGGTTCGCCTCGCTCGCCGTCCTGCTCGGGGCCGGTGGCGCGGCGCTCGGCTGGCGGTCGGCGGACCCGATCATCGGACTTCTGATCACGGCGGCCATCCTGCTCGTGCTGCGGGACGCCGCCCGCGAGGTCTTCCGGCGCGTCATGGACGCCGTCGACCCGGCCCTCGTCGACTCCGCGGAGACGGCGCTCCTGACGGTCGACGGTGTGCAGGAGGTGAGCGAACTGCGGTTGCGCTGGATCGGCCACCGGCTGCGCGCCGAGATCGCTGTCGTCGTCGACGGGGAACTGTCCGTACGCGCGGCGCACGCGGTCGCGGTCGCGTGCGAGCACGCGCTGCTGCACACGGTGCCGAAGCTCGACGCCGCACTGGTGCACGCCGATCCGGCAACCGCGCCAGGAGAGGCAGACCCGCACTTGGCACTGGCGCACCACACGTCGGCGCACCACGCGTCGGCGCAGGACACGTCCCTGCAGGACACGTCGGATGGTCATACGTGGGCTCACCACGCATCGCACGGACACGCTTCCGCGCACCACACCTCGCACGGTCACACATCGGATCGTCCCGCGCCCGCCCACCACGCACCGTCCCAGCCCACGCATGACCAGCACACACAGGCCGACCGCACACGGGCCCAACACACACAGGCCGACCACGCGCGGACCGGTCGAGCCCGGACCGATCACACCCCGGCCTGATCCGGCCGGGGTGTTCCCGTCGGCTCAGTGTTCGTGCGGCTCGTCGCGGTGGACCGGCCCGTGGGCGTCCTCGCAGTGCCCAGGGTCGTCGAGGAGCTTGCGGTCCCCGGGCAGCGCCACCTGAAGCACCTGCTCCGAGGCGTGGTCGACCTGGAGCGTGGTGTGCGTGATGCGGTAGTCGTCGCGCAGCAGCTCCTCCAGGTCCCGCCGGACGGCGTGGCAGTCGCCAGCGGACTCGACCAGGACGTGTGCGGACAGGGCGGCCTGACCGGAGGTGATCTGCCAGACGTGCAGGTCGTGCACCTCGACGACGGCCGGCAGGGCGACGAGCCGGTCTCCGAGCGCGTCGGGGTCGATGTCCGCGGGCGCGGCCTCCAGGAAGATGCGGCCGGACTCGCGCAGGAGCCCGTACCCGGCCTTCGCCATCAGGGCCACCACCATCAGCGTGGCGATCGGGTCGGCGCGGCTGAAGCCGGTCAGGACGATCACCAGCGCGGCGACCGCGGTGCCGACGAAGGCGAACAGGTCGTTGAGGATGTGCTGGTAGGCGCCCTCGACGTTGAGCGAGGAGCGGTTGGCCTGGGAGATGCACCAGGTGGCGGCCACGTTCACGGCGATTCCGACGAGGGCCGTGACGAGCATCAGCCCGCCCTCGACCGCGGGCGGGTCGATGAGCCGGCGCACGGACTCGTACGCCAGCCAGGCCCCGAGCAGCAGCAGGGTCAGGCCGTTCGCCTGGGCCGAGAGGATCTCCGCGCGCTTGAGGCCGTACGTGAAACCGCCGCGGGCCGGACGCGCGGCGAGCCGCATGGCGATCAGGGAGAGCACGATGGACGCGGCGTCGGTGAGCATGTGCGCGGCGTCCGAGATGAGGGCCAGCGAACCGGCGAGGACACCGACGACGACCTCGACCGCCATGAACGCCGTGATGAGGGTGAGCGCGATCGCCAGCCAGCGGCGGTCGGTGCCCGCCGACACCCCGTGCGAGTGGGCGCCATGACTCCCCGAGCCGTGCTCGTGCGGCCGCGCGTGCCCGGATCCGTGGTCATGACCGTGATCGCTCATGCTGTCCGTGTTCCCCCTGTGCGTATGGTGCCTCGATCGAAGTGAAACGCACGGCCGGGCATTCGGCAAAGGCTGCACCGGTCACCGTTGTCATCTTCGACAGGACTCCTTTGACCTGCGGCAACGCATCCGCCGACCGAGACCCGTCGCCGACCGCGCCCGCCCTGGCCCGCGACACCGGGGGGCGGCCGCCCACCCGCGCGCGGCCGGCGGGTCGCGACGCGATCGCCGCCGTGGGTACCGAGCCCGCCGGGTGTGGTCTGCGATCGCCGCCGACCGCCCACGGACGACGCGCCCGTCGACGGGCCGGCCCGCGCGCGAGGACGGCCGCCCGCCCGCGCTTCCCGCTCCCGGCCGTCGCCGCCGAACCGCGCGAGGCCGCCGGCGGCCTCGGCGCCTTCGTCCGCTCCGCGACCACCGTGGACATCGCGCCGTGTTCTCCCGGCCGCCCGGCGCCGTCCCGCCCGGGACCGCGCGACTCCTCCAGCTCCGTACCGGACTCGGGAGCACCCTCCGATGACCGGAAACCCCATCCCCCGCCCGCTCGACGGCAGCGAGTTCGCGCCGTTCTTCGCGGGGGCCGAGGACCCCGCGCGGGCTCGTCTCCCGGCGCACCGGACCAGAAGTCGCCCCGGACATCGGCGCTGCGGGCGCCTCCGGTCCGGTCCGGACGGCCGGCAGCCCCGAACGCGGCGGCATCCGGGCCCCGGCGCCCTTCGCCGGCGAGGGTGCGCTGGTCCCACGGGTGCGGAGCACGGTGGACGCGTGCGGGTCCGCCGGGCCGGACGGGCGGGCGCCGGTGGTGCACCCGCCGACGAACGCCCCACGCGTCCCCCTGCCCACCCCTGACCACCGCTGCCCCGGCGGCCGTCGGATCCGGCCGGGGACACGACACGCGCGCGACCCGGCCGGGCTGCCGAAAGAACATGATCCGAACAGCCGTGGACCGTGCCGAACGAGCCAACCTACTGGCGAGTACGAATCGCGGCTATTCACACCCAAGTGATGAATCCCACCCTTTTGCCCGGCGCGAATTTTGATTAGGCGAGGCAGAACCGTTGAAGGATTCAATTTACATCGAGGGAAACAATACGTTTCCGTGCGCGCCCTCGTACGCCCTGCTTTGACTTTTCGTCAGGAGCCATTTCCGCAGGCCGACCCAGTGGGCGACCAGCACCCGAACAGTGGTCGACCAGCCGCTCAACTACCGAGGAACAAAGCACCCGTTGGCCGTCCACGCCGGAATCCGAAGCCGCCATGTCAGCAGTGTTACGTCGGGTAAGTCCTGCCTCCTTGAGAGTTTGACTTTCACCTGGATGCGCAATAAGCATGAGCGTGCTTCACATCGGCCACGGCTTGTTGTGAAGCGCAAGCGCTCTCCGCTCTCCCCCACCATTCCTCACTCCCGTGTGATATTGGAGCGTTCGCGTGCCTGTGCCGAATATCGATACCTCCGGCCTGCTTGCTGTCGACGACATCGTCATCGCCGTGAACCCGTTCGCCGTCCCGTCCGCACGCGTCACCGCCGCCGCCGTACGGGCCGGTGGTCTGGGCGTACTGGACCTCACCTCGGGTGGGCGCCGGGCAGCCGGGGAACTCGCGCTCGCCGGGGAATGGTCGCCCGCCGGTTTCGGCGTACGGCTCCGCGACAACGCTGCCTTTCCCGCGCGGGGACTCCCCGCCGGCGTGCACACCGTCCTGCTGACCGACGACGCCTGCTGCACCCCCGCGGACTTCCCGGGCCGTCGCGTGCTCGTCGAGGTGACCTGCCGGGAGCAGGCGTTACGGGCCGCCGCGGCCGGCGCCCACGGGCTGATCGCCCGGGGCCACGAGGCAGGCGGCCCGGTGGGCGAGCTGAGCACCTTCGTCCTGCTGCAACAGCTGCTCGGCGACGAGACGTTCGATCTGCCGGTCTGGGCTTGCGGCGGCGCCGGACCGTACACCGCGGCGGCCGTCGTGGCGGGCGGCGGCGCCGGGGTCGTCCTGGACACCCAGCTCGCCCTGCTCGACGAGGCCGAGGCAGGGCTGCCCGCCGGGACCGGGGCCCTGCTGGCCGGGCTCGACGGCTCCGAGACCACCCTGGAGGCGGGCCGCCGCGTCGTACGACGCCGGGGAGCCCCGGAGGGCGCCCCGGCCCCCGAGATCGGTCAGGACGGGTTCCTCGCGGCCCGCTTCCAGGAACGCTGGGGCACCGTCCGCGCGGCCGTGCGAGGCGTACGGGACGCCGTCCTCGACGCTCTCGAGGCCGCCGGTCCCACGCTCGGCGCCGACAACGCGGGCAGCCGTGCGCTCGGGACCGAACTGCCGGTGGTCCAGGGACCGATGACCCGGGTCAGCGACCAGGCCGCGTTCGCCGCCGAGGTGAGCGGACACGGCGCGCTCCCCTTCGTCGCGCTCGCGCTCTCCGGCGCCGAGCAGACCCGCGCCGTCCTGGAACGGACCAGGGACGCGCTCGGGGACGCGCCCTGGGGCGTCGGCGTGCTGGGCTTCGCGGACGAGGACATCAAGTCCGCACAGCTCGCCGTCGTACGAGAGATCCGCCCCTCCCACGCGATCATCGCGGGCGGCCGTCCCGCACAGGCCGCCGCGCTGGAGGAGGCGGGCATCTCCACCTTCCTGCACGTGCCGTCCCCGGGCCTGCTGAAGCAGTTCCTGGCGGCGGGCGCACGCAAGTTCGTCTTCGAGGGCGCCGAGTGCGGCGGACATGTCGGACCGCGCAACAGCTTCCCGCTGTGGGAGGCACAACTAGGCGTGCTGGACGACTTCCTGGCGGGCGCGAAGAACGGCACGGCCGCCGAACTGCACCTGCTCTTCGCGGGCGGGATCCACGACGAGCGGTCCAGCGCGATGGTCAGCGCCCTCGCCGCGCCACTGAGCGCCCGGGGTGCCGCCGTCGGCGTGCTGATGGGCACGGCGTACCTGTTCACCGAGGAGGCGGTCCGCGCGGGCGCCGTGCTGCCGCTGTTCCAGCGTCAGGTGATCGACGCCGAACGCACGGACCTGCTGGAGACCGCCCCGGGGCACGCCACCCGCTGTGTCCGCAGCCCGTTCACCGACGAGTTCGCCGCCGTCAAGGAGGACCTGGCCGCCCGTGAGGTGCCCGGCCGCGAGGTCTGGGAGCAGTTGGAACGGCTCAACGTGGGCCGGCTGCGACTGGCCAGCAAGGGGATCGAGCGGGCCGGGGGCGAGCTGCGCGAGGTCGGTGAGGAGAGACAGCTCGCCGAGGGCATGTTCATGGCCGGTGAGGTGGCCGTGCTGCGCTCGGCCGTCACCACCGTCGCCGCCCTCCACACCTCGGTCACGACCGGGGCGGCCACCTTCCTCGCCGACCGGCTGGCCGCCCTCGGTCTCGGTGCGCCGGCCGCCGTCCCCTCCCCCGAGCCGCTGGACATCGCCGTCGTCGGCATGGCGTGCATGTTCCCCGGCGCCCCCGACCTCGCCACCTTCTGGGCCAACGTGCTGGCGGGCGAGGACTCCGTCACCGAGGTGCCCGCGACCCGTTGGGACGCCGGCCTCTACCACTCCCCCGACGGCTCCGGAACCGGCGAGACGACCCCGTCCAGATGGGGCGGGTTCCTCCCCGAAATACCCTTCGAGCCGCTGCGGTACGGGATTCCGCCGGCCTCGCTGCCCGCCATCGAGCCCGTGCAGCTGCTGGCTCTCGAGGCCGCGCGCCGGGCCCTGGAGGACGCCGGGTACGGGAACCGGCCCTTCGACCGGGCCCGCGCCTCGGTGGTGTTCGGCGCGGAGGCGGGCAGCGACCTGTCCAACGCCATGACCCTGCGGTCCGTGCTGCCCTCCTATCTCGGTGCCGTGCCGCCCGCGCTGGACGCGCAGTTGCCGCGCCTGACCGAGGACTCCTTCCCCGGCATCCTCGCCAACGTCATCGCGGGCCGGATCGCCAACCGCCTCGACCTCGGTGGTGCCAACTACACCGTGGACGCCGCCTGCGCCTCCTCGCTCACCGCGGTCGACGTGGCGTGCAAGGAACTGACCGGCGGTACGAGCGACCTGGTGCTGTGCGGGGGCGCGGATCTGCACAACGGCATCAACGACTACCTGCTCTTCGCGTCCGCCCACGCCCTGTCGCCCTCCGGCCGTTCCGCGCCCTTCGACAGCGCCGCCGACGGCATCGCGCTCGGCGAGGGCGTCGGCTGCGTCGTCCTCAAGCGGCTCGCCGACGCCGAGCGCGACGGGGACCGGGTGTACGCGGTCGTCAAGGGCGTCGGCAGCGCGAGTGACGGCCGGGCACTGGGGCTGACAGCTCCCCGGCCCGAGGGCCAGTACAACGCGCTGACCCGGGCGTACCGCAACGCGGGCGTCTCCCCGGCCGAGGTCGGGCTCGTCGAGGCGCACGGCACCGGGACCGTCGTCGGTGACCGCACCGAACTCGGCGCCCTCACCCGCGTGTTCGAGGAAGCCGGAGCCGAGCCGGGGAGCTGTGCGCTGGGGTCGGTGAAGTCGCAGATCGGTCACACCAAGTGCGCCGCCGGGCTGGCCGGGCTCATCAAGACCTCGCTGGCCCTGCACACCGGCGTACGGCCGCCGACCCTGCACCTCACCGAGCCGAACCCGGCCTGGGACGCGGGCACCAGCCCGTTCGCCTTCCACACCGAGGCCCGGCCCTGGGCCGCCGCCCCGGCACGACGCGTCGCCGGGGTCAGCGCCTTCGGCTTCGGCGGCACCAACTTCCACGTCGTGCTGCGGGCCCACGAGGACGGGCCGCCGCCGGTCACCGCCGCCCAGCGGTGGCCCGCCGAGCTGTTCACCTTCCGTGGCGCGGACCGGGCGGCCGCCGAGCGTGCGGCGGCCGGGCTGCTCGCCCTGGTCGAAGCGGATCCCGGCCCCTACGAGCCGTGGCGGCTGCGGGACTTCGCCCTCGCCGCGTCCCGGCGCGCCGAGGCCGCCGCGCCCCGCGGCCTCCCCGTGCGCATCGCGCTGGTCGCCGCCTCCACCGACGAGCTGAGAGACCTGCTCGGGCGGGCGGTGGCGGGCGAACACAGCCCGGAGGACGGCCTGTTCACCGCCGCCGCGGAATACGGCTTGTTCACCGCCGCCGCGGGAGGCGGCCTGCTCACCTCCACCGCGGAAGGCGGCCTGCTCACCTCCGTACCGAAGGGCAGCCTGCTCGCGTCCGTCCCGGACGGCGGCCTGTCCACCGTCACCCCGGACGCCGCCGACTCCCCGCGGGCCACCGCGGACCGGGCCGGGCCGGCCGGCGACGCGACCGGCCCCGTACCGGTCGACGCGGGCGTCGCGGTGCTCTTCCCCGGGCAGGGCAGCCAGCGGCCCGGGATGTTCGCGGAGCTGTTCGTGGCCTTTCCCGAACTGCAGCGTCATCTGCGGCTCGACGAGGAGACGGCCCGGGTGCTCTTCCCACCCGCCCCCTTCGACGAGGCGAGCCGCAAGGAGCAGCGGGAGCGGATCACCGACACCGCACTCGCGCAGCCCGCGCTCGGACTGACCTCACTCGCCGCCTTCCAGCTCCTTAGCAGGGCCGGGGTACGCCCGGCGATGGCGGCGGGGCACAGTTACGGCGAGCTGGCGGCGCTCGCCGCGGCCGGTGTCCTTGCGCCCGGGTCCCTGTTGCGGGCCAGTCACGAGCGGGCAGCCGCCATCCTGGGCGCCACCGGCGGCGGCGACCCCGGCACCATGGCCGCCGTCACCGCGCCCGAACCGGAGGTCGCGGCGGCCCTGGCGGCGGCCGGCCTCGACGCGACGGTGGTGACGGCGAACCGCAACTCGCCCCGCCAGACGGTGATTTCGGGCCCCACCGAGGACGTGCTCAGCGCCGTGGAGCGGCTGCGTGCCCGTGGACTGAGCGCCCAGCGCATCCCGGTGGCCTGCGCGTTCCACAGCCCGCTGGTCGCCTCCGCCGGCGAGCGGTTCGCCGAGGCGCTCGCCGAAGTCCCCTTGAGCGCACCAGACTTCCCGGTGTGGTCGAACCGTACGGCCGGCCCCTACCCGCGGACACCCGGGGCGATCCGGGCCGAACTGGCCGCCCAGATCGGCGCACCGGTCCGGTTCGCCGACCAGATCGAGGCGATGTACGAGGCCGGGGCCCGGGTCTTCGTAGAGGCCGGCCCCGGGTCGGTGCTGACCCGGCTGGTGGGCGCGGTGCTCGGCGACCGGCCGCACCGCACGGTCGCCCTGGAGGACGGCCGCCGCACCGGGCTCACCGGGTTCCTCGGCGCGCTCGCCCGGCTGGCCGTCGCCGGGGTGGACGTCAGGACCGGGTGGCTCTTCCAGGACCGGGACGCGCTCGACGCCGCCCGCGCCACGCGTCGCAGGCGCCCGGCCTGGACCGTGGACGGGCATCTGCTCCGTACCGCGGACGGTGTGGTCCCCGCCGCCGCGCTCCACCCCGCCGAGCGCGTCCCGGAGGCACTCATGACCAGCGGCGGTACCCCGCACGGACCGGCGTCCGCGACCGGCTCCGAGGCCCTGATCAGCGAGTTCCTGCGAACCAGCCGGGAGATGATCGCGGCGCAACGGGACGTGATGCTCGGGTACCTGGGCGCCGACCCGGAGGTGAGACCCGCCGGCCCCGTGCCGGTCGCGTACGCCCCCGTCCCCACCCCGGTCACGTACGCCGAAGCTCCCGTCACGGTGACGGTGCCGCCCGTCGCCGTCCCCGCGCCGGCCGAGGCGGCGGGCGGCTCGGTGCTGTCCGTCGTGCTGGAGGTCATCGGCGAGCGCACCGGCTACCCCGTCGACATGATCGAAACCGAACTCGACCTCGAGGCCGACCTCAGCGTCGACTCCATCAAGAGAGCCGAGATAGCCGGAGAACTCGCCACCCGCCTCGGACTCACCACCACCGGCGACACCGACACCGACATCGAAGAACTGGCCAAGGCCCGCACGGCCGCGAGCATCGCCGCACTGGTGGAACGGGTGACCGGGGCCCGAACCGCTCGAACGGCCCGGCCGGCCCAGGCCTCCGCCTCCGCCGTGGCGGACACGGCACCGACCGCCGAGACCGTCCTCGCCCTCGTGCTGGAGGTCATCGGCGAGCGCACCGGCTACCCCGTCGACATGATCGAACCCGAACTCGACCTCGAGGCCGACCTCAGCGTCGACTCCATCAAGAGAGCCGAGATAGCCGGAGAACTCGCCACCCGCCTCGGACTCACCACCACC
>NZ_JBHVPP010000027.1:106144-143990 GCF_042887295.1 Streptomyces sp. NPDC057950
CGGCGACACCGACACCGACATCGAAGAACTGGCCAAGGCCCGCACGGCCGCGAGCATCGCCGCACTGGTCGCGGGCGTGCGGGGCGAGGTGGCAGGTCCCGGTCCCGCGGAGGCCGCCGGGGCCGGCCCCGCGGAGGGCACACCCGCCTCCGCCGAGCCCGTCGTCGTGGCGCCCAGGCGTCTCATGATGCGGGAGTTCGACCTCGTGCCCGCACAACCCGCGGCCGCCACCGACCAGTTGGTGGGGCGGATGTTCCTGCTGCTCGGTCGCGGACCGGTCGCGGAGGCGCTGACCGCACGGCTGACCGCGCACGGCGCCCACGCCGTGACCGCCGAGGAGCCGCCCGTCGGAACGAAGTTCGACGGTCTCTTCCACCTGGTCGCCCCGGACTCCCCACCCGTACTGCCGGACGCCTACCCCGCCTACCGGCAGGTGCTGGCCGGCCACCCGCGCTGGGTCCTGGCCGCGGGCGCCTCGGCGGGGCTGCGCGGCTTCTTCCGCTGCCTCGCGCGCGAGTACCCCGACACCGTGGCCCGGGTCGTCGAGCACACCCCCGGCACCGCGCCCGAGGATCTGGCCGCCGATCTCGTCGCCGAACTCACCGCCCCCGACCGGGAACCGGTCGTGCTGCGCTCGCCCGGAGCCCGGCGCGGACTGCGCATGACCGAGGAGGGCCTCGGCCTGCTCGGGAGCACCGGCGCGGGCCCGGCCGGGGACGGTGCGGCCGAGGCCGCCGCGCTCGGCCTCGACAGCACGTCGGTCGTCCTGCTGGTGGGCGGCGCCCGGGGCATCACCGCGCGGTTCGCCGCGACGCTGGCCGCCGCGAGCCGCTGCCGGATCGAGTTGTTCGGCCGCACGGCCCTGACCGCGGGCGAGGAGGACCCCGTCGTAGCCGCCGCGCACGGCGCGGGCGAACTGCGGTCCGCGCTCATCGCTGGCGGTCTGCGCGTCCCCGCCGAGATCGAGCGGGCGATCGGCCGGATCCAGGCGGAACGTGAGGTCCGCACCACGCTGCGCGGGCTCACCGCGCTCGGGTCCGAGGTCCGCTACCGCGCGGTGGACGCGCTGGACGGCGACGCCGTGCGCCGGGCGGTGAAGGAGATCCACGCCGAGCACGGCCGACTCGACGGTGTCGTCTACGCGGCCGGGGTGATCGAGGACAAGCTGATCGCGGAGAAGAACCCGGCGTCCTACGACCGGGTGTTCCGTACCAAGGTCGACGGTGCGCGGGAACTGCTCGACGCGGTGGGCGAGTTGCCCGACGGACCGCGCTTCGCCGTGCTGTTCGGCAGCATCGCCGCGACCCTCGGCAACCGCGGCCAGAGCGACTACGCCGCCGCCAACGACGCCCTGGAGTCCCTCGGCGCCCGCTGGGCGGCGTCCGGCGCGGGCCGCCGGGGCCTCACCGTCCACTGGGGCCCCTGGGCGCCGACCGGCGACGGCAACCACGGGATGGTCACCCCCGAGCTGATGCGGCACTACGCGGGGCGGGGCATCCGGCTCATCGACCCCGAGGAGGGCACGGGCAGCCTGCTGCGCGAGCTGGCGTGGGGGCCCGCGGCCGACACCGCCGTCGTCTACACCGCCTCGGGCTGGTGACCGGCGTGACGGACACCCGCGCCGAACCCGTCGCCATCGTCGGCATGGCGGTGCTCTTCCCGGGCGCCCCCGACCTCGCCGCGTACTGGCGCAACCTGGTCGCCGGCGTCGACGCGATCACCGACGTGCCCCCGGGCCGCTGGGACACCGACGAGTACTACGCACCCGGCGCGGAACCCCGCGCGGACCGCGTCTACTGCCGGCGCGGCGGCTTCGTCGACGAACTGGCCGAGCTGGACGTCACCGAGTTCGGGATCATGCCGGCGGCGGTGCCCGCCACCGAGCCAGACCAGCTCATCGCGCTGCGGGTGGCCGCGCAGGCCCTCGCCGACGCGGGCGGCGTGGACCGGCTGCCCGCGGACCGGCACCGGGTCGGCGTGGTGCTCGGCCGCGGTGGCTATCTCACCCCCGGCCTGGTCCGGCTCGACCAGCGGGTACGGACCGCGCGCCAGCTGGTGCGGACCCTGGGCGAGCTGCTGCCCGACCTCGACGCGGCCCAACTGGAGTCGGTGCGGCGCGCGTTCACCGACCGGCTCGGTCCGGAGGCACCGGAGTCGTCGATCGGTCTCGTGCCCAACCTCGCCGCTTCCAGGCTGGCGGGCCGGCTCGATCTGCGCGGCCCCGCCTACACCGTGGACGCGGCGTGCGCCTCCTCGCTCATCGCCGTCGACCACGCGGTGCGCGAACTCGGCAGCGGGCGCTGCGACGTGATGCTGGCCGGCGGGGTGCACCACTGCCACGACATCACCTTCTGGAGCGTGTTCAGCCAGCTCGGCGCGCTCTCCCCGAGCGAGCGCATCCGGCCCTTCCACAAGGACGCGGACGGGGTGCTGATCGGGGAGGGCACCGGGGTGGTCGTCCTCAAGCGGCTCGCCGACGCCGAGCGCGACGGCGACCGGGTCTACGCGGTGATCACCGGCACCGGCGTGGCCTCCGACGGACGGACCACCAGCCTGATGGCGCCCGACTCGGGAGGACAGGTCCGCGCGGTCCGCCAGGCCTGGGAGGCCGCCGGGCTCGACCCGGCGGCACCCGGCTCGATCGGCCTCCTGGAGGCGCACGGCACCGCCACCCCGGCCGGCGACGGCACCGAACTCGCCACCCTCGCCGAGGTGTTCGGACCGCCCCCGGGTGAGCGGGCCGACCGGGGACCCGCCGGTGAGCCGGCCGTCCCGGGGGCGGCCGGCGAGGGGGCGTTCCCGGCCGGGCCTTCCGAAGGAACCCCCCACGGGACCGCCGCAGCCCGCCCCGGCGGCCCCCTCGACCACCTCGCCGACGGCTCGTCCGCGGGGCCGTCCGCCGTCATCGGATCGGTGAAGTCGATGATCGGGCACACCATGCCCGCCGCGGGGATCGCCGGGCTGATCAAGGCCGCACTCGCCGTCCACCACGGGGTGCTGCCGCCCACCCTGCACTGCGACGAACCGCATCCCGCCCTGGCCCGCACCCGGTTCGCGCCCATCGGCGCCGCCCGCCCCTGGCACACCGACGACCGGCAGCCGGTGCGCCGGGCCGCCGTCAACGCCTTCGGCTTCGGCGGCATCAACGCGCACGTGGTGCTCGAACAGGCGGCGGCCCGCGAGCCGGTCACGGCCTGCGAGGTCCACGAGCCGGAACGGGTACTGCGGCTGACCGCGCCGACACCCGCGGCGATGGCCGCGCTCCTCGACCGCTCCGACTCCGCGCTGCTCGCCAGGGGCCTCGACGAACGGACCACCGCGCCCGCCGCCGATCCGGTGCGGCTCGCCGTGGTCGGGCCCACCGCGAAACGACTGGCGCTGGCCCGCAAGGCGGTCGCCAGGGGAAAGGGGTGGCGGGGCCGCAACGACGTGTGGTTCGCGCCGAGGCCGCTGCTCGGGCCGGGCGGCGGCGGGCTCGCGTTCGTCTTCCCCGGTCTGGAGGCCGAGTTCGCGCCCAACTCCGGGGACGTGGCCGCCCACTTCGGGCTCGAGTGGTCCACGGCCGTCACCGGCGCGACCGTGGGGCACGTGGGCCGGCAGGGCACCGGTGTCTTCGAGCTCGGTCGGCTCCTGGACGCGGCGCTGCGCCGGCTCGGCGTGGTTCCGGACGCCCTCGCCGGGCACAGCCTCGGCGAGTGGACGGCGATGGCCGTCGCCGGGATCCATCCGCCCGACGAGGTCGACGCCTTCCTCGCCGACTTCGACCCGGACGCGCTGAGCGTGCCCGGACTGGCGTTCGCCGCGATCGGCGCGCCCGCCGGTCAGGTGCTGGCGGAACTGGCCGGCCGTACGGACGTGGTCCTCTCCCACGACAACGCCCCCAACCAGTCGATGATCTGCGGCCCCGAGCCCGCCGTCGCCGCACTCGTCGGCGTGTTCCGCTCGCGGGCGGTGGTCTCGCAGATCCTGCCGTTCCGCTCCGGGTTCCACACCCCGATGCTGGAGCCCTACCTCGACCCGATCAGAAAGGCGTCCGAGGCCTACACCCTGCGCCCGGCCGCGCTGCCGCTGTGGTCGGCGACGACGGTCGCGCCGTACCCGGACGAACCGGCCGCGATCCGCGAGCTGTTCGTCCGCCACCTGCTGGAGCCGGTCCGCTTCCGGCCGTTGGTGGACGCCATGTACGCGGCGGGCTTCCGCGCCTTCGTCCAGCTCGGCGCCGGTCAGCTCGGCTCCCTCATCGGCGACACCCTGCACGGCCGTGACCACCTGGTGGTCCCCGCGCACTCCCCGCACCGCCCGGGTCTGCCCCAACTGCACCGTGTGGCGAGCGCGTTGTGGGCGGACGGGGCGGCCCCGGACGTCGCGCCGCTGCTCGGCGGGCCGCCGAGGACCGCCCCCGCCACGGCCCGCTCCGGTCGCCGGGCGCCCCGGCCGGTCCGGCTCGACCTCGGCGGTGCGAACGTGTCCCTGGACGCGGCGACCCGCGACCGGCTGGCCGCCGAGCTGGCCCCGTACCGCACCCCGGCCGCGGCGCCCGCGCACACCGGTGTCCTGGCCGAACAGGGGCCGCTCGGGGCCGAGTTGTCGGCGCTGCTGCGGGACGTGACGGCGCTCGCCTCGGACGTGGTGGCGGCGGGCCGCACGGCACGCCCCGGGTCCTCGCCCGCCGCCCGGGACACCGGCGCACCGGCCCCACGCACGAGCGCCCCGCTCCCGGGGCCCCGGCCGCTCGAAGCGACCCTGCGCGTCTCGGTCGACACCATGCCGTACCTCCTCGACCACTGCTTCTTCAGACAGCCCGCCCAGGCCGACCCCGCCGACAGATGGCCGGTGGTCCCCGGCACCACCGTGATCGCCCACCTCATGGAGCACGCCGAGCGGGCCGCCCCCGGCCGCCGTGCCGTCGCCGTCCGGGACGTACGGCTGCACCAGTGGGTCACGGCCGTCCCGGCGGTCGACATCCCCGTACGGATCGTGCCCGAGGGCCCGGACCGGGTGACCGCCTCGCTCGGCCCCTACGCCCGGGCCGGCGTCGAACTCGCCATGGAATACGGGACGTTCCCTCCCGCCCGGCGCTGGACCTTTCCCACGGCCGAGGAGGAGAGTCCCGCGCTCACCGCCGCGGAGCTCTACACGCGCCGCTGGATGTTCCACGGTCCCCTCTTCCAGGGCCTGAGCGAACTGACCGCGGTGGGCGACCGGCACGTACGCGGAGTGCTCGTCACACCGCCCGCGCCCGGTGCCCTGCTGGACAACGTGGGACAGCTCCTCGGCTACTGGATCATGTCCCGGCTGCCGGTGCGCACCACGGTGTTCCCGGTGGGCATGAAGGAGATCCGCTTCCACGGCCCGCATCCCGCACCCGGTGAGCGGCTGGAGTGCCTGATCCGGATCACGTCCGTCACCGACAGCGCCCTCGAAGCCGATATGCAACTGGTCCGTCAGGGCAGGGTGTGGGCCGAGTTCAGCGGCTGGCAGGACCGCCGCTTCGACAGCAACCCGTGGATCCGCGCGGTCGACCGGGAGCCCGAGCGGTACACGCTGTCGCGGATGCAGCCCGGCGGCTGGGCCCTGCTCCACGAGGAGTGGCCCGACCTGGCCACCCGTGAGCTGATCATGCGGAACATCCTGGCGGGCGAGGAACGCGAGCAGTACGCGGCGCACGCACCGCGCGGCCGCCGGCAGTGGCTGCTCGGCAGGATCGCCGTCAAGGACGCGGTGCGGCACCTGCTGTGGGACCGTGGCACCGGCCCCGTCTACCCCGCCGAGATAAGGGTGGGCAACGAGCCGACCGGCCGCCCCCGCGTGACCGGCGGCTACGGCAGGACGCTGCCGCCGTTGCACGTCTCGATCGCCCACCGGGGGACGACCGCCGTGGCGATGGCCAGGACGGACGGGCCCTGCGGGATCGACATCGAGGCAGTGACCGACCGCCCCGCCGCCACCCTCGCCGTCGCCCTCACCACCCGCGAGCGCGAACTGCTCGGGGCACTCGTCCGGCAGACCGCCGCGGCCGACCCCGGACACGGGGACGAGGACAGGACCGAGCGCGAGCCCGGGATCGGCGCCGGAGCCGAGAGGCTCTGGTTCACCCGCTTCTGGGCCGCCAAGGAGGCCGTCGCGAAGGCCCGCGGCACCGGACTGGGCGGAGAGCCCAAGCGGTTCGAGGTCACCGCGGCGGACGCCACCCTTCTGACCGTCCGCGCCGCGGGCGAGGACCACCGCGTGCGGTACCGCGCGCTGACCGCCCCCCAGCCGTCCGCGGGGCCAGGCACGGACTACGTCGTGGCCTGGACGGCCGTCAACGACCAGGAGAGCGAAGATGACCACTGAACTCGAAGGCCCCCGCGCGGACGACCGGCCGGCACAGAGCCCGGCGCCGGACACGGCGACCGTCCTCGCGGACATCTCGGCCATCTTGCGCGTCGTGCTGGAGGAGTACGGGCTCGACGACTTCGAGATCACCATGGAGACGTCCTTCCACGACGACCTGGAACTGGAGAGCATCGATCTCGTCACCCTCTCCGCCCGACTGCGCGAGTTCTACGGCGAGCGCGTCAACTTCGCCGCCTTCATCGCCGACCGCGGGCTGGAGGAGATCATCGAGCTGACCGTCGGCGATCTCGCCGGCCATGTGGTGGACACGCTCGCCGTCGCGGAGGTGCGCTGACCGTGGCGACACTCCGGGTGAACGGCATCGACGTCCACGTCCAGCGGCTGGGGCACGACCCCGATGTCCCGCGTCCGGTCGTGGTGCTCATCCACGGCCTGCTCATCGACAGCCTCGCCAGCTACTACTTCAGCCTCGCGCCGCGGCTCGCCGAGGAGGGCATGGACGTCGTCATGTACGACCTGCGCGGACACGGCAGGACGTCCCGGCCGCCGACCGGCTACCGGATGGAGGACTTCGTCCGCGACCTCGACGAACTCCTCGACGCCCTGGCGGTCGAGGGACCGGTACGGCTGGTCGGCAACTCCTTCGGCGGCGCCGTCGCCTACGCCATGGCCGCCGCGCACCCCGGACGGGTCGCCGGTGTCGTCGCGATCGAGGCCGAGCCTCCGGCCCGCGCCTGGGCGGAGAACATGTACGAGGGTCTCGTCGGGGAGCAGGGCGGCCAGGTCGTCCAGGAGGTCACCGAGTGGCTGCGGGAGAACCCGGGCGAGCGCAACGCCCGGCCGTTCCGGGCGGCGGGCAGGGTGCTCGACGAGACCGCGCTCGCCCGGGAGATCCCGCTGAGCGCTCTCCTCGACGAGGACCTGTCCGCGATCCGCTGCCCGGTCCTCGCCGTCTTCGGCGGCGCGTCCAAGCTCAGCGCGCAGACCGGGATGCTGGAGACCTCGCTCACCGACTGCCGTACGGTCGTGCTGCCCGACCGCGGCCACTCGGTGCTGGTGGAGGCCACCGAGGAGACGTACGTCCTCGTACGGGACTGGCTGCTGCGCCCGCAGGCGCACGCGCTGCGGGAGGCCCGCTAGATGGGCAGGTTCCTGTTCGTGGTGCCACCGCTGGTCGGGCACGTGAACCCGGCCGTCGGCACCGCGGCGGCGCTCGCGGCCCGCGGCCACGACGTCGCCTGGGCGGGCCGTCCGGACCTGCTCCGGAGCCTCGCGGGGTCCGGCGCCGTCGTCCACCCGTGCGCGCTCCCCGGCGACGTGCCGCCCCGGCCCGCCGGCCTGAAGGGCCCGGCCGCCTTCCGTTTCCTCTGGGAGAGCTTCCTCGTCCCGCTGGCCGAGGCCATGGCCCCGGGGGTGCGTACGGCGATCGGGGCGTACGACCCGGATGTCGTTGTCTGCGACCAGCAGGCGGTGGCGGGCGCGCTGGTCGCCGAGTCGCTCGGGCGGACCTGGGTGACGTCGGCCACCACCTCCGCCGAACTGGTCGACCCGCTGGCCGCCCTGCCCAAGGTGGCCGCCTGGCTCGACGAGTTGCTCGCGGGGCTGCGCGACAGGGTCGGCGGCGCCGCGGGCGGGACGGATCCGCGGTTCTCGCCGCACGGCGTGCTCGCGTACACCACGCGCGCGCTGCTCGGTCCGGCCGAACTCCCCGACCGGGTCTGGCTGGTGGGTCCTTCCGTCGCCGCCCGGCCGGCCGGCGGCGACTTCCCCTGGGAGTGGCTGGACCGCTCGGGGCCGCCCACCGTCCTGGTCAGTCTCGGCACCGCCAACAACGACGCCGGCGCCCGCTTCCTGAACGCGGCCGCAGAGGCGCTGGGCGCGATGGCCGACCGGGTGCGGGCCGTCCTCGTCGATCCCGGCGGACTCGTCGGGGGCCGGCTCCCCGACCACCTCCTCGTACGCCCGCACGTCCCTCAACTCGCCCTGCTGGAGAGGCTCGACGCCGTCGTCTGTCACGCCGGGCACAACACCGTGTGCGAGGCGCTGTGGCACGGTGTCCCGCTGGTCGTGGCGCCGATCCGGGACGACCAGCCGATCGTGGCCGGCCAGGTCGTGGACGCGGGCGCCGGGGTGCGGCTGCGGTTCGGACGCGCGGACGCGGCGAGGATCGGCGCCGCCGTCGACGCCGTGCTCGATCCGGCGCGGGGCCACCGCAAGGCCGCCGAGGCCGTCGGGGAGTCCTTCCGGGCGGCGGGCGGCAGCGCATCCGCCGCGGACCGCCTCGAAGCGGTGGCCGCCGGGGCCTCCAGGGCTGCCGGGGCTGCCAGGGCTGCCGAGGCCACCGGGGCCGCCGGGACCACGGAGCCCGCCGGAAGCCACGGCAGCAACGGCAGCGACAGCAGCGACAGCAGCGACAGCAGCGACAGCAGCAACGACGGTGAGGTGCGCGTCTCGTGACCGCCGGGAACCCGCCCGCCACTCCCCCGGGCTCGCTGTCCGCCCTCGTCCGCCACGCGAGGCCGCACTGGCGCGTGCTGCTGTTCTCCCTGTTCCTCACCCTGCTGGCCGGCGTGTCGGGGCTGGCGCAGCCGAAGTTCGCGCAGACGATCCTGGACCGGTTGGACGACGGCGGCAGCGTCGCCGCCCCGGTCGCGCTGCTCGCCGCCCTCCTGGTCGCGGGCGCCCTGCTCACCGGCCTCAACGCCTGGCTCCAGCAACGCACTTCGGAGCGCGTGGTCCGGCAGGTGCGGCGCGGTCTCGTGCACCGGCTGATCCGGCTGCGGGTCTGCGAGCTGGACCGGAGGACGCCGGGTGACCTCATCGCCCGCGTCACCTCCGACAGCACCCTGCTCAAGAGCGCCGCCACCGAGGGCCTGATCATGACGGTCAACGGCGTGCTGACCTTCGCCGGGGCGCTGTTCATGATGGCGACGCTCGACGCGCGCCTGCTCGGTGTGACCCTGCTGGTACTGACCCTGGTCGCGGTCGTGATCACCGTCGTACTGCCCCGGATCAAGGCCGCCGTGGCCCGCTCCCAGGCGTCCGTCGGCGCGGTCGGGGCCGTCCTCGACCGTACCCTCGGCGCGGCCCGCACGGTCAAGGCGAACGGCGCCGAGGGCCGCGAGACGCGCGCCGCCGAGGAGGCGTACGCGGCCGGGCTGGCCGGCGCCCGCTACGGCGCCCTCGTCGCCATGGTCGGCGGCGCCGCCATCCAGACGGCGTTCCTGGTCGTCCTGGGCGTGGGGGGCACCTTCGTCGCGAACGGGACGATGTCGGTCTCCGAACTGATCGCCTTCCTGCTGTACGTGTTCTTCCTGGCGAGCCCGGTCTCGCAACTGGTCGGCGGGGCCGCCCAGCTCCAGCAGGGACTGGGCGCGGTGGGCAGGATCCAGGAGGTGTACGGACTGCCGGCCGAGGACGACATCGAGACACCGCCCGGCTCCGTCCCGGACCACGCCGTCGGGCCCGCCGTCGAGCTGAGCGGGGTCGAGTTCGCCTACCCGGGCCGCGCGCCCGCCCTGCGCGGTGTCGGCTTCACCGTCCCCGCCGGCACCCGGACCGCGCTCGTCGGTCTGTCGGGCGCCGGCAAGACCACTCTCTTCTCGCTCCTCCAGCGCTTCTACGAACCGACCGCGGGCACCATCAGGATCGGCGGCGAGGACATCTCCACGCTGCCGCGCGCGGAGGTGCGGCGCCGGATCGCGTACGTCGAGCAGGACTCCCCCGTGCTGGCCGGCACGCTCCGCGAGAACCTGGTGTACGCGGCACCGTCGGCGACCTCACGGCAGCTGGCGGAGGTGCTGGCCCTGACCCGTCTCGACGCTCTGGTCGCGCGTCTGCCCCAAGGTCTGGAGACGCCGGTCGGCCCGCGCGGGGTGACCTTGTCGGGCGGTGAACGCCAGCGCCTCGCGATCGCCCGCGCCCTGCTGCGCCGCCCTCAGGTGCTGCTGCTCGACGAGGCGACGGCCCAGCTCGACGCCCGCAACGAACAGGCCCTGGGCGAGCTCGTCGCGCGCGCTGCGGGCCGGTGCACGGTGCTGCTGATCGCCCACCGGCTGTCCACGGTCACCGACGCCGACCAGATCGTGGTCCTGGAACACGGTGAGGTCCGCGCCGTGGGCACTCACGACTCGCTGGTCGACGACGACACGCTCTACCGCGAACTGGCCGCCACCCAGTTGCGGGCGGCCGAGCCCCCGGCGCGTCCGCCGGCCGGTCCGGTCGGCGCGACGTCAGCCGGTACGTAGGCGGGCGCATCGGCGGCGAAGGCCCCGGGGCGGGCTGACCCACCCCGCTATAAATGGGGTGTATAGACCCTCTATATAGTCGCGGTATGCCTTTTCTGACCAGGAAGACGAAGAGATCGCGCCCCGGGTTCCGCCCGGCGGCCGCGTTCGTGACAGCCGCCGCACTCGCCCTGCCGCTGGCGGGGTGCACGACCGTCCACACCACCGCACCGGCGGCCGTCCGGGCGCAGACCGCGTCCGACGGCGAGGCGGCCGGACGGTTCGGGACCGTGGACTGCCGTGCGGCCAAGTGCATCGCGCTGACCTTCGACGCCGGGCCCAGCGAGCACTCGGCCAGGCTGCTGGACATCCTCAAGGAGAAGAAGGTCCCGGCCACCTTCTTCCTGCTCGGCAAGAGGCACATCGAGAAGTACCCGGAACTGGTCAAGCGGATGGCCGCCGAGGGGCACGAGGTCGCCAGCCACACCTGGGACCACAAGATCCTCACGCAGATCGGACCCGACGAGATACGCGCGGAGCTTCGACGGCCGAACGACGCGATAGAGAAGCTCACCGGGCGCCGGCCCACGCTCATGCGGCCGCCGCAGGGGCGGACCGACGACACCGTGCAGAAGATCTGCCGGGAGATGGGCCTCTCCGAGGTGCTGTGGAGCGTGACCGCCAAGGACTACAAGACGTACGACCCCAAGGTGATACAGGAGCGCGTCCTGAAGCAGTCGACCCGGGACGGGATCATCCTGCTGCACGACCTCTACCCGGGCACCGTGCCCGCGGTGCCCGGGATCATCGACGCGCTCAAGGAGCGGGGGTACGTGTTCGTGACCGTGCCCCAGCTGCTGGCGCCCGGGAAGCCGAAGCCCGGCACGGTCTACCGGCCCTGACGCGACCCCGGCCGGGCCCGTACCGAACGCGACGGGAACCGGAGCGGCGGTCAGAAGACGACGGTCCATCCCTCACGCCCGGCCTGCTGGGCCGTGTACGAGACACCGTGGACCTTGAGGCCCCCCGCGTCGAGCAGGGTGATCCGGCCGCCTTGGTTGCCCAGCTGTACGCCGTCCGTGAGCGGGACCACCAGACACGCGCCGGGGGCGAGCGGGCCGGGCGGCACCGCGCAGCCGTGGTCGAGCCGGTCGGCGAGGCGCCAGCCGGTGAGGTCGAGCGGATCGGGCGAGGCGTTGAGGAGCGTGACGGTCTCGGACTCGGGGGCCGGGCCCCGCGGGTTGACCAGGGCCGCCAGGATGCGAGCCGGCCCGCCGTCCGGATCGGGACGGGAGCCGTCCACGGGGAGGGTGTGCCCGGTGATGTCGTCGGTGTGCCAGGCCTGGCTCTGGAAGGCGAGGAAGATGCCGACCCACCGGGACTGTGCCGGGAAGTGGAGGAGCAGCCCGCCGTCCTGCCAGACGCCGTCGTCGCCCTGGAAGCGCGCGCTGTTGCCCTGGTTCATATGGATGTCGTGGACGCCGTTTCCGGGCAGGAAGCCGAAGACCTTGTCGCGGACGGCGGGCTCGGGCCCGAAGCGCTCGCCGAACACGTACGTCCGGGCGGCCGGATCGGCCACCGCGCGCTGGACGTAGTGGTCGAGCAGGTCGGCCAGGTCGTTGTCGGGGCCCTGCGCGTCCGGGGGCAGCGAACGCATCGCCGCCGGGTCGAAGAGGTTGCCGCGCACGAAGTCCAGGTTCGGGCCGCCCGGCCCCGGCGGCAGTGTGTTCCAGCCGGACGCCAGGCCCTCCAGGTGTGCCGTGAGGGGGTGCTGGAGGTCGTCGGCGACCAGGTAGAGCAGCTCGGAGGGCTCCTCCTGGGACCGCACGTTGACCGCTGCCCGGTAGTGCGTCCCCTGATCGTCCGTCAGGTGGATCTGGTAGTGCGGGGTGTCGGTGGAGCCCTCGCGTCGGACGTCGACCGCCCGGGTGATCAGTACGCCGTAGGCCTTCAGTGGCATGTCGGTCAACTCCCCCTGGATGCGGTGCGGTTGGCCGTGCTATGGGGGAATGGTAGGACCGTGGCGCGCCCTTTCGTCCGGCTGCGCGAGAATTCGTCCGGCGTCCGGCCGCCTACGATCGCCCCGTGGTCCTCTTCCTGCTGGAACGCGTGTCCCCGACTTCCCCCGCCGAGACCTGGCGGCGCCTCACCGACTGGCCCCGGCACGCGGAGGTCGTGCCGCTGACCCGGGTCACCGTGGTCACCTCGCCGCCGACGCGCGAGGGCACGGTGTTCGTCGCCCGGTCGGGGGTGGGGCCGGTGGCGTTCGACGACCCGATGGAGGTCGTGACGTGGCAGCCGCCCCGCGGGGAGGACGCGGGCCGGTGCCGGCTGGTCAAGCACGGCACGTTCGTCACGGGCTGGGCCGAGATCGAGGTGCGTCCGGCGGTGGACGGGGGTTCGCGGGTGCTGTGGCGCGAGGATCTGCGGGTGCGAGGGCTGCCCGGGATCTGCGACCGGCCGCTGGCACGGGCGGGCCGGTGGATGTTCGGGCGGGCGGTGGACGGGCTGTTGCGCGAGCCCGTCCCGCGGCGGCCCCCGGAGCCGCCGTCGCCGTGACCGCCCTCTCCGTCACGGGTCCGTCCGTGACCGCCCTCTCCGTCACAGGTCTGCCCGTGACCGCCCTCTCCATCACGGGTCTGTCCGTGACCGCCCTCTCCATCACGGGTCCGTCCGTGACCGCCCTCTCCATCACGGGTCCGTCCGTGACCGCCCTCTCCGTCACGAGTCTGCCCGTGACGGCCGCCGCCGAGACCGCCCGCGTCACCGGGCCGCTCAGGCGACCGACCCGATCCGGCGGCCCGGAGCGGGCGTCGCGTCGTGGTGGATCGGTGTGTGCGCCCCGGTGAGGGAGACACCGCTGCCGCCGCGCCTGCCGGCCACGATCTCCGAGGCGATGGACAGGGCCGTCTCCTCGGGGGTCCGGGCGCCCAGGTCGAGGCCGATGGGAGACCGGAGGCGGGCGAGCTCCAGCTCCGTGACGCCGACCTCGCGCAGCCGCCGGTTGCGGTCCAGATGCGTCCGCCGCGATCCCATCGCGCCGACGTACGCGACCGGCAGGCGCAGCGCGAGCCGGAGCAGGGGTACGTCGAACTTGGCGTCGTGGGTGAGGACGCACAGGACGGTCCGCGCGTCGACCTGGGCGCGCTCCAGGTACCGGTGCGGCCATTCCACGACGATCTCGTCGGCGTCGGGGAAGCGGCCGGCGGTCGCGAAGACGGGGCGGGCGTCGCAGACCGTCACGTGGTAGCCGAGGAACTTGCCGATGCGCACCAGTGCCGACGCGAAGTCGATCGCGCCGAAGACGATCATGCGGGGCGGTGGTACCGAGGACTCCACCAGAACCGTGAGCGGCGCTCCGCAACGAGAGCCCTGCTCACCGATCTCGACGGTCCCGGTGCGGCCCGCGTCCAGGAGGGCCCTCGCCTCGCCGACCACGGTCCGGTCGAGCTCCGGATGGGCGCCGAGACCGCCCTCGTACGAGCCGTCGGGGCGGACGAGCAGCGCGCGCCCCACGAGTTCCGCGGGACCGCTGACGATGCGCGCGAGGGCCGCGGCCTCTCCCTTCACGGCGGCGTCCAGGGCGGCCGCCACCACCTCCCGGGCCCGGCCGGCCGCCCGTACCGGGGTGACGAGGACGTCGATCACTCCGCCGCACGTCAGACCGACGGCGAAGGCGTCCTCGTCGCTGTAGCCGAAACGCTCCAGGACGGTCTCCCCGTCCTCGAGCGCCTGCCGGCACAGTTCGTAGACCGCGCCCTCCACACAGCCGCCGGACACCGAGCCGATCGCCGTGCCGTCGGTGTCGACGGCGAGCGCGGCGCCGGGCTGACGGGGTGCGCTGCCGCCGACGGCCACCACGGTGGCGACGGCGAAGTCGCGTCCCTGCCGGGCCCACCGGTACAGCTCCTCGGCGATGTCCAGCATGTCTCGGTCTCCTTCGGCAGCGGTTGCGGGGAGGGCCTCGCGGCGGGTGTCCGGCGGGCGCCCGGTGGACGCCTAGTGGACGCCCATCCAGCTCTCGATGGGGTGAAGGGCGTAGAAGACGAGGAAGATCACCGTCAGGCCCCACATGAACGCCCCGATCTCCCGGACCTTGCCCTGGGCCACCTTGATGGCGACGTACGAGAGGACTCCGGCCGCGACGCCCGCGGTGATGGAGTAGGTGAACGGCATGATGACGACGGTGAGGAAGACCGGGATCGCCGTGGCGCGGTCGGCCCAGTCGACGTGCCGGGCGTTCATCATCATCATGGCGCCGATGACGACCAGGGCCGCCGCCGCGACCTCGCCGGGGACGATCGCCGTCAGCGGGGTGAAGAAGAGGCAGGCGGCGAAGAACAGGCCGGTGACGACGGAGGAGAGGCCGGTGCGGGCGCCCTCGCCGACCCCGGTCGCGGACTCGACGAACACCGTCTGGCCGGAGGCGCCGGCGACCCCGCCGACCGCTCCGCCCGCGCCGTCGATGAACAGCGCCTTGGACAGGCCCGGCATCCGGCCCTGCGCGTCGGCCAGTCCGGCCTCCGTGCCGACGCCGATTATGGTGGCCATCGCGTCGAAGAACCCGGCGAGGACGAGGGTGAAGACGATCATGCCGACCGTCATCGCGCCCACGTTCCCCCAGCCGCCGAACTCGACCTTGCCGAAGAGCGAGAAGTCCGGCATCGAGACGGCGCCGCCGTGCAGTTCGGGGGCGCCGCTCGCCCACTGCCCGGGAGCGATGACGCCGAGGGCGTTGAGGACCACGGCCAGTACGGTGCCGCCCACGATGCCGATCAGGATCGCGCCGGGGACGCCGCGCGCCTGGAGCATGAAGATGGCGAGCAGGGTCACCGCGAAGAGCAGCACCGGCCAGCCGGCGAGTTCACCGGTCGCCCCGAGGGTGACGGGGGTGGCCTTGCCCTGGTGCACGAAGCCGGCCTTGTAGAAGCCGATCAGCGCGACGAACAGGCCGATGCCCATGGTGATCGCGTGCTTCAGCGCCAGCGGTATCGCGTTCATGATCATCTCGCGCAGGCCGGTGACGACGAGCAGCATGATGACCACGCCGTACATCACGCACATGCCCATGGCCTGCGGCCAGGTCATCTGCGGGGCGACCTGGGAGGAGAGCACTCCGGAGACGGAGAGCCCGGCCGCGAGGGCGAGCGGCACCTTGCCGACGAAGCCCATCAGGAGCGTGCTGAAGGCCGCGGCGAACGCGGTCGCGGTGATCAGTGCCTGCTGGCCGAGCGTGTTCCCGGCCGCGTCCTTGCCGGACAGGATCAGGGGGTTGAGGAGGAGGATGTACGCCATCGCCATGAAGGTGGTGACGCCGCCACGCACCTCGCGCGCGACGGTCGATCCCCGCAGGGTGATGTGAAAGTAGCGGTCGAGCCAGGACCGTCCGGCCGGGACGCGGGTACCCGCACCCGCGTCGTCGGCGACGGTCCTGGGCTCCACTGACTGGTGGGTCATGGTGCCAACTCCCAAGGTTCACAGGGGCACCCGCATCGGCCGCCGAGGGCGGCCGAGGTCAACCGCCTTTGCGGCTGCGGGATTTGGGAAGGTGCACGACCCGGGGGACGGCCCGAGACGAACGGAGGGGCGACGGGGGGAACAAGTCCCGCCCGACCCTCGGGGGTTACTTGCCGGTGAGGTGCTCGGGCCGTACCGGCGTCCGGTTGAGCTCCAGCCCCGTCGCGTTCCGGATCGCCGCGAGGACGGCCGGGGTGGACGACAGGGTGGGGGCCTCACCGACGCCACGGAGCCCGTACGGGGCGTGGTCGTCGGCGAGTTCGAGCACGTCGACCGGGATGGTCGGCGTGTCGAGGATCGTGGGGATCAGGTAGTCCGTGAAGGAGGGGTTGCGCACCTTCGCGGTGACGGGGTCGACGATGATCTCCTCCATGACCGCGATGCCGAGGCCCTGGGTGGTGCCGCCCTGGATCTGGCCGACCACCGACAGCGGGTTGAGCGCCTTGCCGACGTCCTGGGCGCAGGCCAGTTCGATGACCTTGACCAGGCCGAGTTCGGTGTCGACCTCGACGACGGCGCGGTGCGCGGCGAACGAGTACTGGACGTGGCCGAAGCCCTGTCCGGTGCGCAGGTCGAAGGGTTCCGTCGGACGGTGCCGCCACTCGGCCTCGACCTCGACGGCCTCGTCCTCCAGCACGTCCGCGAGGTCGGCGAGCACCTCGCCCGCGTCGGTGACGACCTTGCCCGCCTCCAGGAGCAGTTCCGCCGTCGCCCAAGCGGGGTGGTACGTGCCGAACTTGCGGCGGCCCCGCTCCAGTACCTTCTCGCGCACCAGCTCGCAGGAGTTCCTGACGGCGCCGCCGGTGACGTACGTCTGACGCGACGCGGACGTCGAACCGGCGCTGCCCACCTGGGTGTCGGCGGGGTGGATGGTCACCTGCGCGACGCCGAGCTCGGTGCGGGCGATCTGCGCGTGGACGGTGACACCGCCCTGGCCGACCTCCGCCATCGCGGTGTGCACGGTCGCGACCGGCTCGCCGCCCACCACCTCCATGCGGACCCTGGCGGTGGAGTAGTCGTCGAAGCCCTCGGAGAAGCCGACGTTCTTGATGCCGACGGCGTAGCCGATGCCGCGGACGACGCCCTCGCCGTGCGTGGTGTTGGACAGGCCGCCGGGCAGCTGCCGTACGTCGGCCCCCTCCGAGCTCTCCCACTGGCGCTCCGGCGGCAGCGGCATCGCCTTGACGCGGCGCAGCAGTTCGGCGACCGGGGCCGGTGAGTCGACGGGCTGTCCGGTCGGCAGCAGGGTGCCCTGCTCCATCGCGTTGAGCTGCCGGAAGGCGACCCGGTCCATGCCGACGGCGTCCGCGAGCCTGTCCATCTGGGCCTCGTAGGCGAAGCACGCCTGGACCGCGCCGAAGCCGCGCATCGCGCCGCAGGGCGGGTTGTTGGTGTAGAGCGCGATGGCCTCGATGTCGACGTCCTCGACGACGTACGGGCCGACGCTCAGCGAGGAGGCGTTGCCGACGACCGCCGGGGAGGCGGACGCGTAGGCGCCGCCGTCCAGCACGATACGGGCCTTCATGTGGGTGAGCTTGCCGTCCTTGGTCGCCCCGTGCTCGTAGTACAGCTTCGCGGGGTGACGGTGGACGTGTCCGAAGAACGACTCGAAACGGTTGTAGACGATCTTGACGGGCTTGCCGGTGCGCAGGGCCAGCAGGCAGGCGTGGATCTGCATCGACAGGTCCTCGCGGCCGCCGAAGGCGCCGCCCACGCCGGAGAGCGTCATCCGGACCTTGTCCTCGGGCAGGCCGAGGACGGGGGCGATCTGCTTGAGGTCCGAGTGCAGCCACTGGGTGGCGATGTACAGCTCGACGCCGCCGTCCTCGCAGGGCACGGCGAGACCGGACTCGGGGCCGAGGAACGCCTGGTCCTGCATGCCGAAGGTGTACTCGCCCTTGACGACGAAGTCGGCCTTCTTCGCGGCCTCCTCGACGTCGCCGCGGACGATCGGCTGGCGGTGCACGATGTTCGGGTGCGGGACGTGGCCGATGTGGTGGTCGTCGCGGCCCTCGTGGACGAGGATCGCGTCGGGCGCGGTCGCGGACGCCTCGTCCGTGATGACCGGCAGCTCCCGGTACTCCACCTTGATCTTGGCGGCGGCGCGGCGCGCGGTCTCCGGGTGGTCGGCGGCGACGATCGCGACGGGCTCGCCGTGGTGGCGGACCTTGCCGTGCGCGAGGACCGGGGTGTCCTGGATCTCCAGCCCGTAGGTCTTCACGGCGGTGGGCAGGTCGTCGTAGGTGAGGACCGCGTGGACGCCGGGCTGCGCGAGGGCCTCGGAGGTGTCGATGGACACGATCTCGGCGTGGGCGACGGTGGAGCGCAGGATCTGGCCCCAGAGCATGTCCTCGTGCCACATGTCGGACGAGTACGCGAACTCGCCGGTGACCTTGAGGGTGCCGTCCGGGCGGAGCGTGGACTCGCCGATGCCGCCCTTGGACTCGGTGCCCTGGGTGATCTTGGTGGGTGTGCCGGTGGTTCCCATGGTCAGACCGCCTCGGACTGCCGGGCGGCCGCGAGGCGGACCGCGTCCATGATCTTCTCGTAGCCGGTGCAGCGGCAGAGGTTGCCGGAGAGCGCCTCGCGGATGTCGGCGTCGGTCGGGCTCGGGTTGCGCTCCAGCATCTCGTCCGCGGCGACCAGCAGGCCCGGGGTGCAAAAACCGCACTGGACGGCGCCGGCGTCGATGAACGCCTGCTGGATCGGGGAGAGTTCGGTGCCCTCGCCGGTCTGCGAGTCATGGCCCTTGGCGCCCCACCGCCGGGCCTCGTCCAGCGACGTGCCGCACGGGCCGGTCCCGCACGAGCGCCGCTGGGCGTACTCCGCGAGCCCCTCGACGGTGACGACCTCGCGGCCTTCGGCCTGACCGGCCGCGACCAGGCACGAACACACCGGCACGCCGTCGAGGCGGACGGTGCAGGAGCCGCACTCGCCCTGCTCACAGGCGTTCTTGGAGCCGGGCAGCCCCATCCGCTCGCGCAGCACGTACAGCAGGGACTCGCCCTCCCACACGTCGTCGGCTTCCTGCGGACGGCCGTTGACCGTGAAATTGACGCGCATTACGCGACTCCCTCCGTGGCGGCGGTGCCGCGGTACGACTCCCAGGTCCAGGTGAGGGTGCGGCGCGCCATCACGCCGACCGCGTGGCGGCGGTAGCTCGCCGTGCCCCGGACGTCGTCGATCGGGTTGCAGGCGGCGGAGCACAGGTCGGCGAACTGCTTGGCGACCGACGGGGTGATGATCCTGCCGTTGTCCCAGAACCCGCCCTCCTCGAGCGCCGCGTTCAGGAACTCCTCGGCGGTCCTGGCGCGTACCGGGGTCGGCGCGGCGGAGCCGATGCCGGTGCGCACCGTGCGGGTCGCGGGGTGCAGGGCCAGACCGAAGGCGCACACCGCGATCACCATCGCGTTGCGGGTGCCGACCTTGGAGTACTGCTGCGGGCCGTCGGCCTTCTTGACGTGGACGGCCCTGATCAGCTCGTCGGGGGCGAGCGCGTTGCGCTTCACGCCGGTGTAGAACGCGTCGATCGGGATCAGCCGGGTACCGCGTACCGACTCGGCCTCGACCTCGGCGCCGGCCGCGAGCAGGGCCGGGTGGGCGTCACCGGCCGGGGACGCGGTGCCGAGGTTCCCGCCGACGCCGCCGCGGTTGCGGATCTGCGGGGAGGCGACGGTGTGGGAGGCCAGGGCCAGGCCGGGCAGCTCGCCGCGCAGGTTCTCCATGATCTGGGTGTACGGGACGGAGGCGCCCAGCCGCACGCTCTCCTCACCGACCTCCCACTCGCTCAGGTCGCCGACGCGGTTCAGGTCGAGGAGGTACTCGGGCCGGCGGTGGTCGAAGTTGATCTCGACCATCACATCGGTGCCCCCCGCGATCGGCACAGCGGTGGGGTGCTCGGCCTTCGCGGCGAGCGCCTCCTCCCAGCTGGCGGGGCGAAGGAAGTCCATGAGTGGCTCTCTTCTTCTTCGTCGAAGGTCGTATCGATCAAGCCAGATCGTGTGCAGCGGCCCCGGCTCGTTCATGAGGTGTTCACGCGGATCGGGGTCAGTACACAGCGCCGTCCTCCGCCGGGGTCAGTCACCGAAACCATGAAGGAGTTGGCTGGCCAGGGCACTCATCTTGTAGATTCATATGAACGAGAGGCGTCAGTAACCTCTCCGGTTTCCCAGTGAAACACCCAGCACATGCCTGGACCTGGGAATACGGCCCACGGGCGCGTCCGCCCGGTGCCCACCTTCAGTTCCATCGTAGATTTCGAGACAAGAACGGCGGCGACGAGAATGCGGCTGCGCGCACTGCTGGACACCGACGCGCTGGGCCTGCGGCTGCTCGGCGGCGAGGGCGAGCTCGACCGCACCGTACGCGGTGTGATGACCACCGACCTCAAGGACCCCAGCCGCTATCTCTCGGGGGGCGAACTGGTCCTCACCGGTCTCGCCTGGCGGCACGGCGCCACGGACTCCGAGCCCTTCGTGCGCATCCTCGCGGCCGCCGGGGTCGCGGCCCTCGCCGCGGGCGAGGCGGAGCTCCGTGACGTGCCCGAGGACCTGGTCCTGGCCTGCGCCCGGCACCGGATGCCCCTGTTCGCCGTGAACGAGTCGGTGGCCTTCGCGACGATCACCGAACACGTCGTACGGCAGGTCTCCGGCGAGCGGGCCGGAGACCTGGCGGCCGTGGTGGACCGGCACCGGCGGATGATGACGTCCGGCCCGGCGGGCGGCGGTCCCGACGTGGTCCTCGACCTGCTCGGCTCCGACCTGGACCTGCGGGCCTGGGTGCTGTCGCCCACCGGGCGGCCGGTCGCGGGCTCGAAGCTGGCGGGGGCCGCGCTGCCCGCCGACGTGTGCGCGCGGCTGGCCGCCGAGCACCTCGCGGCCGTACGCACCGGACGGCGCGGGCCGCACCGGGTCGTGGTGGGCACGACGCCGTACTCCCTGTTCCCGGTCCGGTCGTCCGGGCGCTCCACGGGCGCGGGGCGCGACGTGCGCGAGACGGTGCTCTCCGACTGGCTCCTCGCGGTCGAGGCGGACGCCGGGGACTGGCCTGCGGAACGGCTCGACCTGCTCCAGGGTGTCACTCAGCTGATCGCCGTCGAACGCGACCGCCGGGACGCGGCACGCACGGTACGCCGGCGTCTCGCGCAGGAGGTCCTCGAACTGGTGCAGTCGGGAGCCGCGCCCGCGGAGATCGCGGCCCGGCTGCGGGTCGCCGCGCCGGTGCTGCTGCCCGGACTCGGGGCGGCCCCGCACTGGCAGGTGGTGGTGGCCCGCGTCGAGTGGGACGGCGGCGAGATGGACGGCGGACCGGTCGCGCAGACGCTCCTGGAGGAGATGCTCGTCGACCCGGGGGCTGCCGGCCCCGAGCACGCCGACCGCATCGCCGTCGCCCACACGGACGGCGAGGCGATCGCGCTCGTCCCCCTTCCGGCGGTCTCCACGGAACACGACGGCTCGGAGACCGGGCTGCTCGCCGACACGCTCCTGGCGGCCGTCCGCGAACCGCTGTCGGCGGGCCTGAACGACGACGGGCGGCTCACCCTCGGCGTCAGCGCCGCGGTGCACTCGGCGGAGGGCCTGCGCGGCGCCCTGGAGGAGGCCCGGCACGCGCGCCGGGTCGCCGCCGCACGCCCCGGCCGGGTCTGCGCGGCCGGACACCAGGAACTGGCCTCCCACGTCCTGCTGCTGCCCTTCGTACCGGACGACGTGCGCCGGGCCTTCACCGCACGGCTCCTCGACCCGCTGCGCGAGTACGACCGCCGCCACCGCGCCGAACTGATCCCCACCCTCGAGGCGTTCCTCGACTGCGACGGCTCCTGGACGCGCTGCGCCGCCCGTCTCCACCTGCACGTCAACACACTGCGCTACCGGGTGGGGCGTATCGAGCAGTTGACGAGCAGGGACCTCTCCCGCCTCGAGGACAAGCTGGACTTCTTCCTGGCCCTGCGCATGAGTTGAGGTCACGGGGCGGTGAGGGGCGTGCCGCCAAGTGGCACCCCTGTCGCACGACTTTGTGAAATCCTTCACCCAGCCCCTTGGCCGGGTGCCTTGATCCGTGCTGAGATGCCACCACTCAACAGCTCAATGGCGTGCTCGGGGAGGGCAACGTGGCGCATACCGCCATGTCTGGTTCCGGAACGAACGCAGGGGACGATCCACTCCAGACCGCGGTATGGCGGCTGCGCTCGCGCGCCTGCTGGGTCGACGCGGCCGCACTGATCCAGCCCCTGACGGCTGACGCGTCGCTGCAGAGGGCCTCGCTCCTCGTCGAGCGGTGCCTGTACACCGAGCAGGGCTGGGCGGAGGCGGAGGACGCGCTGCGCACCGCGGAGGCGGTGGCCCGCAGCGACGACGAGCGGGGCGCCGCGGCCTGCGAGCGCGGACAACTCGCCTACGCGGCCACCCTGCTCGGGGTACGCGACCGGGCGGACGAGGCACGGGCAGCGCTCGGCCGGGCAGCCGCCCTGATCGCGCCCGGGGCGCCGGGCCGTGCGCTCCTGGACTTCCGGCGCGGGCTGCTCGCCGAGAACCTCGCGCAGTCCCCGCAGGCCGCCCGCGCCGCCTACCGCCGCGCCCACGCGGGCGCCTCC
Source organism: Streptomyces sp. NPDC057950 (assembly GCF_042887295.1). Classification (NCBI taxonomy): domain Bacteria; kingdom Bacillati; phylum Actinomycetota; class Actinomycetes; order Kitasatosporales; family Streptomycetaceae; genus Streptomyces; species Streptomyces sp. NPDC057950. The sequence goes on from NZ_JBHVPP010000027.1 coordinate 128,816, forward strand.
GCCCTGGGCGACCCGCTGCTGCTGTCCTTCACCTGGCGACATCTGGCCGGACTCGCCTTGCGGGAGGGCGAGTTGGCGGAGGCCCGGCACGGGTTCGGGGAATCCCTGAGAATCCGCGAGGAGTTGGGCTATCTGGTGGGGACGGCTCCGGCGCTGGCGTCCCTCGCGGACGCCGAGACCGAGCCGGAGGCGTCCCGGCTGCGGGCGGAGGCGGGACGGCTGTTCCGGCTCCTCGGGGGCGTACCGACCTGGCTTGCACGGCAGTTGAGCCCGCCCGCCGCCACCGCCTGACACGGCCGGCGGGCCCGGCCGCTCCCCGCGCCCGTCCGGGGCCGTGGGACGCCGTGGGACGTCGTCGGCGCCCCGGCTAGCCGCTCTGGACCTTCGACAGCAGGTCGCGGGCGAACGTCTCGACGGTGGTGCGGAGTTCGGGGTCGTGGGCCATGTAGACGGCCACGGCCGCGACCACGAGAAGGATCAGGAGGCCACTCGCACGGCCACCCCGGGCGCTCCTGGCGGAGCCGTGGGACACGGGGCGGTACGGATGCGGCGCGCCCGTGTGACGGGCGTGCGCCGCGTGGTGCAGGTCGCGGTGGTGCCGTACGTGGTTCTGGTGGATCCGCTGCGCCTGCTGTGCCTGTTGCATCGCCTGCCAGGACGGGTCGGGCATCGGTGTCTCCCCCGGTTTGGGTCGGCTCGCGCCGTGTACCGGCGGGCACGCGGACCGGCCTGCCCGGGTTCCCGCCGACGCGGCCCGCGACCGGGCCCGTACGAAGCCGTTACGTCCGGGGCGGGAACGTCACGTACCGGCCGGCCCGGGACACCGTCCCGCGGGGCCCGGCACGCCGCCTTCCGGGGCCCGGGAGACCTGGACCCCTACGCGCCCGCGAAGTGCTCCCGCACGAGGGACTGCACGACCGGCAGGTCCTGGACGATCAGGGCCTCCAGGAGGGCGGTGTGCTCGGCGGCGTCGGCCACCAGGTCGGCGCGGCCCCGGGAGACGGGACCGCCGACCAGCGGCCACTGGGCGCGGCGGTGCAGGTCCTCGGCGATCCGCACGAGCTGGTCGTTGCCCGCGAGGGCGAGGACGGCACGGTGGAAGGCGCGGTCGGATTCGGCGTAGGTGGCGCGGCAACCGGTGGCCGCGGCCCGCACCGTTGCCTCGGCGAGCGGGCGCAGTTCGGCCCACCGCGCGGCGGGCACCGTGCGCGCGAGACGCAGCATCACCGGGACCTCGATGAGCGCGCGGATCTCGGCGAGTTCGGCCAGCTCGCGCGTCCCGCGCCGGACGACCCGGAAACCCCTGTTCGGCACGACCTCGACGGCGCCCTCCAGGGCCAGCTGCTGCATCGCCTCCCGTACCGGAGTGGCGGACACGCCGAACCGCTCGCCGAGCACGGGCGCCGAGTACACCTCGCCGGGGACGAGTTCTCCCCCGACGAGAGCCGTGCGCAGGGCGGCGAGGACCTGCCCGCGGACCGAGGCGCGCTGGACCACCGGGCGCGCGGCCTCCACGAGGGCCGGCGGGTTGTCCACGGGAGGACACGGGAGGGGCACCTCACTGTGTGTGTGCTCACCGCGGGCCGCGGCACCGACCCTGGACGCGCCCCCGGCGACGTCCCGCTCCCGGTCCCGCTCGCCCTCCCGGCGCCGGTCCGGCGTCCGCGACTGGGCGGGCACCCGGACGGCCGCCGTACGCATGTCGGGGGCACCGCGCCCGGTGGAGCCGTGCGTGCCCAGCGAACCGGCCTGCTCCACGGGGCCTCCTCCGGGCTTGGTGGTACTTGGGAGTCAATGCGGCGGTTGTTACCCGTCCGTCAAGCACCATAGGCGCACACGGCCCCAGTTCAAACATCCGGAATTACGGGTAAGGTAAGCCTTACCTGTCAACGATCGTGAAGCGGTGGTCACCGGATGTCCGCTCCCGCCCTGGCCGCAGGCGCCACGGCCCGTCCCGGCACCCGCCCGGCACCCTCGGCCGTCACGGACGCCTACACCCGGCTGGCCGAGGTCCTCCCCTCCCTGAGCGTCACGGAGCTGGACCCCGGGGAGGCGGCCCCCGAGGACCTCGGGTGGGCCCGCGCGGACCGGCTCGCGGCGGGCGGGACGGAGCTCGACACCTTCCTCGCCTGGGACGAGGCGCAGATCGTCCGGGACTACGGCCGGCGGGCACGCCCGGACGTCGTCGCCACGTTCGGACTGCACCGGTACGCCTGGCCGGTCTGCCTCCTGATCACCGTCCCGTGGTTCCTGGATCGCCGCGTGCCCCGGTTCCCTGTGGAGCACGTCACATTCCAGCGCACCCTCGGCCGGATGGCCGTGCGGACCGGTGAGTTCGCCTGCCTGCCGGACGACCCCGCGGCCACCCTCCCCGGCGCCCGCGTCGTACCGGACGAGGAGGCTCTGCGGGCGGAGGTGCGGGCCGCGGTGGCCGAGCACCTGGAGCCGGTCCTGGGGGGCTTCGGCCCCCGCATGCGACGCCGTGATCGCGCCCTGTGGGGCATGGCCACCGACGAGATCGTCGAGGGCCTCTGGTACGTCGCCGGCCTCCTCGGCGAGGAGGGACGCGCGCTGCGCGAACTGGAGCTCCTGCTGCCGGGGACGACCCGGCCCTACGTCGGTTCCGCCGCGTTCCGCGAGCTGACCGGCCCGGACGGCGGCACCCTGACCACCCGCGACCGCGCGAGCTGCTGCCTCTTCTACACACTGCGCCCCGACGACGCCTGCGTCACCTGCCCGCGCGTCTGCGACGCCGAGCGTGTCGCCAAGTCGACGGCCGCCCTCTCCAGTTGAGTCGACCCGCCCCAGGGGCCGGGTCCCCGGTGCCCTAAGATCAACTGCGACGGAGACACCCCTCGGGTTACAGGTGCTTCACAACTTCCTCACTTGTCGCAGGAACTTTCCGTTGAACCATCCGTACGGGTAATCTTATTCGCACTCAGCTCCCGTCCCTCGCGCGGCAGTTCGAGCAGAATGTCGCCCTGCGCATCCCTTGGCACTCCCTTGGCGGCCTCTTGCCGCGAAACCCCCTGAGGGGCGACGGGCGTGGGCCAATATGGCGGGCGTTACGCCCTATCCCAATGCAAGGGACCCCAGATGAGACTGACCGACATATCGCTGAATTGGCTGCTTCCGGGCGCCGTTTTGCTCCTGGGACTGCTGGCGGCGGTGGCGGTGCTCGCGCGCGGCAAGCGGTCCGGGGACGGCGCGGGCAGCAGTAACGACGAATCGTGGGAGCGCAGCGAGGAGCGCCGCCGGCGCAAGGAGGCCGTCTACGGCACGGCTTCCTACGTGCTGCTGTTCTGCTGTGCGGCGGTTGCCGCCGCGCTGTCCTTCCACGGCCTGGTCGGCTTCGGCCAGCAGAACCTCGGCCTGACCGACGGCTGGGAGTACCTCGTCCCGTTCGGCCTGGACGGCGCGGCCATGTTCTGCTCCGTACTCGCCGTGCGCGAGGCCAGCCACGGTGACGCGGCGCTCGGCTCACGCATACTCGTGTGGACCTTCGCCGGTGCCGCGGCCTGGTTCAACTGGGTGCACGCGCCGCGGGGCGTGGACCACTCGGGCGCTCCCCAGTTCTTCGCGGGCATGTCCCTGTCGGCCGCCGTGCTGTTCGACCGGGCGCTGAAGCAGACCCGCCGTGCCGCGCTGCGCGAGCAGGGCCTGGTCCCGCGCCCGCTGCCGCAGATCCGGATAGTCCGCTGGCTGCGTGCTCCGCGTGAGACGTACAGCGCCTGGTCGCTGATGCTCCTGGAGAACGTCCGTACGCTGGACGAGGCCGTGGACGAGGTGCGCGAGGACAAGCGGCAGAAGGAGCAGACGCGTCTGCGCCGCCGCAACGAGGAGCGGGTCGAGCGCGCGCACCTGAAGGCGCTCAGCCGCGGTCACCGGGGCCTGCCGGGGCGCGCGAACGCACGGGCGCAGCTCGAGACGACCGTGGAGCGTGCTCCCGCCCAGGCCTCTACGGAGCCTGCTCTATCGGGGCCGGAGCTGCCCGTACGCTCGCGGCCCTCCCTTCAGCCGGTCCGCAAGAGCGCTGACCCGATAACCGTCGATCTCACCGCGGAGGACGACACGATGGCCCTGCCGCGGCTCGACTCCCTGGAGCGCAAGCTCAAGGATCTTGAGCAGCAGTTCGGCTGACGTCCCGTCGGACGGGGACCGGGTGAAGTCCCGGTGGTCCGGCCGGAATCCGGCCGGACCCGGACACGCATGACGCCCGGACGGGGAATTCCGCCCGGACCAGGGTGACGCCCGGACGGGAATCGCGTCCGGACAGGAGTTACGGCGGCGCGGTGACTACACCGCGCCGCCGTCCAGTTCGAACCAGACCGACTTGCCGACGCCGTGGGCCCGAACGCCCCACGCGTCCGCGAGGGACTGTACGAGGACCAGTCCTCTGCCGTGCGTACCGTCGTCGGCGTCCGGTACCCGCGGCCTGGGCCTGCGTCCCACGAAGTCCCGTACCTCCACGCGGAGTCCGGAGGGCCGGACGGTGGCCGTCAGGATCGCGTCGTGATCGGTGTGGATGAGAGCGTTGGTGACGAGCTCGCTGGTCAGCAGCTCGGCTATCTCGGACTTTCCCGGCCTCCCCCAGTGCCGTAAGAGTTCCCTCAGCGCTCTGCGGGTCTCGGGCACCGCCCGTAGGTCCGCTTTCGCCAGCCTGCGCCTGAGTTGCGCGGTGGCGGGCTGATCCGCCGCACTCCCGGACGTCTCCTCCATCATCGCCTTTGCCGTGGAGGCCCCGATCGCAACGGGACCGCGCCCTCGTACCTGCCTTCTCATGACCCCCGCCTGCATGCCGATGCCGATTCCCCTCGTGATCGAACATGTTCACGGGAATCCATGCCCTCCTACGCGAGACGGCAGTCATGTCGATTCGTCAACCCTCGGCCATGCGGGAGCGACACCGTGGCGGCGTGACAGGCCGGGGCCCCCGGGACGCGTCCGCCCGCGCTCCGGGGACCGGCGGTCGCCCCCGGGAGGCGCGCACCAGCCGGGGTGATCCGGTCGACCGGGCGCGAGACCTGGGCCGGACGCCGTCGATGCCCTACGGACGGCGGACGCTCCCGGGTCCGGCGACCGGTGGGGACCGCACCCCGGGCCGCGTACGAGCGCTTCCGGGTGGTCGCGGTGTCGGGGGTCCGGCGTGGAAAGCCCTGGTGGGCGGCCGGAAAGCCGCCACGGGGCGGAACGGCGCACCCGTTCAAGTACGGCGCCCCACCCCCCGTACCGGAACGTCCTGCCCGCCTCGGCTCAGGCGCGGGGCACCCCCGTTCCGGCCTCCCTCACCGCCGCGCGGCCTCTCCGGGGTGCCGCCCTCCATGGGGCGCGTGGGGGAGGTGAGCCGGGGCGCGAACGGCTTGCGACGGCGGCGCGTCCGACGGCGACGCACCACCCGGAGCCTCCTGTGCGGGCCGGCGTACCGCGCACGGGCGCTCGGCCCATCTACCGACTCCCGGCTGCGTGTCCAGCCGTACTCGACGGGGGCACACGGTCCGGTCCGCCGCGGCGGGCCGGCCGCCCCTCACCCGCGTCGACCACCCTGCGGGTCACTGCGCCTAGGGCCTCGGTACGTTCCTGATGTTCGAACGGGCCATCTGGAGCATGCGGCCGACTCCGCCGTCGAGGACGATCTTCGACGCCGACAGCGCGAAGCCGGTCACCATCTCCGCGCTGATCTTCGGCGGGATGGACAGGGCGTTGGGGTCCGTGACGATGTCGACGAGTGCGGGGCCCTTGTGCTTGAAGGCCTCCTTGAGGGCGCCCGCCAGTTGCCGCGGCTTCTCGACGCGGACCCCGTAGGCGCCGCAGGCTCGGGCCACGGCCGCGAAGTCGGGGTTCTTGTTGGTGGTCCCGTACGACGGAAGCCCGGCGACCAGCATCTCCAACTCGACCATACCGAGGGAGGAGTTGTTGAAGAGGACGACCTTCACCGGCAGGTCGTACTGGACGAGGGTGAGGAAGTCGCCCATCAGCATGGAGAAACCGCCGTCGCCGGACATCGACACGACCTGGCGCGCGCGGTCGCTGAACTGGGCGCCGATCGCCATCGGCAACGCGTTCGCCATCGAGCCGTGCGAGAACGAACCGATGATGCGGCGGCGGCCGTTGGGCGAGATGTAGCGTGCCGCCCAGACGTTGCACATCCCGGTGTCGACGGTGAACACCGCGTCCTCGTCGGCGAGTTCGTCCACCACCGAGGCGACGTACTCGGGGTGGATCGGAACGTGCTTCTCGACCTTGCGGGTGTACGCCTTCACGACCCCCTCGAGCGCGTCCGCGTGCTTCTTCAGCATCTTGTCCAGGAAGCGGCGGTCGCCCTTGGCACGCACCCGCGGGGTGAGACAGCGCAGGGTCTCCTTGACGTCGCCCCAGACCGCCAGGTCCAGCTTCGAGCGCCGGCCCAGGTGTTCGGGGCGGACGTCGACCTGGGCGATCTTCACGTCGTCCGGGAGGAAGGCGTTGTAGGGGAAGTCGGTGCCGAGGAGGATGAGCAGGTCGCACTCGTGCGTGGCCTCGTAGGCGGCGCCGTAGCCGAGCAGACCGCTCATGCCGACGTCGAACGGGTTGTCGTACTGAATCCACTCCTTGCCGCGCAGCGCGTGCCCCACCGGTGACTTGATCTTCTCCGCGAACTCCATGACCTCGGTGTGCGCCCCCGCTGTCCCGCTGCCGCAGAACAGGGTGACCCGGTCGGCCTCGTCGATCAGCGCGACGAGCTTGTCGATCTCGGCGTCGCCGGGCCGGACGCTCGGCCGGGAGGTGACGAGGGCGGTCTCGACGGTCTTCTCCGGGGCGGGCGCGGCGGCGATGTCGCCGGGGAGCGAGACGACGCTGACCCCCGACTGGCCGATCGCGTGCTGGATGGCGGTCTGCAGCAGCCTGGGCATCTGCTTCGGGTGGGAGATCAGCTCGCTGTAGTGGCTGCACTCGCTGAAGAGCCGGTCGGGATGGGTCTCCTGGAAGTAGCCGAGGCCGATCTCGCTGGAGGGGATCTGCGAGGCGAGGGCGAGGACCGGGGCCATGGAGCGGTGGGCGTCGTACAGACCGTTGATGAGGTGGAGGTTGCCGGGGCCGCAGGAGCCCGCGCAGGCGGTGAGCCTGCCCGTGATCTGGGCCTCCGCGCCCGCGGCGAAGGCGGCGGTCTCCTCGTGCCGGACGTGGATCCAGTCGATCGCGGAATTGCGCCGGATCGCGTCGACGACGGGGTTGAGGCTGTCACCGACGACGCCGTACAGGCGCTTGACCCCCGCGCGGGCGAGGATGTCGACGAACTGTTCGGCGACGTTCTGCTTGGCCATGCTGCACGCACCCCTTAGTGGTCCTGGAACCCTTGAGTCCGTCCTCTGGGGTCCATGAATTCACAGGGAACGCGGTTACGCCTCCCAAACCGCCGCGGCGGTCCGGTCGTCCGCGTAACCCTTGACCCTCACCTGGGTGTCGGCCAGGAACGCGGCCAGCCCCGGCGGCCCACCGGTGGACCAGCGGGTCGTCAGGTGCTCGCAGAGCCCCGGTTCGCCGCGCAGGGGATCGGCGAGGCCGCCCGTGCACAGCAGCAGCGTGTCACCCGGCCGGGCGACGGAGGCCCGGAAACGGAAGGGGGCACGCGGGGGTGCGGGTGCCGGCTCGTAGGGGCTCGGGGGTGTCGTGATGCCCAGGTCCATGGTGAGCCGGTCGCCCTCGGGGGTCTCGTGCGGCAGCGACCCGAAGCCGACCACCGGCTCTCCGACGGTGTCGCCGGTCCGCGGCTCGATGTCCTGCCACTCGCCGTCCCGCAGCCGGAAGAGACCGCCGTCGCCGACGCCGAAGAAGACACGCGTACGGCACTCGGGGTCCGCGGTGAGCAGCAGACAGCGCAGGCTCGCGGTGTAGTCCTCGGGCTCGACGCCCTGCTCGGCCGCGCTCGCGCGCAGCTTGCCGAGGCTGCGGTCGGTGAGCCGGTGCAGCCCCGACTTCAGGTCCCCGCGCCGGGCCGCCCGGATGTCCTCGGCGAGCCGTGCGTGACTGCGCCCGACGGCCCGCCCGATCCACCGGCAGGCCTCGGCGGCCGCCCGGTGCGCGCCGGGGGTGGCGCGCGCCCCGGTCGCCATCGCGACCAGCACGAGCGCCTGCTCCGCGGTCCCGAAGCGGGCGGTCAGCAGGGCGTCGCGGCGCGGCTCACCCCGGTAGCGCGCGGAGTCCCCGCGCACGGAGACCGCCCGCAGGGTGCTGGTCCCGTAGCGCGCCCCGTCCAGCACGGTGTCGGAGACGAGGTCGTCGAGACCGTCCGGGTCGGCGGGCGGAAGCGCGGTGGGTTCGGCGTCGTAGGTGGGCGGGCCCGACCCCACGTGGGCCACGGAGGGCCGCCCCTGGGAAGCGACGGGCACGGGTTCGTACGGCGCGGGGACGGACAGGTCGGGGCGGGCGGGCGACGCGGCGGCGGCGGCCGGAGGCTCGGCGGCCGGGGTGTGCGGGGCCCAGGTGTCGGGGTGTGCGCCGCCCGGCGAGGCCGGGGAGGCCGCGGGCGGCGGGAGCGCGGCAGGGGTGTTCACCGGGGCCCCGGGCGGCCGCGGCGGCACGGCTGCCGGGACGGCCGAGGCGGGCGACGCCGTGGGGGGCGCGGGCGGGGCCACGGCGCTCGGCGGAACCTCGGCTCGGTACCCCGCAGGCGTCGGACCGGGCGGGAAGGCCGCGGGCGCGTACGGACCGGCGGGCATCGGTGGGGCGGCGGGCCTCGGAGGATCGGGAGGCGCGGACGGACCGGCGGGAGCCGACGCGTCGGCACCTCCCCATGGACGGGCCGATGCAGGCGGATCAGCGGGCCTCGGCGGACCCGCCGGCGCCGGCGGATCGGCGTGCACTGACGGAGAGGCGGACGCGGACGAACCGGCACCTGCCCACGGGCCCGCGGACGCAGGCGCGGCGGCGGGCGCCGACGGCCCGGCGGATGCCGGCGGATCGGCGGGGGCCGGCGGATCGGCGGGGGCCGTCGGACCGGCGGGGGCCGTCGGACCGGCATCCGCCCATGGTCCGGCGGACACGGGCGGGGCGGCCGGCGCCGACGGACCAGCGGACGCCGGCGGATCGGCGGGACCCGTCGGACCGGCGGGGGCCGTCGGACCGGCATCCGCCCACGGTCCGACGGACACGGGCGGGGCGGCCGGCGCCGTCGGACCGGCGGACGCCGGCGGATCGGCGGGCGCGGACGGATCGGCGGGTGTCCACGGGCCGGCGGGCACGGGCGGGGTCGGGGGCGGAGGCGAGGTGAAGGATGTCGGAGGATCGGCCTGCGGCGGCTCCCAGGGGGCCCGCCCGCGTGCGGGGTCGTCCCGGAGCGACGGGGTCGGGAGCGGTCCGGGGGCCACGCCGCGGCGGGAGGCGCCGTGCCAGGGCCCCGCGCCGCCGCCGCGCTGCTCCGGCGGCGCGGGAGGCTCCCCCGGTGGCGAGGTGTCACGCTCCGGCGTCATCGACCGGCCGACGGGACCCGCCCCAGCCGGCTCCGCCCCGACCGTCCCCGCGGCCGACGCGAACCGGTCGTCGAGGGAATCGGGCGCGACGGCGGGCCCCGTGTCCTGGGTGGAGTCGTCGTACAACTGCCCCCACCAATCGTCCTCGTGACCGGTGCGGCTCTCCCCCTGCTGGCTCATGCCCCTAATTGTCACCGCGGGAGCCGGTTGAAAACGGGGCATCCGGAAATCCGGCCACGCGGCCGGTCCACCGAACGCCCCGTCTCCGAAATCTCGAACAACGGCGCGGGCCAAGGAGGTTCGGGAGAAACCGCCGGACGATCCCACCCCCCACGGGAGAACCGCCCGGCGGCGACTGGATGACCGGGTCCCGCGCACCTCACCGGCCCGCATCACGGTCCGGCCCGCATACGCGCCGTTCAGGTCGGCCGGATTCGCCCCTGAGCGCGACCTGCTTCCCTGGGACTTGCCCGGGACTTCCCTGGAACTCTGCCGGGACTTCCCTGGAATTCCCGGCGGGCCTCCACCGGCGGTGGCCGGTGCCCCGGTGACGTGAGCTTGGCAGAGTTGCGGGTGCTGCGGCGATGATGTGCCGAGGCGGGTTTGCGCCGTGGCCGGTTTCCGCCACGGCCCGGCCGGAACGGAACCTGGGGAGGGCATCGCCGCATGCTGGGAGCGATAGGTCTGGACGAGACGCACGAGTCGGCGTACCGGGCACTGGTGTCCGTGGGCGCCGCGGACGTACCCGATCTCGCGCGCCGGCTCACGCTCGGCGAGTACGACACCGAACGCGCCCTGCGCCGGCTCGAACGGCACGGACTCGCGGCCCAGTCGTCGGCGCGGCCGGGACGCTGGGTCGCGGCGCCTCCGGGGGTCGCGCTCGGCGCACTGCTCACCCAGCAGCGGCACGAGCTGGACAAGGCGGAACTGGCGGCCGCGCTGCTCGCCGAGGAGTACCGCGCGCAGGCCACCGAACCCGCCGTCCACGACCTGGTCGAGGTGGTGATCGGCGCGGCGGCGGTCGCCCAGCGCTTCCTGCAGCTCCAGCTCGGCGCGAGCGAGGAGGTGTGCGCCCTGGTCACCGGCAACCCGGTGGCCGTCTCCGGAATGGACAACGACGCGGAGGAGCAGGCGGCCGCGCGCGGCGTCCGCTACCGCGTCGTCCTCGAACGCGCCGTACTCGACCAGCCCGCCGGCGTCACCGAGCTGTCCGCCGCGCTCGGCCGCGAGGAGCAGGTACGGGTGCGGGACAAGGTGCCGACCAAACTGGTGATCGCCGACCGGACCCTCGCGATGGTGCCGCTCACCTCCCACACCGCCCAGCCCGCCGCGCTGGTCGTGCACGCCAGCGGGCTGCTGGAGCTGCTGTCGGGCCTGTTCGAGTCGGTGTGGCGGGACGCGCTGCCGCTGCGGCTGGGCAGCCGGGGCTTCGAGGAACAGGGGCCGGACGGCCCGGACGGCACCGATCTGGAGATCCTCTCGCTGCTGCTGGCCGGGCTGACCGACGCGAGCGTGGCCAAACAGCTCGATCTGGGCCTGAGGACCGTACAGCGCCGGGTGAAGCGGCTGATGGAGCTGACGGACGTCACGACCCGGCTGCAGCTGGGCTGGCACGCCTACGAGAAGGGCTGGGTGGCCCGGGGCTGACCTGCGGTCCCACGTCCGCTCCGGCACCCTGGACAGATGGGAGTGTGGGAACTCCTGCTGGTCGGCGTGGTGATCGCGCTCGGCGTGTGCGGAGTGCTGGTGCCCGGTGTGCCGGGGTCGTGGCTCGTCTGGGCCGCGGTCCTGTGGTGGGCGCTGAGCGCCCCACAGGTACTGGCCTGGAGCGTGCTCGTGGGCGCGACCCTGGTCCTGCTGCTGGCGCAGGCGATCCGCTGGGCGCTGCCTCCCCGGCGGCTCCGTGAGGGCGGCGCCACCCCGCGTACGGGGCTGTACGCGGGGACCGGGGCGCTGCTCGGCTTCTGTCTGCTGCCGGTGATCGGCGCGGTGCCGGGTTTCGTCGGCGGGATCTATCTCCATGAACGGCTGGGCGTGGGCGGGCACGAGCGGGCCTGGTCGACCGTGCGGACCCTGATGCGGTCCGGCGGCTGGAGCGTACTGACGGAGCTGTTCGCCTGTCTGCTGATCGCGGGTGCGTGGCTGGGCGCGGTGGTCTGGGGCTGACGCTCCCGGGTGGGGCGGTGGCCGCCCGGGTGGGGGCGGCGGCCGCCCTCCCTCAGGACCTGTCGGGAACGAGCGTTCCCAGATCCACCGTGTCGGCCATCGCCCGCATACCCGCGTCGTTGAAGTGGAGGTGGTCGCCGGGATCGTAGGCGGGGCGGATGCGGTACGGGTCGGCCGGGTCGCGGACGGCGGCGTCGAAGTCGGCCACCGCGTCGAAGAGGCCGCCCCGGCGGAGGAAGGCGTTGACCTCCTGCCGGACGGCCTCGCGCGCCTCCGTCCACGCCGGATGGCCGCCGTACGGCGTGATCGTGGCGCCGACGACCCGGAGCCCGAGAGCGTGGGCGCGCGTCACGATCCGGCGGTAGGCGTCCTCCAAGGCACGGGGGTCCCGCTGCTCCGGCCTGCCCTTGATGTCGTTGATGCCCTCCATCACGATCACCGCGCGCACCCCGGTGCGGGAGAACACGTCGGCGTCGAGCCGGTCCAGGGCGCTGGGGCCGCTGCCCGCGAGCAGCAGCCGGTTCCCGGAGATCCCCGCGTTGAGGACACCGAGCCGGCGGTACGGGGGGAGGTCGCGCAGTCGGGCGGCGAGCCGGTCGGGCCAGCGGTGGTTGGTGTCGGGGGTCGAACCGGTCCCGTCGGTGATGGAGTCCCCGAGTGCGACCACGCTCCCCGCGGCGGGGGCGCCCAGGACGTCGACACCGGTCACGTAGAACCAGTTGTCGAGGCCGACGGTGTACCGGGTACCGCGCTCGTCCGCGGTCCGATCACCCTCGCGGGCAAGGAAGTTGGTCTGGTGAGCCGAGCGGTGGTACGTCGCCGGGCCGGAGTCGGCCGGGGTGTGGACGGAGATCAGGAGGTTGGCGTCTGCGGGGATCCGCAGGCGGACGGGGTCGCCGACCAGGTCCGTGCCCGGCGGGACGACCACCGATCCGGCACCGGCGAAGGTCACCGTCCGCATCGATCCCGGGACGGCGTCCGGTCCCGCGGGCTCCCCAGGTTCCTGCAACGCGACGGTGACGGCCCCGAGCAGCAGGGGCTCGGTGCCCAGCCGGTTGGAGATCCGGACGCGGACCACCTCGCCGCCGACACTCGTGTGCACGACGTTGCGGATCGAGGCGCCGGGCCGGGCCGGGGCGGTGCCGGATGGGGCGGCCTCCCAGGTGCCTGTCCAGCGCCGGCCGGCGGCGGGGTCACCTCCCGGGGCGGGGCCGGGGCCCGTGTCGGCTCTCGCGCACGGTGTGGCGAGCGTCAGGACGGTTGCCAGGGCGGCGACAAGGTGCCGGACCATGATCACGCGGGTCATGCGGCATGGTTTCCCCGGTCACCTGCGCCCCCAACGGTATGTCACACCGTCAGCCGCACTCCGGCTCAAGGGCCTTGACCCGTGGCACCCGCACCCGCTCCCCTCCAGGACCCGGGTCTTCGGCCCGACGCGTGCCCGGCGCCGACGTGTTTGGCTGCTGCCATGACCGAATTCAGCGAGGCCGAACGCGCGTATCTGAGATCGCAGCGGCTGGGGCGGCCGGCCACCGTCTTCGCCCACGGCCAGCCGCAGGCGAACCCCGTCGGGTTCTTCCCCCGGGACGACGGGACGATCCTGATCGGCGGCCACGCCATGGGCACCACCAAGAAGTGGCGCAATCCGCGGAAGAACCCGAAGGTCGCCCTCGTCGACGACGTCGTCAGTCTCCGGCCGTGGAAGGTACGCGGCGTCGACATCCGCGGCGAGGCCGAACTCCTCACCGGTCCGCACGACTTGGGCCCCCGCTTCAGCGAGGAACTGATCCGCGTCCATCCACGGCGCATCCACAGCTGGGGCCTGGACGACTGACTTCCTACCGGCCCTCGCCCCGTGCTGCCGCCGCCGCATCCGCATCCTCCCGCTCCGCCCTGAGGTGTCGCACCCCGTACGAACGCCATGGGCGCCATGCCTCCGGGACGTCCTCGCCGGGCGGTGCCACGTCGGGGTCACCGAGGGCGCGGGTCCGGACGACGGCGACCATGTGCGCGTCCAGACCCGGCAGCGCGAGCATGGCCGCCTCCGCCGCGTCGCGATCGGCACCCGCGTCGAGCCGCAGTGTGCCGTCGGCGAGGGCGGCGGTGAGCGTTCCGAGGGGGCCGTCCGGCTCGGCCTCCGCGAGGACGGCCGGCTCCGGGAACACATGGGTGAGCGTCCCGTGCGGGGCGTCCAGCGTCTTCCCGTACCGGCGCACCAGCCGTTCCGCGGCCGCCCGTCCCACCAGCGCGCGCACGGCCAGTTCGTCCGGATCCACGGCACCGGGCGAGCGCAGACCGGGTCGCGCGGCGACCGACGGCGCGAGCCGCGGATCGGCTCCCAGCCGCTCGTCCACCGCGTACGGGTCGGCGTCGAGATCGAACAGCCGCCGCAACCGCTGGACGGCGGTGGTCAGATCACGCAGGTCCGTGAGGTGAAGGCGGGTGTCGAGCCAGCCGCCCGGCCGGGACGCCGGCCCGTCCGCGCGCTCGCTCACCGCGACGACTCCGCTGCCGTACGGAAGGCGGAGGGTGCGCCGGTAGGTACGCCGGCCGCGGGCGCCGCTCATGTCCTCCACGCCCGCGACCGTCTCACGGGCGAGGAGGTCGAAGACGGCCGTCGACGGGTAGGGCCCCCGGTGGGCGAGGCGCAGCGGGATCCCGGCGGCCGGGGTGTCCGCGCGCCTGGCGCCGGGCGCGCCGCGCGAGGCCCCGGCGCGCAGCGCGCTGGGCGTCGAGGCGTACACCGCGCGGATGGTGTCGTTGAACTGCCGCACGCTGGCGAACCCGGCCGCGAACGCGATCTCCGTGACCGGCAGTCCGGTGGTCTGCAACAGGACCCTCGCGGTGTGGGCCCGCTGGGCACGGGCCAGCGCGACGGGGCCCGCGCCGACCTCGGCGGTGAGCTGCCGCTGCACCTGGCGGGTGCTGTAGCCGAGACGTGCGGCGAGCCCGCCGACGCCCTCGCGGTCCACCACACCGTCACCGATCAACCGCATGGCGCGACCCACGACATCGGCCCGTACGTTCCACTCCGCGGAGCCCGGCACGGCATCCGGGCGGCATCTGCGGCAGGCCCGGAATCCCGAGCCCTGGGCGGCCGCCGCGGTCGTGTAGTAGCGCACGTTCCGCCGCCTCGGGGTCACCGCCGGGCAGCTCGGCCGGCAGTAGATCCCCGTCGTCTCCACCGCGAAGAAGAACTCCCCGTCGAACCGTGCGTCTCTGCTCCGCACGGCCTCGTACCTGGTCTCTTCATCGATCACGTGTCCCAGTGTGCGGGGCGGCTGCCGCCGGGGCTGGCGGGAATCGGACGTGAGGCTCACTCCCGCCGCCAGGGGCGCTACGCCCCCCGGACCCCCGCCTTCGCCCGAAGGGCTCGTCCTCAAACGCCGGACGGGCTGAAAATCCGCAGCCCAGGCCCACACCATCAGCCCGTCCGGCGCTTGAGGACAAGGCCCTCAAGCCCCCGGGGGGGTCTGGGGGCGAAGCCCCCGGGGGGGTCTGGGGGCGAAGCCCCCGGGGGGGTCTGGGGGCGACGCCCCCGGGGGGGTCTGGGGGCGGTCGCT
>NZ_JBHVPP010000028.1:0-35445 GCF_042887295.1 Streptomyces sp. NPDC057950
ACCGCGTGGGGGTGGGCCTCAGCCCGTGGGCGGCCCCGACCCCGGCGGCACGTTTCTGCTGAGCTGTCCGAAGGGGTCAGACCTCTTCGTGGGCGACGGCGCGGCGCGCGTCCGCGTCCAGCACGCCCCAGCTGATCAGCTGCTCGGTGAGGACCGAGGGGGACTGGTCATAGATGACGGCGAGGGTGCGCAGGTCGTCCTGGCGGATCGAGAGCACCTTGCCGTTGTAGTCACCGCGCTGCGACTGGATCGTCGCGGCGTAGCGCTGCAGGGGTCCCGCCTTCTCGGCCGGCACATGGGCCAGGCGCTCCAGGTCGAGGACGAGCTTCGGCGGCGGCTCGGCGGCCCCGCCCGGAGTGGTGCCGGGCAGCAGCTCCTGCACGGGGACCCCGTAGAAATCGGCCAGTTCGGCAAGACGCTGCACGGTCACGGCGCGGTCGCCTCGCTCGTAGGAACCGACCACGACCGCCTTCCAGCGTCCCTGGGACTTTTCCTCGACTCCGTGGAGGGAAAGGCCCTGCTGGGTGCGGATGGCCCGGAGCTTGGCCCCGAGCTGTTTGGCGTATTCGCTGGACATATAGCTCCCCGGACGCTGTATCAACGTGCGGCTCGGCCGCGCGGCTGGTGACTCACTGTGAGGTTACGCAGCGTTACTCTCCCCCGTCAAGCGGAATGGTCCGGACCCGCCGCTCCGCGGAGGTCACCCGGGGTGGCTCGAAGGGGGGTGATCAGGCGCGTTGCCGGCCTGGTACCGTGGATGGCGCAAATCCGACGTCCTTTAATGATCCGTCCCGTGAGGCGGAGAAGGAGGTCCGTTTCGTATGGACTCTGAGCAGGACAAGCAGCAGTACGCGGCCGGTGCACGGCCCGTTCTCGAAGGCCCCGACATCGCGCGGGTGCTGACCCGCATCGCCCACGAGATCGTCGAGCGCGCCAAGGGCGCCGACGACGTGGTGCTCCTCGGCATCCCGACCCGGGGCGTCTTCCTGGCCCGCAGGCTGGCCGACAAGCTCGCGGAGATCACCGGCCGCAAGATCCCGGTGGGCTCGCTCGACATCACCATGTACCGCGACGACCTGCGCATGCATCCGCCGCGAGCGCTGGCCCGTACCGAGATCCCCGGCGACGGCATCGACGGCCGGCTGGTCGTCCTCGTGGACGACGTGCTCTTCTCGGGGCGCACGATCCGCGCCGCGCTGGACGCGTTGAACGACATCGGCCGCCCGCGCGCCGTGCAGCTCGCGGTCCTCGTCGACCGCGGCCACCGCGAACTGCCCATCCGCGCCGACTACGTCGGCAAGAACCTCCCCACGTCGCTGCGGGAGACGGTCAAGGTCCAGCTCGCCGAGGAGGACGGTCGCGACACCGTGCTGCTCGGTGCGAAGCGGATCTCCCCGGACGCACAGCAGTAGCACTCCGGCGTCCGTCACCGCGGTACGCCCTCCGAGCGCGCCTGCGCGCCCGCACCCCCGCCGCGGCGCTTTCGGGGCACACCCCCGTGGCGCCCGCCTCCCGAACTGAACTGCCTTACGGAGCCTGACAGATGCAGCGTCATCTCATCTCGGCCGCCGACCTCACCCGCGACGACGCCGTCCTGATCCTCGACACCGCCGAGGAGATGGCCAGGGTCGCCGACCGGCCGATCAAGAAGCTGCCGACCCTGCGCGGCCGCACCGTCGTCAACCTCTTCTTCGAGGACTCGACCCGCACCCGGATCTCCTTCGAGGCCGCCGAGAAGCGCCTCTCCGCGGACGTCATCAACTTCACCGCCAAGGGATCGAGCGTCTCCAAGGGCGAGTCCCTCAAGGACACCGCCCAGACCCTCGAGGCCATGGGCGTCGACGCCGTCGTCATCCGGCACGGCGCCTCCGGGGCCCCGTACCGGCTCGCCACCTCCGGCTGGATCGACGCCGCCGTCATCAACGCCGGTGACGGCACCCACCAGCACCCCACGCAGGCCCTGCTGGACGCCTTCACCATGCGCCGCCGGCTGGTCGGCCGCGACGCCGGGATCGGCCAGGACCTGGCCGGCAGGCGCATCACGATCGTCGGTGACGTCCTGCACAGCCGCGTCGCCCGCTCCAACGTCGACCTGCTGCACACCCTCGGCGCGGAGGTCACCCTCGTCGCGCCGCCGACCCTGGTGCCGGTCGGCGTCGGGTCGTGGCCCTGCGAGATCTCCTACGACCTCGACAGCACGCTCGCGAAGTCCGACGCGGTGATGATGCTGCGCGTCCAGCGCGAACGCATGAACGCGGCCTTCTTCCCGACCGAGCGCGAGTACTCACGGCGCTACGGGCTCGACGGCGACCGCATGGCGAAGATGCCCGAGCACGCCATCGTGATGCACCCCGGCCCGATGGTCCGCGGCATGGAGATCACCGCCGAGGTGGCCGACTCCGACCGCTGCACCGTCGTGGAGCAGGTCGCCAACGGCGTCTCCATCCGCATGGCCGTCCTGTACCTCCTGCTGGGCGGCAACGAGCCCGCCGTCACCCACACCCGCACCGAGGAGAAGTAAGAAGAATGAGCAAGATCCTGATCCGTGGTGCGAAGGTGCTCGGCGGCGAGCCGCAGGACGTCCTGATCGACGGCGACACGATCGCCGCGGTCGGCACCGGACTGCCGGCCGAGGGCGCCGAGATCGTCGAGGCGGACGGCAAGGTCCTCCTGCCGGGCCTCGTCGACCTGCACACCCATCTGCGCGAGCCCGGCCGAGAGGACTCCGAGACGGTCCTGACCGGCACGCGGGCGGCGGCGAGCGGCGGCTACACCGCCGTGTTCGCCATGGCCAACACCTTCCCGGTCGCCGACACCGCCGGTGTCGTCGAGCAGGTCTACCGGCTCGGCCGGGAGCACGGCTACTGCGACGTGCAGCCCATCGGTGCCGTGACGGTCGGCCTGGAGGGCAGGAAGCTCGCCGAACTCGGCGCCATGCACGAGTCCGCCGCCGGCGTCACGGTCTTCTCGGACGACGGCAAGTGCGTGGACGACGCGGTGATCATGCGCCGGGCGCTGGAGTACGTGAAGGCCTTCGGCGGCGTCGTCGCCCAGCACGCCCAGGAGCCCCGCCTCACCGAGGGCGCCCAGATGAACGAGGGCGTCGTCTCCGCCGAACTGGGCCTCGGGGGCTGGCCGGCCGTGGCCGAGGAATCGATCATCGCCCGGGACGTCCTGCTCGCCGAGCACGTCGGCTCGCGCGTCCACATCTGCCACCTGTCGACCGCCGGCAGCGTCGAGATCGTCCGCTGGGCCAAGTCCCGCGGCATCGACGTGACCGCCGAGGTCACCCCGCACCACCTCCTCCTCACCGACGAGCTGGTCCGCACCTACGACCCGGTCTACAAGGTCAACCCGCCGCTGCGGACCGAGCGTGACGTGACGGCCCTGCGCGAGGCCCTCGCCGACGGCACGATCGACATCGTCGCCACCGACCACGCGCCGCACCCGCACGAGGACAAGGACTGCGAGTGGGCCGCCGCCGCCATGGGCATGGTGGGCCTCGAGACCGCGCTGTCCGTCGTCCAGCAGACGATGGTCGAGACCGGGCTGCTCGACTGGACCGGCGTCGCCGACCGGATGTCCTCGGCCCCCGCGCGCATCGGGCGGGCCGACGGGCACGGCCGTCCCGTCTCGGCGGGCGAGCCCGCCAACCTCACGCTCGTCGACACCGCATACCGTGGGTCCGTGGACCCCGCGGGCTTCGCCTCGCGCAGCCGCAACACCCCCTACGAGGGCCGTGAGCTGCCGGGCAGGGTCACCCACACCTGGCTGCGGGGCAAGGCCACCCTCGTCGACGGGAAGCTCGCGTGACACCTCTCATCCCGATGGCCGCCTCCCTGGCCACCGAACAGAAGTCGGCCGAAGTGACCGACTGGGCCGCCCGGATCGGCTGGCTCGTCGGACTGGTCCTCTTCGTCGCCCTCGTCTACTGGCTGATGCGGGAGGGCTGGAAGTGGCGAGGCACCCTCCAGGGCGATCTGCCGGAGCTGCTCACCGCGCCGGACGACCCCGGCCCGGCGAGACTGGCCATGAGCGGCCGCTACCACGGCTCCACCACCGCCGGGCAGTGGCTCGACCGCATCGTCGCGCACGGCCTGGGCACCCGCAGCCGGGTCGAGCTCACGCTGACGGACGCGGGACTGGACGTCGTACGCCCCGGCGCGACGGACTTCTTCGTCCCCGCCGAGGCGCTGCGCGAGGCCCGGCTCGACAAGGGCATCGCTGGCAAGGTCCTCACCGAGGGCGGCCTGCTCGTCGTCACCTGGGCGCACGGCGACCGGCTGATCGACTCCGGCTTCCGCTCCGACCGCGCGGCCGAGCACGGCGAGTGGGTCGACACCCTGAACAGCATGATCAGCAAGAGCACCGACACGGAAGGCGCACGATGACGACCTCCATCCAGGGAGCCGCCTCGCAGAGGCACAAGGCGGCTCCCGCCGTACTCGTCCTGGAGGACGGCCGGACCTTCCGCGGCCGCGCCTACGGGGCCGTGGGGGTGACCTTCGGCGAGGCCGTGTTCTCCACCGGGATGACCGGCTACCAGGAGACCCTCACCGACCCGTCCTACCACCGCCAGGTCGTCGTCATGACCGCCCCGCACGTCGGCAACACCGGTGTCAACGACGATGACCCCGAGTCGGGGCGGATCTGGGTCGCCGGGTACGTCGTCCGCGACCCCGCGCGCGTGCCGTCCAACTGGCGCGCCCGCCGCTCGCTCGACCAGGAGCTGCGCGACCAGGGCGTCGTCGGCATCAGCGGCGTCGACACCCGCGCCCTCACGCGCCACCTGCGTGAGCGCGGCGCCATGCGCGTCGGCATCTTCTCCGGCAACGCGCTGCCCGACGAGGGCACCATGCTCGCCGAGGTGCGCCAGGCGCCCGAGATGCAGGGCGCGAACCTCGCCGCGGAGGTCGCCACCAAGGAGGCGTACGTCGTCCCGGCGATCGGCGAGAAGCGGTTCACCGTCGCCGCCGTCGACCTGGGCATCAAGGGCATGACCCCGCGCCGGATGGCCGAACGCGGCATCGAGGTGCACGTACTTCCCGCCACGGCCACGGCCGAGGACGTGTACGCCGTCAACCCCGACGGAGTGTTCTTCTCCAACGGTCCCGGCGACCCGGCCACCGCCGACGGCCCGGTCTCCGTGATGCGGGAAGTGCTCGCCCGCAGGACGCCCCTGTTCGGCATCTGCTTCGGCAACCAGATCCTCGGCCGCGCGCTCGGCTTCGGCACCTACAAGCTGAAGTACGGCCACCGGGGCATCAACCAGCCCGTGCAGGACCGGACGACCGGCAAGGTCGAGGTCACCGCGCACAACCACGGCTTCGCCGTCGACGCGCCGCTCGACGCGGTCTCCGAGACCCCCTACGGCCGCGCCGAGGTCTCCCACGTCTGCCTGAACGACCAGGTCGTCGAGGGGCTCCACCTCCTCGACCAGCCGGCCTTCAGCGTCCAGTACCACCCCGAAGCGGCAGCCGGCCCGCACGATGCCGCCTACCTGTTCGACCGCTTCGTATCCCTGATGGAGGGCCAGCGTGCCTAAGCGCACCGATATCCAGTCCGTCCTGGTCATCGGCTCCGGCCCGATCGTCATCGGCCAGGCCGCCGAGTTCGACTACTCCGGCACCCAGGCGTGCCGCGTCCTGCGCGCCGAGGGCCTGCGGGTCATCCTGGTCAACTCCAACCCGGCGACGATCATGACCGACCCGGAGATCGCCGACGCCACCTACGTCGAGCCGATCACCCCGGAGTTCGTCGAGAAGATCATCGCCAAGGAGCGGCCGGACGCGCTCCTGCCCACCCTCGGCGGTCAGACGGCCCTCAACACGGCCATCTCGCTGCACGACGCCGGAACGCTCGACAAGTACGGCGTCGAGCTCATCGGCGCCAACGTGGAGGCGATCAACAAGGGCGAGGACCGCGAGCTCTTCAAGGGTGTCGTCGAGGCCGTGCGCGAGAAGATCGGGCACGGCGAGTCCGCGAGCTCCGTCATCTGCCACTCCATGGACGACGTGATCGCGGGCGTCGAGACGCTCGGCGGCTACCCCGTCGTCGTCCGCCCCTCCTTCACCATGGGCGGCGCCGGCTCCGGCTTCGCGCACGACGAGGAGGAGCTGCGCCGCATCGCCGGCCAGGGCCTGACGCTCTCCCCGACCACCGAGGTGCTCCTGGAGGAGTCCATCCTCGGCTGGAAGGAGTACGAGCTGGAGCTGATGCGCGACAAGCACGACAACGTCGTGGTCGTCTGCTCCATCGAGAACTTCGACCCCATGGGCGTGCACACCGGCGACTCGATCACCGTCGCCCCGGCGATGACGCTCACCGACCGCGAGTACCAGCTCCTGCGCGACATCGGCATCGCCGTCATCCGCGAGGTCGGCGTCGACACCGGCGGCTGCAACATCCAGTTCGCGGTGAACCCCGAGGACGGCCGGGTGATCGTCATCGAGATGAACCCGCGCGTCTCCCGCTCCTCGGCGCTCGCCTCCAAGGCGACCGGCTTCCCGATCGCCAAGATCGCCGCGAAGCTCGCCGTCGGCTACACGCTCGACGAGATCCCGAACGACATCACCGAGAAGACGCCGGCTTCTTTCGAACCGACGCTCGACTACGTGGTGGTCAAGGCCCCGCGCTTCGCCTTCGAGAAGTTCCCGAGCGCCGACTCCACCCTCACCACGACCATGAAGTCGGTCGGCGAGGCCATGGCGATCGGCCGCAACTTCACCGAGGCGCTGCAGAAGGCACTGCGGTCGCTGGAGAAGAAGGGCTCGCAGTTCACCTTCGTGGGCGAGCCGGGAGACAAGGCCGAACTGCTGGCCGAGGCCGTACGGCCGACCGACGGGCGCATCAACTGCGTCATGCAGGCCATCCGCGCGGGCGCCACGCCCGAGGAGGTCTTCGAGTCGACGAAGATCGACCCGTGGTTCGTGGACCAGCTCTTCCTGATCAAGGAGATCGCGGACGAGCTGGCCGGTGCCGACAAGCTGCACCCCGAACTGCTCGCCGAGGCCAAGCGGCACGGCTTCTCCGACGTCCAGATCGCCGAGATCCGCGGCCTGCGTGAGGACGTCGTGCGCGAGGTGCGGCACGCGCTGGGCGTGCGCCCGGTGTACAAGACGGTCGACACCTGCGCGGCCGAGTTCGCGGCGAAGACGCCGTACTTCTACTCCTCCTACGACGAGGAGACCGAGGTCGCCCCGCGCGAGAAGCCGGCGGTCATCATCCTGGGCTCCGGCCCGAACCGCATCGGCCAGGGCATCGAGTTCGACTACTCCTGCGTCCACGCCTCCTTCGCGCTCAGCGACGCGGGCTACGAGACCGTGATGGTCAACTGCAACCCCGAGACCGTCTCCACCGACTACGACACCTCCGACCGTCTGTACTTCGAGCCGCTGACGCTCGAGGACGTGCTGGAGATCGTGCACGCGGAGTCGCTGGCCGGTCCCCTCGCGGGTGTGATCGTGCAGCTCGGCGGCCAGACCCCGCTCGGGCTGGCGCAGGCGCTCAAGGACAACGGCGTGCCGGTCGTGGGCACCTCGCCGGAGGCGATCCACGCCGCCGAGGACCGCGGCGCCTTCGGGCGCGTCCTCGCGGAGGCGGGACTGCCGGCCCCCAAGCACGGCACCGCCACCACGTTCGTCGAGGCCAAGGCCATCGCCGACGAGATCGGCTACCCCGTCCTCGTACGGCCCTCCTACGTCCTCGGCGGACGCGGCATGGAGATCGTCTACGACGAGACGCGGCTGTCCTCGTACATCGCGGAGTCGACCGAGATCAGCCCCTCCAGGCCGGTCCTGGTCGACCGCTTCCTCGACGACGCGATCGAGATCGACGTCGACGCGCTCTACGACGGCGAGGAGCTCTACCTCGGCGGCGTCATGGAGCACATCGAGGAGGCCGGCATCCACTCCGGCGACTCCGCGTGCGCACTGCCGCCGATCACCCTCGGCGGGTTCGACATCAAGCGCCTGCGGGCCTCCACGGAGGCCATCGCCAAGGGTGTCGGCGTCCGCGGCCTGATCAACATCCAGTTCGCCATGGCGGGCGACATCCTGTACGTCCTCGAGGCCAACCCGCGCGCCTCGCGCACCGTCCCCTTCACCTCGAAGGCGACCGCGGTGCCGCTGGCGAA
Organism: Streptomyces sp. NPDC057950; assembly: GCF_042887295.1. Classification (NCBI taxonomy): domain Bacteria; kingdom Bacillati; phylum Actinomycetota; class Actinomycetes; order Kitasatosporales; family Streptomycetaceae; genus Streptomyces; species Streptomyces sp. NPDC057950. Next base: position 8,135 of record NZ_JBHVPP010000028.1, read on the forward strand.
GGCCGCCGCCCGGATCTCGCTGGGCGCGACCGTGGCGGAGCTGCGGGCCGAAGGGCTGCTCCCGGCCCACGGCGACGGCGGCGAACTGCCCCTCGACGCGCCGATCTCCGTCAAGGAGGCCGTCATGCCGTGGTCGCGCTTCCGCGACATCCACGGGCGCGGCGTGGACACCGTCCTCGGACCCGAGATGCGTTCCACGGGTGAGGTCATGGGCATCGACTCGGTGTTCGGCACCGCCTACGCCAAGTCGCAGGCCGGCGCGTACGGTCCGCTGCCGACCAAGGGCCGCGCCTTCATCTCGGTCGCGAACCGGGACAAGCGTTCGATGATCTTCCCGGCTCGCGAGCTCGTCGCGCACGGCTTCGAGCTGCTCGCCACCTCCGGTACGGCCGAGGTGCTCAAGCGCAACGGCATCAACGCCGCCGTCGTGCGCAAGCAGTCCGAGGGCACCGGCCCGAACGGCGAGCGGACCATCGTCCAGCTCATCCACGACGGCGAGGTCGACCTCATCGTCAACACCCCGTACGGCACCGGGGGCCGCCTCGACGGCTACGAGATCCGTACGGCCGCCGTGGCGCGGTCCGTGCCGTGCCTGACGACGGTCCAGGCGCTGGCCGCCGCCGTCCAGGGCATCGACGCGCTCAACCACGGCGACGTGGGCGTGCGCTCCCTCCAGGAACACGCCGAGCATCTGATCGCGGCGCGCGACTAGCAGCCCTGAGGGGGACACCGGAAAACGGTGTCCCCCTCTTCATGAGCCCCCTTGCCCCTTCCAGAGGCGTCCCTCACCGGGGCCCTCAGAGGACATGATCATGTACAAGCTCTTCTTCGGCCTCGTGTTCAAGCGGATGGACCCGGAGCAGGCGCACCACCTCGCCTTCCGCTGGATCCGCCTCGTCGCCCGCGTCCCGGTCCTGCGTACCTTCGTCGCCGCCGCGCTCGCCCCCCGCTTCGAGGAGCTGCGCACCGAGGCGTTCGGGCTGCGCATGCACGGCCCCTTCGGGCTCGCCGCCGGCTTCGACAAGAACGCCGTGGCCATCGACGGGATGTCGATGCTCGGCTTCGACCACATCGAGATCGGCACCGTCACCGGGGAGCCGCAGCCGGGCAACCCCAAGAAGCGGCTGTTCCGCCTCGTGCAGGACCGCGCGCTGATCAACCGCATGGGCTTCAACAACGAGGGCTCCGAGGCCGTCTCCGAGCGCCTGGCCGCCCGTACGCCCGTCTTCAGGACCGTCGTCGGCGTCAACATCGGCAAGACCAAGGCCGTCCCCGAGGCGGAAGCCGTCGGCGACTACGTGAAGTCCGCCGAGCGCCTGGCCCGGCACGCCGACTACCTCGTCGTGAACGTGTCGTCGCCGAACACCCCCGGCCTGCGCGACCTCCAGGCCACCGAGGCCCTGCGCCCGCTGCTCAGCGCCGTGCGCGAGGCCGCCGACCGCTCCGTCACCGACCGGCGCGTCCCGCTCCTCGTCAAGATCGCGCCCGACCTCGCCGACGAGGACGTCGACGCGGTCGCCGACCTCGCCGTCGAGCTCGGACTGGACGGGATCATCGCCACGAACACGACCATCGCGCGCGAGGGCCTCGGTCTGACGTCCGACCCGTCCCTGGTGAAGGAGACCGGCGGTCTCTCCGGAGCTCCGCTCAAGGCGCGCTCCCTGGAGGTGCTGCGCCGCCTCTACGCGCGCGTGGGCGACCGGATCACCCTGGTGGGTGTCGGCGGCGTCGAGAACGCCGAGGACGCCTGGCGGCGCATCCTGGCCGGCGCCACGCTGGTCCAGGGGTACAGCGCCTTCGTGTACGAGGGTCCCTTCTGGGGCCGCGCGATCCACAAGGGCATCGCCGCCCGTCTGCGGACGAGCCCCTACGCCACCCTCGCCGACGCGGTCGGCGCCGACGTGAGGAAGCCCGTATGAGCCTGGAACCCTTCGGAGCACGCCTGCGCCGCGCCATGGACGAGCGCGGTCCCCTGTGCGTCGGCATCGACCCGCACGCCTCCCTGCTCGCCGACTGGGGCCTGACCGACGACATCGCCGGACTGGAGCGCTTCAGCCGCACCGTCGTCGAGGCGCTGGCCGAGCGGGTCGCGGTCCTCAAGCCGCAGAGCGCGTTCTTCGAGCGCTTCGGCTCCCGCGGGATCGCCGTCCTGGAGAAGACGGTCGAGCAGGCGCGGGCGGCCGGGGCGCTGGTCGTCATGGACGCCAAGCGCGGCGACATCGGTTCGACCATGGCCGCGTACGCCGAGACCTTCCTGCGCAAGGGCGCGCCGCTGTTCTCGGACGCGCTGACCGTGTCGCCCTATCTGGGCTACGGCTCGCTGAGGCCCGCGGTGGAGCTGGCGCGCGAGAGCGGTACCGGGCTCTTCGTGCTCGCCCTGACCTCCAACCCGGAGGGCGGCGAGGTGCAGCACGCGGTCCGCGGGGACGGCCGTACCGTCGGGGCGACCGTCCTGGCCCATCTCGCCGCCGAGAACGCCGCTCAGACGCCCCTGGGGTCCTTCGGCGCGGTCGTCGGCGCCACCCTGGGCGATCTCTCCTCCTACGACCTGGACATCAACGGACCGCTCCTCGCTCCGGGAATCGGCGCCCAGGGGGCCACCGCGGCCGATCTGGCGGGAGTCTTCGGGGCGGCGGTGCGCAACGTCGTCCCGAACGTGAGCCGGGGTGTTCTTCGTCACGGTCCCGACGTTCGCGCGCTGCGGGAGTCCGCGGACCGCTTCGCGGAGGAGGTCAGGTCCGCGGTCGAGGCCGCCTGAGCGCCCTTTCCGGGTCCTATCGGGGCCTTCGGGACCTCGGGCCGACGTCCCGAGGGTCCCCGGAAGTCCTCCGGCAGTCCTCCGATGACTGCGTCCGGAGCGGCCGGAGTCTGAATACATCCTCAAATCCTGGGCAGTATGTCGCAAATGACCGGCTCCAGGGAGGCTGACCAGGACTTTTCCGCTGTTCTCGCTGACTCTGGCGGACTTGCCCGCTAGTCTCCGTCGAGTGGGGGCACCTCCCACGCCCTCTAGGTAGTGGGGGAGAACGGGCAAGCGTGTTGCTCGCAGCTCCCCAGGTGTGGGGCGATTAGGTTCCTCACCGGTCCGTATCCGACAGTTCGACATCCGAGGTGACGTAGGCGTGGCTCTTCCGCCCCTTACCCCTGAACAGCGCGCAGCCGCGCTCGAAAAGGCCGCCGCGGCTCGCCGGGAGCGGGCCGAGGTCAAGAATCGACTCAAGCACTCCGGCGCCTCCCTTCACGAGGTCATCAAGCAGGGCCAGGAGAACGACGTCATCGGCAAGATGAAGGTCTCCGCTCTCCTCGAGTCCCTGCCGGGCGTGGGCAAGGTCCGCGCCAAGCAGATCATGGAGCGACTCGGGATCTCCGAGAGCCGCCGCGTGCGCGGTCTCGGCTCGAACCAGATCGCCTCCTTGGAGCGTGAGTTCGGCGGTTCCGGCGCCTGAGTCCTGGGCACCCCGGGATTGCTGGAATAATCGCTGCATGAGTGAACGTCCGCGGCTGACCGTGCTCTCCGGCCCCTCAGGGGTCGGCAAGAGCACGGTCGTCGCTCATATGCGCAAGGAACACCCCGAGGCCTGGCTCTCGGTGTCGGCGACGACCCGCAAGCCGCGCCCCGGTGAGAAGCACGGGGTCCACTACTTCTTCGTCTCGGACGAGGAGATGGACAAGCTGATCGCCAACGGCGAGCTCCTGGAGTGGGCCGAATTCGCCGGCAACCGCTACGGGACACCCCGCGCGGCCGTCCTCGAGCACCTCGAGACGGGTGTGCCGGTCCTCCTGGAGATCGACCTCCAGGGTGCCCGGCAGGTGCGCGAGTCCATGCCCGAGGCGCTGCTCGTGTTCCTGGCTCCGCCCTCCTGGGAGGAGCTGGTGCGCAGGCTCACCGGGCGGGGCACCGAACCGCCCGAGGTGATCGAGCGCCGCCTGGAGGCCGCCAAGATCGAACTGGCCGCCGAGCCGGAGTTCGACGTCACCCTGGTCAACACCTCCGTCGAGGACGTGGCGCGTGAGCTGCTAGCCTTGCTGGAAGTTGTTTGATATTCCAGGTCAATTTCCACCTTTCGGAAGGCAGAGCGTGTCCTCTTCCATCACCGCTCCCGAGGGCATCATCAACCCTCCGATCGACGAGCTCCTCGAGGCCACCGACTCGAAGTACAGCCTCGTGATCTACGCGGCCAAGCGTGCCCGTCAGATCAACGCGTACTACTCGCAGCTCGGCGAGGGCCTCCTCGAGTACGTCGGTCCGCTCGTCGACACCCACGTCCACGAGAAGCCGCTCTCCATCGCCCTGCGCGAGATCAACGCGGGTCTGCTCACGTCCGAGGCCGTTGAGGGCCCCGCGCAGTAGTCCGCTGTCCCACTTCATCCCGGGCCCGGCAGTACGACTGCCGGGCCCGTGGTGTGTCATGGAGTCGTACGTCTTCGAGCCGAGGCGTACGGGTGTCGAGTGTGGGGAGGCCCGGTGGACAAGCCGAAGGTCGTGCTGGGGGTCAGCGGTGGTATCGCCGCGTACAAGGCGTGCGAGCTGCTGCGCAGGCTGACGGAGTCGGGGCACGACGTACGGGTCGTGCCGACCGCGTCCGCCCTGCACTTCGTGGGTGCCGCCACCTGGTCCGCGCTCTCCGGCCACCCGGTCTCCACCGAGGTCTGGTCGGACGTCCACGAGGTCCCGCACGTCCGCATCGGGCAGCACGCGGACCTGGTGGTGGTGGCCCCGGCGACGGCGGACATGCTCGCCAAGGCCGCCCACGGCCTGGCCGACGACCTCCTCACCAACACCCTGCTCACCGCCCGCTGCCCGGTGGTCTTCGCGCCCGCCATGCACACCGAGATGTGGGAGCACCCGGCCACCCAGGAGAACGTGGCGACGCTCCGCCGCCGCGGCGCCGTCGTCATCGAGCCCGCCGTGGGCCGCCTGACCGGCGTGGACACCGGCAAGGGCCGGCTGCCCGACCCCGCGGAGATCTTCGAGGTCTGCCGCCGGGTGCTGGCCCGGGGCGTGCGCGAACCCGACCTCGTCGGCCGCCATGTCGTCGTCAGCGCCGGCGGTACCCGTGAACCGCTCGACCCCGTCCGCTTCCTCGGCAACCGCTCCTCCGGCAAGCAGGGGTACGCCCTCGCCCGCACCGCGGCCGCACGAGGGGCCCGGGTGACGCTGATCGCCGCGAACACCGGACTGGCGGACCCGGCGGGCGTCGACGTGGTGCGGGTCGGCACGGCCGTGCAGCTGCGCGAGGCGGTGCTCAAGGCGACCCCGGACGCCGACGCCGTGGTGATGGCGGCGGCCGTGGCGGACTTCCGCCCCGCCGCCTACGCGACGGGGAAGATCAAGAAGAAGGACGGCCAGGAACCGGAGCCGATCGTCCTGGTCCGTAATCCGGACATCCTCGCCGAGATCTCGGCGGACCGGGCGCGCCCCGACCAGATCGTGGTCGGTTTCGCCGCCGAGACGGACGACGTCCTCGCCAACGGCCGCGCGAAACTGGAGCGCAAGGGGTGCGATCTCCTCGTGGTGAACGAGGTGGGGGAGCGCAGGACCTTCGGCTCCGAGGAGAACGAGGCCGTGGTGCTGGGCTCCGACGGCAGTGAGACCGCGGTGCCCCACGGACCCAAGGAAGCCCTGGCCGAGACCGTGTGGGATCTGGTGACACGCCGTCTGCCGTAGAGGTCCCCGTCACCTCAACAGGTGACTTCGGCCGTGCGGAATTCGCTCGCGGTAGCCCTGGTGGAGAGCGATCTCCAGGGCGCAGAATGCCCGTGCCGCAGGTCACAGGGCTTCCGAGTGGCGAGACAGGGGGGTCTGCCGGCGAGCACGACCGATAAACTGTTCTCGGACGATGCCGGGCGCAGCTCCCGTCCCGTCCGCCAATGATCAGCCAGCAGCCGCTGCAACCACAGGGAGCGTTGTGTCCCGTCGCCTGTTCACCTCGGAGTCCGTGACCGAGGGTCACCCCGACAAGATCGCTGACCAGATCAGCGACACTATTCTCGACGCGCTTCTGCGGGAGGACCCGACATCCCGGGTCGCCGTGGAGACGTTGATCACGACCGGCCTGGTGCACGTGGCCGGAGAGGTCACGACCAAGGCGTACGCGCCGATCGCCCAGCTGGTCCGGGACAAGATCCTGGAGATCGGCTACGACTCGTCGAAGAAGGGCTTCGACGGCGCTTCGTGTGGTGTCTCGGTGTCGATCGGCTCCCAGTCCCCGGACATCGCGCAGGGTGTCGACACGGCGTACGAGTCCCGCGTCGAGGGTGACGAGGACGAGCTCGACAAGCAGGGCGCCGGCGACCAGGGCCTGATGTTCGGCTACGCGACCGACGAGACGCCCAACCTGATGCCGCTGCCGATCCACCTGGCGCACCGGCTCTCCCGCCGGCTGTCCGAGGTCCGCAAGAACGGCACGATCCCCTACCTCCGTCCCGACGGAAAGACCCAGGTCACCATCGAGTACGACGGTGACAAGGCGGTCCGTCTGGACACGGTCGTGGTCTCCTCGCAGCACGCGAGCGACATCGACCTGGACTCGCTGCTCGCGCCCGACATCCGCGAGTTCGTGGTGGAGCCGGAACTGAAGGCCCTCCTCGACGACGGCATCAAGCTGGAGACCGAGGGCTACCGCCTGCTGGTCAACCCGACCGGCCGCTTCGAGATCGGCGGCCCGATGGGCGACGCCGGCCTGACCGGTCGCAAGATCATCATCGACACGTACGGCGGCATGGCCCGCCACGGCGGCGGCGCCTTCTCCGGCAAGGACCCGTCCAAGGTCGACCGCTCGGCCGCGTACGCGATGCGCTGGGTCGCCAAGAACGTCGTCGCGGCGGGTCTCGCCTCGCGCTGCGAGGTCCAGGTCGCCTACGCCATCGGCAAGGCCGAGCCCGTCGGTCTCTTCGTGGAGACCTTCGGCACCGCGAAGGTCGACGCGGAGAAGATCGAGACCGCCATCACCGAGGTCTTCGACCTCCGCCCGGCGGCCATCATCCGCGACCTCGACCTGCTGCGCCCGATCTACTCCCAGACGGCCGCGTACGGTCACTTCGGCCGGGAGCTGCCCGACTTCACGTGGGAGCGGACGGACCGTGTGGACGCGCTCCGCAGGGCCGTCGGCCTGTAGGCCACCCGCGGCTCGCCGCGTGCTGCCGAGGCCCGGTGCCCCCGAGGGGGTGCCGGGCCTCGGTGTCGTCCGCGCCCTCCGGCCGTTCCCGTCCCACCGGTTTCGGCCCGGCACCGGTACCGGGCCGCGGTCCTGGAGCCGTCGACGGGAGGGCCCGGAAAACGCCTGGCGTGGACCGGCCGCCGTTCGTAGGCTGACGATCTCCCGGTGCGATGGCCGCGGCTACTTCGGCGGAGTGCGCCCTTCGGGCGTGCGGTGAAACTGGATGCATCATCAAGCCGCTGCCGCCTTGACCTCGGGAGAGCCGACGTCGCGGCCGCCCCTTCCCGCCGGACGTTCGCCGCGAAGGCGCGGGGACGGCCCGAGGCGTTCGCGATCCGTCGACGGCCTGCTTCCGGGCGGGCGGCGGTGTCGGTGCGGTCTGGTAGGAATACTGCTGTGAGCAGCGCGAACGGGCGGGGTGAGGGTGACGCGCAGGGCGCGCCGCCCGAGCAGCTTGCGCTGATCCGCGAAGGTGTGCGGCAGGCCAGGGCACCGAAGGCGAAGCCGCGGACCTGGCGCGGCGCCGCGCTCGCCAAGGAGCTGCCCGTCGCGCGGGTGCTCGTCGACAAGGGCGTGCTGCATCTGGACCGGTACTTCGACTATGCCGTGCCCGAGGAGCTCGACGCCCAGGCGCAGCCGGGTGTCCGGGTCCGGGTGCGGTTCGGGGCCGGGCGGCACCGGGTGCGCGACGGGCGGCGCGAGGGCGGGGGCCTCATCGACGGCTTCCTCGTGGAGCGGCTGGCCGAGTCCGACTACTCGGGACCGCTCGCCGCGCTGGCCCAGGTGGTGTCCCCCGAGCCGGTCCTCGGCCCCGAGCTGCTGGGGCTGACCCGGGCCGTCGCCGACCGGTACGCGGGCAGCCTCGCCGATGTGCTGCAACTCGCCGTGCCGCCGCGCAACGCTCGGGCCGAGGCGAAGCCCTCCGCGGCACCCCTGCCCGCTCCCGACGCGCCCGCGGCGGAGTCCTGGACACGGTATGCGCGGGGGGCCGCCTTTCTGGAGTCGCTCGCCCGCGGCGGCTCCCCGCGGGCCGTGTGGAACGCGTTGCCTGGGCCCGAATGGGCCGACGAGCTGGCGCGGGCGGTGGGCGCGACGCTCGCCTCGGGACGCGGCGCGCTCGTCGTCGTACCGGACGGCCGGACCGTCTCCCGTGTGGACGCGGCGCTGACCTCGCTGCTCGGGGAGGGGCGGCACGCGGTCCTCACGGCCGAGGCCGGACCCGAGAAGCGGTACCGGGAGTGGCTCGCCGTGCGGCGCGGGTCCGTACGGGCCGTCGTGGGGACCCGCGCCGCCATGTTCGCGCCGGTGCGCGATCTGGGACTCGTCGTCCTCTGGGACGACGGGGACGGCAGCCACAGCGAGCCGCACGCACCGCAGCCGCACGCGCGAGAGGTCCTCCTGCTGCGGGCCGCCCATGACAAATGTGCCTTCCTGTTGGGGAGTTGGAGCTGCACGGTCGAGGCCGCGCAGTTGGTCGAGAGCGGCTGGGCGTTGCCGCTGGCCGCCGAGCGCGACCAGGTGAGGGCGAGCGCGCCGCTCGTACGGACCGTGGGGGACGGGGATCTCGCGCGGGACGAGGCGGCACGGGCCGCCCGGCTGCCCACTCTGGCCTGGCAGGTGGTCAGGGAGGGGTTGCGGCACGGGCCCGTGCTGGTGCAGGTGCCGAGGCGCGGGTACGTACCGCGGATGGCCTGCGCGCAGTGCCGGGCTCCGGCCCGCTGCCGGCACTGCGCCGGCCCCTTGGAGGCGCGGGACGCCGGCGCGCTGCGGTGCACGTGGTGCGGGCGGGACGAGGCGGCCTGGCACTGTCCCGAGTGCGGTGGCTTCCGGCTGCGGGCACAGGTCGTGGGCGCCCGGCGGACCGCCGAGGAGCTGGGACGGGCCTTTCCCGCGGTGCCGGTACGGACGTCGGGGCGCGAGCAGGTGCTCGACACGGTGCCGGGGGCACCCGCGCTCGTCGTGTCCACGCCGGGCGCCGAACCCGTCGCGGAGGGCGGGTACGCTGCCGCGCTCCTGCTCGACGGCTGGGCGATGCTGTCGCGGCCCGATCTGCGCGCCGGTGAGGAGGCCCTGCGACGCTGGATCGGGGCCTCGGCGTTGGTACGCGGGCAGGGAGCGGGCGGCACCGTGGTGGTCGTGGCGGAGCCGACCCTGCGGCCCGTGCAGGCGCTCGTACGGTGGGACCCGGTCGGGCACGCGGTGCGTGAGCTCGCCGAGCGTGCCGAGTTGGGCTTTCCGCCGGTGTCACGGATGGCGGCGGTGTCGGGCACGGCGGAGGCGCTCGCCGGTTTTCTCGCGGTGGTCGAACTGCCCGGCGACGCCGAGGTGTTGGGGCCGGTGCCGCTGCCCGTCACCGATGCCGGGCGGCCGCGCCGGGTGGGGGCGCCGCCTCCGGGGGAGCGGTGGGAGCGGGCGCTCGTCCGGGTACCGCCGGGGAGCGGTGCCGCACTGGCCGCCGCGCTGAAGGCCGCGCAGGCGGCGCGGATGGCGCGTGGGGGGAGCGAACCCGTACGGATCCGGATCGATCCGCCGGACATCGGGTGACGGGTGGCCGCGGGGCTGCCTCCCGGGGCGGCGGCGCCGGGAGGCAGGGCGGAGCAGAAGGGACGGGGAGTCGGGTTCAGCCGTTGCGCGGGCCCGGGAACGCGGTGGGCCGCACCTCTTCGCGAAGGGTCGGGCTGCCCGCTGTCGGCTGCGTCGGCATGGAGCGGGCGGCGGGGACCGTGGGTACCGCGGGGACGCCGGTGGTGACCGCGACCGTGCGGGCACTCGCGGTCTCGGTGGCGCGCTCGGCCTCCGCGGCGGCCTGGGCGGCGGCGCGACGGGCGCCGTAACGGCGGTGCACCGCCTGCTTGGTGACCCCGAGGGCCGAGCCCACCGCGTCCCACGAGAAGCCCAGTGAGCGGTCGAAGTCCACGGCGGCCGTGACCAGTGTCTCGACGCTGTCGCGCAGCTCCTGGGCGAGGCGGACGGTCGGGGCGGGGGCGCGCCCGTAGACGACGAAGCCCGTGGCGGGGCCGGAGCGGCGCGGGCGGTAGACGTTGCCCAGTTGGGCGGTGAGCGTGCGCAGTGCGTCCACCTGCCGGCGGACCCGCTCGATGTCCCGCACCAGCAAGTGCAGGCTGGCCCGAGCCTGGGCGTCGTGGGTTGCGTGGTCGGCCATGAACAAGCCTCTCGAACCGGCGTTGAAAAGGATCGGGCCGCGATCACGGCCCGTTGGTGGTCAACTCTCTCTTGACCAACGCGTTTTTGGGTGAGTGGTCACGCTGCGGGGGCGTAGGGGCATATGCAGAGGGCGCGTCGGGGGGCGTACGCCCCCGGTGCGCACGGCCCGCGTGGCTCGTACGGCGGCGATCGCGGTCCCACGTCCTGTGCGGGACGTGGGACCGTCGGCGGTGCGGGTCCCGGCCGTACGGGCGTTGGAGCCGGCGTCGGAGCGCGGGATGTCCGGACAGCGCCCGAGCCCGGTGACCCCGCGACGCATAGACTGGTGCGCCGCCCCGTACCTCGGCCCCGCCGGCGTGCTCGCGGGGTCTGAAGAGTTCCCGCCCGAGAGGCCAACCGCCACCCATGAAGCTCGTCTTCGCAGGTACCCCCGAGGTCGCCGTTCCCGCACTGGACGCCCTGATCGCCTCCGGGCGGCACGAGGTGGCCGCCGTCGTCACGCGGCCCGACGCGCCCGCCGGGCGGGGGCGCCGGCTCGTCGCGAGCCCGGTCGCCGAGCGCGCGGCGGAGGCCGGGATCGAGGTGCTGAAGCCGGCCAGGCCGCGGGAGGAGGAGTTCCTGGCGCGGCTGCGGGAGATCGGCCCCGACTGCTGTCCCGTGGTGGCCTACGGGGCGTTGCTGCCCCGGGTCGCCCTCGACGTCCCCGCCCACGGCTGGGTCAACCTGCACTTCTCCCTGCTCCCAGCGTGGCGTGGCGCGGCGCCGGTGCAGCACGCGGTGATGGCGGGCGACGAGATCACCGGTGCCTCCACCTTCCTCATCGAGGAGGGGCTCGACTCGGGGCCCGTGTACGGGACCGTCACCGAGGAGGTCCGGCCCACCGACACCAGCGGGGACCTGCTGACCCGGCTGGCCTTCGCCGGTTCCGGGCTGCTCCTCGCGACCATGGACGGTATCGAGGACGGCACCCTGAAGGCGGTACCGCAGCCGGCCGACGGCGTCACCCTGGCGCCGAAGATCTCCGTCGAGAACGCCCACGTCGACTGGTCCGCACCGGCGCTGCGCGTGGACCGGGTGGTCCGCGGCTGTACCCCCGCGCCGGGTGCGTGGACGGTCTTCCGCGGCGAGCGGCTCAAGCTCGTACAGGCCGCGCCGGTGCCCGAGCGTGCCGACCTCGCCCCGGGCGAGCTGTCCGTCGGGAAGAACAACGTGTACGTCGGAACCGGTTCGTACGCCGTCGAACTGCTCTGGGTCCAGGCCCAGGGCAAGAAGCCGATGCGCGCGGCGGACTGGGCACGCGGCGTGCGCATCTCCTCCGGAGAGGCACTCGGGGTCTGAGCCCCGCCGGGACGATCGCGCCGGAGCCGTCCCCCGGCCGGAGCCGTCTCCCGACCGGAGCCGTCTCCCGACCGGGGCTCGGCACCGCACCGGACCTGGTTGCCACGCCGGGGTTCGGCACCGCGCCGGGGGGTCCGGCACCGCGCCCAGGTCCGGCACCGCGCTGAGGTCCGGCACCGCACGGGGTCCGGCGCCGTACGGGGTCCGGCACCGCGCCGGGGTCCGGTCGCCGGGCCGGTGGCTCGGTGTCGCACCGGTCCCGGTCGTCGCGCCGGGGCTCGTCTGCGCGCCGGTGTTCGGGGTCGCGCCGGAGTCCGACGCGCGCTGAGACCCGGGACCGCACCGGGGCCTGGTCGCCGGGCAGGGCGTCGCCGCTGGTCCCGGTCGTCGCGGCGGGGCTCGGCGCGGTCACGCGGAGCGCCCGGCAGCGGGTTCCACCCCGCGGCGTACGCTGGACGGACGCACCTTTTCCTGGATCCGGAGCACCTTTTTCGTGAGTGAGCAGTCCCGTCGGCCGAGCAAGCCCGGCAAGCCCTACCGCCGCCCCCAGAAGGACCCGGTCCGCTTCCTCGCCTTCGAGGCGCTGCGGGCCGTGGACGAGCGGGACGCGTACGCCAACCTGGTCCTGCCCCCACTGCTGCGCAAGGCGCGGGAGAAGGGCGACTTCGACGGACGGGACGCGGCCCTGGCGACCGAGCTCGTGTACGGGACGCTGCGTCGGCAGGGCACGTACGACGCCGTCATCTCGGCCTGTGTCGACCGGCCGCTGCGCGAGGTCGACCCGCCGGTGCTGGACGTCCTCAGCCTCGGCGTCCACCAGCTGCTCGGGACACGCATCCCGACGCACGCCGCCGTGTCCGCCTCGGTCGAACTCGCCCGCGTCGTGCTCGGCGACGGGCGCGCCAAGTTCGTCAACGCGGTGCTGCGCAAGGTCGCGCGGCAGGGTCTCGACGGCTGGCTGGAGCAGGTCGCGCCGCCCTACGACGACGACCCCGAGGACCATCTGGCCGTCGTGCACTCGCACCCGCGCTGGGTCGTCTCCGCACTGTGGGACTCGCTCGGTGGCGGGCGGGCCGGCATCGAGGACCTGCTGGAGGCCGACAACGAACGGCCCGAGGTGACCCTCGTCGCCCGGCCCGGCCGCTCCACCGCGGACGAACTCCTCGGTGCCCTGGGCGAGGAGTCCGCCCTGCCGGGGCGCTGGTCGCCGTACGCCGTGCGGCTCAGCGAGGGCGGCGAACCGGGTGCCATCGACGCCGTACGGGAGGGTCGTGCGGGTGTCCAGGACGAGGGCAGCCAGCTGGTGGCCCTCGCCCTCGCGAACGCGCCGCTCGACGGGCCCGACAAGGCATGGCTGGACGGCTGCGCGGGCCCCGGCGGCAAGGCCGCCATGCTCGCCGGGCTCGCCGCCGAGCGCGGAGCCGTGCTGCTCGCCTCGGAGAAGCAGCCGCACCGCGCCGGGCTCGTCGCCAAGGCACTGGCCGGGAACCCCGGCCCCTACCAGGTCATCGCCGCCGACGGCACCCGCCCGCCGTGGCTGCCCGGCACGTTCGACCGTGTCCTCATGGACGTGCCCTGCACCGGCCTCGGTGCCCTGCGGCGCCGTCCCGAGGCGCGCTGGCGGCGCCGCCCGGAGGACCTCGACGGTTTCGCGTCGTTGCAGCGCGGGCTGCTGCGCACCGCGCTCGACTCCGTCCGGATCGGCGGCGTCGTCGGATACGCGACCTGCTCGCCGCACCTCGCGGAGACCCGCGCGGTCGTCGACGACGTGCTCAAGCACTACGAGAGCGGCTCCGCCGAACTGCTCGACGCCCGTCCACTGCTCCCGGACGTACCGGCACTCGGCGACGGCCCCGACATCCAGCTGTGGCCGCATCTGCACGGGACGGACGCGATGTACCTGGCGCTGATCAGACGGACCGCCTGAGCTCCGCCCCGCCGCACCCTGTCCCGGCCGTCCTGGCTGCCCTCGGGGCCATGACGGACGGGACCCGCGGGCGGTCCGGAAAGGCAGGGCGGACCACCGTGCGGTCTCCCCGTTCCGGACCGGGGAGAGCAACCGGTGCCGAGCATGGCAGTCTTGGGGCATGGCCGTGCAGATCAACCCCAGCATTCTCTCCGCCGACTTCGCCCGTCTCGCCCAGGAGGCACAGGCGGTACAAGGAGCGGACTGGCTCCATGTCGACGTCATGGACAACCACTTCGTACCGAACCTCACGCTCGGGGTGCCGGTCGTGGAATCCCTGGCCCGTGCGACGGACACGCCGCTGGACTGCCATCTGATGATCGAGGACGTCGATCGGTGGGCGCCCCAGTACGTCGAAGCGGGTGCGGGTTCCGTCACCTTCCACGTCGAGGCGGCCGCCGCGCCGGTGCGGCTCGCCCGCGAGATCCGGGCCATGGGCGCCCGCGCCTCCATGGCGCTCAGGCCCGCGACCCCCATCGAGCCGTACGAGGATCTGCTGCCCGAGCTCGACATGCTGCTGATCATGACGGTGGAGCCGGGCTTCGGGGGCCAGGCGTTCCTGGACATCATGCTTCCGAAGATCCGCCGCACCCGTGAGCTGATCAGCAAGCACGGACTCGAACTCTGGCTCCAGGTCGACGGCGGGGTCTCGGCCTCCACCATCGAGCGGTGCGCGGAGGCGGGCGCGGACGTGTTCGTGGCCGGATCGGCGGTCTACGGGGCATCGGACCCGGCCCAGGCGGTACGTGCATTGCGCACCCAGGCGCAGGAGGCGACGGCTCATGCGGCGTGGGCGTGCGACCACTGAACCAAGGGAACGTGAACGCCGCCCATCTGGGCCGATCAAGTACGCCGGATCTGCAAGGATGAACGGCGAATCCAGAGTGTGAACAGCAGTGAGGAGAGCGCCGTGTCGGGTATGTCGGCGGGCCGGTCAGCGATGCGGATGGGACCCGCTGAGCTGGTCCAGGCGGCGGCCATGGCCCGCCGCTTCTACCTCGAGGGCAAATCCAAGATCCAGATCGCCGAGGAGTTCGGCGTCAGCCGCTTCAAGGTGGCCCGGGTCCTGGAGACCGCTCTCGAACGGGATCTCGTGCGGATCGAGATCCGTGTGCCGGCCGAGCTGGACGCGGAGCGCTCCGACGCGCTGCGCGCCCGCTACGGTCTCCGGCACGCCGTGGTGGTCGAGTCCCCGGCCGACGCCGAGGAGTCGCCCGACCCCGAGAACCTCGGAGAGGTGGCCGCCGACCTGCTCGGTGAGCTCGTCAACGAGGGCGATGTCCTCGGCCTCGCGTGGGGCCGCTCCACGATTCACATGGCCGCGGCCCTCGACCGGCTCCCGCCGTGCACGGTGGTGCAGCTGACGGGCGTGTACGACGCGGGGACCGCCGAGCGCGGTTCGGTGGAGGCGGTGCGCCGCGCCGCCCAGGTGTCGGGCGGGGACGCCCACCCCATCTACGCGCCGATGCTGCTGCCCGACGCGGCGACCGCGGCCGCGCTGCGCAACCAGACGGGGATCGCGCGCGCCTTCGAGTACTTCGACAAGGTCACCGTCGCCTGTGTCTCGATCGGCTCCTGGGAGCCCGGCATCTCGACGGTGCACGACATGCTCAGCGACGAGGAACGCGCCCACTACGCGTCCCTCGGCGTCGCCGCCGAGATGTCCGCGCACCTGTTCGACTCCGAGGGCCGGCGGGTCGGCCGGGACCTGGGCGAGCGGTGCATCACCGTCGAGACCGACCGGCTGCGCCGTATCCCCGAGGTCGTCGCGATCGCGGGCGGGCAGCGCAAGGCGGCCGCGATCGACGCCGTGCTGCGCTCCGGGCTCGTCACCAGCCTGGTGACGGACACCTCGGCCGCGGACTACCTGATGACGGCGGGCCCGGCACCGCGCCCGGCGCTGGCCCGTCAGGACCCGGACGGGCCGTGACCCCACGCGGGCTCACGGCGCCCTCGGACGGCGTCGCGCCCCCTCGGGTGCCCTGCCGCGCCCCAGGGACGGCAGAGGGCTCGTAAGGGGCTCACCGGGCCCCTTACGCGCGCCGCGCCCGGCCGGCCGTGGCAGCATCGACGCCATGCTGTCGCGGTCCGTGCCCCGGCTCGTCGTGGGTCTCCTCCTCTGCCTGGCGGCCCTGCTCACGGGGTGCTCCTCCGCACCCCCGTCCGCCTCCCCGGCGGACACCGCCCCCGGCGTCTCCGCGGCGCCCGGCTGGGCCCGGGGCATGGGCACCGTGCGGGAGGCCCGGCTCCCCGCCGAGGCACGCGCGACCCTCGCCCTCATCGACGCCGGCGGCCCCTTCCCGTACGCCAGGGACGGCGTCGTCTTCGGCAACTTCGAGCGGATGCTGCCGCTCCACCAGCGTGGCTACTACCACGAGTACACCGTCCGGACGCCCGGCGAACGGGACCGGGGAGCCCGGCGCATCGTGACCGGGCAGGCCGGTGAGACCTACTACACCGATGATCATTACGAGTCCTTCCGGGCGGTGCTGAGATGACCGACGCAACCCTCGCGGACGTCCTGGCCGCCGCCGGCTGGGCCCAGGTCCGGCTCGACCTCGCCGGGGTCACAGGCAGAGCCGCGTTCATGGACCGCTGCGCCCACGCCCTCGATCTGCCGGACTGGTTCGGGCGGAACTGGGACGCCCTCGCCGACTGTCTCGGAGACCTGTCCTGGGCCCCGCCCGCCCGCGGACGGCTGCTCGTCGTCACGGGCTGGCGGGAATTCGCCCGAGCGGCGCCACGGGACTGGGACATCGCTCAGGAGGTGTTCGCCGAGGCCACCGACCACGGGCGGGGCACCGCGGGTGCGCTCCAGGTCGTCCTCGCCCTTGGAGGATCCGACGAAGGCCTCGCCGGCCGACCTGGATGATGTGTCCGGGTATCCCACCAGGGCCGCCATGGGACAATGAAGTACGTGCTTTCCCCCTGGCTGACCTGTCCCGGGGCCACCTCTGATCGACCGGGATGTGCAGCACGTGCGTTTCCTCAACGACATCCAGCCCCCGTACGACCTGACGTACGACGACGTCTTCATGGTGCCCAGCCGCTCGGCGGTCGGCTCCCGACAGGGCGTGGACCTCGCCGCCCCGGACGGGACGGGCACCACGATCCCGCTGGTCGTGGCCAACATGACCGCCATCGCCGGCCGCCGGATGGCCGAGACCGTCGCCCGCCGCGGCGGCCTCGTCGTCCTCCCGCAGGACATTCCGATCGAGGTCGTCACCGAGGTCGTCACCTGGGTCAAGGGACGCCACCTCGTGCTCGACACCCCGATCGTCCTCGCCCCCCACCAGACGGTCGCCGACGCCCTCGCGCTGCTGCCCAAGCGCGCGCACAACGCGGGCGTCGTCGTGGACGAGGACGGCCGCCCGGTCGGCGTGGTCACCGACACCGACCTGACCGGCGTGGACCGCTTCACCCAGCTCTCCGAGGTCATGTCCCGGGACCTGCTGCTGCTCGACGCCGACATCGAGCCGCGCGAGGCGTTCAACAAGCTGGACGGGGCCAACCGCCGCTACGCTCCCGCCGTCGACCGGGACGGCAGGCTCGCGGGCATCCTCACCCGCAAGGGCGCCCTGCGCGCCACGCTCTACACTCCGGCCACCGACGCGAACGGCAGGCTGCGCATCGCCGCCGCCGTCGGCATCAACGGCGACGTCGCGGGCAAGGCCAAGCAGCTCCTCGACGCGGGTGTCGACACCCTCGTGATCGACACGGCGCACGGCCACCAGGAGTCGATGATCAGCGCGATCAGGACCGTGCGCGCGCTCGACCCGCACGTCCCGATCGCGGCGGGCAACATCGTCGCCGCCGAGGGTGTCAAGGACCTCGTCGATGCGGGCGCGGACATCATCAAGGTGGGTGTGGGCCCCGGCGCCATGTGCACCACCCGGATGATGACCGGTGTCGGCCGGCCCCAGTTCTCCGCCGTCCTGGAGTGCGCCGCCGAGGCGAAGAAGTACGGCAAGCACGTGTGGGCCGACGGCGGGGTGCGCCACCCGCGCGACGTCGCCATGGCACTGGCCGCGGGCGCGTCCAACGTCATGATCGGCTCCTGGTTCGCCGGGACGTACGAGTCCCCGGGCGACCTCCAGCAGGATGCCGACGGGCGGCTGTACAAGGAGTCGTTCGGTATGGCCTCCGCCCGCGCGGTCCGCAACCGCACCAGCGAGGAGTCGGCGTACGACCGCGCCCGCAAGGCCCTGTTCGAGGAGGGCATCTCCACCTCGCGGATGTTCCTCGACCCGGCCCGCCCGGGTGTCGAGGACCTGATCGACTCGATCATCGCGGGCGTCCGCTCCTCCTGCACCTACGCCGGTGCCAACTCGCTGGAGGAGTTCAGCGAGAAGGCCATCGTCGGCATCCAGAGCGCCGCCGGGTACGCCGAGGGCAAGCCGCTGCACGCCAGCTGGAGCTGACCCGCACCCCTTCCGAACGGCCCCGCGGTGCGCCCGCGCGGGCCGTTCGGCGTCCGCGCGCCGCCCGGCGGCCCCCCCGGCCGACCGGGGACCGGCACCGGCTCGTCCGGCGGCCCGGGGACGGCGCGCACAACCATCCGAAGGGCCCGCGCAACGAACACGCGCGCAGCCGGGATGAACGCAATGATCTTGCGGAGACGCGCAAGGTTGCCGCATTACGCCGGTGAAGGGCCGGCTCATAGGGTCGAGCGCTGTACATGGCGTGGCGGGGACCCCGCTCGGTGGGTCCCTCCTGTCAGGGGTGCCGCCGGTCCCCGCCTTCCCGACCGGCAGCGATGAAGGAGCCAGCGCGTGCTCGATCCCGGCGCACCCCCGCAGTCCCGTCCACAGGCCGCCCCACCGTCCCCTGGTGTCGGGGCGCGCCTGATGCGCCGCAAGCCCGTGGAACGCCTGGTCGCCGAGGGCGGGCAGGGGGAGGGGGGCACCCTGCGGCGTTCCCTCGGCCTGTGGCAGCTGACGATGATCAGCATCGGTGCCACGCTCGGCACCGGCATCTTCGTGGTCCTCGGTGAGGCCGTCCCCAAGGCCGGACCCGCGGTCACCCTCTCCTTCGTGATCGCGGGCCTCACGGCGCTCTTCTCCGCCCTCTCGTACGCGGAACTGGCGGGCACCATCCCGGTCGCCGGGTCCTCGTACTCGTACGCGTACGCGACGATGGGTGAACTGATCGCCTGGATCTGCGGCTGGTGCCTGGTCCTGGAGTACGGCGTCTCGGTGGCCGCCGTCGCGGTCGGCTGGGGCGAGTACCTGAACGAGCTGCTCGACGGCACCATCGGCGTCACCATCCCGGACGCGCTCTCCGCGCCGCCCGGCGACGGCGGACTCTTCAACCTGCCGGCGCTGATCGTCGTCCTGCTCGCCATGGCCTTCCTGCTCGGCGGCGCAAAGGAGTCCGCGCGCGCCAACACGGTCATGGTGGCCGTGAAGATCGTCGCGCTGCTGCTGTTCTGCGCCATCGGCATCCAGGGCTTCAAGTCCGGCAACTACGAACACTTCATGCCGCTGGGCATGGCGGGCGTCAGCGCGGCCGGGGCCACGCTCTTCTTCTCGTACATCGGCTTCGACGCCGCCTCCACGGCCGGTGAGGAGGCGAAGAACGCGCAGCGCGACCTGCCCCGCGCGATCATGCTCTCGCTGGTCATCGTCACGGCGCTGTACGTCGTCGTCGCGGCCGTCGCCGTGGGCGCGAAGCCGTGGCGGCGGTTCAACGACTCGGAGGCCGCCCTCGCCGAGATCATGAAGAACGTCACCGGGCAGACCTTCTGGGGCACCCTGCTCGCGGCCGGCGCGGTCATCGCGATCGCCAGCGTCGTCCTGACCGTGCTCTACGGCCAGACCCGCATCCTCTTCGCCATGTCCCGCGACGGACTCGTGCCCAAGGTGTTCTCACGGGTCCACCCGAAGACCGGCGCGCCCCGCGCCAACACCGTGATCGTCTCGCTGTTCTGCGGTGTCCTGGCCGCCGCGATCCCGCTCGGCCGGCTGGCCGACGCCACCAGTATCGGAACGCTCTTCGCCTTCGCGCTGGTCAACGTCGCCGTCGTCGTGCTGCGCCGGACGCGCCCGGACATGCGGCGTACTTTCCGGGTACCGCTGTCGCCGGTGCTGCCCGCGATCGGCTTCGCGCTCTGCGTCTGGATGATGGGCAGCCTCTCGGCCGTCACCTGGGTGGTCTTCGGAGTCTGGATGGCCGCCGGGCTCGTGTTCTACTTCAGTTACGGCTACCGCCGCTCCCGTATCGCCACCGTAGAGAAGTGAACGACCCGCAGTGCTGAACGATCTCGACGAACGCATCGTGCACGCCCTCGCCGAGGACGCCCGCCGCTCCTACGCGGACATCGGCCAACTGGTCGGGCTGTCCGCGCCGGCCGTGAAACGCAGGGTGGACCGGTTGCGGGCGACCGGGGCCATCACGGGGTTCACCGTACGGGTGGACCCGGCCGCGCTCGGCTGGGAGACGGAGGGCTTCGTCGAGATCTACTGCCGGCGCAACACCTCGCCGGAGACGATCCAGCGCGGGCTGGAGCGCTACCAGGAGGTCGTGGCCGCGTCCACGGTCACCGGGGAGGCGGACGCGGTCGTCCAGGTCTTCGCGTCCGACATGCGGCACTTCGAACGCGTGCTGGAGCGGATCGCGGGGGAGTCGTTCGTGGAGCGGACGAAGTCCGTGCTGGTGCTTTCGCCGTTGCTGCGGAGGTTCTCCTCGGGGTCGCCCACGTAGCGTGTGGCCGATGACCAGGGGCGGGGTGGCGGCCGTTGCGAGTCGTCCGCGGGTGGTTCCGTGGCTGGTCACGCAGTTCCCCGCGCCCCTGAGGGGGATCGGGCGCCTGCGGTGTTGATGGGCGCGGGGTGCCCGTGGTGCTGAGGGGCGCGAGTGGTCGGCGGTGCTGAGGGGCGCAACTTCCCGCGCCTCGGGCGGGTGTTGCTCCCCGCGCCCTGCCGGGTGTTGCTCCCCGCGCCCTGCCGGGCGCGGGGTGTCCTTGCCTACTCCGCCGTCTTCCTCGCCATGGCGTTGTTCCCTATCGAGTTGTGCACGCTGAAGCTCACGGCGTCCGAGCGGTAGCGGTCGTCCGACCACTCCACCGGGCGTCCTTCGCGGGTCGTGGTGACGCGGCGGACGCGGAGCAGGGGGCTGGTGCGCCGGATGCCGAGGAGCTCGGCGTCCTGGGCACCCGCCGCCACCGCGTCGATGACGTGCTCGCCATAGGCGAAGACCAGGCCCGTGTCCTCGAAGAGCCGCTGCGTCACCGAGGGGCAGTCGGGCTCGATGGGCTCGACGGCGGGGGAGATCCAGTCGGCGTACACGGTCCGTTCCAGGAGCACCGGCTCACCGTCCAGGCCGCGCACCCGCAGTACGTGCAACACAGTTGTGCCCTCCGGCAGTTGGAGGCGCACGGCATCCTCGGCGGTCGCCTGACGGTAGGTCTGCTCGACCACGTGTCCCGTCGCCTCGCGTCCCATCGTGCGTGCCCACTCGGCGAAGCTGCGCAGTTCGGCGAAGCTCTGGCTGCGGCGGCTGGCCAGCACCACCCGGCGCGCGCCCTGGCGGGACCCGATCAGGCCCTCGGCGGTCAGGGCCGCGACGGCCTGACGGACCGTGCCGCGCGCCACGCCGTACTGCGCCGCGAGGTCCGTCTCCGGGGGCAGCAGACTGCCCACCGTGTACTCCTCGCGGTCGATCGCCCGCCGCAGCTCGTCGGCGATCTCTTCGTGTCGCGCCCCCATGCTTCCCCTCTGATCCGGCTGCTGTGCACAGCGTGACCAGCCTAATCGAGATCGGACGGTGATCTGGGCAGCTCGAGATTGTGCAGGGAATCGGGGTTCAGGGTTTCGCCAGAGTTTACGAACAGGACATCAGCGCCGGGCCTACTGGGGTCAACTTGTTCAGACAAGTTCTCTGCTTCCTCACACCCTCGTGCGTACTCCTGGAGAGACCGTGACCGTGTTCCTGCCGAGGACCGCCGTCCTCACCGGCGGCCTCGCCGTCGCCGCCGCCCTCGCCCTCAGCGCCTGTGGCGCGGCCCCCGACGACAAGGCGACCACCGCCGACGGCAAGAGCGCGGCCACCGCGACCTCCGCCGCGGACTTCGGTGGTCTCGACGCCCTCGTGAAGGCGGCGAAGAAGGAGGGCACGCTGCACGCGATCGCGCTGCCCCGCGACTGGGCCAACTACGGCGCGCTGATCGACGGCTTCACCAAGAAGTACGGCATCAAGATCGACGTGGAGAACCCGGCCGGCTCCAGCCAGGACGAGATCACCGCCGTCACCTCGCGCAAGGGCCAGGACCGCGCCCCCGACGTCCTCGACCTGGGCAGCTCGTTCGCGCTGAGCGCCGCCCAGCAGGGGCTGCTCGCGCCTTACAAGGTGACGTCGTTCGCCGACATCCCCGAGGCCCAGAAGGACCCGAAGGGACAGTGGTTCAACGACTACGGCGGCTACGTCTCCATCGGCTGCGACGCCAAGAAGGTCAAGGAGTGCCCCAAGACCTTCGCGGACCTGCTGAAGCCGCAGTACAAGGGCCAGGTCGCCCTCAACGGCAACCCCACCAAGTCCGGTTCGGCCTTCGGCGGCCTGTACGCGGCCGCCCTCGCCAACGGCGGCTCCTTCGACGACATCCAGCCCGGCATCGACTTCTTCGGCAAGCTGAAGAAGAACGGCAACTACACGCCCGTCGAGTCGACCCCGGCCACCGTCGAGAAGGGCGAGACGCCGATCAGCATCGACTGGGACTACCTGAACGCCGGCTACGCCGACGAGTTCAACTCCAAGGGCCTCGACTGGACGGTCACGGTCCCCGCGGACGGCCAGTACGCCCAGTACTACTCCCAGGCCATCAACAAGGACGCTCCGCACCCGGCGGCCGCCCGCCTGTGGCAGGAGTACCTCTACAGCACCGAGGGCCAGAACCTCTGGCTCAAGGGATACGCCCGCCCGGCCCTGATGCCGGCCATGGACAAGGCGGGCACGCTCGACAAGACCGCCGCCGCCGCGCTCCCCAAGGTCACGGGTACGCCCACCTTCCCGACCGAGGACCAGCAGAACAAGGCCAAGGGCGTCCTCGCCCAGGGCTGGGGCAAGGCCGTCTCCGGATGACCGTCGCCCTCACCGAGGCCGACACGGTGCCCGCCGCTGCCCCACGGCAGCGGCGGCGCCGCGCCATCGGCCCGCTCGCCGTCCTGCCGCTGCTCGCCTTCGTCGCCATCGCCTTCGGGGTCCCCGCCCTGGCCATGCTGAACGGCGCCTTCACCCTCAAGGACCAGGCCACCGGCGCCACGTCGTACACCACGGCCAACCTGACCGCCTCGCTCCAGGGCGCGTACCTCACCGCCCTGATCGGCAGCGTCAAGCTGTCCGCCGTCTCGGCCGCCCTCGCGACCGTGCTCGGACTGCTGCTCGCCCAGGCCGTGGTCACCTCCCGCTTCCGCGCGCTGCGCGAGGCCGTGCTGACCGCGTCCGGTGTCCTCGCAAACTTCGGCGGTGTACCGCTGGCCTTCGCCTTCGTCGCCACCCTCGGCAACGCGGGCGTCCTGACCCGGCACCTGGGCCTGACCGACAAGGGCTGGAACCTCTACAGCTTCTGGGGACTGGTCATCGTCTACCTCTACTTCCTGATCCCGCTGATGGTCCTCACCATCACGCCCGCCCTGGACGGACTGCGCTCCCAGTGGCGCGAGGCCGCGCAGAACAACGGCGCCACCGGGGTCCAGTACTGGCGCCATGTCGCCCTCCCGGTCCTCGCGCCCTCCCTGCTCGGCGGCCTGGTGCTGCTCTTCGGCAGCGCCTTCGCGGCGTACGCCACCGCCGCGGCCATGGTGGGCAGCGCGGTCCCGCTGGTCACCTTGCAGATCGCCGACGCCATCTCCGGCAACGTCCTGGTCGGCCAGGAGAACGTGGCGCTCGCCCTCAGCCTCGACATGGTCCTGGTCGCGGGCCTGGTCATGGCCGTGTACCTGCCCCTGCAACGACGGAGCGCGCGATGGTTGGAAGCGTGAACAAGTCCCGGCGTGTGCGCCCCTGGCGCGGTGTCGTCCTCGCCTTCGCCGGGCTCTACTTCCTGATCCCGCTCGCGGCGTCCCTGGTCTTCACGGTCGACGTGCCGAACCAGGGGATCACCTTCGACGCGTACAGCCAGATCGTCGGCGCCGACGGCTTCACCTCCAGCCTGCTGCTCTCGCTGGAACTGGCCGCCGCCACCATCGCCGTGGTCCTGCTGCTGATGGTGCCGGCGATGGTCGCCCTGCGGCTGAGCGCCCCGAAGCTGCGGCCCGTGGTCGAGGTGATCTGCTCGCTGCCGCTGGTCGTCCCGCCGATCGCGTTCGTCGCCGGGATCTCCACCGTCCTCAAGTGGGGTCCCGAACACCTCTCCCACACCCCGCTCTTCCAGACGTTCGTGGCGCTGCAGAACCCCGACTTCCCGTTCGTCCTCGTCCTCGCCTACGTCGTGATGGCGCTGCCCTTCGTGTACCGGGCCCTGGACGCCGGACTGCGCGCCGTCGACGTACGCACCCTCGTCGAGGCCGCCCGCAGCTGCGGGGCGAACTGGCCGCAGGCGCTGGTGCGGGTCGTGCTGCCCAATCTGCGCGGGGCACTGCTCAACGCCTCCTTCCTCACCCTGGCGCTGGTGCTCGGCGAATTCACCGTCGCCCAGCTGCTCGGCTTCCAGCCGTTCGCCGTGTGGATCTACAGCATCGGCGGCTCGCAGGCCCAGCTCTCCGTCGCCGTCTCCGTGCTCAGCCTGCTCGTCACCTGGGCACTGCTCCTCTCGCTCGCCGGGCTCGGCGGGCGCTCCCGTACCGCTTCCCGGGGATGACCATGACCCTCACCACGCACAAGACCGCCCCGGCGGTGGAGAAGGCCGCCACCGTCGAATTCCGAGGCCTGCGCAGGGCGTTCGGCACGACCGTCGCCCTCGACGGGCTCGACCTGACCGCCCGGCCCGGCGAACTCCTCGCCCTGCTCGGCCCGTCCGGCTGCGGCAAGACCACCGCGCTGCGGATGCTCGCCGGCTTCGAACACCCCGACTCCGGCGAGGTGCTGGTCGACGGCGAGGACGTCACCCGCGTCCCCGCCCACCGCCGCGACGCCGGCATGGTCTTCCAGTCGTACAGCCTCTTCCCGCACCTCAGCGCCCTCGACAACGTGGCCTTCGGGCTGCGGATGCGCAAGGTGCGCACGGCGGAGCGGCGCACCCGCGCCGCCGAACTGCTCGACCTCGTGGGTCTGGCCGACAAGGGCGAGCGCTTCCCCCACCAGCTCTCCGGCGGCCAGCAGCAGCGCATCGCGCTGGCCCGCGCGCTCGCCCTGCGCCCGCGTGTCCTGCTCCTCGACGAACCGCTCTCGGCGCTGGACGCGAAGGTGCGGCTCAGCCTGCGC
This sequence comes from Streptomyces sp. NPDC057950, assembly GCF_042887295.1. Taxonomy (NCBI): domain Bacteria; kingdom Bacillati; phylum Actinomycetota; class Actinomycetes; order Kitasatosporales; family Streptomycetaceae; genus Streptomyces; species Streptomyces sp. NPDC057950. Next base: position 33,119 of record NZ_JBHVPP010000028.1, read on the forward strand.
GAGGAGATCCGCCGGCTTCAGCAGGAACTCGGCATCACCACCCTGTTCGTGACGCACGATCAGGAGGAGGCGCTGTCCATGGCGGACCGCGTCGCCGTGATGCGGTCCGGGCGGCTCGAACAGTGCGCGGCCCCCGCCGAGTTGTACGGGCGGCCCGCCACCGCGTTCGTCGCGGAGTTCGTGGGCACGATGAGCCGTATCCCGGGACGCCTCGAGGCCACGACCGTCGAGGTGCTCGGACAGCGGCTGCCGGTCGACGGGGACGCGCCCGACGCGCGGGAGGTGGACGTGCTGGTACGGCCCGAGGCGGTACGGGTGGAGGCGGACGACGCCGGTGACGCCCGGCTCGTGGCCAGCGCGTTCCTCGGGGCCGCGACCCGTGTCACCGTGCGGCTCGCGGACGGCACCGAGGTGAAGGCCGACCTGCCCACGCACGAGGCCGCCACGATCGCGCCGGGCGCGGCCGTCACCGTGCGCCTGCCGGAGCGGCCGGTACTGGTCGCCGAGCGCGCGCACTGACCCGCTCCGCTCCCGGCTCTTTCCCCCACCGGACCTCGCCCCACCGGACCTCCCCCCACTGATGAGAGAGAACACCGTGACCCATCGCGCCACCCCCCGACTCCCGCTCCAGGCCGTCCTGTTCGACATGGACGGCACGCTCGTGGACACCGAGCGACTGTGGTGGGAGGCGGTGGAACAGGTGGCCGTCGGGCTCGGGCGCCCGCTCACCGGGGAGGATCAGCCGGAGGTTCTCGGACGGCCCGTCGAGTACACCGCCGACTGGCTGGGCGCGGTCACGGGGACCCCGGCGGAGGGCATCGCCGCCGGGCTGCACCGGGAGTTTGCGGACCGCGTCCGGACCGGGGTGGTGCCCCGCCCGGGCGCACTGCGGCTCCTCGGGGCCCTGGCGCGCGAAGGCGTCCCCACCGCCCTGGTGACCGCCTCGCCCCGGGCCGTCGCCGACACCGTCCTGGACGCGCTCGGTGCCGCGCACTTCGCCACCTCCGTGACCGCCGACGACACCGAGCGCACCAAGCCCGCCCCGGATCCGTACCTCGCCGCCTGCCGCGCGCTCGGCGTCGACCCCGCCCTCTGCGTGGCCGTGGAGGACACCGAGACGGGGGTGGCCTCCGCGGAGGCCGCGGGGTGCGCGGTGCTCGCCGTGCCCTCGCTCGCGCCGATCGGCCCCGCCCCCGGACGCACGGTCCTCACCAGCCTGGAGGAGGTGACGCCGGACCGGCTGCGGGGCATGCTGGCGCCCCGTGAACTGCGGGTGATGAGCTGGAACCTCTGGTACGGCGGGACCAAGGTGGACGACCACCGGGAGAAGCAGCTCAAGGTCATCACGGAGAGCGGCGCGGACGTCGTCGGCCTCCAGGAGACGTACGGGAACGCGGCACAGGAACTGGCCGAGGCCCTCGGCTGGCACCACCACCGGGCCGGGGACAACCTCGGGATCATCAGCCGCCACCCGATCACCGCCCGCCTCGGCGACCCCGAGGTCGGCTTCTACGGCGGGACCGGGGTGCGGATCCGGCTGGAGGACGGCCAGGAGGTGGCCGTCTGGAGCACCCATCTCGACTACACGCCGTACGGACCATACGAGGCCCGTTTCGACGGGCTTCCCGCGGCCGCGCTGATCGCCCACGAGGCCGGCCGGCTGGGCCAGATGCGGGAGATCCTGCGCGAGGTCGACGCCGCGGCCGACCCCGCTGTCCCCGTGATCCTGGTCGGCGACTTCAACAGCCCCTCGCACCTGGACTGGCCGGACGTCGAGTGGCCGGTGACCCGGGCGGCCGAGGAGGCCGGCCTGCGCGACTCCTACCGCGAGGCGCACCCCGACCCGGTGCGGGACCCGGGCCACACCTGGTCGCCGATCCACGCCCTCCACGAGGACGGCAGCGGCCGCCCCGAGCCGCAGGACCGCATCGACTTCGTCCTCCATGACGGCCGCGGCCTGCACGTACGCGACTCCCGCACGGTTGTCACCGGCACCCCGCGCACGTGGCCCGACGTCGCGGACAACGCCTGGCCCTCGGACCACGCGGCGGTACTGACCACGTTCACCCTCGACTAGACGCCCCCACCGAGCCTTGTCTCCCCGCGCACCGGAAGCCACTTTTCCGGGGCGCGGGGATCAGCTTTCAGGGGGCGCGGGGAACGGCGCGTCCAGCCCCCGCCCACCGGCACGGGGCGTCGCAGGGTGTCGTCCCGGGGGTGCGGGGAACGGCGCGTCCAGCCTCCGCCGACCGGCACGGGGCGTCGCAGGGTGTCGTCCCGGGGGTGCGGGGAACGGCGCGTCCAGCCTCCGCCGACCGGCACGGGGC
>NZ_JBHVPP010000028.1:35545-136456 GCF_042887295.1 Streptomyces sp. NPDC057950
GGCGCGCCCAGCCCCCGCTGACCGGCACGGGGCGTCGCACGGTGTTGTCCCGGGGTGCGGGGAACGGCGCGCCCAGCCCCCGCTGACCGGCACGGGGCGTCGCACGGTGTTGTCCCGGGGTGCGGGGAACGGCGCGCCCAGCCCCCGCTGACCGGCACGGGGCGTCGCACGGTGTTGTCCCGGGGTGCGGGGAACGGCGCGCTCAGCCTCCGCCCACCGGCACCGGACGTCGCACGGTGTCGTCCCGGGGGTGCGGGGAACGGCGCGTCCAGCCCCCACGCACCGGCACCCGACACCGCAGCCCCCGGGGACCTGGGGCGAAGCCCCGGAGCCGGCGCCCGAGGCCCCCTGAAGGCCCCCCGAAGGCCCCCCGCAACAAATCACCGCCGGACGGCCCCCGCACGCAACGATTCGTTCACCGGCACGCAACGGCTCCTCCTTGTCCACGCCGGCCCGGCGACCGTACCGTCTACCTGGCCCCCCAAACCCGTCCGTACCGGTGAGGAACACGCATGCGCACAGCCCTGCTCCAGAGCTCCGGCCGACCCGGCTCGGTCGTCGAGAACCTCAAGGTCCTCGACGCCGCCGCGGGCCAAGCCGCTGCCGCCGGCGCCGGGCTGCTGGCCGCACCCGAGATGTTCCTCACGGGCTACGCGATCGGCGACGACATCGGGCGGCTGGCCGAGCCCGCCGACGGCGAAGCAGCCGACGCGATCGCCGAGATCGCCACCCGGCACGGCGTGGCCGTCGTCTACGGCTACCCCGAGCGTTCCGGGGAGAAGGTCCACAACTCCGCGCAGCTGATCTCCGCCGACGGCACCCGGCTCGCGAACTACCGCAAGACCCACCTCTTCGGCTGCTTCGAGCGCGACCACTTCACCCCGGGCGACCAGCCGGTGGTCCAGGCCGAGCTGAACGGCCTCCGCGTCGGCCTGATGATCTGCTACGACGTGGAGTTCCCGGAGAACGTCCGGGCGCACGCCCTGGCCGGCACCGACCTCCTCGTCGTACCGACCGCGCAGATGCACCCCTTCCAGTTCGTCGCCGAGTCCGTCGTGCCGGTACGCGCCTTCGAGAACCAGATGTACGTCGCCTACGTCAACCGGGTCGGTGTGGAGGGGGAGTTCGAGTTCGTCGGGCTGTCCACGCTGGCCGGACCCGACGGAGTCGCCCGCACCCGCGCCGGGCGCGCGCAGGAACTGGTCCTCGCCGACGCCGACCCCGCCTTCCTCGCGGCCTCGCGCGAGGCGAACCCGTATCTGGAGGACCGCCGCCCCGGCCTCTACGGGTCGCTCGTCTGAACCCTCAGTCTTCCCCCCGAAGCTTTGTCGCAAGGAGCCCGTACCCCATGACGTCCACGGTGCCCACCGCCGTCCAGCACACCGACGCGCAGCAGCCGCCGATCACCATGTTCGGCCCGGACTTCCCGTACGCCTACGACGACTTCCTCGCGCATCCCGCGGGCCTCGGCCAGATACCCGCGACCGCGCACGGCACCGAGGTCGCTGTCATCGGCGGCGGCCTGTCCGGGATCGTGGCCGCCTACGAACTGATGAAGATGGGCCTCAAGCCCGTCGTGTACGAGGCCGACGAGATCGGCGGCCGGCTGCGCACGGTGGGCTTCGAGGGGTGCGACCCCGCACTGACGGCCGAGATGGGCGCCATGCGCTTCCCGCCGTCCTCGACCGCCCTCCAGCACTACATCGACCTGGTGGGACTGGAGACCCGGCCGTTCCCCAACCCGCTCGCGGAGACCACGCCCTCGACGGTGGTCGACCTCAAGGGCGAGTCGCACTACGCGACCACCGTCGACGACCTGCCGCAGGTCTACCGCGACGTGATGAACGCCTGGAACGCCTGCCTCGAAGAGGGCGCCGACTTCTCCGACATGAACCGGGCCATGCGCGAGCGCGACGTCCCGCGTATCCGTGAGATCTGGGCGAAGCTCGTGGAGAAGCTCGACAACCAGACCTTCTACGGTTTCCTCTGCGACTCGGACTCCTTCAAGTCCTTCCGGCACCGCGAGATCTTCGGACAGGTCGGCTTCGGCACGGGTGGCTGGGACACCGACTTCCCGAACTCGATCCTCGAGATCCTGCGCGTCGTCTACACCGAGGCCGACGACCACCACCGCGGCATCGTCGGCGGCTCCCAGCAGCTTCCGCTGCGGCTGTGGGAGCGCGAGCCGGTGAAGATCGTCCACTGGGCGCCCGGGACCTCGCTGGCCTCGCTGCACGACGGCGCCCCGCGTCCGGCGGTGACCCGGCTGAACCGTACGTCGGGCAACCGGATCACCGTGACGGACGCGAACGGCGACATCCGCACCTACCAGGCGGCGATCTTCACCGCGCAGTCCTGGCTGCTGCTCTCGAAGATCGCCTGCGACGACTCGCTCTTCCCGATCGACCACTGGACGGCGATGGAGCGGACCCACTACATGGAGTCGAGCAAGCTCTTCGTGCCCGTCGACCGTCCGTTCTGGCTCGACAAGGACGAGACGACCGGGCGTGACGTCATGTCGATGACGCTCACGGACCGGATGACCCGCGGCACCTATCTCCTGGACGAGGGCCCGGACAAGCCCGCCGTCATCTGCCTCTCGTACACGTGGTGCGACGACAGCCTGAAGTGGCTGCCGTTGTCCGCGAACGAGCGGATGGAGGTCATGCTGAAGTCGCTCGGCGAGATCTACCCGAAGGTCGACATCCGGAAGCACATCATCGGCAACCCGGTGACCGTCTCCTGGGAGAACGAGCCCTACTTCATGGGGGCGTTCAAGGCCAACCTGCCCGGCCACTACCGCTACCAGCGACGTCTGTTCACGCACTTCGTGCAGGACGCGCTGCCCGAGGACAAGCGGGGCATCTTCCTCGCCGGCGACGACATCTCCTGGACGGCCGGCTGGGCCGAGGGCGCCGTGCAGACCGCGCTGAACGCGGTCTGGGGCGTCATGCACCAGCTGGGCGGAGCGACCGACCCGACCAACCCCGGGCCCGGCGACGTCTACGACGAGATCGCGCCGGTGGAGCTGCCCGAGGACTGAGGGGCCACGGCCGCGGGCCGGGCGGGGCGACCGGGGTTCTCCGACCCCGGCCGCGGTGCCCGGACCTCGGTGGCGGTCCGGACCCCAGTGGCGGTCCGGACTTCGGCGGCGGTGCTCAGACCCCGGCCGCGCGGGCCAGCCCGTACACCTCCGCCGCGACGTCCACGAGTTCCGAGGCGTCACCGAGCGGTGCCTGGAGATCGAGCAGGAACTCCCCGACCCCCTCCACCCTGTGCGCTGCCAGGTCCTCGGCGATCTGTGCCGCGCTGCCCGTGAACAGCGGACGATCGGCGCCCTCGTAGGGCTTGGCCGAGTACTGCGCGTTCACCCGGACGCAGACCTCGATCGGCCGTTGCCTGTCGCGCTCGGCGGCCAGTTCCTGGAGCCGGGTCCACTCCTCGGTGAGCCGGTCGACGCCCTGGGCGACCGGCATCCAGCCGTCGGCGCGGTCGACCAGCCGGCGCAGCGCCCGCGGGCTGTTCGCCGGCAGGTACACCGGGATCGGACGCGCGGGCTTCGGCCCGACCACGGACGGGGCGATGGTGGTGATCTCGCCCTCGTACGACACCGGGTCCGGTCCCCAGACCGCCGCGCAGACGTCCAGGATCTCGTCGAGGACCTTGCCGCGCTTCTCGAAGGGCGCCACGCCCGCCGCCGCGTACTCGTCGTGGGACCAGCCCGTACCGATGCCCGCCACCACGCGTCCGCCACTGGCGGCGTCCAGCGTGGCGAGCGAGCGTGCCAGCTGGAAGGGGATGTGCAGCGGCGCCACCAGCACACTGGTGCCGAGCCGGGCCCGCCCGGTCGACGCGGCCGCCAGGGCCAGGGTCACCAGAGGGTCGGCGACCGAACGGTAGCCGTCGGGCCAGGGCAGCCCCGCAACCCCGTACAGCCCCTGGGTGGCGGGTTCGGGGTAGAGGATCCGCTCGAACACCCACAGGCTCTCGTAGCCGGTCTCCTCCGCCGCGCGGGCCACCGCCGGCACATCGCGCCCGATGTCGTACTGCTTCATCTGCGGAAGGCCGAGTCCGAGCCGGATCGCCATACCAGTCGCTCCTTTGCGCATCGGTGAGCCGTCCGGTCAACGTACAGCGATCACCGGGAGGTTCACCGGCTTACCTTCCACAGTGGCCGGTTCGGTCCCCCAGGGGGGTCAGCATCATCCGTCCGGTCAGGCCCACCGCCGCGTCGAGACGTTCCTCGAACTCCCGGGCGAGGCCGGGGAGTCCGCGCAGCGCCCACAGCGCCCGTGCCGCCGACCAGCCGGCGTCGCGCGCCCGTTCCAGGCTCCACGCGCCCAGCAGGTGGGTGAGCGGGTCGGCGACCTCCAGGAGGTCGGGCCCCGGCATCAGTTCCTCGCGGACGCGCTCCTCCATCGACACGAGGAGGTCGCCCACGCGCTCGAACTCGTCCTCCAGGTCGGCCGGTTCGCAGCCGAGCGCGCGACAGCTGTCCACGACGGCCAGCGCCAGATCGTGTCCGACGTGCGCGTTGACGCCCGCGAGCGCGAACTGAAGGGGGAGTACTCCGGGATGGCGCCGGAACTGCAGCAGCGGCCGCCAGCAGGCGGGCGGGCACCCCTCCTCGGCCACGGTCAGATACCGCTCGGCGAAACGGACGTCCAGGGTGACCGCGGCCGCGGGATCCGGGAACTCCCCGGCGCCCAGACGCCGGTCGATCTCCTCGGTGACGGTGAGGTAGACACGGTTGAAGACCGCGACCCCGTCCCGCTCCGGCAGGGTCGCCTCCAGCGCCCGCATCCGGGAGACGACCGTGTGCACGGGAGTGGTGAACTGTTCCAACTGCGCCATGGGGGAAGGGTCCCAGCCGGGGGCCGGTGGGTGTGCCGCCTGGCCGGGCACGTCCCCAGAACGGGGGAATACGCCCCCGCCGGGAGTGTCGCGAGCGGGAGAGCGACGGGTGTCCGGCGTACGTGTCCCGCGGCGGGCCGCGCACCGGGGGAGCGGGCACGTACGGCCCGGCGCGCGCCGTGGCGGCGGGCGGCCCGGACCGTCGCGGCCGCCTACGAACCGGCGCGCTGGTCCGGGCCGTCGGAGGAACTGTCGTCGTCGTAGGCCGACGTACCGGAGTCGAGCAGCGGCTCCCGGGTCCTGAGATGGGCCGGCGCCATCGCCCGCAGCGCGTGGTACCCGGTGATCACGACGAGGGTGCCGAGCGCGATGCCGCTGAGCGAGAAGGTGTCCGTGAACTTCAGCGTGACGCCGCCGACGCCGATGATGATGCCCGCCGCGGTCGGCACCAGGTTCAGCGGATTGCGCAGGTCGACCCGGCCGTGCAGCCAGATCTGGGCGCCGAGCAGGCCGATCATGCCGTAGAGGATGACGGTGATGCCGCCGAGGACGCCGCCCGGGATCGCGGCGACGACCGCGCCGAACTTGGGGCAGACGCCGAACAGCAGGGCGAATCCCGCGGCGGCCCAGTAGGCGGCGGTCGAGTAGACGCGTGTCGCGGCCATCACGCCGATGTTCTCGGAGTACGTGGTGTTGGGCGGCCCGCCCAACGCCGTGGAGAGCATCGAGGCGGCGCCGTCCGCGGAGATCGCGGTGCCCAGCCTGTCGTCCAGCGGGTCGCCGGTCATCTCGCCGACCGCCTTGACGTGGCCCGCGTTCTCGGCGACCAACGCGATCACGACCGGCAGCGCGACGAGGATCGCCGACCACTGGAACGAGGGGCCGTGGAAGTGCGGCAGCCCGATCCAGTCCGCCCGGCCGACACCGGAGAGGTCCAGTCGCCAGTGGTCGGTGACCTTGCCGCCCGCGTCGACCGAGTGGATCTTTCCGAAGATCCGGTCGAAGAGCCAGGAGATCACGTATCCGAACACCAGGCCGAGGAAGATCGCGATCCGGGACCAGAATCCGCGCAGGCAGACCACGGACAGCCCCGTGAACAGCATCACGAGCAGCGCCGTCCACTGGTCCTGCGGCCAGTACGTGGACGCGGTCACCGGAGCCAGGTTGAAGCCGATCAGCATGACGACGGCGCCGGTGACGACCGGCGGCATCGCGGCGTGGATGATCCGAGCCCCGAACCGCTGCACGGCGAGCCCCACCAGGAACAGGACGACGCCCACGACGAACACCGCGCCGGTCACCGTCGCGCTCGTGCCGCCCTGCGCGCGGATGATCGCGGCGACACCCACGAACGAGAGCGAACAGCCGAGATAGCTGGGCACCCGGCCGCGGGTGGCGAGCAGGAAGACGACCGTCGCGACACCGGACATCATGATCGCGAGGTTCGGGTCTAGCCCCATCAGTACGGGCGCCACGAAGGAGGCCCCGAACATCGCCACCACGTGCTGGGCGCCGAGCCCGACGGTGCGCGGCCAGGAGAGGCGTTCGTCGGGGCGGACGACGGCTCCTGGCGCGGGGTTGCGCCCGTCGCCGTGAAGTTTCCAGCGCACGCCGAGATCCATGGTGCGACTTCGCTTTCTCTGTACGTGAATCGGTCCGCACCATTGTCATGGCTATCTGGCGGTTCTACGCTCGCACGGTCCCACTCATGAACAACGTTCACATGTCTGATCGGAGTGTTCGATGGGTAGAAGACCCCGTGCGGGTGTGGTCCTGGCGGCCGTGGTCGCCCTCGCGGCCGCCGTCGTCCCGACCACCGCCTCGGCCCACGCGGGCCGTCCGGCACCGAAGGCCCCCGCCACCGCGGTCCTCGACGGCGCCCGGCTGCAACGGACGAAGATCCGTCTGGACCACGGCGACGCCGGACTCCGGCACGCGGTCGCGAACCTCACGGCCCGCGCCGACGGCTGGCTGGACCAGGGCCCCTGGACGGTCGTCGACAAGCCGAAGCCCGCCCCCGGCGGCGACGTCCACGACTACCTCAGCCAGGCCCCGTACTGGTGGCCCTCGCGGCCCGCGACCGCCGACAACCCGTGGGGCTGCCCCTATGTCCAGCGCGACGGGCAGCGCAACCCCGAGGTCGACACCGGCACCGACCGCCAGGACGTCGAGAAGGTCTTCGACTCGACGTACGACCTGGCACTCGCCTGGTACTACACCGGCAGGAAGCAGTACGCCCAGAAGGCCGCCACCGTTCTGCGCACCTGGTTCCTCGCCCCGACCACCCGGATGAACCCGAACCTGGACCACGGGCAGTTCATCCCCTGCAAGTACGACGGCCGGGCCATCGGCATCATCGACTTCTCGCAGTCCTACACCAGCGTCCTGGACGCCGTCGCGATCCTCGACACCGGCGCCCCCGGCTGGTCGAGGACCGACCGCACGGCCATGCGCTCCTGGAACACCGACTTCCGCGACTGGCTGGTGGACAGTCCCTTCGGTGTCGAGGAGGGCGCCGCCGCGAACAACCACGGCACCTTCTACGACATGCAGCTCGCCGCCCTGGCGTACGCGACCGGCGACCGGGAACTGGCCCGGCGGACCGTGCTCGACGCGCGGTCCAGGCGCATCGACCCGCAGATCGCCGCCGACGGCACCCAGCCCCAGGAACTCGCCCGCACCCGCAGCTGGCACTACTCGACCTTCGACCTCGTCGCCTACACCCGCCTCGCGGCCATAGGCCGGCACGTCGGAGTGGACCTGTGGGCGTACCGGGGGCCGGACGGGCAGAGCCTGTTCAAGGCGGTCGGCCAACTGCTGCCGGCCGCCACGGGAGCCGCCCCGTGGCCCTACCCGGAACTGGAGTTCCACCGCTTCGCGGCGAGCGACGTCGTGCACGCGGCGGCCGACGCGGGCGACCGGGCGGCGCGCGCCGCCGTGCCGCGGCTGGAGGCACCGCCCGGCGGCGACCTCTGGGCACTGCGGCCGGCGGCGGAGCAGCTCGACTCCATCGCGGGCTGACCCGGCGGTCCGGGCGCGGGCCGACCCGGCGGCGTACGAACACCCTGATCAGGGGCTCCTGAGCGGCTGCTTAGGATGGGGTGCCCCCACCGCCCCTCCCGGCACCCTCAGGAGCCCCGCCCGTGACCGCCGAAGCCCCCGTCGCCCCCGCCCTCCCGTACGGGAGACTGCTCCCCGTCACCGTCCACTTCGACGACCTCGACGCGCTGGGGCTGCTCCACAACGCCCGCTATCCCGTGCTGGTCGAACGCGCCTGGACGGCCCTCTGGAACGAGCACGGCTTCGGCTTCGAGGGCGACTGGGAGGCCGCGGGCGACTTCTGCAACGCGGTCAGGGAACTGCGGATCAGTTACGAGGTGCCGGTCGACCGGCCCGGCGCGTACGCCGTCCACCTGTGGCTGGAGCGGCTGGGCGACACCGGACTGACGTACGGCTTCCGCTTCTGCTCGTCGGACGGCGCGGTCACCTACGCGCGCGGGACCCGGGTCCTGGTCCGGCTCGACGCCGGCACACTGCGCCCGACGTCGTGGAGCGACCGCTTCAGGACCGTGGGCCGGGAACTGCTGCGTTCGGACGACTGACCTTCGGACGGTCGCGCTCGCCCGCGCGCAGCACACCCGCGAACACGGCGAGTCCGCTCGCCAGGACCGTGACCAGTCCGAACGACACCACCAGACTGGTCGCCTGGGCCAGCGAGCCGATCGCGCTCGGCGCGACCAGGCCCGAGGTGTACGTGATGGTGGCGACGCCCGCGATGGCCTGGCTGGGGTTGGGGCCGGCGTGGCCCGCCGCGGCGAAGCAGAGCGGGACGACGACCGCGATCCCGAGGCCCAGCAGGGCGAAGCCGCCCATCGCGACCGCAGGGTTGCCCGCGACGACGACGAGCAGGCCGCCGAGCACGGCCAGCGCACCGCCCGCGCGCACGGTGCGTACCGCGCCGAACCGGTTCACCACGGCGTCTCCCGCGAGCCGGGCCAGCGCCATGGTCAGCATGAAGCCGGTCGTCGACGCCGCCGCGAGCCCGGCCGAGGTGCCGAGTTCGTCCTTGAGGTAGACCGCCGACCAGTCCAGGCTCGCGCCCTCGGCGAACACGGCGCAGAAGCCGATCGCGCCGATGAGCAGCGCCGACTTCGGCGGCAGCGCGAAGCGCGGCGGGGGTACCTCGTCCTCGGTCGGCCGCAGGTCCAGGACCCATCGGCACGCGGTGAGTCCCAGGACCGTCAGGACCCCGGCCGCCAGAACGTGATGCAGACGCGCGTCCGAACCGAGATGCGCGGCGAGGGTGCCGCCCGCCGATCCGACCAGCGCGCCCGCGCTCCACATGCCGTGCAGCCCCGACATGATCGACCGGCCGAGGCGGTTCTCGATCTCGACGCCGAGCGCGTTCATCGCCACGTCCGCCATGCCCGCCGTCGCGCCGTAGACGAAGAGTGCCAGGCACAGGGTGTAGAGGTTCGGCGCGACGGACGGCAGGACCAGCGCCAGCGTCCACAGGGAGATCAGTCCGCGCAGCGCGGCGCGAGCACCGAAGCGGTGGCTGATCCGGCCCGCCAGCGGCATCGCGAGGGACGCCCCGATGGCCGGGAAAGCCAGGGCCAGTCCGAGCTGGCCCGTGCTGACGGACGCGTGGTCCTGGATCCAGGGCACGCGGGTGGCGAACGAGCCCGTCACCGCGCCGTGCACCGCGAACACGGCGGCCACGGCGTACCGGGCCCGCCTCACCTCGGCCGCGTCCTGGACCACGGCACCCGGTGTTCCCGTCGTCCCTGTCATTCCCGCCCTCCCGGCTCCGCTCTCCATGCTGCCGCCGTAAACTATCAGGGACCCTGCCTGATAGACAGGTGAGTTCCCGGCCGTCCGGGCCGGCAGCCGTACGCCCCGGGTCCCGCGCCGGCGGGCCCCGCCGATCAGGGAGGACTCCGTGATCTGGGAAGATCCCGGCATGCCCGCATCTCCGAGCACGGCCCGGGCCATCAACGACCGGCTCGCCCTGCGGTTGCTGCAGCAGGAGGGCCCGCTGACGGCCGGACAGCTGAAGCAGCTCACGGGCCTGTCCCGGCCCACCGTCGCCGACCTCGTCGAACGCCTGACCGCCGCCGGACTGATCTCGGTCGTGGGGGAGTCGGGGGAGCAGCGGCGCGGCCCGAACGCCCGGCTGTACGGGATCGTCGCGGACCGGGCGCAGCTGGCCGCCCTGGACGTGCGCACCGAGGGCGTCACGGTCGTCGTCGCCGATCTGCTCGGCGCGGAGCTCGCGCGGGCGTCGGTGCCCATCACGGACGACGCCGGCACGGGGCCCGCCGTCGAGCAGGCGGTCGCCCTGGTGGAGCGGGCCGCGAAGGAGGCCGGGGCCGAGCGGCTGCACACCGTCGGCATCGGGGCACCGGGTCTCATCGACCCCGCCACCGGTGAACTCCGGGACTCCTCCGGTCTGCCCGAATGGCACCGCCGCCTGGTCGCGGCCCTCCAGGAGCGCCTGCCCGCCCGGGTCATCGTCGAGAACGAGACGAACCTCGCCGCCCTCGCCGAGCAGCGCGAGGGTGCGGCCCGGGACCGGGACACCTTCGTCCTCCTCTGGCTCGGCCACGGCACCGGTGCGGCCGTCGTCCTCGACGGCAGACTCCGCCGCGGGGCCTCGGGCGGCACCGGCGAGATCGGGTTCCTGCCGGTGCCGGGAACCACCACGCTGCCGTCCGCGACGGACTGCGAGGGAGGCTTCCACTCGCTGGCCGGAGCCGCCGCGATCGCCGAACTCGCCGCGGGTTTCGGGCTGGAGGCGGCGGAGTCACCCGGTGAACCACGGGCGGCGGCACTGGTGCGCGCGGCGGTGGCGGCCGTGTCCCGCGCCGGCACCGAACGCTTCCCGCGCGACCTCGCGGACCGATTCCTCGCCGCCCTCGCCGACCGCCTCGCCGTCGGCGCCGCGTCCGTCGTGGCCGTCCTCGACCCCGGCTGCGTGGTGCTCGGCGGTGAGGTGGGGCAGGCGGGCGGGGAGGCGCTGGCCGGGCGGGTCGGCGAGAGGCTGGCCCGGATGTCCCCGCTGCCGGCCGAGGTGCGGGCCGGCTCGCTGGGCGGAGGCGCGGTGCTGCGCGGTGCCCTCCTGACCGCCCGGGAGTCGGCCCAGGACGACCTGTTCGCACCGCATCCGCGGTGATCCACCGCGTCACGCCCCTCGTCCCGGGCGCGCGGCCGGGAGGGAGAAGTCGGGGGCCCGGGAGCGGAGTTCCCGGAGGCGCTCGGCGGAGCGTCTCTCCCCGGTGGGGAGACCCGGCGGCGGGGCAAGGGCCTCCGTCACCGCCGCCGGGTCGCTCAGGGGGCGAGTAGGCCACCTCGGCTTCTGCAAACCTTGATCGCCGACACTAAGAGGACTAGACCAGAGCGTCAATAGGTATGGACCAATATCAGCTCCGCCGTCAAGTATGCGCACCGTCGCGGGAGTTGAGCGCCCCTGCGCCGCGCCAGAAGTCCATTCGGACAACCTGTGAGGCACCCCACAGAACTTCACCCGCATGGGCATGGACAGGGCGTGGCACACTGATGCTGTACCAGAAGCAGCGCACTCCGGGGTCGGTGAAAGTCCGAACCGGCGGTTACAGTCCGCGACCCGGTCGCTTCCAGCGGCCGGTTGACCAGGTGAAATTCCTGGACCGACGGTTAAAGTCCGGATGGGAGGCAGTGCGCGGCGGGCGGGCATTCGTGCGCGCTGCCGGTTGTCGTGACGTGTCCTTCGGGACGGGTCCGCCTTCGGCATCGTTCCCGGTGCCGTAGTCCGTTTCATTCTGTCGTCATCGACAGGCCCCGGAGTCCGTGCCCCATGAGGCAGGAGGACCCGGGAAGTGTTCACCGGAATCGTCGAAGAGCTGGGTGAGGTCACCGCCGTCGAGAATCTCGACGAGGCCTCCCGCTTCCGTCTGCGCGGACCCGTCGTCACGCAGGGCGCACGGCACGGCGACTCCATCGCCGTGAACGGAGTCTGTCTCACCGTCGTCGACCACGAGGGCGACGAATTCACCGCCGACGTCATGGCGGAGACCCTGAACCGCTCCAGCCTCGGTGCCCTCGCCGTCGGCTCCCGCGTCAACCTCGAACGCCCCATGGCCGTGGGTGACCGCCTCGGCGGACACATCGTCCAGGGCCATGTCGACGGCACCGGCACGGTCCTCGAGCGCAAGCCGTCCGAGCACTGGGAGATCGTGAAGATCTCGCTGCCCGCGGACCTCACCCGGTACGTGGTCGAGAAGGGTTCCATCACCGTCGACGGCATCAGCCTGACGGTGGTCGACGCGGCTCCGGACCACTTCACCGTCAGCCTCATCCCCACCACCCTCGACCTGACCACGCTCGGCCGCAAGCAGCCCGGCGACCCGGTCAACCTCGAGGTGGACGTCATCGCCAAGTACGTCGAGCGGCTGCTCGGTGCCCGGGGCGAGCAGCCGGTCGCGCTGCCGGACACCTCCGGGAGCCGGCCGTGAACTGGCTCAACTCCGAGGCGTTCACACTCTTCGGACAGCACATCAAGTGGTCGGACATGATCGGCAACGTGATCGGTCTGATCGCTCTCGCGCTCGGCTGGCGGCGCTCCATCTGGAGCTGGCCCGTACAGCTCCTGTCCGGCGTCATCCTGCTCACCGCCTTCGCCTCGGCCCATCTCTCCGGCAGCGCCGGGAAGCAGCTCGTGGTCATCGTCGTCGCCCTGTGGGGCTGGTGGCAGTGGAACCGCGGCCGGGGTCAGGGCCAGGACGGTTCCATCGCCGTACGGTTCGCCACCTGGCGCGAGCGCGCCTGCCTGGCGGGCGCCGCGGCCGTCGGCACCCTCGCGGTGAGCGCCCTGTTCCACGCGTACCCGTCGCTGTCCTGGGACCCCTGGCCGGACGCCTACATCTTCGTCGGCACGGTCATCGCCATGTACGCCCAGGCACGCGGCGTGGTCGAGTTCTGGTTCGCCTGGCTGCTGGTCGACGTGGTGGGCGTCCCGCTCAACTTCGCCAACGGCTTCGCCTTCTCCGGTTTCGTCTACGTCGTCTACGGCGCGCTCGTCCTGTGGGGCATGCGCGACTGGTGGCTGCGCTCCCGCAAGGCCGGGCAGCCCCTCCTGGAAGGAGTCCCGGCATGACCGCCGCCCCCGTCTGGTACAGCACCGGCCACGAGCAGGACATCTCGGACTTCGCGCTCGACCCGGTCGAGAAGGCCATCGCCGACATCGCGGCGGGCCGGCCGATCGTCGTCGTCGACGACGAGGACCGGGAGAACGAGGGCGACCTCGTCATCGCCGCCGAGAAGGCCACCCCCGAGATCATCGCGTTCATGATGAGCGAGTGCCGCGGACTGATCTGCGCACCCATGGAAGGCGACGAACTCGACCGCCTCCAGCTCCCCCAGATGGTCGAGAACAACACCGAGTCGATGAGGACGGCGTTCACGGTCTCGGTGGACGCCTCCGGCGCCCACGGCGTGACCACCGGCATCTCGGCCGCCGACCGCGCCACCACACTCCGGCTGCTGGCCGGGGGCCAGGCCGGGGCGGGGGACTTCGTCCGGCCGGGCCACATCTTCCCGCTGCGCGCCAGGCCCGGCGGCGTCCTCGTCCGCAACGGCCACACCGAGGCGGCCGTCGACCTGGCCCGGCTGGCCGGCCTGCGCCCCGCGGGCGCCATCGTGGAGATCGCGGGGGAGGACGGCCGCATGCTCCGCCTTCCCGAACTGATCCCGTTCGCCCGCAAGCACGGCCTGACCATCATCTCCATCGAGGACCTGATCGCCTACCGCCGCTCCCCCCAGCTGCCGGCCCCGCTCGACCAGGGGGCACCCCCGGCCGAACCCGCGGTCCGCCGCGAAGCCAGGACGCAGCTGCCCACCGCCTTCGGCGAGTTCACGGCGTACGGCTACCGCTCCACCGCCGACGGGGTCGAACACGTCGCCCTCGTCCACGGCGAGATCGGCGACGGCGAGGACGTCCTCGTCCGCGTCCACTCCGAGTGCCTGACCGGCGACGTCCTCCACTCGCTGCGCTGCGACTGCGGCCCCCAGCTGCAGACCTCCCTGCAGCGCATCCAGGCCGAGGGCCGCGGTGTCGTCGTCTATCTGCGCGGGCACGAGGGGCGGGGCATCGGACTGCTGTCCAAGCTGCGCGCCTACGAGCTCCAGGAACGCGGCCGGGACACCCTCGACGCCAATCTCGAACTCGGCCTGCCCGCCGACGCCCGGGACTACGGCGCGAGCGCGCGGATCCTGGAGGACCTCGGCGTCCACAGCCTGCGCCTGCTGACCAACAACCCGGACAAGACCGACGCGCTCGTCCGGTACGGCCTCCGGGTCACCCGGCGGGAGCCGATGCCCGTCCAGGCGGGCGAGCACAACCTCCGCTACCTGCGCACCAAGCGGGACCGGATGGGGCACGACCTGCCCTGGCTGGAGACGCCCACCGCGTCCGCCTGAGGCAACCCATGACACCCGCGGGAGCCAACACCCGCGGAATCCAGTAACAGCCGGATCCAGCAACAGCCGGATCCAGTGACAACGGCACGACCGGCAACACGGCACAAAAGCACTGAGGAGAGACGTGAGCGGCAAGGGTGCACCCGAACTGTCCGTACGCAACTGCGGCGACCTGCGCGTCGCGGTCATCGCGGCGCAGTGGCACGAAAAGGTGATGGACGGCCTCGTGGACGGCGCGCTGCGCGCCCTGCACGAGCTGGGAATCGACGAGCCGACCCTGCTGAGGGTCCCGGGCAGCTTCGAGCTCCCGGTCGTCGCCAAGGTCCTGGCGGGCCGCGGCTACGACGCCATCGTCGCGCTCGGCGTCGTCATCCGCGGCGGCACACCCCACTTCGAATATGTGTGCCAGGGCGTCACCCAGGGCCTCACCCAGGTCTCCATCGACACCGGCGTCCCCATCGGCTTCGGCGTACTGACCTGTGACACCGAGGAGCAGGCCCTGGACCGGGCGGGCGTCGAGGGCTCCCGAGAGGACAAGGGGCACGAGGCGGTGACGGCCGCCGTGGCGACCGCGGCCACACTGCGCTCAGTATCCGAACCCTGGCGCTGAGGCACCGGCTCGGGCGCGTAGGGTGGGCAGCACCATGTCCAAGAAGACGTTCGAGGAGCTCTTCACCGAGCTCCAGCAGAAGGCCGCCAACGGCGACCCCACCACCTCACGCACCGCCGAGCTGGTGGGCAAGGGCGTCCATGCCATCGGCAAGAAGGTCGTCGAAGAGGCCGCGGAGGTCTGGATGGCCGCCGAGTACGAGGGCAAGGACGCCGCCGCCGAGGAGATCTCCCAGCTCCTCTACCACGTCCAGGTGATGATGGTGGCGCGCGGAATCTCCCTCGACGACGTGTACGCCCACCTCTGAGCCGAGTCCCTCACCCAGCCGGCGTACGAACCAACAGACGTACGCATCAACAAAGGAAGCCGACCTCATGCTGCGCATCGCCGTCCCCAACAAGGGTTCCCTGTCAGGACCTGCGGCGGAGATGCTGCATGAGGCCGGCTACCGGCAGCGCCGGGAGTCCAAGGAGCTCAGGATCGTCGATCCGGGCAACGAGGTCGAGTTCTTCTACCTCCGCCCCCGCGACATCGCGATCTACGTCTCCTCGGGCCGACTCGACATCGGCATCACAGGACGAGACCTGCTCGTCGACTCCGGAGCCAAGGCCGAGGAGATCCTCCCGCTCGGCTTCGCCCGCTCCACGTTCCGTTTCGCCGGCAAGCCCGGCACCGCCAAGAGCGTCGACGATCTCGTCGGCCTGACCGTCGCCACCTCCTACGAGGGCATCGTCGCGGGCCACCTCGCCGCCAACGGCATCGACGCCTCCGTCGTCCACCTCGACGGCGCCGTCGAGACCGCGATCGAGCTCGGTGTCGCCGAGGTCATCGCGGACGTCGTCGAGACCGGCACCTCGCTGCGCAACGCGGGCCTCGAGGTCTTCGGTGAGCCGATCATGAAGTCCGAGGCCGTCGTCATCCGCCGTGTGGAAGCCGACACCGCCGAGGACGCCGAGCCCAAGGTCCAGCAGTTCCTGCGCCGCCTGCAGGGCGTCCTGGTCGCACGCACGTACGTGATGATGGATTACGACTGCCGCGCCGAGCACCTGGAGCAGGCCGTCGCGCTCACCCCCGGCCTGGAGTCGCCGACCATCTCGCCCCTGCACAACGAGGGCTGGGTGGCCGTCCGCGCGATGGTGCCCGCCAAGGAGGCGCAGCGGATCATGGACGACCTGTACGCGCTCGGCGCGCGGGCCATCCTGACCACGGCCATCCACGCCTGCCGCCTCTGAGGACCGCCCGAACCATGCCCGACCTTCCCGAACTCCCCGTCACGTTCCGGCCGTCCCGGACCCGGGCCGTCCTGCTCATCGCGGGCGTCGCCATCTTCGTGGTCATCACGACGGTCGCGATGCTCCTGGAGCAGCTCAGCCCGGGGGAGCGCGTCAGCTTCGTCTTCACCGCCGCGCTGCTTCTCGGCGTCCTCATGCTCCTGTCCCGGCCCAAGGTCGTCGCCGATGAGAGCGGAGTCACAGTCGTCAACATCGCCAGCAGCCGGCACCTGGACTGGGCGGAGATCCTCCAGGTCAACCTGCGCCCCGGCGACCCCTGGGTGTTCCTCAACCTCAGTGACGGCACCAGTCTTCCGGCGCTCGGCATCCAGCCGGGCATCGCCCGACAGCGCGCGATCGACGACGCCCGCACCCTGCGGGCACTGGCCGAAGCCCGCTCGATCGGCGACCCGGAGCAACATCACGGCTGACTCTCGGCCTTCCACCCTGCCCCGCGGGCCCATGTCTTGATTAACCTGTTGGCGGAGGCGTTTTCGTTGCGCCTCCGCCACTGACGTGCCACCCGGTACTCAGAGGCCCCCTGCTACCCGAGGAGTGACTCCCTCCAGCGATGGACGGATCGTCCTGTAGTACCTGCGCCGCCCCCTCCCGACCCATCGAGGCGGCGGCATGACCATCCCCCTGCTGCTTCTCGCGGCTGCGTTCCTGCTGATCCTCGCCAACGGTTTCTTCGTGGCGGCGGAGTTCGGCCTCGTCACGGTCGAGCGACCGGACGCCGAGAAGGCGGCGGCCGAAGGCGACCGACGGGCCCGTACCGTCGTCAACTCGCTCAAGGAGCTGTCCTTCCAGCTCTCCGGCACCCAGCTCGGCATCACCATCACCTCGCTCGTCGTCGGCATGCTCGCCGAACCGGCGCTCGCCGAGCTGCTCCACGGACCCTTCACCGCGCTCGGCCTGCCCGAGGGCGCCGTGTCCGGCGTGGCCGTGGTGACCGGCATGCTGCTCGCCGCGGCCGTGCAGATGGTCGTCGGCGAACTCGTGCCGAAGAACTGGGCGGTCTCCAAGCCGCTGCAGGTCGCCCGCTTCGTGGCGGGCCCGCAGCACGTTTTCTCCAGCCTCTTCCGGCCGGTGATCGCCGCGCTCAACACGGTCGCCAACCGGCTGGTACGGGCACTCGGCGTCGAACCCGCCGACGAGCTGGCGTCCGCCCGCACCCCCGGCGAGCTCGTCTCCCTGGCCCGGCACTCGGCCCAGGCCGGTGCCCTGGAGCAGGACACCGCGGATCTCTTCGTACGGACCATCTCGCTGGCCGGTCTCACCGCGCAGCACGTCATGACACCGCGGGTGAGGGTCAGCGCCCTCCAGTCGACGGCCACGGCGGAGGACGTCGTCAACCTCACCCGGGCCACCGGCCTGTCCCGCTTCCCCGTCTACCGGGAGCGGATCGACGAGGTGGTCGGCATGGTCCATCTCAAGGACGCCCTCGCGGTGCCCTCGCACGACCGGCTGCGCACCCCCGTCGGCCGGATCGCCCAGCCCCCGCTGCTCGTCCCGGAGACGCTGCCCGTGCAGCCGCTCCTGGAACGGCTGCGCAGCGAGCAGCCCATCGCCGTCGTCGTCGACGAGTACGGCGGTACGGCGGGCGTCGTCACCCTGGAGGACATCGTCGAGGAACTCGTCGGCGAGGTCCGCGACGAGCACGACGGACAGGACCTGCCGGAGCTCGCCGTGGCGCCGCCCGAGGAGGGACGGCCCGCCTGGGACGCCGACGGCAGCTGCCGTGTCGACGTCCTGCAACGCATAGGACTGGATGTGCCCGAGGGGCCGTACGAGACCGTGGCGGGTCTCGTCGCCGATCTGCTCGGCCGCATCCCGGCACCCGGTGACAGGGCGGAACTTCCGGGCTGGCGCCTTTCGGTGCGCCAGGTCGGGCACTACCGCGCCGAGCGGGTCCGGCTGGTCCGGATCGCGGACGCGGCCCTCGCCCCGGAGGCCGTCCGATGAGCGTGCTCCAACTCCTCTTCGCCGTTGCCCTGGTGCTCGCCAACGGCTTCTTCGTCGGCGCCGAGTTCGCGCTCGTCTCCGTGCGACGCAGCCAGATCGAGCCGCTGGAGTCCGCCAGGGCCCGCCAGGTCCTGTACGGGTTGGAGCGGCTGCCGCAGATGATGGCCGCGGCCCAGTTCGGCATCACCATCTGCTCACTGACCCTCGGCGCGGTCGCCGAGCCGACCGTCGCCCATCTGCTGGAGCCCGTCTTCGAGGCGGTCCGTCTGCCGGACGGCGTGATCCACCCCCTCGGATACGTCATCGCGCTCGCCCTGGTGGTCTTCTTCCACCTCGTCATCGGCGAGATGGTCCCGAAGAACCTGGCGATGGCCGCGCCGGAGAAGACCGCGCTGTGGCTGAGCCCGGGGCTGGTCGCCTTCGCCCGCCTGTGCCGGCCGGTCACGGTGGCCCTCGGCGCGTGCGCGCGACTGATCCTGAAGCTGTTCCGGGTGGAGCCCAAGGACGAGGTCGAGGCGGTCTTCACGAGCGAGCAGCTCAACCGCCTGGTCGAGGACTCGGGCCAGGCCGGCCTGCTGGACCCGGAGGAGCAGGAGCGCCTCGAGGACGCCCTGGAGCTGGGTTCCCGGCCGGTGACGGACGTCCTCCTGGACCGCGAGTCCCTGGTCACCGTGGGCGCCTCGGTCACCCCCGGCCAGGTCGTCGCCCTCACCGCGCGCACCGGGTACTCCCGTTTCCCGGTGGTCGCGGAGAACGGTGCCTTCATGGGCTATCTGCACGTGAAGGACGTCCTCGACGTGGAGGAGTCGGAGCGCGCGGTGCCCCAGCAGATCTGGCGGCACATGACGACCCTGCGGTCGGAGCTCCCCCTCGACGACGCCCTGACCGTGATGCGCCGCGCCGCCACGCACCTCGCGCAGGTCGCCGACGCGTCGGGGAAGGTACTCGGGCTCGTGGCGCTGGAGGACGTGCTGGAGCTGCTGGTCGGCGAGGTACGCGATCCGGCACACCGGAATGTGACGGTGGTGACCACGGCACCCCTCAGGACGGTGGCGCGCAGCGACGCCACGGAGGAGGCACTGGCGACGTGACCCGGCGGGGGCACCCGGGGGCTCCGCCCCGGGACCCCCGTATCGGCCTGGATCCCGGTATCGGCCTGGATGGCCTCGTCCTCAAGCGCCGGACGGGCTGAAACGCCTGACCTGCCGTCGGCCCTTCGAGGCGCGGGCGCACATCTCCGGTCCGTCCGGGCCCACCGGCGCGGGCGCACATCTCCGGTCCGTCCGGGCCCACCGGCGCAGGCCGGTATCTCCGGTCCGTCCGGGCCCACCGGCGCAGGCCCGGATATCCAGCCCGTCCGGCGTTTGAGGACGAGCCCTTCGGGCGACGGCGGAGATCCGCGCAGGCCCGCATCTCCAGCCCGTCCGGCGTTTGAGGACGAGCCCTTCGGGCGAAGGCGGGGGTCCAGGGGGCGCAGCGCCCCTGGCGGGAGTCCGGGGGCGGAGCCCCCAGGGCAGGGCAGGGGCGACGGGGCACCCCCGGGTCACAGGGCCGAGGGGTCCTGGGGCCCGCGCCCCGACAACACCTCCCCGTACGCCTGCATGAGATCCGGCAGCCGAAGCGTGGACAGATCGTCCCGCGACGGCGTGTTCGGATACCCGGACAGCCGCAGATCCCGGTACGCGCAGCTCTTCTCGTACAGCGTCCGCAGAAACCGCCCGTTGCCGAGCTCGTCGATCCACCCCTGATCGACGACGTGCCCGGCGATCGAGCGCAGCTCGTCCAGCGCCTCCTCGTCCCAGATGTCACCGTTCTCCGCGGCCAGCACCTCGCCGATGGAGGTGAGTTCGAGGGGGCGGTAGGACGGGAAGTCGACGCGGGTGGTGAAGCGCGAGGACAGTCCGGGGTTGGCGGCGAGCAGACGGTCCATGCCCTCCGGGTATCCGGCGAGGATGACGACCAGGTGGTCGCGGTTGTCCTCGGCCCGCTTCAGAAGCACCTGCAGGGCCTCGTCGCCGTACGCGTCGCCCTTGCCGTATCCCGAGTTGGACAGCGAGTACGCCTCGTCCACGAAGAGAACCCCGCCGATCGCGGAGTCGATCAGCTCATTGGCCTTGACGGCGGTCTGGCCCAGATACTCGCCCACCAGATCCGCCCGCTGCGCCTCCACGAGGTGGTCGCCGCCGAGCAGACCGAGCGCGTAGAAGACCCGGCCGAGAATGCGGGCCACGGTGGTCTTGCCGGTGCCCGAGGGGCCGGAGAAGACGAAGTGCCGCTTCGGCGGCTGGACCGGCAGCCCCTGCCCGGTCCGCAGCCGCGCCATGTTCAACTGTGCCGACAGCGCCTTGACCTGGCGCTTCACGGGCTCAAGACCGACCATGCGCTCCAGTTCGGCGAGCGCCTCCTCGAGCAGTGCCGGGTCGGTCGGTCCGGCGGGCAGCGGCCTGACCGGCACCACGGCCTTCTC
This sequence comes from Streptomyces sp. NPDC057950, assembly GCF_042887295.1. Taxonomy (NCBI): domain Bacteria; kingdom Bacillati; phylum Actinomycetota; class Actinomycetes; order Kitasatosporales; family Streptomycetaceae; genus Streptomyces; species Streptomyces sp. NPDC057950. The sequence goes on from NZ_JBHVPP010000028.1 coordinate 56,169, forward strand.
CCGCACCATGTCGGTCTCCGGTGACACCGCGCCGGGCGGCAGCGGGTCCGCCTCGGGGAGCCGGAGGTCACGGCCCTCTCCTCCCCACAACGGATCCAGGCCGTCCGGGCCGTCCATGACGTCCTGCCCGATCCCTGTGAGCGTGATCGCCGCCAGGTCGGCGGCGGCATCGTCGTACCCGTCGCCCTCGGAGATCGCGGCGAGCCGAGCCGAGGTGTCCATGAAGGCGGGGTCGACTCGGTGCACGGCCCGGTACAGCGGCAGCGCGGCGGCCGACCGGCCGGTGCCCTCGTGTGCCCGGGCCAGCCAGTACCGCAGCTCCTTGCGCTGGGGCTGTTCGCTGCGGCAGCGCATCAGCGCCGATGCCAGCAGCGGCTCCGCCTGCCCGAACATCTCCAGACGGACCCGGGCCATGCCGCCGAAGAGACCGGCCTCTATACCCAGCATCGGATCGTCGATCAGCGGGTCCGTGTGCCGGACCAACTGCTCCCAGTCCTTGACGAGATAGGCCCGGCAGGCGTGCAGGAAGCGCACCTGGGGATCCGCGTCCACCGGCGGCAGCCCGGCCAACGCCCGGTCCAGCTCGGGGACATGGCGGCCGTCCAGCCAGTGCGAGGCGTGCGCGAGCAGCAGATCGCGCGGGCTTTCGAGCACCGGTTGCACCCACCAGCCCAGCCAGTACCAGGAGTTCAGCGTGCGCCGGTGCCGGGAGCGCTGTTCGCCGAAGCGGTCCCGGTGCCGGAACATGCGCAGCAGCGCGGTCGTCGTGTCCACGCGCAGCGCGTGCAGTCCGAGCCAGCCGTCCGCCATGCCGGGGTCCATCCGGACCGCGGTGCGGAACTCCTCCTCCGCCTGCGGATAGGCGCCCATCGTGTAGGCGTCCACACCTCGCATCCAGGCGAGGTCGGCCGGGGCCTCCGGGCCCTGCGTGCCGAAGTCCATCACGTCCCCCACAAACCGTGCCCCCGATGGTTCTCCGAGCGGGCCGGTGCCCGTCGGCAGCTTGGTCGAACCGCTGCGCCGCGGACGGGAGTTGCACCGGTGCGCAGAGCAAGCCGTCCGAAGGTCGCACCGAGAGGCATGGTACCTGCGCCGCATGGGCCTGCCGAAGGGTGCCGACAGCACCGTTGCACGAGGTGGGAGCAGACGGGGCGCACTTCACCCGGTGACCCAGGGTGAGCGAATCGCGGCGCGCGGCGCCCGAAAAGAAAGGGTGTGGGCAGAACGAAGCCCCCGATCACGGGGGAACAACCGGGGGCTTCGCGTCTGCGGGGCGACCCCGGGGGGCCGCACATTCAGAACGTAAGTCCTGTACGGCCCCCCGGTCAAGCCGAGTTGAGGCACTGGCGGAACTTCTCCCGCAAGGGTCTTCACGACTTCAGCACATTGCGGATGGTCCGTCACCGTGCGTGAGGAACTGGTCCGGTCCAAGAGTCCCGGCAGGCCCCGAAAACACCTCGTATCCCTCGGAACACTGCCGCACCAGAAGATCCGCGAAGGGCCTTGAGGGATCCTCGGCGAAATGCCGACGTTCCGCCGCGACCCACTCGGCCCAGAACGCGCTCTGCGCGTCTCCGTCCCGCCGGCGCCCGCGCGTCCAGGCCTCGTCGTGAGGCAGTTCCATCCACAGCAGCCGCGCGAGATGCGGGCGCAGCGCGCGGCGTCCGGCGCCGACGCCCTCCAGGAGGACCACGGGCGCGGGCGTCAGTTCACGCACCGGCCCGAAGGCCCTGGCCGTCCAGTCGTACGGGGCGTAGCGCGCCGCCGTGCCCCGGCCCAGCGGCTCGATCACCTGCTCCAGCAGGCGTGCCGTCCAGTCGAAGAGTTCCCCGTGCGTGGCGATGTCGTCGAGGTGCAGTACGGGCGCGCCGCCCAGCGCCGTGGCCAGCCGTCCGGTGAACGTGGTCTTCCCGGAGCCCGCGTGCCCGTCGACGCCGATCAGGCGGACGGGGCCGGCGGAGGGGGGCAGTCGGCGCAGGTGGGAGGCGAGCTCGTGAATGGGGGGTCCCGGGGTCTGGTGAGGTGTGTGCGGGTATATCCGGGATCATTTTAGGTCGGGTCGATTTCTTCCGGATCAGTGGGCGGAAAGCGCGTGGAGAAGGCGCACGGGACCGGTTGCCGGAAATTCGGGGACAGGCGTGGAAGAGGCGGAGAACAGGCGGAAAAAGAAGAGGGGGAGCTTTGGGCGAAGTCCCGAAGGGCGCCCGGGAAAAGCGGTCGGGAATCCGCGCCGAAAGGGCCGATTCCCGGCCGTTCGGTATGACCGGCGTCGGATCGTCCGTCGGTCTCGCAGGTCACGCCAGTGGTACCGACCAATATTGGTGGGCGTGGCACGGGCCGAAGTGCTGGCAGAAGTCGTCTCACCCTGTCCATAGTTGGGAATTGCCGCATCCGGACGAACGGGGGTCACCCACCCATGACCAGAGCTTCAGAGCCGTCCCGCAGAACCATTCTGGCCGCGGCGGTGGCCGCGGCGGCGACCGGTGCCGCGGCCACTCCGGCCGAGGCGACGGAAGCACGCTCCCGGGAGGCACGCCGAGGGCACGCGCCCGCGCGCGCCGTGGACAACCGCGCCTGGACCTCGTACGCGGACTGGCGCTCCGGTACCGCGAAGGGCGCGCGGGCCGTATCGGGCACCCGGCCGGGTCTCGTGATCGCCTCCCCGGCCGGCACCGTCGCCTACACGGACCCGCACACCGGCAGGACGGCCACCTGGGAGTACGCGACCTGGACCTCACCGGTCCACCGGCTGGCCGTCCCCGCCACCGAGGCCATCGCCTCCTGGAACGCGCGCACCCCCGCGGGCACCTGGCTCCAGGTCGAGCTCACCGGTACCTACTCCGACGGCACCGCCACGCCCTGGTACGTGATGGGACGCTGGGCGTCCGGCGACCAGGACATCAGGCGGACCTCCGTCGACGGCCAGAAGGACGGCAGAAGCAGCGTCTGGACGGACACCTTCGCCATCGACGACGCGGCCTCGGGCCTGCGGCTCGTCTCGTACCGGCTGCGGCTGACGCTGTACCGCGCCCCGGGTTCCGGGGCCACGCCCACCGTGTGGCGGCTCGGCGCGATGGGCTCCGACATCCCCGACCGTTTCACGGTCCCGGCCTCCGCTCCCGGGCTCGCCCATGAGCTGACGGTGCCGCGCTACTCGCAGGAGATCCACGCCGGCCAGTACCCCGAGTACGACAACGGCGGCGAGGCATGGTGCAGCCCCACCTCCTCACAGATGATCATCGAGTACTGGGGGCGCAGGCCGACAGCGGAACAACTGGCCTGGATCGAACCGGGTCTGGCCGACCCGCAGGTGTGCCACGCGGCCCGCTGCACCTACGACTACCAGTACGACGGCTGCGGCAACTGGCCCTTCAACGCCGCCTACGCGGCGACGTACAAGGACCTCCAGGGTGTGGTCACGCGACTTGGCTCGCTCACGGACCTGGAGACCCTGATCGCGGCCGGTATCCCGGCCATGACGTCCCAGTCCTTCCTCAAGTCGGAGCTGACCGGGGCGGGTTACGGCACCTCCGGCCATCTCATGACCGTCGTCGGCTTCACCGCGGGCGGCGACGTGATCGCCAACGACCCGGCCTCGCCCGACGACGCCTCGGTGCGCCGCGTCTACCGGCGGTCCGAGTGGGAGACGATCTGGCTGCGCACCAAGCGGTACAACGCCTCCGGGAAGGTCGTCTCCGGTACCGGGGGCGTCTGCTACCTGTACTTCCCCGCGCAGCCGACGGAGCGCCAGCGCCGGGCGCTCGCGGCGGTCGGCGTCCGGTGAGGAGGGGGCGGCCCCGAAGCGGGCCGCCCCCCCCGGTTCAGCCCTGCACCGGGTCGACCCGCCAGTCCGGGTGGTTCGGCATCGGCGGGGTCCTCGAACCGTGGAGCCACGGGTGCAGGAACCCGTCCAGGTCCTGGCCCGCGACCTTGGAGGCCAGGTCGATGTAGTCCTGGGTGCCGGCGACCCTTCCGCGGTACCGGGTGGCCCAGGCCCGCTCGATCTCGCCGAAGACCGTCCGGCCGACCTTCTCCCGCAGGGCGTACAGGACGAGGGCCGAGCCGTCGTACCGCATCCGCTTGAAGAGGTTCGGTTCGGTCGGCTCGGCCGGGGCGCCGTAGTCGTGCCGCCACTGGTCGTGGGCGGCGTACGCCGTCCTCATCGTGGCCTCGAAGCTGTCACCGCCGTGTTCCTCCGAGTACAGCCGTTCGTAGAAGCGGGCGTGTCCCTCGCTCAGCCACAGGTCGGACCAGGTCCTGATGCCGACGCTGTCGCCGGTCCACTGGTGGGTGAGCTCGTGCACCAGGTCGCGTTCGGCGCTCACCCGGTCGCCGAGCAGGTCGGCCTTCGGGATCAGGGAGAGCGTCTGGGTCTCCAGGGCCACCCCCAGGTCGGTGTCGCCGACGAGCAGCCCGTACCGGTCGAAGGGGTACGGGCCGAGCCGCTCCTCCAGCCACGCGATGTGGTCCGCGGTGAGTTTGCGGTACTGCTCGGTGGCCGCGACCAGGCCGTCCGGGACCACGTCGCGCAGGGGCAGCCCGTGCGGGCCGGTGCTGTCGACGAAGGTGAACCTGCCGATCGCGAGCTGCGCGAGCTGGGTCGCGATCGGCTGTCCGGAGTCGTACGTCCACCGCACGCGCCCGTCCGCCTGTTCGGTGCGGCCGGTGAGCTTCCCGTTGGCCACGGCGGTCAGACCGGGCGGCGTGGTGATGTGGAAGGTGATCGGGGCGCGCCGGCTCGGGTGGTCGTCCGAAGGGAAGATCATCTTGGCGCCGTCGGGCTGCGGATAGAGCACGGTGCCGTCGGGCGTGGGAATCCAGCCGTAGTCCTCGATGGCGTCGTCCCGGTGGCGCAGCTGGGTCGGATCGGCGGTGTAGGTGACCTCGACCGTGAACGGCTTGCCCTGCGCGAGCGGCTTCGCCGGGGTGATCACCAGCTCGTCACCGTCGCGCACGGCCCTGGCCGTCGTCCCGTTCACGGTCACCGAGTGCAGGGTGTTGCCGGCGAAGTCCAGGTCGAAGCGGGACAGGGCCTGGGTGGCCGTCGCCTTGACCGTCGTGGCCGCCTCGAAGGGTGTGCCGGGTGCCCGCCAGTCGAAGTCGAGGAGATAGCGGCCGACCCGGTAGCCGCCGTTGCCGTCGAGCGGGAAGACCGGGTCGCCGAGGCCCGCGGCACCCGGGGAGGGCGCGGCGGAGGGGGAGGGGACGGCGGACGAGGAGGTCGCGGCCTGTGAGACCGGACCCGTCAGGGCTGCTGCCACCGTGATCGCCGCCGCCAGAGCGAGGCGGGCTCGGTGGCGAGGCGTCCGGAACGTGCTCATCGAGGACCTTTCGGTTGGCTGACCACTGTCCTGTGAGGAGACCCACACCTGTGGCACACCGTTGCGGGGATCGGGGCGATTCGACGGTGGTCGAAGTGTCCGGAGCGGCGGGGGGTGACCAAGGTCTCTACCGCTGGAACCCGTTCCGGTGGCAAGGTGGTCGGGTCGGTGGGGAGCCGGTGAGGGGCGGGGACCCGACCGCACCCCTACGTCTGCGAGAAGCCATGACCGCGACCTCCGCCACCGACCCCCGTGTCCGCGCCCGCACCGGCGGCCCCAAGGACGACGGTCCCAAGATCCTCGAACACGTCGTGGGCTGGATCTTTGTCGTGGTCCTGGCGATGCTCGTCACGCAGCTCGGCCTGCTGTGAGCTGATCGCTCCGGCGCCCCGCCGACAGCGGGTCCGGCCAGTCGATCCGAGTCGAACGAGCAGGTGGCATCGTTCTGTCATACTGCCAACGTCCCGCTGGCAGTCGGAGACTAGGGCCGGAATTGAATCATAGTCAACAGCGTGCTGTCGACCGCCCCCGGGCGCGCGGCACCGATCGTTCGCTGGCGCGCCGCACCGAACTGATCGCCATCGGGCGGAAGTTGTTCGCGGACACGTCCTACGACGCACTGTCGATGGACGACATCGCGCGGCAGGCGCACGTCGCCAAAGGGCTGATCTACTACTACTTCAAGTCCAAGCGCGGCTATTACCTCGCGATCGTCGAGGACTCCGTGGCGGACCTGGTCTCCCGGGCGGCGGGCGGCCTCGAACTGCCCCCCGCCGAGCGGGTGCACCGCACCATCGACGGCTATCTCCGCTACGCCGAGCACAACCAGGCCTCGTACCGCACGATCATCACGGGCGGGGTCGGCTTCGACACCGAGGTGCAGGCCATCCGCGAGGGCGTGCGCGAGGTCATCGTCGAGACCATCGCCGAAGGGGCCTACGGCAGGCGCAAGATCGCGCCGCTGCCCCGGATGGCGCTGCTCGCCTGGCTCTACAGCGTCGAGGGCGCGACCCTCGACTGGATCGGCCACCCGACCCTGCCCCGCGACACCATGCGCGAGCTGCTGGTGAAGACGCTGGGCGGCGCGATGCGGGCGGTCGAGGAGATCGACCCCTCCTACCGGGCCCCGCAGTCCGCCCGCCGGGACTCCTGAACAGGGGGCGGGGGCCGGGGGCTCCCGCCCCGGGTCTCCTTGCCCCGACGGCCGGTTGAGCGACCCGCTCGGCTCACCGTTGCGGGTGTAGCCGTCGCGCTCCCGCGCGAGCGTGCCGCCCGGACCCCGCCGGTTCCTGTACGTCAGCCGCGCGGACGGCGCCGTGCTGATCACCGAGGAGGCTGTCCAGGTGACCGGCGGCTCCGGCCGCACGCTGTCGGTGAGAGGGCAGGAGGCCGCAGATCGTCGAGGGCGCCCATCGGGTCCGGCGGACGGTCATCGCCCGTCATCCCGGGGGTCTTGGCCCGCGCCGAACTGGTACGGGCCGGCCGGAGGCGTCGCCAGCCGGACCCACTCCGGGTCGTGCAGTCCCGGCAGCGTGCGGCCGCGATCGGCCCATGTGCGCAGCAGGGCGCGGTAGATGGGGGGATCCGGGACCGGTGGGGGCGGGGGGACCTGCCGAACCGATTCTGCCGACACGGGGGCGAAGATCTGGCGCCCACGCCCGGTCGCCGTATGGCTGAGGGTCATGCCGGGGCAACGTGCGGGTGGCCGGACAGGTCACCGGCCCACGCAATCGGGCGTGAGTTCGCGACCGGCTCGTACGGGGTGCCGCGGCGGGCCGGCGCGGGGGGCGCCGCCTGCCGGTGTGGGTGTGCGGGTCGGGGTACGGCGTCTGGCCCCCGCGCCATATCTGACGTACCGTCAATTTCTCCGCTCTGGGACCGCACCCCCAGCGGAGGTCGACTGCCGTGCCCCCAGGGAGGCCTGACATGTCCGACGACCGCCCCGTCGCCCTCGACGAGTACCCCGTGCACCAGGTGCCCCTGTCCATGAAGCACGTCGCGACCGGCGACCGGAACGCCTACGACCGCTGCATCTTCCACGTCTTCGACCACCAGGGAAGGGCGTTGCTCATCCTGGGACTCGGTGTCTATCCGAACCTCGGGGTGATCGACGCGTACGCCACCCTGCGGCGGGGTGACCTCCTGCACGCGGTGCGGGCGTCGGACGCGCTCGGGGACGACCGGACGGAACTGGCCGTCGGTCCGCTCCGGATCCGCGTGGAACGCCCTCTGAAGGAGTTCGTACTGAGCTGTGCGGCCGATCCCGCCGACCCGGACGGGCTGTCGTACGAGATCACCTGGACGGCGGACTTCCCCGCGCTCTGGGAGCCGCACCACCTCCAGCGGCGCGGCGGCCGCCTCACCCTGGAGGGGAGGCGCTTCGTGCAGGCGGGCCACTGCGAGGGCTGGATCCGCCGCGGCGGCGAGGAGATCCTCCTGTCCCCGGGCCGGTGGACCGGCACCCGCGACCGCAGCTGGGGCGTGCGCCCGGTCCCGGGGGAGGAGGGCGGCAGGTTCGCGGAGGAGAATCCGGCGGAGGGCTTCCACTGGGTGTGGTGCCCGGTCCGGTTCGAGGACCGCTTCCTGATGGTCGTCGTCCAGGAGGACGCCGACGGCCATCGGTCGCTGAACGACGCGACGCTCGTACGCGACGGCGCGCGCGACCTCCAACTCGGCCATCCACAGACCGACATCACCTACCGGTCCGGCACCCGCCTGCCCACCTCCGCCGTCATCCACCTCACCGGCCCACGGGACCGGGAACCGCTGCGGCTGGACGTCGAGGTCCTCACCTCCTCGCCGCTCGCCGTGGGGGCGGGCTATCCGCCCGCCGACGACTGGCAGCACGGCACCTGGCGCGGGCGCGGCTGGACCGACCGCCGCACCTACGACCTCTCCGACCCGGCCGCGCACCCGCGCGCCGCGTACGGGGTCGTCGACCACGCCGCCCGCTGCACGCTGGACGGGCAGGTCGGACACGGGATCTTCGAACACGGCTCGTTCGGCCGGCACGACCCGAGCGGCTTCACCGGATTCGGCTCGGTCGCGCCCTGACACCCGGACGCGCCCCGAAGGGAGTGGACATGGCCACGGCACCCCGCCCGCGCACGACCACCCGCGACCGGGACGACCTCGCCCGGCGACTGACCGCCTGGCTCGGCACACGCCTCCCCGGCGCCAAGGCGGTGCGCGTCACCGCCCCCGCGTCCAACGGCATGTCCAGCGAGACCCTGCTGTTCGACATCGATCACCCCGAACCACCCATGGTCGCCTGTGCGTTGAGACTCGCGGCGGACCCCGCGGCGTACACCGTCTTCCCGGTGTACGACCTGCCCCGCCAGTACCGCACGATGCGGCTGGTCGCCGAGCACACCGACCTCCCCGTGCCCCGGGTGCTGTGGCTGGAGGAGGACCCCGGACCGCTCGGAGCGCCCTTCTTCGTCATGGAACGGGTCGAGGGGCGCGTACCGCCCGACGTCATGCCCTATACGTACGAAGGGAACTGGCTGCACGCGGCGAGCGACCGGGAGCGGGCGCGGCTGGAAGCAGCCTCGGTCGCGCTGCTCGCCCGGCTCCACGACCAAGTGCCCATCGCCGCGGCGGAGTTCCTGGCACTCCCGGGCGACGGCAGCCCCCTGCGCCGGCACGTCGTGGCCCAACGCGCCTACTACACCTGGGTCGTCGACGGACGCGCGCGCTCACCCCTCATCGAGAGCGCCTTCGACCGGCTCGACGAGCTGTGGCCGCGCGACGAGGGCGAGACGGTGCTCAACTGGGGCGACGCGCGCATCGGGAACGTCGTCTACGACGGCTTCGAACCCGCCGCCGTCCTCGACTGGGAGATGGCGGCGCCCGCCCCCCGCGAGGTCGACCTCGGCTGGACCGTCTATCTGCACCGCTTCTTCCAGGACCTCACCGTGAGCTTCGGCCAGCGCGGACTGCCCGGGTTCCTGCGCCGCGACCGGGTGGAGCGACGCTATGCCGAACTCACCGGCCACCCACCGCGCGACATGGACTTCTACACGCTGTACGCGGCCCTGCGGCACGCCGTCGTCATGCTGCGCATCGCCTACCGTCAGGTGCACTTCGGCGAGATCTCCGTCCCCCCGGACGCGGACACCCTGATCCTGCACCACGAGAGCCTGCGGGCCATGGTGCAGGGCGGCTACTGGGAGGGCCCGGAGGCCGGCCGCTGAAGGCTCGCGGGCTCAGGCGGCCTGACGCCGCATCTCGGGGACCCGCATCGGGCGCGAGCCCGGTCCACCGACGTGCGAGAACGGCTGCGTCCGCCAGTCGAGGCCCTGAGGGAGCGTCAACAGCAGCGCGGTGTCCTGCTCCTGAAGCTCCATGGACTCGTCGGCGGACCGGGCGTCCGCCGCGGCGCGGCCCGTACCGGCGCAGACCGTGAGCCCGAACGGGTTCCACGGCGAGGCACACAGCGCGTGCTCCGGCAGGACCTCCTCGTCCGCGAGGAGCGCGATGGGCTGCGCGCAGTCCGGGCAGATCACCCGGACCATCTCGAAGGTGTCGTAGGCGTCGAATTCCTCGCCGTCGACGACGTCCGCGTCGACGCCCTCCGGCTCCGGTTCGACGATGGCCTGCTGCCGCTTGAACGCGGTACGACCTGGGCGCTTGAGACTCTGCATGGATTTCTCCCCCTCGGGTGGGCCGACAAGGCGCTGCGACCTCGACCACAGCAAGCATTTCCCGTCCCGTCTCCGTGGTAATCACGAGAACATCACGGACCCGGTCGTGGCACTGTGTCCTTCGTCACAGACCGCCCGCAGACGCCCCGCACGGTGGATTTGTCCCCCCGAGCGGCCCGCCGCCCGCTCTCCCGCACATCACAAACCGGGTATGACCTGCACTCCTGAGGTATCCGGCGGGATCAAGCGCACTGTAGGTTCTTGCGCCATGGAGGAGCTGGACCGACAGATCGTGCAGCTGCTCGTCGCAGACGGGCGGATGAGTTACACCGACCTGGGCAAGGCCACGGGCCTTTCCACGTCCGCCGTGCACCAGCGGGTGCGCCGGCTCGAGCAGCGCGGCGTGATCCGCGGCTACGCGGCGGTAGTGGACCCGGAGGCCGTCGGGCTGCCCCTGACCGCCTTCATCTCGGTGAAACCGTTCGACCCGAGCGCCCCGGACGACATCGCGGAACGCCTCGCGGACGTACCGGAGCTGGAGGCCTGCCACAGCGTCGCGGGCGACGAGAACTACATCCTCAAGGTGCGGGTCTCGACCCCGCACGAGCTGGAGGAGCTGCTCGCCCGGCTGCGCACCCTCGCGGGTGTGTCGACCCGTACGACGGTGGTCCTGTCGACGCCGTACGAGGCGCGGCCGCCGCGCATCTGACCCACCCGGGCGACGAACGGCACCCGGCAGGCGCGAGACTGTCCCCCATGAGTGAGAGCACCGCCCCGTCCGACACCGTGCTGCTGCGCGGTGGAGAAGTCCACAGCCCCGCCGACCCCTTCGCCACCGCGATGGTCGTCGAACGCGGTCAGATCGCCTGGGTCGGCTCGGAGGGCGCCGCCGACGCCTTCGCCGACGGGGTCGCCGAGGTCGTGGACCTGGAAGGCGCGCTGGTCACCCCGGCCTTCACCGACGCCCATGTGCACACCACCGCCACGGGCCTCGCGCTCACCGGGCTGGACCTCAGCGACGCGCCCTCCCTGGACGCGGCCCTCGCCCTCGTACGCGACTTCGCCGCCGCCCGCCCCGCCGACCGGGTCCTCCTCGGCCACGGCTGGGACGCGGCCCGCTGGCCCGGCGGCCGTCCCCCGACGCGTGCCGAGCTCGACGAGGCCGCCGGCGGCCGTCCGCTCTACCTCTCCCGCATCGACGTGCACTCCGCCGTGGCCACCACCGCGCTCCTGGACCTGGTCCCCGGCGTCACCGGGCGCACCGGATACCAGGACGGCCCGCTGACCCGGGACGCCCACCACGCCGTCCGCGCAGCAGCCCTCGGCGCCGTCACCGCACGGCAGCGCACCGAGGCCCAGCGCGCGGCCCTCGCCCACGCCGCCTCCCTCGGCATCGGCTCCGTGCACGAGTGTGCGGGCCCGGACATCTCCTCCGAGGACGATCTCACCGGACTGCTGCGGCTCGCCGCCGAAGAGCGCGGCCCCCGGGTCGTCGGCTACTGGGCCGAGCAGGGTGAGGAGGGCGTGGCGAAGGCCCGCGAACTGGGCGCGGTCGGCGCCGCCGGCGACCTCTTCGTCGACGGCTCCCTCGGCTCGTACACCGCCTGCCTGCACCAGCCCTACGCCGACGCCGGGCACAGCGGCACCGCGTACCTCGACGACGCAGCCGTGGCCGCCCATGTGATCGCCTGCACCGAGGCGGGCCTCCAAGCGGGCTTCCACGCGATCGGGGACGCCGCCGTGACCTCGGTGGTCGAGGGCGTGCGCGCGGCCGCCGAGAAGGTCGGCCTGGCTCGCGTCCGGGCCGCCCGGCACCGCGTCGAGCATGCCGAGATGCTGACGCCGGAGACGATCGCCTCCTTCGCCGAGTTCGGTCTCACCGCGTCCGTGCAGCCCGCCTTCGACGCGCTGTGGGGCGGGGAGGAGGGCATGTACGCCCAGCGCCTCGGCGCGGAGCGGGCCCGCACCCTCAACCCGCTGGCGGCGCTGCTGCGCACCGGCGTCCCGCTCGCCTTCGGCTCCGACAGTCCGGTCACTCCCCTCGACCCGTGGGGCACCGTCCGGGCCGCGGCCTTCCATCGCACCCCGGAGCACCGGGTGTCGGTGCGCGCCGCCTTCACGGCGCACACGCGGGGCGGATGGCGCGCGATCGGACGCGACGACGCGGGTGTCCTGGTGCCGGGCGCGCCCGCGGACTACGCCGTGTGGGGCACCGGGGAACTGGTGGTGCAGGCCCCCGACGACCGGGTCGCCCGCTGGTCCACCGACCCCCGTTCCGGCACCCCCGGACTGCCGGACCTGAGCCCCGGCGGTGACCTTCCCGTCTGTCTGCGCACCGTCGTGGGCGGGCGGACGGTCTACGTACGGCCGGGCGAGTGATCTCCTGAGGCGGCGGGGTGGTGATCGCCCTCCGCCGTCCCGTCGCGCGACCTGCGCATCCTCCTTGCTGACCTGGTCAAAGGGGGAAAGCCCGCAGTTCAGGCGAGTGTTGACAGCCTGCCGCAGCGGGCCGGTAGGTTCGGCCGGGTCCACCACCGGACGTCCGACCGGAGAACTTCCGGACAGTCGCCGGAGCGCCGCTGGGTCAGGGGCGGTGTGCCGCACCGGCGCACCACCGCTGGGAGCCAGGCTCAGCGGCGGCGCCACGGCGAGGGAACGTTCACGCCTGTCGGCAGGGTGTGACCCGGGTGGGGCCCGGACGTCCAGTAGACAACGGCTTTCGGTCGACCCGCAGCCAGCGGGTGCCTGGTCGGCCCGAAGGGCGCCGGGCCCCCATCCGCAGGCGCGGTGCTCCGGCGCGGGAAGGGTCCTCTTACCCGGCTCTTGTCGAATCGACACCGCTGTCCTGACGCACCGGCGCGTCAGTGCAGGCTGTGGCCACTATGGTGGACCCCTGCGTACGGACTTGAAGGGGCAGTAGTGAACGACGGCGACGGGACCCCCGCGACAGGAGCCCAGGCGAGGCGGTTCGGCCCGCTCGGCACGGCCTTGGTGATCATTCCGACCTACAACGAGGCGGAGAACATCAAGAAGATCGTCGGCCGGGTGCGCGCCTCGGTGCCCGATGCGCACGTCCTGGTGGCGGACGACAACAGCCCCGACGGCACGGGCAAGTTCGCCGACGAGCTGGCCGCCGACGACGACCACGTCCAGGTATTGCACCGCAAGGGCAAGGAAGGCCTGGGCGCCGCCTATCTCGCCGGCTTCCGCTGGGGCCTGGAGCACGGCTACGGCGTCCTCGTGGAGATGGACGCGGACGGTTCGCACCAGCCGGAGGAGCTGCCCCGGCTGCTCACCGCGCTGAAGGGCGCCGACCTCGTTCTCGGCTCGCGCTGGGTGCCGGGCGGGCGGGTGGTGAACTGGCCCAAGTCCCGCGAGTTCATCTCGCGCGGCGGCAGCATGTACTCCCGGCTCCTGCTCGACGTGCCCATCCGGGACGTCACCGGCGGCTACCGGGCCTTCCGGCGGGAGACCCTGGAGGGCCTCGGACTCGGAGAGGTCGCGTCCCAGGGGTACTGCTTCCAGGTGGACCTGGCCCGGCGTGCCGTCAAGGCGGGGTACCACGTCGTGGAGGTGCCCATCACCTTCGTCGAGCGTGAACTCGGTGACTCCAAGATGAGCCGCGACATCCTCGTGGAGGCCCTGTGGCGGGTCACCACGTGGGGTGTGGGGGAGCGGGTCGGCCGGATCACCGGGCGTAAGCCGTCCGCGTAGGGCCTTCAGGGTGGTTCCCGGGGTTCCGTGGACCCTTGTTCCGCCCCGCGGTCGGGGCTGATCATCCGCTTATCCCGTACTGAGCCGTGCCCAGGCACACTGGGTGCATGACGACTGGCGTACCGACTCCCCCGCACCCCGCCCGGCCGCGGCGATCCCGGCTGCGTACGTTCCTGCCGCTCGGCATCGCCGTCTGGCTGGTGCTGGAGATCTGGCTGTTGACCGTGGTCGCGGGGGCGGCGAGCGGTTTCACGGTCCTCCTGCTGCTGGTCGCCGGCTTCGTGCTCGGTTCCGTGATCGTCAAACGGGCCGGCCGCCGTGCCTTCCGCAATCTCAGTGAGACGCTCCAACAGCAGCAGGGCGGCGCGGCCCCCACGAGCGGGGGCGGCGACGGCAACGGGCTGATGATGCTCGGCGGCCTGCTCCTGATGCTGCCGGGCCTCGTCTCGGACGTCGTGGGCCTTCTTCTGCTGATCCCGCCCGTCCAGAAGGCGCTGGGCCGGTACGCCGAGCGCGCCATCGACCGAAAGATCCGCGAGGCCGTCCCCGGCAGCGTCGGAGACGCGTTCCAGCAGGCCCGCATCCATCGCCCGGACGGCAAGGTGGTCCAGGGCGAGGTCATCAGGGACGACACCCCCCGGGAACCTGGCACCGCCTCCCGCCCGGGACCACATCCTCCGCTGACGGGCTGACGGGCTGACGGGCTGACGGGCTGACGGGCTGACGGGCTGACGGGCTGACGGGCTGACGGGCTGACGGGCGCAGGGGCTGGGCGGGCTGACGGGCTGGGCGGGGCAGGCCGCCGCGCGGCGGGTGCGGGTCGACCTGCTCCCGCCTGCCCTTCCGGCGCTCGAGAGTGAACTCTTCCGGGTGACAGTGGCCTGCGGCCGTTCGGCACTGCGCGCCCCGGTCGGTCTCCGGCCAGGGACCCCGCTCCACTCGTCGCGGGACACCGCGCCGAGCCGCCGCCGGGGACGCTCCGCTGGACCGGGCACCCCGGAGAGGCGTCACGCCGGGCTGTCACCAGGGACCGCCCGCGCCGCCTGGCGCCGGGCGACATACGGCGGGGCTCCCGTCGGGGGCGCCTCACTGCGCCGAGCACCCTGAGCACCGGGCCGGGCTCCCGCCGGAGGCCATCCGCTCCGCGGGGCACCCCGCGGTGGATAGCCGGGCCCATCGCCGCCCCACGCCACCCGCGGAGCGCAACGCACGAGACCGCGGGCCCCGTACGGAGAACGTACGGCGCTCGCGGTCTCGGCGTGCGGTGTATGCCACCCAGCCCCCGGAGGGGCTACGCGGACTTGCGGCTGTCCCGCGGATGCACCGCGATGTTCATCGCGCCGGAGCGCAGAACGGCCAGGCGCTCCTCGAGGACCTCTTCGAGTTCCTCTCGGGTGCGCCGCTCCATCAGCATGTCCCAATGCGTACGCGCGGGCTTGGCCTTCTTTTCCTCAGGGCCGTCGCCGTCCACCAGGAGTGCCTGGGCCCCGCAGACCTTGCACTCCCACTCCGGCGGAATCTCCGCCTCGACCGAGAAGGGCATCTCAAACCGGTGCCCCTTCTCGCATGCGTACTCCACGGCCTGGCGCGGGGCCAGGTCGATGCCGCGGTCCGTCTCGTAGCTGGTCACCACGAGGCGCGTGCCGCGAAGAGCTCGCTCACTCATGAATCGTGCCTCCCGGGCTTGTCGCCCACAGGACAGGTGTCGCTGTCGTCGTCATCCGGTCAACGTCCGGTCGGCGGTAAAGATTCCCGTTGCGGGTCATGCGTCGCCGTCGTAGCCGCCCCTTGTTGTACCCACCGGCACCCGGTTTGTCACATCTGGCAGCAGATGTCACCCAACGCTTCAGTATCTTTGACGCGCAGTAACGGTACGCCTGGCAGGCCAAACGCGTACACTACCGTCCTTTGGTCTCCGGTGCTAAATCCTGTCCGGTACGGGATTTCCCGCGTCGCGGATCGCCTGCCCCACCGGAACCCTCGCGAGCAGGGCGAATCCGATGACGAAGAAGACCACGAGCGAGATGATCGCGTCCCGATAACTTCCCGTCAGCTGGTAGGTCAAACCGAACAGAAGCGGGCCCAACCAGCTCATCCCCCGGTCGCTCATCTCGTACGCGGAGAAGTACTCGGCCTCCTTACCGCTCGGTACGAGGTGCGAGAACAGGGAGCGCGAGAGGGCCTGGCTGCCGCCCAGGACGAGGCCGATGCCGGCGGCGAGGACGAAGAACCACACCGGCGCGCCGGCGGGCAGGAAGTACCCGGCCGCGAGTGTCACCGTCCAGGCGACGAGTGAACCGAGGATGGTCCGTTTGGCCCCGTACACGCGTGCCAGCCGCCCCATGCCCAGTGCGCCTCCGACCGCGAGCACCTGCACCAGCAGCACGGCGACGATCAGCGTCGACTGGCTCAGGCCCAGCTCCTCGGACCCGTACACCGACGCCTGCGAGATCACCGTCTGGATGCCGTCGTTGTAGACCAGGTAGGCGAACAGGAAGGAGAGGGTGAGCGGTTTGCCGCGCATGTCGCGCACGGTGGCCGCCAGCTGCCGCCAGCCGTGCGCCGGCGCCCTTGCGCCGGGGGCCGCGCGGCGGTCGCGCAGCCGCTTGAGCGGTACGAGCGTGAAGGCGCCCCACCAGACGCCGGCCGAGGCCAGGCAGATGCGGACGGCCGTCGACTCGGAGACGCCGAAGGAGTCGTGGGCCGTGAACAGCACGAGGTTGGCGATCAGGACCAGCGAGCCCGCCGCGTAGCCGAAGGCCCAGCCGCGGGACGAGACCGCGTCGCGCTCCTCGGGTGGCGCGATCTGCGGCAGGTAGGAGTTGTAGAGAACCATCGACACGGCCACCGAGGCGTTGGCGACGACCAGCAGCAGACCGCCGAGCAGGTAGCGGTCCCCGTCCAGGAAGAACATGCCCGTCGTGGCCGCGGCGCCGAGGTACGCGGACGCGGCGAGCAGCGGCTTCTTGCGTCCGGTGCGGTCGGCCGCCGCGCCGGCCATCGGCATCACGAAGATCGACAGGATGACGGAGGCGGAGACCGCGTAGGCGAAGAAGGAGCCCGCCCGGATCGGGATCCCCAGCGGGTGCACGAATCCGTCCGCGTCCGCCGCGTGCTTGGCGACGGCCGTGAGATAGGGACCCAGGAACACGGTGAGCACGCTCGTCGAGTAGACGGAGCAGGCCCAGTCGTAGAAGTACCAGCCGTGTTGCTCACGGCGTCGCTCGGCGACCTCGTCGGTCGCCCGTGCCCGCACGGTGTCGGTGCCCACCCGTGCCCCTCGCTTCCGGCTGAACTGACCCTGAACCAAACCCGAACGGACCGAACTGACCGAACGGACCGCGCGAGAGGGCTAGACCCAGGTGCCCCGGTCCTCCAGGACCTCGCGCAGCGTGTCGATGTGATCGGTCATGATGCCATCGACACCGAGGTCCAGGAGCCGGTGCATGCGATCCGGGTCGTTCACCGTCCACACGTGGACCTGCAGGCCGCGCGCGTGGGCGGCGCGCACGAAGCGCCGGTCGACCACCGGCACGCCCGACTGGGACTCGGGCACCTGGGCGGCGATCGCCGAGTCGCGCAGCGCGGCCGGTATGCCGTACGACCGCAGCCGCAGCCCCAGGACGCCCTTGGTGCCGTACGAGGTGGCCAGACGCGGACCCGCCAGGCGCTGGGCGCGGAAGACGCGCGCCTCGGAGAAGGAGCCGACGCAGACGCGGTCCCAGGCGTCGGTGCGGCCGATGAGGTTGAGCAGGGGATGGAGGGCCGGCTCCGCCTTCACGTCCACGTTCCAGCGCACCTCGGGAAAGATCTCGAGGAGTTCCTCGAAGAGGGGGACCGGCTCCTTGCCCGCCACTCGCGCGTGGCTCACGTCCTCCCACGGGAGGTCCGCGATGCGGCCCGCGCCGTCCGTCACCCGGTCGAGTGTCGAGTCGTGGAAGGCGACGAGCCTGCCGTCCGCCGTCGCGTGCACATCCGTCTCGATGTAGCGGTAGCCCGTCGCCACCGCCCGCCGGAACTGGGCGACGGTGTTCTCCAGGCCGTCCGCCGCCCCGCCGCGGTGGGCGAAGGCGATCGGGCCGGGGTGGTCCAGGTACGGATGACGTATGCGCGTGCTCACCCTGGAAGTATCGCGCCCTCCGGTTGACCGGTGGCAACGACCGTGCTGCCGGTCGGTGCCCGGCGGACGGCGAACGCCCGAAGGAAGAGCTGGGCGAGGGGGCCGATCGCGACGGCGTACAGCACGGTGCCGATGCCGACGGTGCCGCCGAGCGCGAATCCGGCCGCGACCACGGCGACTTCGAGGACCGTGCGCACCAGGCGGATCGAGCGGTCCGTACGCCGGTGCAGACCCGTCATCAGACCGTCGCGCGGACCCGGACCGAAACGGGCGGAGATGTAGAGGCCCGTCGCGAGTCCGTTCAGCACGATGCCGGCCAGCATCAGGGGGACGCGCACGGCCAGCGAGTGCGTGTCCGGTACCAGGGCGAGCGTGCCGTCCATCGCGATGCCCACCACGAACACGTTCGAGATCGTGCCGAGGCCCGGCCGCTGGCGCAGCGGGATCCACAGGAGCAGCACCGCCGCGCCCACGAAGATCGACACCACGCCGATCGTCAGACCGGTCAGCTCGGCCAGCCCCTGGTGCAGCACGTTCCAGGGCTCCAGGCCGAGTCCCGCCTCCACGAGCAGGGCCGAACTCGCGCCGTACAGCGCGAGGCCCGCGTACAGCTGGGCGAGACGTCGCGGGAGGTGCCGTCCGGCTGCGGGGCGGGCGGGCTCGGTGTGCGCGGGCCGGGCGTGCGGGGATTCGGCGGGGATCGAGCCGTGCGGCGGGGGGACGGGTGGTGCCGGGGCGGGTGGTGCGGAGCCGGTGGCCGAGGGGCCGGCGGCGGGAGCGGGATCGGCCGGCGCGGGATCGGCCGGCGCGGAGTCGGCGGATGTGGACATGACGTGCCCCCCTGGGTGGTGCCTGTGGTGGTGCCAGTGGCCTGGCTCGTGCCATTCTGTGGCTTGATGGAGGACGCCATCCAAGGCCAATCCGGGGAAGGTGGACTGGACATCATGGCGCAGTGGACATCGGCGATGGGTGCCGCGCAGCTCGCCCGGCTGCTCAACTCCCAACAGGAACGCCCCCCGGGGCCGGGCGCCCGGCGTCCGCCCGCCTATCGCGCGCTCGCCGACGGTGTGCGGCTGCTCGTGCTGGAGGGCCGGGTACCGGTCGCCGCGCGGCTGCCCGCCGAGCGGGAACTCGCGTTGGCCCTGTCCGTCAGCCGTACGACGGTCGCGGCGGCCTACGAGGCCCTGCGCGGCGAAGGGTTCCTGGAGTCGCGCAGGGGGGCCGGCAGCTGGACCGCCGTACCCGCCGGGAACCCGCTGCCCGCGCGCGGGCTGGAGCCGCTGCCCCCCGAGGCCCTCGGGTCCATGATCGACCTCGGCTGCGCGTCGCTGCCCGCGCCCGAGCCGTGGCTCACCCGTGCCGTGCAGGGCGCCCTGGAGGAACTGCCCCCGTACGCGCACACGCACGGGGACTATCCGGCGGGGCTGCCCGCGCTGCGCGCGATGATCGCCGAGGGGTACACGAGGCGCGGCATTCCGACCATGCCCGAGCAGGTCATGGTGACCACGGGTGCGATGGGCGCGATCGACGCCATCTGTCATCTCTTCGCCGGGCGGGGCGAGCGCATCGCCGTCGAGTCGCCCTCGTACGCCAACATCCTCCAGCTGATGCGGGAGGCCGGCGCGCGGCTCGTGCCCGTCGCCATGGCCGAGGGGCTCGCCGGGTGGGACATGGACCGCTGGCGGCAGGTCCTGCGCGACGCGGCG
Organism: Streptomyces sp. NPDC057950; assembly: GCF_042887295.1. Classification (NCBI taxonomy): domain Bacteria; kingdom Bacillati; phylum Actinomycetota; class Actinomycetes; order Kitasatosporales; family Streptomycetaceae; genus Streptomyces; species Streptomyces sp. NPDC057950. The sequence continues at coordinate 75,676 of NZ_JBHVPP010000028.1, forward strand.
CCCCGGCTCGCCTATGTCGTCGCCGACTTCCACAATCCGACGGGGGCCCTCGCGGACGAGGACCAGCGGCGCAGGCTGGTGGACGCGGCCCGTTCCGCCGGGACCGTCCTGGTGGTCGACGAGACGATGAGCGAGCTGTACCTGGAGGACGGACTGTCCATGCCCCGTCCGGTGTGCGGCTTCGATCCCGCCGGGTCCACGGTCATCACGGTCGGGTCGGCCAGCAAGGCGTTCTGGGCGGGGATGCGCATCGGCTGGGTGCGGGCGGCCCCCGACGTGATCCGCAGTCTCGTCGCCGCACGCGCCTACGCCGACCTCGGCACGCCCGTGCTGGAGCAGCTCGCCGTGAACTGGCTGTTCAGCACGGGAGGTTGGGAAGAGGCGGTGGCCATCCGGCGGGAGCAGGCCCGGGAGAACCGGGACGCGCTCGTCACCGCCGTGCGCAGGGAGCTGCCCGACTGGGAGTTCTCCGTTCCGCGGGGCGGGCTGACGCTGTGGGTGCGCACCGGGGGGCTGTCGGGGTCGCGGCTCGCCGAGGTGGGCGAGCGGGTGGGCGTTCGGGTGCCGTCGGGGCCGCGCTTCGGGGTCGACGGGGCGTTCGAGGGGTATGTGCGGCTGCCGTTCACGGTCGGGGGTGCGGTCGCGGACGAGGCGGCGGTGCGGTTGGCAGCGGCGGCGCGGTTGGTGGAGACGGGGGCGAGCGCGGGGACCGAGGGTCCTCGCACGTTCGTGGCCTAGCTTGATCCGGGCGGGTCGGCGTGGCCGGCCCGCCCGGTGTCCGAGGGCGGGGGTCAGCCTTCCGCCGCCGCCGGTTCCGCCGCGGCCGGGACCGGCTCCGGGTCGGCCGGGGCTGTCCGGACCGGCAGGAGGTCCAGGACCGCGCGGCGCTGGGTCTCGCTCGTCGCGTCGTCGTAGGGGTCCGGGGTGGCCGGGACCTGGAGGCGCAGGACGGGGCCCGCGCCCAGCCGGGCGTATCCGCGGCCGGGCGGCACGCTCTGGGGCGGGGTGGTGTGCGGCGGCGCCCCGAGCACGGCCTCCAGTTGCGGGGCCGTCGCGGAACCGAGCACCACGCGCGCGCGGGTGTGCTGGCGGACGGCCTCGCCGAGGGAGTCGAGGCCGTCGAACTGCTCGGCCACGACGACCGTGACGCCCGCCGCGCGCCCGTGCCGCAGCGGCACCTCGAGAAGATCCTGGGGATCCCGGTGGCCGTCGGCGGCGGCGAGGTGCCCGAGCGTGCCCGGACGGTCCAGCAGGATCCAGAGCGGATTCTTGATGTCCTCCGGGGCGGGATGCCCGGCCTGCCGGGCGTGGTTCGCGGAAAGCAGGCGCCGCTCCGTCTCGTGCGCCGCCCATTCCAGACTGGCGAGCGCTCCGGAGAGGCCGGACTCGACGGCGAGCACACCGTCCCGGCCGGTGAGGCACGCGTACTCGCCGGTGCCGCCGCCGTCGACGATGACGACGTCGCCGTACTCGAGGGCCTGCAGGGCGATGGAGCGCACCAGCGTGGACAGACCGCTGCCCGGCTCGCCGGCGACCAGCAGGTGCGGTTCCGTCGAGCGGGCGCCGGTGCGCCAGACGACCGGCGGGACGTCGCGCTGGGCCTCGCCGAAGCCGAGGGGGAGCGTGCGCTGGACGTCGGCCGGGTCGGTGAAGCCGAGGACCGTCTCACCGGGCGCGGTGACGAAGCGCTGGGCGGCGATGTCGGTGGGCAGCGGCGGCAGCACGGTGACCGTGAGTTCGTTGCCCTCCTGCTCCCACGCGAAGTGGTATTCGCGGCCACGGCCCGACTTGGCCTGCAGCAGCTGTTCGATCCGGGCCCGGGAGATCGCCTCCCCGTCCGTGAAGTAGGCCGGATAGCGGACGAGGAGGCGGGACACGCGTCCGTCGGCGTCGAAGTCGTGGGCGGGGAAGGCCTTCTCCCAGTCGCCGCCGTGGGCGTAGAGGGGAGCGGGGTCCTCGGCCACGGAGAAGTACGGGACGAGTGCCTCGTAGAGCGATTGGAGGCGTTTGACCTGAGCCTCGTCGGGGCCGGAGGGCGCCGGCGCGGTGCGGTCGCGGCCGTACCAGGCTGCCGCCGCCATCAGGGTGATGGCGGCGAGCAGCGGTCCGTACGACACCAGTGCCACGACCAGGATCACCGAGGCCACCAGGAACAGCAGCGGCCCGCGCCCGTCCTTGGGGGTCTCGGCCCACTTGCGCTGCCCGGCACCTGCCAGGCGGCGCAGTCCACGGGCGACCGTGATCAGCGGCTGGAGAACGTCGGTGGCGCTGTCGGCTGCCGTCCGGGCCAGCTCCCGGCTTCGGGCGATCTGTGCGCTGCCGTTGCTGAGGATGCGGGGGAGGGGGCGCCGGGCCACTGCTGTCTCCTGAAGGTGCGTGCGAGGGGCGGGGACGTCAGAACTTGATCCCGCCCAGGAGGCTCGCCAGGCTCTCGCCGCCGGCCTTGATGCTCGGCGCGATCGCCGTGCTGGCGAGATAGAAGCCGAAGAGCGCGGACGTCATGGCGTGCGACGCCTTGAGCCCGTCCTTGCGGAAAAAGAGGAAGACGATGATGCCGAGCAAGACGACGCCTGACATGGACAGAATCATTTGTGCTCTCCTGGTTCGCGGGGACAGTCACCATGAGTTGTTCCAGGATCACAGGATGTATCCATACGATAAAAGGTGCAAATGGGTCGATTTCTTGTGATTTCACTCGTTCGGCTGAGCTGGTCCGGTGGGACGGCGAGGGTCTGCCGGCTCCCGTTGTCTCCCGGTTTCTCCCGGTGGAATCGTGGTGATCCTTGCCTCGCCGGCGGCCGGTCATGTGCCGCCGGAGCCAGTACGCTGACGTTTCACCCGTACGGCCGCACCTCCCGCTGTCGTACGAACCTGCGCATGACACTCCGCGCGTTGTCGTAGGCTCCCGCAGTCCGTGGTCGGCCGGTCGTCGGTCGTTGGTCGGTCGTTGTTGTGTTTCCTGTCGTTGTCGCTGTTGTGAGAGGTGGTCCGGCCGATGAGTGAAGTCCCCGACCCCGAGGTCGTGGAGTTGGCAACCAAGATCTTCGATCTGGCACGCCGGGGCGAGACCGAGGCGCTCGTGGCGTACGTGGACGCGGGCGTTCCGGCGAATCTCACCAACGACCGTGGCGACTCCCTCGTGATGCTCGCCGCGTACCACGGTCACGCCGGGGCGGTGCGCGCCCTCCTGGAGCGCGGCGCCGAGGCCGACCGGATCAACGACCGGGGTCAGACACCGCTCGCCGGGGCCGTCTTCAAGGGCGAGGAAGCGGTCATCCGCGCGCTCCTCGACAGCGGTGCCGATCCGGCCGCGGGCACCCCCTCGGCCGTCGACACGGCCCGGATGTTCGGCAGGACAGAACTGCTCGAACTGTTCGGCGCACACTGATCCGACGACGCTGACCAGGCACGACACGGAAAACGGGGGAGGCGGTACGGGGCCGCCGGAAATACGGTCGCGGCAGGAAGAACTGCCGAGTCATCATGACGTCGTGATTCACGGACGCGATGGCTGGGCAGGTGTTGCCGCACCGCGCGGGCCGTGATGCGGCCCGCATGGGCCACCGACGAGAGGCAGAGGAAGATGGTCTACAGCAAGCAAGAAACGGCGGACGCTCCGACGTGTTGTCACGCGGCCAGGTAATGCAGGATCCCGGTTGCGTCGACGCTTGATGTGAGGCTGTTTCCCATGTTCGATCCGGTCATAGCGCCCAGCGGAACGCTGCTCGGCCTGCTCCAGAGGGGCCGCGGCGACGGCACGCTGCACGCGCTCACCGCACCGCGGGCCGAGGCGCTCGCGGCACTGAACCACTGTGTGCTGAGTGATCCCCGCCACGACTGGCAGGTGGAGAACCGCTCCCTGTACTACGCCCGTCTCTACCTCGATCTGAGCGGTGGGCTCGACGAGATCGAGCGGCACCTCTTCGACGCCGAGGACGTCCTCGACGACTGCGAGTCACGCACGGGGCTGGCCCTCGCGGTGCTCGGGCACCTGGCCTCGTACGGCCGACAGGACGCCCTGGAGCTGCTGCGCGGGTACGCCGCCTCAGGCACCAACTGGGCGTGGGCCCTGGACGAGCTGGCCCTGCGCGACGACGACGCGGGCCTGCGGGCCCTCGCCGAGCCCGTGCTCGCCCGCTTCCCGGCCGACCCGGAGGGCGAGGCCGCGCTCACCGCCCAGGTGCGCGACGCCTTCGAACCCCGGCCCTGGCGGCTGTGGGCCGACGATCCCCGCCCGGCGATCGCCGCACGCGTGCGCGCGGCCCAGGAACAGGGCTCCTTCGACCGATGGCAGCGGCAGATGCGGCCGGCCGGTCCCCGCCCGGGGTGGAGCGTACGAGCGGTGTTCGAGTGGGCGCAGCAGGGCCTGGACCGCGGAGCCGCACTCCATGTGCCGGCCGCGCGCTGTCTGACGGCCGTCGCGGCCCCCGAGGACCGGCCCGAGATCGTCGAGTCCGCCCGCGGCGGCGGTGACGGAGCCCGGTGCACGGCCCTGCGCTATCTCGCCGACAGTAACGATCCGGACGCCCTGGCGCTGATCGAGGCCGCCGTGGGAGACGGCACGGCGGCGGTCGCCGAGGCCGCCGTGGACGCTTTCGAACGCATGCGCAGTGTCGCCGCCGTCGACCGGGCGCGCGGCTGGGCGCACCGGCCCGACGCCCTGGGCGCGGCCGCGGGCCGGATGCTCGCCTGCCGCGGCGGCACCAAGGACAGCGAACTGGTCCTGGGCGCGCTGCGGGAGGCCGTGCGCGGCGAAGGCCCCGACGCGCCGACACTGTGGACGCTGGTGGACGGCGCCGGGCGCCTCGGCATCGTCTGCGCGGCCCCCGTACTACGGCACATCTACCGCGAAACCGCCTCGTCCCATCTGCGCGGGCGAGCCGCCAGGGCGCTCGCCGCCACCGATCCCTCCTTCCCCGCGGGCTTCGCCGTCGAGTGCCTGTGGGACTGCGAGGAGTCGACCCGGGAAGTGGCCGCGCGACACGCCGAGACGGGTGACGCCCGCGTGGTGGAGCAGCTGCGCCGGCTCGCGTCGGATCCGGCCGAGGAGGCGGAGGTCCAGACAGCCGTCCGCAGCCGCATCGGGCCCGACGCACCCGCCGTATGAACGCGAAGTGACTCGGGGGTCGTGAGGGCATGGCCGAGAACTGACCTGGACAGGTGTGCGAGACAACGCTCACGGGCCGTTCCCCGGCAGGAAAGATCCACGTTGACGCGACCACGTCCGGCACGGCGAGAACACCGGTATGCGTGTCGTCATCGTGACCGAATCCTTTCCCCCCGATGTGAACGGCGTGGCCCACTGCGCGCTCCAGACCGCCCGGCACCTCGTCGATCGCGGTCACGCTCCCCTTGTCGTCGCTCCGGCCACCTCCCCCAAGTTCGCGGCGTCGTTCGAAGAGGGTGGTGCCCCCGTCGGGGGCGGGCCCGACGCCCTCTCGCCGTGTCCCGTCGTCCGTGTCCCCTCCATTCCGCTCCCGGGCTACCCCCAGGTCCGCGTCGCCCTCCCCAGCCGACGCGTCGCCGCCGCCCTCGCCGAACACCGCGCGGACGTCGTCCACCTGGCCAGCCCCTTCATCCTCGGCGTGCGCGGCATGGCGGCCGCCGCCAAGCTCGGCATCCCCGCCGTGGCCGTCTACCAGACCGACCTGGCCGGATACGCCCGTACGTACATGGGCGCCGGCGAAGCCACCGCCTGGCGGCGTATCCGCTCCGTCCACACCGCCGCCGACCGGACGCTCGCACCCTCCAGCGCGGCCCTGCACGACCTGGAGGCACACGGGGTGCCCCGGGTACGGCTGTGGCCGCGCGGGGTGGACACCGTCCGCTTCCGTCCCGACCTCCGGGACGAGTCGCTCCGGCGTGAACTGGCGCCGAACGGCGAGCTGATCGTCGGCTATGTCGGCCGGCTCGCCCCCGAGAAGCAGGTCGAACTGCTCGCCGGGGTCTGCGGCCTGGACGGCGTACGCGTCGTGGTCGTGGGCGACGGGCCCAGCGAGACCTCGCTGCGCGAGGCGCTGCCCGGCGCCGTCTTCCTCGGGCGGCGCACCGGCGACGAACTCGCCCGGATCTTCGCCTCGCTGGACGTCTTCGCGCACACCGGTCCCTTCGAGACCTTCTGCCAGACCGTGCAGGAGGCCATGGCCAGCGGCGTCCCCGTCGTCGCGCCCGCCGCGGGCGGACCGCTGGACCTGGTGGCACACGGCCGTACGGGGCTGCTGGTGCCGCCCCGCGACGCGACCGCCGTACGCGACGCCGTGGCGGCCCTGGCCGCCGACCCGGCCCGCCGGGCCGAGTACGGCGCCGCCGGGCGCCTCACCGTCGAGGGCCGCACCTGGGCGGCCGTCGGTGACCAGCTCATCGACCACTACGCCGACGTGCTCTCGGCGCGGACGGTGGTGGCGGCATGAGCCTGCGCATCGTACGGCTGGCCAACTTCGTGGCCCCCTCCTCCGGTGGCCTGCGCACCGCCCTGCGGGAGCTCGGTGCCGGTTACCGGGCCGCCGGTCACGAGCCGGTCCTGGTCATCCCCGGGGAGCGGGTGAGCGACACCGACACCGAGCAGGGACGGGTGATCACGCTGCCCGGTCCGCTGCTGCCCGGAACCGGCGGCTATCGCGTCCTCACGGACAAGCGGCGCGTCGCCCGCCTCCTGGAGTCGCTCGCCCCCGACCGCCTGGAGGTCTCCGACCGGACCACCCTGCGCTGGACCGGGGTGTGGGCGCGACGGGCCCGGGTGCCCGCGGTGATGGTCTCCCACGAGACCGCCGACGGCGTCCTGCGGACCTGGGGGCTCTCCGAGGCGATGGCCCGCAGGACCGCCGACGCCCTCAACATCCGTACGGCGCACTCCTACGCACGGGTCGTGTGCACGACGGAGTTCGCGGAGCGCGAGTTCGTCCGCATCGGCGCCCGCAACGTCGTACGGGCCCCGCTGGGCGTCGACCTGGCCGGCCGGCACCCCACGCTGCGGGATCCCGCGGTGCGCGACCGGTACGCGCGCGCCGACCAGGTCCTGCTGGTGATGTGCTCCCGGCTGTCCGTCGAGAAGCGGCCAGGCACGGCGCTCGACGCGCTGGAGGCACTGCTGCGGCGCGGCGAGCGGGCCGTGCTGGTCGTCGCGGGGGACGGACCGCTGCGGGCCCGGCTCGAACAGCGGGCCGCCGAACGGCGACTGCCCGTCACCTTCCTCGGGCATGTCGCCGACCGCGCGCTGCTCGGCGCCCTGCAGGCCTCGGCGGACGTGTGTCTGGCGCCGGGCCCCGCCGAGACGTTCGGGCTCGCCGCCCTGGAGGCGATGGCCTGCGGCACCCCCGTGGTGGCCAGCGCGCTGTCCGCGCTGCCCGAGATCGTCGGGTCCGCCGGGGCCACCGCCGGGGACAGCGGTGACTCCTTCGCGGACGCGGTGCGGCTGCTCCTGGGGCGCACCGAGACCGAGCGCCGGGAAGCGGCACGCGCGCGTGCCGAGTGCTTCGGCTGGGACACCGCCGTGAAGGCATTCCTCGCGGCGCACGACGCGACCGTCGAGGTGCGGCCCAGGCTCCAGGAGGGCGTCGGATGAGACCCCTTCGGTTCGTGGCCCTCGGGGACTCACTGACCGAGGGCGTGGGAGACCCCGTGGGAGATGCCTGGCGGGGCTGGGCGGCGCTGCTCGCCGACGGGTTGTCCGGCGGGATGCCGGAGGCGGTCCCCGCCGAGGTGGTGCCCGACGTGGTGCCCGAGGCGGTGCCGGTCGGGGCCGCCGCCGGGCTCGGCCGCGGACCGGTTGACGGGTTCGCCGACGGGGCGGGCGGTGGGCCGAAGGGTGCGGTCGCCGACGGGGCGGGCGGTGGGCCGAAGGATGCGGTCGCCGACGGGGCGGGCGGTGGGCCGAAGGGTGCGGTCGCCGACGGGGCGGCCTTCGAGTCGTCCGGTGGGCGGGCCGGCGGGTCCTCGGGACGGCCCGTCGGCGGACCGTCCGATCGGCCCGCGGCGTCCGTGGAGTTCACCAACCTCGCGGTGAGCGGCGCCCAGACCCGCGACGTCCTGGAACGGCAGACGCCGCAGGCGCTGGCCCTGTGCCCGGACGTGGTGTCCGTCGTGATCGGGGTGAACGACACTCTGCGGTGCACCTTCGACATCCACGCCGTGGCCGCCCGGCTCGACCAGGTGTACGCGGCCTTCCGGGACCAGGGCGCCGTGCTCCTGACCGCCTGTCTGCCGGACCCCGGTGCGATGCTCGGACTGCCGGGGGCGCTCGCCCGTCCGCTGGCCCGGCGCCAGCGGGCCGTCAACGCGGTCGTGCACGCGCTGTCCGAACGCTACGGCGCGGTGCACGTGCACGCGGCGGAGGGCGCCTGGCTGACGGACCGCGCGTTGTGGAGCGCGGACCGGCTGCACCCGGGGGAGCGCGGACACCGGCAGCTCGCCCAGCGCTTCCACATGTCCCTCGCACAACAGGGCGTCGCCACCGGGCCCGCGCCGTCGGCCGAGCCCGAGTTCCCCGCGCCCACCCGCTCGGCGAGCCTGTGGTGGCTGGCCACCGCCGGGACGGGATGGGTGGCCCGGCGGTGCACCGACCTGTTGCCGCAACTGCTCACCCTGGCGGCCGCCGAGATCCGCCACCGGGCCCGCGGCACCAGCGCCCGGCTCGACCTCGGTGCCTCGCACGCCGTGGCGTCCGCGCTGGCCGCCCTGTCCGGGGGCGAACAGCCGGACGCCGCATGAGGAAGCGGGGCGGACCGCCGCCGCCTCAGCGGCGGCGTACGGCCAGGAAGCGGACCGGCGTGCCCGCGACCGCCTGAGCGGCCGCGGAGAGGTCGGCCGTACGGACCACCGCGATCACCGGGTAGCCCCCGGTGGTCGGATGGTCGGCGAGGAACACCACCGGTCTGCCGTCGGGCGGCACCTGCACGGCGCCCAGCACCATGCCCTCACTGGGGAGTTCGCCGGGAACGGCCCTCTCCAGTGGGGGCCCTTCCGTACGCAGCCCGATACGGTTGCTCGCAGAGGAGACCCGGTAGGCGGCCGTCGTCAGGGTGCGCAGGGCGGAGGCGGTGAACCAGTCGTCGCGCGGACCCGGTGTCACCCGCAGGACGAGCTCGGCGGGCGGACCCGGGTGCGGAACCACGTCCACGCGCGCGGGGACGTCGCCGGGATGCCCCAGCGGCAGCACCGTACCGTCCGTGAGGGGCGGCGGGCCCAGGCCCGAGAGGAGGTCCGTGGAGCGGCTGCCGAGGACCGGGTCCACGGCGACTCCGCCGGACACGGCCACATAGCTGCGCAGTCCCGCGCGAGCGGCGCCGACGTCGAGCAGCGCCCCGGCGGGGACACGTACCGGCGCACCCCAGGCAGCCGGGCGTCCGTCCACCGCGACCGGGCAGGGCGCGCCCGCGACCGCCACCGTGACCGCCGAACGCGGGCGCAGGCCACAGCCGTTGAGGGTGGTCTCCAGGACGGCCGCCTCGACGGGGTTGCCGACGAGACGGTTGGCCAGCGCCGCCGCGGGCGCGTCCAGCGCGCCGGAGCGGGGGACACCGAGGTGCGCGTGGCCGGGGCGGCCCTGGTCCTGGACGGTGGTCAGGGCCCCGGCGCGCACGACGGACAGGGCCCGGTCGGTCATCAGCACCCCGCCGCTACGAACCGGACCCGGGTGCCCGGGGCGAGCAGCGCGGCCGGCACGCGCGCGTGGTCCCACAGCACCGCGTCCGTCGTGCCGATCAGCTGCCAGCCGCCCGGCGACGAGCGCGGGTACACGCCCGTGTACGGGCCCGCGAGGGCCACGGAACCCGCCGGGACCGAGGTACGCGGAGTCGGCCGGCGCGGTACGTCGTACCGGGAGGGCAGTCCGGTGAGGTAGCCGAATCCGGGTGCGAACCCGCAGAAGGCGACGCGGAACTCGGCCGCCGCGTGGATCTCCGGCACCTCGTGCTCCGGCACTCCCCACCGCGCCGCGACCTCGGCCAGGTCGGGGCCGTCGTAGCGTACGGGGATCTCGACCGCGTCCTTCGCGCGCGCGGGCAGCGGCGGGATGTCCCAGGCGGGGAGCCGTGACGCCAGCCGCACCGGGTCGTCCAGGCCGTCCAGCAGGACCGTACGGGCCGCCGGGACGATCTCCTGGACGGTCAGGGAACCGTCCGCGCGGCGGCGCAGCAGCTCGGCGTGCAGGGACTGGGCCTCCTCGCCGGAGGCGACCTCGACGAGCAGGGCGTGTTCCCCGACCGGCGACACCCTCATACGAAGGCCTCCACGCGGACGCCCGAGGACTCCAGACGGGCGCGGACCCGGCGCGCAAGCTCCACCGCGCCCGGGGTGTCCCCGTGCAGGCACAGCGAGCGGGCGCGGACCGGGACGGGCTCCCCGGTGCGGGACGTCACCGTGCCGGACCGGGCCAGGCCCAGGGAGCGTTCGACGACCTCCTCGGCGTCCGTGATGACCGCGCCCTCCAGGGTGCGCGGCACGAGGGTTCCCTCCGCGGTGTAGGCGCGGTCAGCGAACGCCTCCGTGACCGTGGGCAGTCCGGCCCGCTCCGCCAGCTTCAGGAAGCGGGAGGACGGCAGACCGAGGACGGGCAGCGCGGCGTCCGCGAGCAGGACGCCCTCGACGACCGCCGCCGCCTGTTCCTCGTCGCGCACCACGCGGTTGTAGAGCGCCCCGTGCGGCTTCACGTACGCCACGCGGGCGCCCGCCGCACGCGCGAAGACCTCCAGGGCGCCGATCTGGTAGGCCACTTCGGCCGCCAGTTCGTCGGGCGGCACGTCCATCGCACGCCGCCCGAAACCCGCCAGGTCGCGGTAGGAGACCTGGGCTCCGATCCGCACGCCCCGTTCGGCCGCCAGCTCGCACACCCGCCGCATGGTGACCGCGTCACCGGCGTGGAATCCGCAGGCCACATTGGCGCTGGTGACGACGGACAGCAACCGCTCGTCGTCGGTGAGCGTCCAGCGGCCGAAGCCCTCGCCGAGGTCGGCGTTGAGATCGATCGGGGTCATGAGGCGCAGTCTCTCCTTTCCGGGCCGCTTCAGGCCACGCGGTACTGCTCGTCACGGGCGTCGGTGAGGAACATCTGCCCGGGCGCGTGGGTGATCGCGAACGGTGGGCGGGACGCCATCACGGCTGCCTGGGGAGTCACCCCGCAGGCCCAGAAGACGGGGATGTCGTCCGGTTCGGTGTCCACCGCGTCACCGAAGTCGGGGTGGGCGAGACTGCGGATGCCGAGCCCCGAGGGTTCCCCGCAGTGCACGGGGCTGCCGTGCACCGCGGGCATGAGGCTGGTCTCCCGGATCGCCGCGGCCAGGTGTTCGGGCGGGACGGGACGCATCGACACCACCATGGGGCCGTGCAGCCGCCCGGCCGGCCGGCAGCGGCGCGCGGTCACGTACATGGAGACGTTGCGGCCCTGCTCGATGTGACGCAGGGGGACGCCCGCCTCGGTGAGCGCCCACTCGAAGGTGAAGCTGCACCCGATCAGGAACGAGACCAGGTCGTCGCGCCAGCGGCCGACGACGTCGGTGGGCTCGTCCACCAACTCGCCGTTCTCCCAGACCCGGTAGCGCGGCAGATCGGTGCGCAGGTCCGCGCCGTCGGCGAGCGGGGTCGTCCAGGAGCCGGCGTCGGTGACGTCGAGGACCGGACAGGGTCCTGGGTTGCGCTGGCAGAACAGCAGCATGTCGTACGCCCAGTCGGCGGGCACCGAGATCAGGTTGGCCTGGGTGTGCCCCGCGGCGATCCCGGCCGTCGGGCCCGACACGCCCGAACGGAACCTGGCCCGTGCCTTTTTGGGGGTCCACGCGCGTGCGTGCTCGCCGAGCGGGTGCAACGGGCGCTCCTGGAAGGGGCGTTGTGCGGGGGCCGCGGGAGTCGCCGCTCCTGCGGCAGCCGCGGAGGTCGCGGAGGACAGGGGTGCCGGGGAGGGCGGGGAAGCCACGGACGTCACAGGAGTTCCTTTCCACGGGTCTCGGGGAGGCCGATCAGCGCCAGGGCGGCGAGCGCGTAGCCGATCGCGCCGAAGACCAGGGCGCCGCCCACGCCCCAGCTGTCGGCCAGGAAGCCGACCAGGGTGGGAAAGACGGCGCCCACGGCGCGCCCGGTGTTGTAGGTGAAGCCCTGCCCGGTGCCGCGCACCGCCGAGGGATACAGCTCGCTGAGGAACGAGCCGAAGCCGCTGAAGATCGCCGACATGCAGAAGCCGAGTGGGAAACCGAGTACGAGGAGAAGCGTGTTGGCGCCGCTCGGGAGGTTGGCGTAGACGAGGACGCAGACCGCGGAGAGGATCGCGAAGAGCAGGATGTTCCGCTTGCGGCCCAGCCTGTCGGTGAGACAGCCGCCGGTGAGGTAGCCGATGAAGGCCCCGGAGATCAGGAACGTGAGGTAGCTGCCGGTGCCGACCACGGACAGACCCCGTTCCGTCTTCAGGTACGTGGGTACCCAGGTGGCCAGCGTGTAGTAGCCGCCCTGGACTCCGGTGGAGAGCAGTACCGCGAAGAACGTGGTGCGCAGCAGACCGGGGCCCCCGGCCGTGGCCGGCTTGAAGATCGCTGTGAACGAGCCCTTGTCCGCGCTCCTCTCGCGCTCGGCGGCCGCCTCGGGGGCGTCCTGCACCCGGCGGCGCACCCAGATGACCAGCAGCGCGGGCAGCGCGCCGGTCCAGAACATCACGCGCCACGCGAGGTCGTCGCCGAGGAACTGGAAGACGAGGGTGTAGACGAGCACCGCCAGTCCCCAGCCGACGGCCCAGGAGCTCTGGATCGCGCCGAGCGTGCGACCGCGGTGCTTCGGGCTCGCGTACTCGGCGACCAGGATGGCGCCGACCGCCCACTCACCGCCGAACCCGAGGCCCTGAAGGGCGCGGAAGACCAGCAGCGTCTCGTAGTCGGGCGCGAATCCGCAGGCCACGGTGAACACCGCGTACGTGATCACGGTGATCATGAGTGCCTTGACGCGCCCGATCCGGTCCGCGACCACGCCGGCGATCGCTCCGCCGACCGCCGAGACGACCAGGGTGACGGTGGTGAACAGACCGGTCTGGCCGCTGTCCAGACCGAAGTACGCCGCCAGGGCGACCATGCTCAGCGGCAGGGTGAAGTAGTCGTACGAGTCGAGGGCGTAGCCGCCGAACGCGCCGGCGAAGGCCCGGCGGCCCCGTGGACCGAGGGCGCGCAGCCAGGCGAACGCGCCTTCCTGGGAACCGGGTTCACCCGCGCCCCGGCGGGGGCCGGCGGTCAGGGCCTGAGAGGGAGGGGTCGTGCTCATGGGCACCTCGCAGTGAGGGACGAAGGGTGCGTGTGGACTGAGCCGTGCCGTGCCGTGCCGTGCCGTGCCGTGCCGTGCGGAAGGGACGGGCGCCGCGTTCGAGCGGGCGGTGCGGACCGTGCGGCGCCGTCTGACCGCCAAGGTAGAGGATCGTTGAACGATCCTTCAATACCCGTGTTGTTTCGTTCCTGTATCTACGATTGAATTCCGGCTATGGCAGAGCTGACCGGACTGGCCGACGACCGCGCCCTGCTGGGCCGCACCAGCACCGCCGAGCGGGTGGCGGACATCCTCAGGAGCCGGGTCGCCGAGGGGTACTTCCTGCCCGGGACACGGCTGTCCGAGGACAGCATCGGCGGGGCGCTCGGTGTGTCGCGCAACACACTGCGCGAGGCGTTCCGGCTGCTCACGCACGAACGGCTGCTCGTCCACGAGCTCAACCGCGGGGTCTTCGTACGGGTGCTGACGGTCGAGGACGTCGAGGACATCTACCGCACCCGCACCCTCGTCGAGTGCGCCGTGGTCCGAGGGCTGGGTGAGCCGCCGTACGCTCTCGACGACCTCGCCCACGCCGTCGGGGAGGGGCAGCGGGCGGCCCGCGAAGGCGACTGGAAAGCCGTGGGCACGGCCAACATCCACTTCCACCGGGAGCTCGTCGCACTCGCCGGGAGCTCCCGCACCGACGAGGTGATGCGCAGTGTCTTCGCCGAACTGCGGCTCGCCTTCCACGTGGTGGACGACCCGCGGCGACTGCACGAGCCGTACCTCGCCCGTAACCGTGAGATCCTGGAGACGCTCCGGGCGGGCGACCGCGACCGGGCCGAGCACCTGCTCGCGGTCTATCTCGGCGACTCGCTCGAAAGGGTTGTCGAGGTCTACGCGCGGCGGGTGGCGGACGGCGCGCAGGGCATCGACTGAGGCACGGGCGGCCCGTCGGCGCACGGCGGGCGCGAGCGCGCCGCGAACCCGGTGACGGGCGGTCGCTTCTGCGCCGTTTCGACCGTTGTCAGACGGAGGACCTAGTCTGTGCACCGTGACTTCGCCTGCACCGACGGACCGTGTTCCGCCCCAGCTCAGCGCGGCGCCGCGCCTCGCTCCGGGTCCGGCCGCCGACGAGGGCCTGGCGCGGCGGCTGCGCGCGCTCGCCTGCACCGCGCCGCTGCACGACCTGGACGTGCGCAAGGCGAATCTCGCGGGCGAGTACACGGTCTACGGCATGGCCGAGGTGGCCCTCGCCGTCATCGACCTCGTCACCCTGAACATGGACTTCGACACCGGAGCCGACCACGACCAGATAGTGGCCCGGCTCCTCCCGCGCATCGCCGCGCAGGCACCCCGGCGTCCCGTCGCGGAGCACGAGCGGGTGGCCCGCTGGGTCCTGGAGAACCTGATCAACGTCGGCAGCGTCGACCGCGGCTTCCGGGCCGTGTACGGCACGTTCGCGCCCGACGGCTCCTATGTGCGCCGCGACTACGACTTCAAGCTGATCGAAGAGGTCCCCGGCTACGGGGGCACCGTCTACCTCCGTACGACGGACGAGGCGGTCAACGTCCTCGTCGGCGCCCTCGACACCGACGTCACCAGCGCGCAGATCGCCGCCGAGGTCAAGCTGGAGGTGCTGATCAGCCGCGGCCGGCTCGCGGACGCCCAGCTCGCCGCCGAGCAGGCCCGCTACCGGACCGTGCAGTACGCGGAGACGCTCCGCAGGGCTCTCGACGCCACCCGGCGCAATGTGCGGGCCGTCGACTGGCTCCAGGCCGTGCCCGACATGATCGCCGAGGCCCTCGACCACGTCGCGGACCGCTATCGCCACGAGAACGCGATCCTCACCAACATCCGCAAGGCCCGCGACGAGTCGGAGGACCCCGAGCAGAAGCGCCGCGCCGCCGAGCTCGTCGACATCGTCAAGGACTGCATCCGCCGGCACACACAGCTGCAGTCCAGGCTCCTGGAGGCCGGCCCGCTGTTCCGCGCCGAGCAGGACCGCCAGGCCTTCGCCACCCCCATGACGACCGCCGGCATCGACCTCTACGGCCATCTCGTCGCCCCCCTGCTGCCGCTGCCCGTCGAGCAGGCGCGGCGCGTGACCGACGCCTTCTTCGCGCGCGGCACCGGTCTGCGCACCCCCGTGTCCGTCCGCGTCGCGGACCTCGTCGACCTCCTGCTGACCCCGCCCGTGGAGCGGGAGCACCTCGGCGCCGAGATGCCCGAGCCGGACCTGATCGCCACCCCGGACGACAGCCGCTTCAGCGAGGAGCAGCTCGCGAGCGCCATGGAGCTGCTCGACCTGCCCGCCGACGCGCCGCGGCGGCTGTCCGGGCTGCTGGCGGAGGCACGCGACCGCGATTCCGAACTGCCCTATCTGGTAGCGCTGTTGGCCATCCACGCGGCCAGCCCGCCGGTCGGTACCGCCTACCGGCAGGGCGAGGAGAAGCTGCTCTTCGCCGTGGACGACGGCACCGAACTGGACGATCCGGAGTTCGGCGGCGCCGATCTCATCGTGGGCATGGCCCTGCTGGACGCGGCGGGGATGGCGGCGGACCGGAAGTGAACACCTCGCCGCACGCACCGGGGAGCCGCGAGCCGTCCACGGCCCGCCGGCCGGCCCTGGCCGGCCACGCGGTCCGCCGCACCCCGCACCCGGGCGTCCCCGCCCCCGTACCTCTGAACAAGGAGCCCCTTCCGTGACCGATCAGCACGTCGAGTGGAGCGAGCCGGACGTCGTCGCCGCGCCGGCGAACGCCCCCGTCACGCCCGCCGACGCCGCCGACGCGGCGCGGCTCGTAGCCTTCGGACTGCAGCCCAAACTGCAGCCCGCGCGCGACCAGGAGTACGCGGAGCTGCTGCGCCGCCACCGCGAGGACCCGCCCTTCGCGCGCCTGGCCGACGCCGTGGCCGCCGGGCTCGGACTGGTCGTCCTGGAGGTGTCCGCACGCGCGGGGATGGCGGTCACGGCCGCCGAGGACTCCGTCTTCGCCGTCCGCATGGGCGACTACGCCCGCCGTACCTCCGCCGACTCCGTGGACCGCTTCCTGCACGGCCTCGCCCACCTTGCCGTGGCCGCCCTGGCCTTCCCGCGGCCGGAGGACCTGGCCGACGACGGATACATCGGGCGCGTCTCGGTCAACGGCGTCGACGCGTTCGTACGCCAGGCCTGCCGCCGTCTGGAGGAGCGGGCCGAGGAACTGGGCGAGAACACCGACCCGGCGACCGGGTCCCCGGGGCTGGAGGCGGCCTGGCGGACCTGGGCGCGGCGCAGCTCCACCGGCGCCACCAAGGACGCGCGAAGACTCGCCGGCTCGACCACAGGCATCGTCGGCAAGGCCGTCGTGTTCCTCACCGACTCCGGCTTCCTGCAGCGCACCGGCGACGACGCGGGCGGCACGTACCGGACGACGGCCCGCTACCAGCTCCAGGTCCGGGACATGGCGGGCAGCGCCGCGATGACCGAGCTGCTGGAGCTGGGCGTCGTCCCGGTGACCGACGGCTCCGCGAGCCTGCTGCCCGCCGAGGACGGCGACGATCTGGAGCCGGTGGCCGGCGCCGGACTGCCGTTCCACTCCTGACCGCCGCGTATCCGAAGAACCCCCTCACGTATCCGAAGACTGACGACGAGAGTCCGCCGCCATGTACGAGCTGTCCCGGGTCCGCCTCTACTCCATCGGGCCGGCCGGTGCGCGCTACGCCGACACCGTGCTGGACCTGCGGGGTGTCGGCGAGCCCGTGCCCGACCCCGCGCCCATCCAGGCGGAGTTCTTCGCGGACGAGCCTGTCGGGCCGCCGCGCCGGCCCGCGCCCGCGGGCGTGCTCTTCCTGGAGAACGGCGGCGGCAAGTCCGTACTGCTCAAGCTGATCTTCTCGGTGATGCTGCCGGGTCACCGCAACACACTGGGCGGCGCCAGCTCCGGTGTGCTGCGCAAGTTCCTGCTCGCCGACGACTGCGGCCATGTCGCGCTGGAGTGGCAGCACACCCTGACCGGCGAGTGCGTCGTGGTCGGCAAGGCCAGTGAGTGGCGTGGACGACAGGTCTCGAACGACCCGCGGAAGTTCGCCGAGGGCTGGTACTCCTTCCGCCCCGGACCGGGCCTGAGCCTGGACAGCCTGCCCGTCGCCGAGGCCACGACCGTCCGCCCGGCCGTCGAGGGGGCGTCCGGCGCGCAGGGACGCCGCCGCACCATGAAGGGCTTCCGGGACGCCATCACCGAGGCGGGCAAGGCATACCCGCACCTGGAGGTGCACTGGGAGGAGATCCACGACCGCTGGAACGAGCACCTCGGCGACCTCGGCCTCGACCCCGAACTCTTCCGCTACCAGCGGGAGATGAACGCCGACGAAGGCGAGGCCGCCGGTCTCTTCGCCGTCAAGAAGGACTCCGACTTCACCGACCTGCTGCTGCGCGCGGTCACCGACACCCGCGACACGGACGGCCTCGCCGACCTGGTCGGCGGCTTCGGCAACAAGCTGGGCCGGCGCTCCGAACTGATCGCCGAGCGGGACTTCACGGCCGGCTCCGCGGACCTGCTCGGACGCATCGTCGAGGCCGCCGACGCCCGCTCCCGCGCCCGTGACATCCACGCGGCCGCCGAGCGGCGCACCCGGACACTGGCCCGGCGCCTGTCCGCACGGGCCGTGCGGGAGCGGGTACGCGCCGGAGAGCTCGCGCAGCGCGTCACCGCCGCCGCGTACGCCGTCACCCATGCCGAGGGCGCCCGCGAGCGCAGTGCGCTGATCGCCGCGGAACTCGCCTACCGGCATGCCTCGTTGGCGCTCGCCGGGGCCGAGAAGTCGGCGGCCGCGCAGAAGCGCGAGCTCGCCGACGCGCGCACGCTGCACGCCTCCTGGCAGGCCGCCGAGCTCGTCCTGCGCCACCGGGCCGCCGCCGACCGCTCCGCGCGCGTGGCCGCCGCGATCCTCGAGGCCGAGCGGGACGCCGCACCCGCGCTCGCCGCCCGCGCCCGGGCCGCCGTCGACCTCGTCCGCGCCCTGCACCGCGCCGCCGAGGGCGCCGAGACACTCGCCAACGAGGAGGAGGAGCGCTCCGCCGGACTGCAGGAGGTCGGCGAGACCGCGTACGCCGACTCCACCGCCGCGGCCACCGCCGCCCAGCGTGCCCGCAGCGAGATCGGGCACCTGCGCCAGCGGCTCAGCGAGGTCGAACAGGAGACCGCCGAGGCGGTCCGCGCGGGCTGGCTCGACGACACCGCCCCCGACGCCGACCCGGCGCGCGCCGCGCTCGCCGCCAGTGACGCCGAGAAGACCGCCGTCGCGGCCTGGGACACCGCCCGCGAGGTCTCGCGCCGGGCCACGGAGCACGCCAGGGAAGCGGCGTCCACCGAGTCCCGCGCCGAGCTGACGGCCGCCCGCGCGGCGGACGCGGCGGCGGCGGCCGACCGGGCGTACGACGGGGAGCGCCGCACCGCGGAGGGGCTGGCGGACGAGGACAGGCTCGCCGAACTGCTCAGCCTGCCGGGCGCCGGGGCCAGGGCACGCGGCGGGGTGCCACTGCCCCGGGCGGGCACGGACACCGCCGGCGCGACGACCGGCCGCCTCGGCCGGCAGGCGGGCGCGGGCGACGGCACGGCCGGGCGCACCGGACACTCCGCGTCCGGCGGCCACGGCGGAGCCGGCGGCGACACCGTCGCCGAACCCTGGACCGCGGCCGAAGGCGCCCTCACCCCCGAGGAGCTGGACCAGTACGCCGACGAGCTGCGCACGCTCCTCGACGACGGTGTGTCCTCCGCCGAACGCCAGCTGTTCGAGCTGCGCACCGCCGCGGCCGACGACGCACGCATCCTCGGCGCCCTCGGCGACGGCGGGCTGCTGCCGCCGGGCCCGGACGTGCTGGCCACCGTCGAGTACCTCGGCGAGCACGGCATCCCCGCGCTGCCCGGCTGGCGCTATCTCGCCCAGGCCGTCGATCCGGTCGACCACGCGCGGGTGCTCGCCGCCCGTCCGGAACTCGTCGACGGCGTGATCATCACGGACCCGGACACGCACGCACGGGCCCGCGAGGCGCTCGCCGAGGCGGCGCTGCTGCCCCGCTCCGCCGTCGCCGTCGGCACCGCCGCCGCACTGCTGGCCCCGACCCCCGCCACCGACGGGGGAGACACCGGGGTGTTCCTCGTCCCCCCGAACCCGGCCATGCACGACGAGCACGCCGCCGACGAGGAACGGCAGACGCTGCGCGCCCGCGCCACCGGCCGTGACGAGGAGATCCGCGCCCTGGCCGGCCGGCTCGCCAAGGACCGGGAACTGGCGGCGCGGCTCGCGTCCTGGCGCACCGGATGCCCGTCCGGCCGGCTCGTCGAGCTGGCCGGGGCCGCCCGGGAAGCCCGCGCCTTCGCCGAGGAGGCCGAGGCCGAACTCGCCGAGGCGCGCACGGTACGGGCGGAGGCCGACGAGACCGCCGCCGAGGCCGCCCTCGTACGCGACGAACGCCAGGACACCGCCCAGCGTGCCCGGCGCGCCGCCGACGCGCTCGCGGGCCTCGCCTTCCGGCTGCGCGAACGCGCCGGCTGGCAGGTGAAACTACGCGAACTCGCAGACGACGCAACGGAGTCGGAGGCCCGCGCCCAGACCTGCCTGGAGCGCGCCCGAGCCGCCGACGAGGACCGCCGCGCCACCCAGCGTGCCGCCGACGACGCCCGCCGCACGGCCCGCGCACTGCGCGCCGAGCGCGCGGAGATCGCTGGCGCCCCCGACGACGTACCGCAGGACGCGCCTGACACCACGAAGGCGTCGCTGCCGGCTCTGCGCGAGGCATACCGGGCCGCCTCGCAGCTGTACGAGAAGGTCGGCGTCGGCGCCGACCTGCGGGCCGAACAGGCGCGGGCCGAGAGCGACGAGAGCGCGGCGCTGGCCGAGCTGGACCGGCTCAGCAACAAGGTGCGCACGCGCGCCGCGCAGCTGCTGGAGTCCCCGGACGGGTCCGACGGGCCGTCCCGGCAGGCCGCAGCCGCCCGTGCCGAGGACTTCGTACAGCTCCTGGAGACCCGGGTGTCGACCGCGAGTGAGCAGCTCGGGCGGCTGCGCGGCGAGGCCGAGCGGCACGCCCCGCAGGACGGCGGCGCCCACACGGAACTGTCGGAGGAACTGGTCCCGCGCGACGCCGAGCACGCCCAGACCCTGCTGCGCACGGCCACCGGTGAACTCGCCTCCCGCGCCGAGGCGTTGAACCGGACCCGGGCGGCGCACACCGAACTGCTCGACGCCCACCGCACCGCCGAGGACGCGGCAGGCGGCTTCGACGAGACGGCGGCCCTCCTGCGGGACCTGCTGCGCGAGCACTCCGACGAGGAGCAGGAGGAGCAGGAGCCCTACCCCGGCAGCCTCGAAGAGGCACGGCACGCCGCCGCCGAGACCCGGCGCTCCCTGCGCGGCTGCGCCGCCGACCTCTCCGCCGCCGAGGGCACGGTCCGTGAGGCCGGCGACATCCTCGTACGGCACGCCAACTCCACGCGCTACGAGCAGGTGCGCACCCCGGCCCGCCAGCAGATCCGCGAGCTGCCCGCGTCCGCGCTGCCCGAGCACGCCCAGAGGTGGGCGGACGCCTTCGCGCCCCGACTGCGGGTCCTCACGGACGAGTTGGAGCAGCTGGAGCGCAACCGGGACTCGATCGTCGACCGGCTGCGCGGGCTCGTGGAGTCCTCCCTCGCCACACTGCGTTCCGCCCAGCGGCTGTCCCGGCTGCCCGAGGGGCTCGGCGAGTGGTCAGGACAGGAGTTCCTGCGGATCCGCTTCGAGGAGCCGGACCAGGCCACGCTGACCGAACGGCTCGGTGAGGTCGTCGACGAGGCCACCCGCGCGGCGGTCAAGAAGAACTCCGACATGCGCCGCGACGGCATGTCGCTGCTGCTCAGGGGCGTCGGCGCCGCGCTCCGGCCCAAGGGTGTCGCGGTCGAGATCCTGAAGCCGGACGCCGTGCTGCGAGCCGAGCGGGTTCCCGTCGGACAGATGGGTGACGTGTTCTCCGGCGGGCAGCTGCTGACCGCCGCCATCGCGCTCTACTGCACGATGGCCGCGCTGCGCAGCAACGACCGGGGCCGCGACAAGCACCGGCACGCTGGCACGCTCTTCCTCGACAACCCCATCGGCCGCGCCAACGCGACGTACCTGCTGGAGCTGCAGAGGGCCGTCTCGGACGCACTCGGTGTCCAACTCCTCTACACCACGGGCTTGTTCGACACGACCGCACTCGCGGAGTTCCCCCTCGTCATCCGGCTGCGCAACGACGCCGACCTGCGCGCCGGGCTGAAGTACATCAGCGTGGAGGAACACCTCCGGCCGGGACTGCCGCGCGAGGCCCCCGCCGGGGAGGCCGTGCACACGGAGATCACGGCGACACGGATGTTCAAGCGCCCGGCGCCGACCGCCCCGTAGGACGGACGGCCCCGGGGAGCAGTGTGCTGCTCGGGGCCGTCCGTGCCCACCGGGTGGGGCCGCATGCCACCACGGCCCCGCGCGCCTTGTGGGCTGCTCCTACACGTCCTCCTTCACCAGGTCCGCGCATTTCTCGCCGATCATCATCGTCGTGACGCAGGGATTGACGGAGATGAGATCGGGCATCACCGAGCCGTCCGCGACCCGCAGACCCTCGATCCCCTTGACCCGCAGCCGCGCGTCGAGCGGGGCGGAGGAGTCGTCGTCCGCGCCCATCTTCACGGTGCAGGACGGGTGGTAGACGGTGTTGTGGGTCTTGTGGATGTAGTCGAGCAGTTCGTCGTCCGTCCGGACGTCCGCACCGGGAGCCAGTTCGGCCCCCGCCCACCCGCTCAGCGCGGGCTGCGCCACGATCTCCCGGGCCAGCTTCAGCCCGTACGTCATCACGCGCACGTCGTGCTCGTGGGTGAAGTAGCGCGGATCGACCCTCGGCTTGTCCCGGTAGTCGCGGGTGCGCAGCCGCACGGTGCCGCGTGACTTCGCGCGGGTGACGTTCGGGGTGAGGCAGAAGGCGTTCTCGGTCGTGGGGAAGCCGTGCCGCGCGGTGTTCATGTCGAACGGCACCGAGCCGTAGTGGTACATCAGGTCCGGCCGGTCCAGGCCCGGTTCGGTGTCGTAGAAGATGCCGGCCTCCCACCACTGGCTGGAGGTGGTGGTCATCGGCTGCCGGGCCTCCCACATGATGACGCCCTCGGGATGGTCCTGGAGGTTCTCGCCGACACCCGCCGAGTCCACCACGACGTCGACGCCGACCTCGCGCAGATGCGCCGCGGGCCCGATGCCCGACAGCATCAGCAGCTTGGGCGTGTCGATGGACCCGCAGGACACGATCACCTCGCGGCGGGCGCGCACCGTCCGCGTGTGGATCAGGTCCGGGTCCAGGTACTCGGCGCCCACGCACCGCCGTCCATCGAGGACGAGCTTCTTGGCGCGCACCCCCGTCCGTACCGAGAGGTTCGGCCGCTTGCCCATGACCGGGTGCAGATACGCGACCGACGAGGACTGGCGGACGTTGTTCTCGTCGGAGTTGATCTGGAACCAGTTGGCTCCGCGGACCACGGTCGTGCCGGTGTTGAAGGCCGTGGTCGCAATGCCCGCCTGCGCGCACGCCTCGAGGAGCGCGGTGCCGCAGGGGTCCTCGCCCTTGAGCGTGCGCAGTTTCACCGGGCCGGTGCGGCCGTGGTGGTCGCCGGGAGCGTCGTTGGACTCCAGCCGCCGGTAGAGCGGGAAGAGTTCGGCCGCGCTCCACCCCGTACAGCCCGCCGCGGCCCAGTCGTCCAGGTCCTCGGCGGGGGCCCAGAACGCGATGCAGGAGTTGTGCGAGGAGCAGCCCCCGAGCACCTTGGCGCGGGCGTGCCGCATGAAGCTGTTGCCGCTGGCCTGCGGTTCGACCGGGTAGTCCCAGTCGTAGCCGGACTCCAGCAGTCCCATCCAGCGCTCCAGCTTCAGGACGTTCTCGTCGCCGACGTCGCTGGGGCCCGCCTCCAGCACGCACACGGTGACGGAGGGATCCTCGGAGAGCCGGGCCGCCACCACGTTGCCCGCCGTACCGCCGCCGACCACTACATAGTCGAACTCATCGACACTCATGGAGAGTTGACCTCCTCGGGTTGCTCTTCGGCCGGTTGTCCGCCGGTCCTCACTCGGCGGCGGGGGCGATCAGGGGAGAGGCGGCGGAAGTGTCGGACCGGAGCTGGTGCTCGGCGAGCACCCCGGTGCGGTGCCGCTGCACGAACCAGTAGTAGGCGAAGCCGCCGCCGGCGACGACGGCCACGAACAGGACGGCGCCCCAGCGCAGGTACCAGTGGTACGGGGCGGCCGCGTTGTAGACCGCGGAACGCGGCCAGATGAGGTTGACCGTCATGGCCGCGCCCCAGACGACGGCGACGATGTTGACGAGCAGCCCCCAGCGGCCCAGCGAGAACTTGCTGTCGCCGGCGGGCTGCCACCTGCCGCGCAGCCGGGCGACCAGCATGGGCCCGGTGACCATGAGGTACGCCAGGTAGATCATGATGATGCCGATGCTGGTGACCACGGTGAAGATCTGCGGCTGGCGGATGTTGACCACCAGGATCGCCAGCGCGAGGACACCGATGATCACCGTGGGCAGCACCGGTGTCCGGAACCGCGCGTTGACCTTGGCCAGCTTCGAGGAAGCGGGCAGGTTGTTGTCGCGGGCCATCGCGAAGGCCAGCCGGACCGCCGCCGTGTGCACGGCCAGCGCGCACACCGTGACCGCGATCAGCACACACCACAGCATCGCCTTGCCGGCCGTGGGGCCGAGCACGTCGAGGACGATGTACTGCAGCCCGTCCGTGGAGAGCTTCTCGCCCTTCAGGCTGGAGACGCTCATCAGCGCGAGGAGCAGTACGAGCCCGCCCAGGACGAAGGAGGCGACGATGGCCCGGATGATGGCGCGCGGCGCGTTCCGTGAGGGGTCGAGGCACTCCTCACCGAGCGACGAGGCCGTGTCGAATCCGTACATCACATAGGCGGACGCCAGCGAGGCCACCAGGAACGCGCCGAGGTAGCCGAACGACTGTCCGTCGCCGGTGCCCTGGGTGTCCATCACCACCTGGGGGCCACGCGTGATGTGCACCGCGAACAGGATGATCAGCACGACGGTGGCGATCAGTTCGATGAAGACACCCGCGGTGTTGATGGTGGCCATCAGCTTCACGCCGAAGGCGTTGACCAGGGTGGTGAACAGGATCAGCACGGCCGCCAGCAGCACCGCGTTGGTGGCGACGTCGTACTTTCCCGTGCCGTCGCCCACGAACTGGAAGGCGGGGGAGATCTGCGGGAGCGTCAGCTGATAGGCGAGGGCGACGGCCGCGATCGTCACGATCGACGCGAGCAGCATCATCCAGCCCGCGAGCCAGCCGATGTGCGCGTTGCCCACTTTCTTGGACCAGTTGTAGACGGAACCGGCCACCGGGTAGCGGGCGGCGAGTTCGGCGAAGCAGAGCGCGACCATGAACTGGCCTATGAACACCATCGGCCAGGACCACCAGTAGGCGGGGCCGCCGCTGCCGTAGCCGAAGTAGAAGAGCTGGAAGGTGCCGGTGAGGATGGAGATGTAGCTGATGCCCGCGGCGAAGGTGTGGAAGTTGCCGAGGGTGCGCTTCAGTTCCGGTTTGTAGCCGAACTCGGAGAGTTCGGCGTCGTCGTTCTGGTCGACGGTCGGTGGACGGGTGGTCATGAGCGGCCTCCTGGATCGGGGAGAGGGGCGCGGCTCGTGCGGGTGGAGTCGGGGGGTGGCGGCGGTCGGGTGAGGGATTCGGGAGGTGGCTCGGGTGACCGTCAAGGGATGACGGGGGATTACCTGAAATCAGCGGTGACTACAAGGGATTGCCGGGGATCATCGGGGGTTGCCCGGGATCACCGGTGATCACGCGAACCAGCCCTGTGGGGACGGATCGGTGTTGCGCCAGATGTGCTTCGCCTCGCGGTACTCGGCGAGACCGGCCGGTCCGAGCTCGCGCCCGGAACCGGACTGCTTGAAACCGCCCCATTCGGCCTGCGGGACGTAGGGGTGGTAGTCGTTGATCCAGACCGTGCCGAGCCGCAGCCGCGCCGCCACCCGGTGCGCCTTGGCCTCGTCCGTGGTGAACACGGCGCCCGCCAGGCCGTAGATCGTGTCGTTGGCGAGCCGCACGGCGTCCGCCTCGTCCCGGAAGCGTTCCACGGTCAGCACCGGACCGAAGGACTCGTCCTGGACCACGGACATGTCGCCCGTGCACTCGTCGAGCACGGTGGGCAGGTAGTAGAACCCCTCGCCGAGCCCCTCGGGACGCCTGCCGCCGCAGCGCAGCACCGCACCCTCGGCGACGCCCCGCTCGACGTACGCCTCGACCTTGGCGCGGTGGGCCGCCGAGACCAGCGGCCCGGTCTGCGCATGCTCGTCGAACGGTCCGCCGAGCCGGATCAGTTCGGCCCGGCGGACGAGCTCGTCGACGAACCGGTCGTGCAGCGAGTCCTCGACCAGCAGCCGGGCCCCGGCCGAGCAGACCTGCCCGGAGTGCAGGAAGACCGCGGTCAGCGCCAGGTCGACCGCGGTCTCGAAGTCGGCGTCGGCGAAGACGATGTTGGGGTTCTTGCCGCCGAGCTCCAGGGCGACCTTCTTCACCGTCCCGGCCGCCGCGGCCATCAGCCGCCGCCCGGTGTGCAGGCCACCGGTGAACGAGACGAGGTCCACGTCCGGGTGGTCGGCGAGCGGCGCGCCCGCCTCGGGTCCCGCGCCCAGCACGAGGTTGGCCGCGCCGGCCGGCAGCCCGGCCTCTTCGAGGAGCCGCATCAGATGGATCGCCGTGTGCGGGGTGAGCTCGCTCGGCTTCAGCACGAAGGTGTTGCCCGCCGCGAGCGCCGGAGCGACCTTCCAGGCCGTCTGCAGCAGCGGATAGTTCCAGGGCGTGATCAGCGCGCAGACCCCGACGGGCTCGTACACGACCCGGCTGTCCACGCTCGCCGTGCCCGTGTCCACGACCCGGCCCGTCTCGGCGGAAGCGGCCCGGCCGAAGTAGCGGAAGCAGTTCGCGATGTCGTCGATGTCGTACTCGCTCTCGACGAGCCGTTTGCCGGTGTCGAGCGACTCGGCGCGGGCGAGCGCGTCCTTGTCCCGTACGAGGAGGTCGGCGACGCGCAGCAGCAGGTCGCCGCGGTCCGCCGCCGGGGTCGAGGGCCAGGGACCCTCGTCGAAGGCACGGCGCGCCGCGGCGATCGCCTCCACCGTGTCCTTGCCGCCCGCCTCGTCGACGACCCCGACCAGGGAGCCGTCGGCGGGGCAGCGGATCTCGCGGGTGCGCTCGTCGAGAGCGCCCCGCCACGTACCGTCGATGAACAGGTCAGGCACTGGGGCCTCCCAATCGCCGGATCAGCCACTCGTGGAAGATCCCGATGTGATGCTCGGTGGGCACCAGGACACCACCCTTCCGGTACGCCCGCGACGCCATCGCCGGCTGCGTACGCTCGCAGGCCTCGAAATCCTGTTCGTTGACCCGGTGGAAGAGTTCGACCGACCTGGACACGTCGGCGCCTGACTCCACGACCTCCGGCGCGTAGAGCCAGTCGCACTCGACGACCGTGCGGTCCTCGGCGAGCGGGAACATGCGGTGCAGGATGACATGGTCCGGGACCAGATTGACGAAGACCGTCGGTTTCACCGTGATCGCGTAGTAGCGGCGGTCCTGGTCGTCCGTCAGGTCCGGCAGCCGGCCGAAGCCCTCGCTGCCGTCGACCGTGAACCCCCGGACGTCCGCACCGAACTCGGCGCCGTGCCCCACGTAGTACTGGGCGGCGTACCCCTCGGCGAACTCCGGGAGCACGTCGGTGAGCTCGGGGTGGATCGTGGCGCAGTGGTAGCACTCCATGAAGTTCTCGACGATCAGTTTCCAGTTCGCCCCCACGTCGTACCTGACGCGCCTGCCGAGCGCCAGCTTCTCGGTGCCGTAGTGCTCGATCGCGGCCGCGTCGCCCAGCCGCTCGACGGCCGCGCCCAGCACCGTCTCCTCGAAGGAGGGCGGCTCGTCGGCCAGGCACACCCAGGCGTAGCCGAGCCACTCGCGCAGCGCCACCCCGATCAGGCCGTAGGCGACGCGGTCGACGTCCGGCATCTTCACCAGGTTCGGCGCGGCGACCAGCTTCCCGTCGAGGCCGTAGGTCCAGGCGTGGTAAGGGCACTGGAGGTTGCGGCGGACCTCGCCCGACTCCTGCGTGCACAGCCGGGCCCCGCGGTGCCGGCAGACGTTCAGGAAGGCCCGCAGCTCACCCGTGCGTGTGCGGGTGATCAGGACGTTCTCCCGGCCGACCTGCACGGTCCTGAAGGCACCGGGCCGCACGAGATCCGCGGAGCGGACGGCACAGAACCACATCGACTCGAACAGGGATTCCTGTTCCTGCCGGAAGATCTCCGGGTCGGTGTAGTAGTGGCCGGGCAGGGTGGCGAGCAGGCTGGGGGAGAGGGGGGACCGGGAGACGGGGGTCGTCGTCACGTGCGTACTCCTCGGGCGGGCGCGGCGGCGAGGCGGTGGGGGTCGAACAATCCGATCGGGTGATCGGTGGTGCCGGTCAGCGCGAGGTCAGCGAGGATCTCGCCGACGACCGGCACGAACTTGAAGCCGTGCCCGGAGAATCCGCAGGCCACGGTCACGGTCTCCGGATGCGCCGGATGGCGGGCGATGACGAAGTGCTCGTCGGGGGTGTTGGAGTACATGCAGGTGGCGGCCTTGAGGAAGGTGCCGGGCAGGTCGGGGATGCAACGGGACATGTGTTCGGCCATGGCCTGGATCTCGTCCTCGTGGACCGTCCGGTCGATGGTCTCCGGGGTGGTCACGGCGCCCTTGCGGAAGAAGGCGACCTTGGCGCCCAGCTCCGGCCCGTCGATGGACGGGAAGCCGTACACCTGGACTCCGGCGTCGTCCTCCCAGATGTAGACGGGATGCTCCCCGGGCAAGAACGGCCGGACCCCGCCCTTCGGCTGGAACCAGTACATGACCTGCCGCTCGATGGTGAACGGCACCCCGAGGTCGGTCAGGAGCCGCGGCGCCCAGGCGCCTGGGCAGATCACCAGCCGGCCCGCGGTGTAGGTGTTCTCGGCGGTGTGGACCCGCACCCCGTCCCGGTAGGGCTCCCAGCGGGTCATCGGTTCCTCGAAGTGCAGGTCGGCGCCCTGCCGGGTGGCGAGCTGGAGATGCGCGGCGACGGTGTTCTCGGGGCGGACGAACCCGGCCCGTGCCTCGTACAGCGCGACCTCGTCGTCGCCCGGGTTCAGGGTCGGGAAGCGACGGCGGATCTCCGGGGCGTCCAGCATCTCGTGGGGCAGGTCCCACCGCTCGGCGGAGAGCAGTGAACCGGCGACCGTCCGCGAGTCGGGACGGCCGATCATCACACCGCCGCAGAGGGTGGCGATCTCACGGCCCGTCGCCCTCTCCAGCTCCTCGTACAGCTCGTAGGAGCGCAGCAGCAGGGGTACGTACGCCGGGTCCTCGAAGTAGGACTGCCGGGTGATGCGCGAACCGCCGTGGCTGGAGCCGCGGTTGTGGACCGGGCCGAACTTCTCCAGGCCGAGCACGCGGGCGCCGCGTGCCGACAGATGGTGGGCGGCGGCACTGCCCATGCCGCCGAGACCGATCACGATCACGTCGTAGGTGGGGGACACCGGGACCTCCTGGGCGCGTTGGGGCGTGTCCGGGTTTCTCAGCGGCGGATGCGGGTCATCCCCGGGTCGAAGAGCGGCTCCTCCGCGACGGTGGCCGGAACCTTCTCGCCGAAGTACTCGATGTGCACGCCCGTGCCGGCCGGGAGCGCGGGCAGCCAGGCGTAGGCGACACAGTGGCCCAGCGTGTATCCGTACGAGGCGCTGGTCACGTACCCCGCGGGGGCGCCGTCGACGTGGACGGGCTCCTTGCCCAGCACGACGGAGGCCGGGTCGTCCAGGAGCAGCGGGGTCAGTCTGCGGGCCGGTTCTGCCGTCGCGAGGTCCCGCAACGCCTCCTGGCCGACGAAACCGTCCTTGTCCATACGGACCGCGAAGCCGACGCCCGCCTCGAACGGGTTGTGCTCGTCGGTCATGTCGGTGCCCCAGGCGCGGTAACCCTTCTCCAGCCGGAGACTGTTGAAGGCCGACCGGCCCGCCGCGACCACGCCGTGCGGTCGTCCCGCCTCCCACAGGGTGTCCCAGAGCCTGAGCCCCAGATCGGCGGTGGTGTACAGCTCCCAGCCCAGCTCACCCACGTACGACAGCCGCATCGCCGTCACCGGGACGTGTCCCAGGTACGTCTCCTTCGCGCGGAAATAGCCGAAGCCCTCGTGCGAGAAGTCGTCGCGCGTCAGCGGCTGGACGAGGTCCCTGGCGAGCGGACCCCAGACACCGACGCAACAGGTACCGGAGGTGATGTCCCGGATGTGCACGTCGCGGGGGGCGTGCCGGGTCAGCCAGTCCAGGTCGGCGGGGGAGTTGGCGCCCACCTGGAAGCGGTCGGGGGCGAGACGCGCGACGGTGAGGTCGGAGCGTATGCCGCCCGTCCCGTCGAGGAGCAGGGTGTAGGTGACCGCGCCGGGCTTCTTGCGGAGGTTGTTGCTCGTCATGCGCTGGAGGAAGTCCAGGGCACCGGCGCCGGTGACTTCCAGGCGGCGCAGCGGGGTCATGTCGTACAGCGCGACCCTCTCGCGGGTCGCCCTCGCCTCGGCCGCCGCGATCGGTGACCAGAAGCGCGACGACCACGCGTCCCGCCCGGGGAGTTCCAGACCGTCCAGCAGGGGGGCGTTCGTCTCGTACCAGTGCGGGCGCTCCCAGCCGCCGCCCTCCAGGAAGTACGCGCCGAGCTCGTGCTGCCTCGCGTGGAAAGGGCTGACGCGCAGCGGGCGGGGGTCGTCCATCGGCTGGAGCGGGTGCAGGACGTCGTACACCTCGACGAACTGCCGCGCACCGCGCTCGCGTACGTACGACGGTGAGCGCTGCGCGTCCTCGAAGCGCGTGAGGTCGCATTCGTGGAGGTCGAGAGAGGCACGACCGTCGACCATCCACTCGGCGACGGCCTTCGCCACCCCCGCGGAGTGGGTGACCCAGACGGCCTCGGCCAGCCAGAAGCCGCGCAGGGCGCGCGATTCGCCGAGCACCGGCATGCCGTCCGGAGTGAAGGAGAAGACGCCGTTGAAGCCCTCCTCGATCTCCGTCGCGCGCAGGGCGGGCAGCAGCCGGCGGCAGTCTTGCCAGCTCGGCGCCCAGTCCTCCTCGGTGAAGGGGTACGAGGACGGCATCGGCATGTCGTTCGCGCGCGCCTCGTCGTAGGGGAGGATGCCGAACGGGTCCACGGGCAGCGGCTTGTGGGCGTAGCTGCCGATGCCGATGCGGTCGGTGTGCTCGCGGAAGTAGAGGTCGCGGTCCTGGAAACGGAGGATGGGCCTCGATGCCTCGGCGGTGGCGCCGGCCAGCTCGGGGAGCCGCTTGGTCTTCGCGTACTGGTGCGCGAGCGGCTGCAGGGGTACGTCGACACCGGCCATGCGCCCGATGACCGGTCCCCAGAATCCGGCCGCCGAGACGACGTGGTCGGCGGGGAAGACGCCGCGGTCGGTGACGACGGCGGTGACCCTGCCCTCCTCCCGTTCGATGCCGACGACCGTGTGGCGGTCCAGGAAGCGGGTGCCTCGCGCGGTGGCGCGCTCCAGCTGGGCGCGGGCCGCGAGCAACGCGCGGGCCAGGCCGTCGTCGGGGGTGTGGAAGCCCCCGAGCACGGCCGAGCGGTCGATGAGCGGCCACAGTTCCGCGCAGCGCGCCGCGCTGACGATCTCGCCGCGGATGCCCCAGGCGGTGGCGTAACCGGCCCTGCGGTGCAGATCGGCGAGGCGCTCGGGCGTGGTCGCGAGCTCCAGACCGCCGACCGGGTCGAAACAGGGGACACCGTCGACCTCGAGGGAGGTGAACTTCTCCACGGTGTAGCGGGCGAACGCCGTGAGGGTCCTGGACGGGTTGGTCTGGAACACCAGGCCCGGCGCGTGCGAGGTGGAGCCGCCCGGGGCGGGCAGCGGCCCCTGTTCGAGAACGGTGACGTCGGTCCAGCCGCGGGCGGTCAGCTCGTCGGCGAGGGAGCAGCCGACGATGCCGGCGCCGATGACGACCACACGGGGACGGGTTGCGGGTGTGCTGGACATGCCCCTCCTTGCCGGGGTGGGGAGCGAACGCGCTGAGGGTGCGGGCCGGGGCGCGCCCCGCGGGAGCGGGCGCGGACCGGGGAGCGGCGTGGACGTCGGGAGCGTGCGGGGAGGCGGAAACGGGCGGGGAGGCGGGGAGCGAGCGGGGAGGCGGGAGCGGGCAGGACCTATGAGCGGGACCTACGAGCGGGACCTACGAAGCGAGGGCGTCCGACCGTTCGGCGGTCGCGGCGGTCACAGGACCACCACCGAGCGCAGCACCTCACCCCGCCGCATCTTCGCGAACGCCTCCTCCACCTGGTCGAGAGCGATGGTCTCGGAGACGAACGCGTTGAGGTCCAGCAGTCCGTACAGGTACTGGTCGATGAGGTACGGGAAGTCCCGGCTCGGCAGACAGTCCCCGTACCAGGACGACTTCAGCGCGCCGCCGCGCGAGAACAGGTCGATCAGCGGAAGATCGATCTTCATCTCGGGATCGGGGACGCCGACCTGGACGAGCACACCGGCGTGGTCGCGCATGTAGAAAGCCTGTCTGTACGTCTCCGGGCGGCCCACCGCGTCGATGGCGATGTCGACCCCGAAGCCGCCGGTGAGGGCCCGCACGGCCTCGACCGGGTCCGTGCCGCGCGAGTTCACCGTGTGGGTCGCGCCGAACTTCTCCGCCTGGTCGAGTTTCTTGTCGTCGATGTCCACGGCGATCACCTTCATGGCGCCGTTGAGACAGGCGCCGGCGATCGCCGCGTTGCCGACACCGCCGCATCCGATGACGGCGACGGTGTCGCCGCGGCCCACGTTGCCGGTGTTGACCGCGGCGCCGTATCCGGCCATCACACCGCAGCCGATCAGGCCCGCGGCCTCCGGGCGGGCGGCCGGGTCGACCTTCACCGCCTGCCCGGCCGCCACCAGGGTCTTCTCCGCGAAGGCACCGATACCGAGTGCGTTGGTGAGCGGAGTGCCGTCGAGGAGTGTCAGGGGCTGGGTGGCGTTGCGGGAGTCGAAGCAGTACCAGGGGCGGCCACGGCGACAGGAGCGACAGGTCCCGCAGGGTGCCCGCCACGCGAGGACGACGTAGTCGCCGGGGACGAGGTCGGTGACGCCCTCCCCGACCGCCTCGATCGTGCCGGCCGCCTCATGGCCGAGGAGGAAGGGGAAGTCGTCGGTGATCGCGCCCTCCCGGTAGTGCAGATCCGTGTGGCAGACCCCGCAGGCCTGGACGTCGACGAGCACCTCGCCGGGGCCAGGGTCGGGGACGACGACGGTCCGCACCTCCACCGGTGCGCCCTTCTCGACAGCGACTACGGCACGGACCTCGTGTGGCACGACAAGCTCCTCTGCTGTTGCGCATTGCACTAAGGGTTGCGCGATGAGGAACATCTTGAGAACGCCGTCAGCGAGCCGTCAAGGGGTGGGAGTTAACCCTTGGCAAAAGGAACGGGGTGCCCGAAACGTGACGGACACACGAGTCGGCGGGGCCCCGGATCGCCCCGGGCCCCGCGTCGTGGTGAGGCGACGGATCGGCTCGGTTCCGCCGCGACGCACACCCCGAGGGGGCGCGTGCGGGCCGTGTCCGGGTGAGAAACGGAGGGTGGGGAACGGAGGGTGAGGAAAGGCAGTTGAGAAAGAGCAGGTCAGGAAGAGCAGTTGAGAAAGAGCAGGTGGGGAAAGGCAGTTGAGGGGCGGTGGCGGAATCGGCCCATGTCGCTGTCGCTGTCGCCGTCGTAGGTTGCCCCGTCGTCGCGACGGTCCCGCCGGCGCCGCCCTCGGCGGCTCTCAGAAGCCGTAACCCATCCGCCGTGACAACTCGGCCCCCGCCGCCACCGTCCGCTTGGACAGCTCCGGCAGGCGGCCGGCGTTCAGCCGGTAGACCGGCCCCGACACGCTGATCGCCGCGATCACCTTGCCGTCGTGCGCGCGGACCGGCGCGGCCACGGCCGCGAGGCCGAGTTCCAGCTCCTCGACCGTGATGCCGTAGCCCTGCTCGATCACGGCCTCCAATTCCGCGCGCAGGGTGGAGGGGCCCGTGACCGTCCGCTCCGTGAAGCGCGGCAGCGGCCTCGCGAGCAGGCCTTCGCGCAGCGTGGGCGGCATGTGCGCGAACAGCACCTTGCCACTGGAGGTGGCGTGCAGCGGGGTGCGTCTGCCGAGCCAGTTCTGCGCGGTGACCGAGGCGGTCCCGCGGGCCTGCATGATGTTGACCGCCGCGTCGTCGTCGAGGACCGCGATGTTGACCGTCTCGCCCACCTCGTCGGCGAGTTCGCGGCAGACCGGGACGCCCTCCTGGGAGATGTCCAGGCGCACCGCCGCCGCTCCCGCCAGGCGCAGTACGGCGGCCCCCAGGTAGTACTTCCCGCGGTCCTTGGCCTGGGCCACCAGACCGCGGTTCTCCAGGACACCGAGGAGGCGGAAGGCGGTGGACTTGTGCACGTCCAGCTCCTCGGCGATCTCGGTGACACCGGCCTCGCCGAGCCGGGCGAGGATCTCCAGCACGCTCACGGCGCGGTCCACCGACTGGACGGCACTGCCCGCGCCCCTGCCGTTCCGCTTCTCGGGAAAGTCCTCGGAGTGCTCAGCCTGCTTCTGCGTGCGGGTCATAGCTCAACTCTCACCACTTGGCAGCCCTGTTTGGGCCGCATCTGCGGGAAGCCCTTGACGTGACGGGACACCCGCACGGATTCTGTTGCGCATAGCGCTCCCTCGTGCGCCATGCGAAACATCATGTTACCGAAGCGTCCGGAACCGGAAAGGTGTCCGGACCACCTGGACCAGGAGGTCCCGGACGGAGAGTCCCGGACCGAGAGGGGGGCCCATGATTCCCGTCTGCCGCCTTGCCGACCTCCCCGCGGGCGCTTCCGTCCGTGTCGACATCACCCCGCCC
Organism: Streptomyces sp. NPDC057950; assembly: GCF_042887295.1. Classification (NCBI taxonomy): domain Bacteria; kingdom Bacillati; phylum Actinomycetota; class Actinomycetes; order Kitasatosporales; family Streptomycetaceae; genus Streptomyces; species Streptomyces sp. NPDC057950. Next base: position 109,868 of record NZ_JBHVPP010000028.1, read on the forward strand.
GTCGCCGTGTTCAACGCCGACGGCGAGCTCTACGCCATCGACGACACCTGCACCCACCAGGACGCCTCCCTCTCGGAGGGCTGGCTGGAGGGCTGTCTGGTCGAGTGCCCCTTGCACGCCGCCTCCTTCGATCTCCGTACGGGGCAGCCGACATGTCTTCCGGCTCGGCGCCCCGTCCGCACCCACCGCGTCACCGTCGACGACGGAGTCATCCACGTCCACCTGGCCGTGGAGGAGGGCACCGCCGCATGAGGACCGTGACCGTCGTCGGTGCCTCGCTCTCCGGTCTGTACGCCGCCCGGGAACTACGGGCCCAGGGCTTCGACGGCCGCCTGGTGATCGTCGGCGACGAGATCCACGAACCGTACGACCGTCCGCCGCTGTCCAAGGACTTCCTCACCGGCCGCGCCGACGAGTCCCGACTCGCCCTGACCGACGCCGAGGAGAGAGCCGGCCTCGACGCCGAGTGGCTGCTCGGCATCCGCGCCCACGGCCTCGACGCCCGTGACCGCGCCGTCCTCCTCGACGACGGCCGTACCGTCTCCACGGACGGCGTGGTCATCGCCACCGGCGCCTCGGCCCGCCGGCTTCCGGGTGACGGCCTGACCGGTGTGCACACCCTGCGCACCCTCGACGACGCCCGCGCCCTGCGCGCGGAACTCGTCCACGGACCGCGCCGTGTCGTCGTCATCGGCGGCGGCTTCATCGGTGCCGAGACCGCTTCCTCCTGTGCCGGGCTCGGTCACGACGTCACCGTCGTCGAGGCCGCGCCGCTGCCGCTCGTCCTCCCGCTCGGCCCCGAAATGGCCGCCGTGTGCGCCGCGTTGCACCGACGTGGCGGCGTCGAGCTGGTGACCGGCACCGGGGTCGCCGCGCTGCGGGCCGGCGGGGCCGGCGGGGCCCGCGCGAGCCGAGGCCGCGACGCGACCGGCCCTGAGCGAGCCCCGGACGGCCCGGCCGTTCCCGCCGTCACCGGAGTGGAGCTCTCCGACGGCCGGATCCTGCCCGCCGACGTCGTGATCGTCGGTATCGGCGCGACCCCCAACACCGGTTGGCTGGCCGGTTCGTCGCTCGCTCTGCGCGACGGCGTCCTGTGCGACGAGGGATGTGTCACCCGCCTGCCCCAGGTGGTCGCCGTCGGCGACGTCGCCCGGGTCGGTGGCACCCGGGCCGAGCACTGGACCTCCGCCACGGAACAGCCCCGCGTCGCGGTGGGCAACCTGCTCGCCGGACGCACCATCGGGACCGTACGCGCCCTGCCCTACTTCTGGTCCGATCAGTACGGCGCGCGCATCCAGTTCGCGGGACGCCGACAGAACTCGGACACCGTCCGGATCGCCGAGGGCACCATCGAGGACGGCGCACCGGGCGAGGGCGGCCTCCTCGCCCTGTACGAACGCGATGGCCGCACCACCGCCGTGCTCTCCGTCGACCGCCCGCGCCCGTTCATGAAGGCGAGGCGTCAACTCGCTTCCTGCCAGGGCCCGGTGGAGTCGGCCGAAGCCGCCGTCGCGAACCTCTGACGTCGTCTCGGCGACGACTTCGAGGGCGACCCGACGAGCGCGAGGCGCTAGGCGGTCCGACGCGCTGGGCCCGGACCGGCGTCCCGGACGCGACTCCGGGAGCGTGAACCCCCGGAGTCCGGCGTCGGGACAGTCGGCCTCGAAGCGCCGCACCGAGAGACGTCGACGACGCTGCTCTCGGGGCGGCGCCCTCAGAAATCGTCGACGACGCCGACCTCAGGCCTTCGGCCTCACGGGTGCGACAACCGCCCGGCGCCGCCCCGCCGCTGTATCCGCTCCTGCGCCCGCTGCGTCGCGCGCGCCTGGCGTCGCGCCCGACGGCGCTCGCGCCGCAGGGCCCGGGCGGTGCTGCTCGGCTCCGACACCACCCCGTTCCGCTGGTTCCACACCTGACGTGTGACCCAGACGTCGAGGACGGCCCAGGTCGCCACGACCGTGCTGGCCACGCTGCTCAGGACCATGGGGAAGGCCAGCCAGGAATCCGCCATCGTGGCCAGGAAGGCGGTCACCGCCTGGATCAGCGTCACGGAGATGATGATGACCGCCCGCACGGCCGCCGTCCGCACCGGGTCGGGCAAGCGCCGACGCCGCGCCGGCTCCTCGATCCACAACGGCCGGTAGTACGACTGCTCTTCGTGCGCGGCGACGCCCCGGCCGACCGCACCGCGCCGACTCGCCGCCCCCTGCGCACCGGCGGCCGCTCCCGTCCCCTCCACATGCCGGTGCCCGTCGGACGCACCGCCCGGCCTGCCCGCGTGGTCGTGCTCACGGGGCGCCGCGGCAGAGCCGCTCCGTCGTGCGTATTCACCGCCCACGCTGGTGCGGGCACCTCCGTCCCGCGCGGCGGCCTGCCGCCCGATCTTGGGGTCCTGATCCTGATTCGCGGCGCCCCGCCCGCTCGCCGGCTCGCGCTCGGTCGTGACAGCTTTCTGTCCGCCCCCTTCGCCGGGTCCGCCCGCCGCAGCGTGCCGCCCGTCCACTCGATCGCGCCCGTCCACCGGGCTGTCGCGATCCGGTGCCTGTGCGGTTCCGCGCTCCGCCACCGGTGCCGCAACACCGCTCCCGGACGCCCCGTGCCGCTCCGCCGTGCCCATCAACTCGTCACTCCCCACCGCCCAGCAGACCTTTCGCACGGGTGCCGTACGGCACCTGCTCCCCAGTGGCTGCCCGGCTTGCGCTGCTTTACGCCGCCTGGACGCGTCATGCGACCCCTGTGGCCGATTCCGCCCCCATCTCCCATACAGAAAGACGAACGGAGTGCCCCGAAGATTCCCAACCAGCGAAAAAATCCGGCCAACTGACCAAGTCCGCCGGTCCGATGCGATTCGCTCACGCGTGCCGGAATCAGGGAGGCAATCTCCCCCAATGGACGGACAACTGCCCATCCCCGGTTCCCGCGAGCGCGTAGGTTCAGCGACCTTCACGCCGGGCGGCCGCCCGGACAGCCCTTCGAGTTACCTGTGAGTCAGTAGTAGGCTCACGCCGTTTGTTGACGCACAGGTGTGCCCCCGGGCCGGAGGGGGCCGAGCTGGGGGAGGCCATGCGCTTTCGCGGGAAGTCCATCCGCCGGAAGATCGTGGCGCTGCTCCTCGTGCCGCTCCTCTCCCTGACGGGTATCTGGGCCTTCGCGACGGTCATCACCGGGCGCGAGGCGAACCAGTTGTTCCACGTGTCCGACGTCGTCGAGAAGATCGGCTACCCCACCGAGGACGCCGTCGGCGTCCTCCAGCAGGAGCGCCGCCAGACCCTCGTGTATCTCGCCGATCCCCGCGCGTCCGACGCGCTCGAGGCGCTGCGGCACAGCCGGACCGCCACCGACCGGGCCGTGGCGAAGGTCCGCGGGAACGCCAAGAGCGACGGCATGCCCGAGGAGATGGGCGCGGGCACCGCGGAGCGCCTCACCATCATGCTGGACGCCCTCGACGGCATCGACTCGTTGCGCCGCAGCGTCGAGGAGGGCACCGTCGACCGGGCCCAGGCCCTCGACCTCTACAACCGTCTCGTCGACCCCTGCTACACCCTGGTCTCCAACCTCCACCTCGTCGACAACGTGGAGATGGACAAGCAGGGCCGCGCCCTCGTCAACATCGACATCGCCCGCGAGCTGCTCTCCCGGGAGGACGCCCTCCTCGGTTCCGCGCTGGTCGCGGGCCGCGTCACCGGAGACGACATCCGTGACATCTCCGATCTCGTGGCCCAGCGCACGCTGCTCTACGACGTCAGCCTGCCGCTGCTGCCCGACTCGGAGAGCGAGCGCTACGAGAGCTACTGGAAGAACGCCGACACGGCACCCCTGCGTGTGGCCGAGCAGGCCGTCGTCACCTCCCCGGCCGGTTCGCCCCACGGCGTCACCGCGAAGAGCTGGGACCGGGCCGCCGGCCATGTGCTCGACGAACTCGGCGACCTCGACAACAGGGCGACCGACCGCTACCACGACCGGATCCGGCCCGTGGCCACGGGCGTCGTCGTCAAGGCGGCCATCGCGGGCGTCCTCGGGCTCGTCGCCCTGCTGGTCTCGCTCATCATGTCCGTCCGCATCGGCCGGAGCCTCATTCGCGACCTGGGCCGACTGCGTCTGGAGGCCCACGAGGCGTCCGGCGTCCGGCTGCCCAGTGTGATGCGCCGGCTCTCGGCGGGTGAACAGGTCGACGTCGAGACCGAAGCCCCGCGCCTGGAGTACGACAGGAACGAGATCGGCGAGGTCGGCCAGGCCCTCAACACCCTCCAGCGCGCCGCTGTCGAGGCCGCGGTCAAGCAGTCCGAACTCCGCGACGGAATCTCCGAGGTCTTCGTCAACCTCGCCCGCCGCAGCCAGGTCCTGCTCCACAAGCAGCTCACCCTCCTCGACACCATGGAACGAAAGACCGAGGACACCGACGAACTCGCCGACCTGTTCCGCCTGGACCACCTGACCACGCGTATGCGCCGGCACGCCGAGGGGCTCGTCATCCTCTCCGGCGCCGCCCCCTCCCGGCAGTGGCGCAAGCCCGTTCAGCTCATGGACATCGTCCGGGCCGCCGTCGCCGAGGTGGAGGACTACGAGCGCATCGAGGTGCGCCGGCTGCCCCGCGTCGCCGTCACCGGGCCGGCGGTGGCCGACATCACCCACCTCGTGGCCGAACTCCTGGAGAACGCCACGGTGTTCTCGCCCCCGCACACCGCCGTGCAGGTCATCGGCGAACGCGTCGCCAACGGCTTCACCCTGGAGATCCACGACCGCGGCCTCGGCATGGCGGCCGAAGCACTCCTCGACGCCAACCTGCGGCTCGCCGAAACCCCCGAGTTCGAGCTCTCCGACACCGACCGGCTCGGTCTTTTCGTCGTCAGCAGGCTCGCCCAGCGGCAGAACGTGCGCGTCTCCCTCCAGCCCTCCCCGTACGGCGGCACGACCGCCATCGTCTTCCTCCCCGACGCGCTGCTCACGGACGACGTCCCGGACACCAACGGCATCGGCTTCCGCCTCGACCGCATGCTGCCCTCGAAAGAGGGCAAGGTCGAGGCGGACCGCAAGGCGGCACTGTCCGAGGTCCCGGTGCGTCTCCCCGGTCTGCCCGCCTCGATCCTGGACGGCCCGGTCGAACTGGAGGCCCCGGTGGAGCTGGACGCCCTCAGCGGGTTCCCGGACGCCCTCGACGAGGACACCTCACAGGACGGTCTGTTCGGTCCGCGCCGCTCCATCGCCGGCGGACCGGTCGAGCACCACCAGCCGGTCCGTGAGGAGCAGGACGAGACGGCCCGCGCCGGAGACGACCGTCCGGGCGCCCCGGTGCCGCTGCCGCGGCGCAGGTCCCCCAAACTCGTCAGCTCGCACGGCCGTCCCGTGACCCGGACACGGCCCCGGCGCGGCGAGACGGACGAGCGGACCGCCGAGGCTCCGGAACCGGCCAAGGGCCTGGAGCCGGTGGAACTGCTCGGTGTCGCCGGCGCGGCCGACCGCGAGAGCGCGAAACCGTCGGCCGTCCGGCGCGCCGATCGCACCGACACCCCCGCGCGTCGCAACGGCGAACGCGCCCAGGGCGCGGCGCCCCGCTCCGGCGTTCCGGGCCCCCGGTCCGAGACGCCTGGCCCCGGCCAGGCGTCATCCGCGCTTCCCAGACGCACCCGTCGCGCTTCCCCGACGGGCACGGCGGGGACCGGCCCGAGCCCCGACACCACGGCCGAAGGGGCGGAACCGGCTACGGGCCCCCTGCCCCGCCGCGTCCGGCAGGCGCATCTGGCCCCGCAGTTGAAGGACGGCCCCGAGCGGCGCGGGGAGCGCGAGGGGGCCGGCGCCGTCCGCGGGCCGGATCCCGCCGAACGTGACGCCGAAGAGGTTCGCAACCGGATGGCCTCGCTCCAGCGCGGCTGGCGGCGCGGCCGCGAGGAGAACGCCGCGGGCGACCAGGCCCAGGACGGCACAGCACCAGGAACCACAGAGGGGGACGGCCGATGACCGCGCCGAAGACAACAGGACCCACCGAGACCGGCACGGCGTCGGGAGAGCTGAACTGGCTCCTCGACGATCTGGTCGACCGCGTCGCCAGTATCCGCAAGGCGATCGTGCTCTCCGGCGACGGCCTGCCCACCGGGGCGTCCAAGGACCTGACCCGGGAGGACAGCGAGCACCTGGCCGCCGTCGCCTCCGGCTTCCACAGCCTGGCCAAGGGGGTCGGACGACACTTCGAGGCCGGTGGCGTCCGGCAGACCGTCGTCGAACTCGAGAACGCCTTCCTCTTCGTCACGGCCGCCGGCGACGGCAGCTGCCTCGCCGTGTTCTCGGACGCCGACTCCGACGTCGGGCAGGTCGCCTACGAGATGACACTCCTGGTGAAGCGGGTCGGCGCACATCTGGCCGCCGCTCCGCGCACCGATCTGCCCTCCGGCGGGTAGTGGGATGGCATGAGCGGAGACGGTCAGGGAACAAGCCACTGGTTCGACGACGACGCCGGACCGGTGGTCCGGCCCTATGCCATGACGCGCGGCCGCACCACCAGCCCGGCTCAGCATCGCCTCGACCTGATCGCCGTGGTCGTCGCCGAACCCCACGCGGACGACCCCGAAGCGGACCACAGCCTGTCCCCGGAACACGTGGACATCGTGGAACTCTGCCGCGACACGCCCCAGTCGGTCGCCGAACTCGCCGCCGAGCTCGACCTGCCCATCGGAGTGGTACGGGTCCTGATCGGTGACCTCGTGCACGAGGAAATGGTCCATGTGACACGTCCCGTACCCCCTGCCGAGCTGCCGGACGAGAGTATTCTGCGCGACGTGATCAACGGCCTCCGAGCGCTCTGAGCTGGGCGGAAGCGGGGAACATAAGTGACTGGCTGGCAGTTCTGGGTCGATCGGGGCGGCACTTTCACCGACATCGTCGCGCGACGCCCGGACGGCCGTCTGCTCACGCACAAACTGCTGTCCGACAATCCCGCCCGGTACACCGACGCGGCGGTGGCTGGCGTACGCCAACTCCTCGGCGACGACGGCCGGGATCCCCGGGACACGCCCGTCGACGCCGTCCGTATGGGCACCACCGTCGCCACCAACGCCCTCCTGGAACGCAAGGGAGAACGCACCCTTCTCGTCATCACCCGCGGTTTCCGGGACGCCCTGCGCATCGCCTACCAGAACCGCCCGCGCATCTTCGCCCGCGCCATCGAACTGCCCGAGCTGCTGTACGAGCGCGTGATCGAGGTCGACGAGCGGATCGCCGCCGACGGCACCGTCCTGCGTGCCCCCGACCTCGAGGCCCTCGCCGTCCCCCTCCAGGAGGCGTACGACTCCGGCATCCGCGCCGTCGCCGTCGTCTGCATGCACAGTCACCTCCACCCCACCCACGAACAGGCCGTCGGTGAACTCGCGACCACGGTCGGATTCCCGCAGATCTCGCTGTCCAGCGAGGTCAGCCCGTTGATGAGGCTGGTCCCACGGGGCGACACGGCGGTCGTGGACGCGTACCTGTCTCCGGTGCTGCGCCGCTACGTCGAGCACGTCGCCGACGAACTCCGCGGTGTGCGGCTGATGTTCATGCAGTCCAACGGAGGACTCACCGAAGCCGGCCGGTTCCGCGGCAAGGACGCCGTCCTGTCCGGGCCCGCGGGCGGCATCGTCGGCATGGCCCGGATGTCGCGGCTCGCCGGCTTCGACCGCGTCATCGGCTTCGACATGGGCGGCACATCCACGGACGTCTCGCACTTCGCGGGCGAGTACGAACGCGTCTTCACCACGCGGATCGCCGGGGTCCGGCTGCGCGCGCCCATGCTGGACATCCACACCGTCGCCGCCGGGGGCGGCTCGGTGCTTCACTTCGACGGCTCCCGCTACCGCGTGGGACCCGACTCGGCCGGCGCCACTCCCGGCCCCGCCTCCTACCGCGGTGGCGGCCCGCTCACGGTCACCGACGCCAACGTCGTGCTCGGCCGCATCCAGCCCGCGTACTTCCCCCAGGTGTTCGGCCCCGACGGCGACCAGGCCCTCGACGACACCCTCGTCGCCGGCCGGTTCGGCGCTCTCGCGCGCGAGATCCGCGAGAAGACCGGCGACGACCGCACCCCGGAGCAGGTGGCCGAGGGATACCTGCAGATCGCCGTGGCCAACATCGCCAACGCCGTCAAGCGGATCTCGGTCCAGAAGGGCCACGACGTCACCCGGTACGCACTCACCACCTTCGGCGGCGCGGGCGGTCAGCACGCGTGCATGGTGGCCGACTCGCTCGGCATCCGCACGGTCCTCGTCCCGCCCATGGCCGGTGTCCTCTCCGCCCTCGGCATCGGGCTCGCCGACACCACGGCCATGCGCGAGCAGTCCGTGGAGGCACCCCTCGAACTCTCCTCGATGCCCGGCGTGCTCGAGACCGCCGACGACCTGGAGGGCGCGGCGCGTGCCGAACTCCTCGCCGAGGACGTGCCAGGGCACCGCATCCGCGTCACCCGCCGCGCCCAGCTCCGCTACGACGGCACGGACACGGCGCTCACCGTCGAGCTGACGCGGCCCGACACCATGACCCGGGCCTTCGAAGAACTCCATCGCGCCACCTACTCCTTCACCCTCGAACGGCCGGTCGTCGTGGAAGCCCTGTCCGTGGAAGCCACCGGTCTCACCGAACCCCCCGATCTCTCCGCCCTCGGCACCCCTACCGCCGCCCCCGCCGTGCCGGAGACGGTCAGCCTCCACACCGGTGGTGTCCGGCGCGACGTGCCCCTGCACCGCCGCGACCGGCTGCCCCCGGGGCAGACCGTCACCGGACCCGCGATCATCACGGAGTCCAGCGCGACGACCGTCGTCGACGACGGCTGGCGGGCCGCGGCGACCGACGACGGGCATCTGCTCATGGAACGCGTGGCGGTTACGCAGAGTTCCGATCCGGGCACGGAAGCGGACCCGGTCCTCCTGGAGGTCTTCAACAACCTCTTCATGTCCATCGCCGAGCAGATGGGCGCCCGTCTGGAGTCCACCGCCCAGTCGGTCAACATCAAGGAGCGCCTGGACTTCTCCTGCGCCCTCTTCGACCCCGACGGCAGCCTGGTGGCCAACGCACCCAACATCCCGGTGCACTTGGGCTCCATGGGCACCAGCGTGCAGGAGGTCGTCCGGCGGCGCGGTGGCAGCATGCGGCCCGGCGACACGTATGCGGTCAACGACCCGTACCACGGTGGCACCCACCTGCCGGACGTCACCGTGATCACCCCGGTGTTCGACACGGAGGGTGACCGGATCCTCTTCTACGTCGCCTCACGCGGCCACCACGCCGAGATCGGCGGCATCGCGCCGGGCTCCATGCCCGCGGACAGCCGCACCATCGACGAGGAAGGCGTCCTCTTCGACAACTGGCTGCTCGTCGAGAACGGCCGGTTCCGCGAGCCGGAGACACTGGCCCTGCTCACCGGGGCGCCCTACCCCTCGCGCGATCCGCGGACCAACCTCGCCGACCTGCGCGCCCAGATCGCCGCCAACCAGAAGGGCGTGGACGAAGTCGCCCGCATGATCGGGGAGTTCGGGATCGACGTCGTACAGGCGTATATGCGCCATGTGCAGGACAATGCCGAGGAAGCCGTGCGACGCGTCATCGACGCACTGGACGACGGCGAGTTCGCCTACGAGACCGACTCGGGGGCCGTCATCCGGGTCAGCGTGCGGGTGGACCGCCGCGAGCGCTGCGCGACCATCGACTTCACGGGTACGTCCGCGCAGCTCACCACCAACTTCAACGCGCCCTTCTCCGTGGTCGACGCCGCGGTCCTGTACGTCTTCCGCACCCTGGTCGACGACGACATCCCGCTCAACGAAGGCTGCCTGCGTCCTTTGAACATCGTGGTGCCGCCCGGCTCGATGCTCGCCCCCGAGCCCCCGGCCGCCGTGGTCGCCGGCAACGTGGAGACGTCCCAGGCGATCACCGGAGCGCTGTACGGAGCCCTGCGTGTGCAGGCCGAGGGCTCCGGCACGATGAACAACGTCACGTTCGGCAATGAACGCTGCCAGTACTACGAGACCGTGGCCTCCGGATCGGGCGCCGGTGACGGCTTCCCCGGCGCGTCCGTCGTGCAGACCCACATGACCAACTCGCGGCTCACCGACCCCGAGGTGCTGGAATGGCGACTGCCGGTCCGGCTCGACGAGTTCGCGGTCCGGCACGGCAGCGGAGGCCGGGGACGCTGGAACGGCGGGGACGGCGCCGTGCGCCGGATCCGTTTCCTCGAGCCGATGACCGTCTCCACGCTCTCCCAGCACCGCCGGATGCCGCCCTACGGCATGGCGGGCGGCGGGCCGGGGGCACTCGGCGCGGGCCGGGTGGAACACGCCGACGGCACGGTCACCGAACTTGGCGGAAGTGCTACGACGGATGTCGGCCCCGGCGACGTACTCGTCATCGAGACCCCCGGCGGCGGAGGCTACGGCCCACCGCCGCACGACCCCCCAGCAAGCAGGAGTAGAGATCGATGATCTTCGGGCGTACTGAGCGCGGCAAGCCTCCGGTCGAGCCCGTCACGCTCAAGATCCTGGTGGCCGGCGGTTTCGGCGTGGGCAAGACGACCCTGGTCGGCGCGGTCAGCGAGATCAAGCCGCTGCGCACCGAGGAGGTGCTCACCGAGGCGGGCCGGCCCGTGGACGACACCAGCGGCGTGGAGGGCAAGAACACCACCACCGTCGCCATGGACTTCGGCCGCATCACCCTCCGTGAGGACCTGGTGCTGTACCTCTTCGGGACGCCCGGACAGGACCGCTTCTGGTTCCTGTGGGACGAACTGGCCACCGGTTCGCTCGGTGCGATCGTGCTCGCCGACACCCGGCGACTGGAGGACTGCTTCGCCGCCGTCGACTACTTCGAGCGGCGTTCCATTCCGTTCGTGATGGGGGTCAACTGCTTCGAAGGAGTGGCCCGCCACCCGGTCGAGGAGGTGCGGCAGGCCCTGGACCTCGACGACGACGTGCCGCTCGTCCTGTGCGACGCACGGGACCGGGAGTCGGCCAAGGAGGTGCTCATCGAGGTCGTCCAGCACGCGCTGGCGACCACGGCCGCCCGACGCGAACCGGTCACGACCTGACCCGGACCCCTGGGCGGCGCGGTGGACACGGCCCGTACCCCCGCCGACCGGGGTACGGGCCGTGGTCCCGCACGCGCGCGTACGCCTCACGCGGGCCACGCGCGCGTGGACCTCGTTCTCAGCCGACGTCGTCCGTGTGCCAGCCGAAGCTCTTCTCCACCGCCTTGCGCCAGTTGTGGTACTCGCGGTCGCGTACGGAGGACTCCATGGCCGGTGTCCACTCGACGTCCTTCTGCCAGTGCGACTTCAGTTCGTCGAGGTCGTTCCACACTCCGGTGGCGAGCCCGGCCGCGTAGGCCGCTCCCAGGCAGGTCGTCTCGGAGACCTTCGGGCGGATCACGGGCACGCCGAGGACATCCGCCTGGTGCTGCATCAGCAGATTGTTCTTGGTCATGCCGCCGTCCACCTTCAGGGTGGTGATCTGCACCCCGGAGTCCTGGAACATGGCGTCCACCACCTCCCGGGTCTGCCAGCTCGTCGCCTCCAGGACCGCGCGGGCGAGGTGCGCCTTGGTGACGTACCGGGTCAGGCCGGTGACCACACCGCGGGCGTCGGAGCGCCAGTACGGGGCGAACAGACCGGAGAACGCGGGCACGATGTAGGCGCCGCCGTTGTCCTCGACGCTCGCGGCCAACGGCTCGATCTCGTCGGCGCTGCGGATGATGCCGAGCTGGTCGCGGAACCACTGCACCAGGGCGCCGGTGATCGCGATCGACCCCTCGAGGCAGTAGACGGGCGCCTCACCGCCGATCTTGTAGCCCATGGTGGTGAGCAGCCCGTTCTTCGAGGGGACGGGCCGGTTGCCGGTGTTGAGCAGCAGGAAACTGCCCGTGCCGTACGTGTTCTTGGCCGTCCCCACGTCGTAGCAGGCCTGCCCGAAGATCGCCGCCTGCTGGTCACCGAGCGCCGACGCGACGGGGACGCCCGCGAGCTGGCCCACGGCGGTGCCGTACACCTCGGCGGAGGACCTGATCTCGGGCAGTACCGCTTCGGGGACGTTCATCGCGGAGAGGATGGACGGGTCCCACTGGAGGGTCTCCAGGTTCATCAGCATGGTGCGCCCGGCGTTGGTGACGTCGGTGACGTGCCGTCCGCCGTTCGTGCCGCCCGTCAGGTTCCAGATCAGCCAGGAGTCGATGGTGCCGAAGGCGATCTCGCCGCGTTCGGCACGCGCGCGCAGGCCCGGCACGTTGTCCAGCAGCCAGGCCGCCTTGGGCCCGGAGAAGTAGCTGGCCAGCGGCAGGCCGGTCTGGTCGCGGAAACGGTCCTGGCCGTCCGTCCCGCCCAGTTCGTGGCAGAGCGCGGAGGTCCGGGTGTCCTGCCAGACGATCGCGTTGTGGACGGGCTTGCCGGTGGCGCGGTCCCACAGGACCGTCGTCTCGCGCTGGTTGGTGATGCCGAGCGCGCTCAACTGGTCGGCGCGCAGACCGGCCTTGGCGATCGCGCCCGCCACCACCGCCTGCACCTTGGACCAGATCTCGGTGGCGTCGTGTTCCACCCACCCCGGCTTGGGGAAGATCTGGCGGTGCTCGCGCTGGTCGACGGCGACGATCGCGCCACCCCGGTCGAAGATGATGCAGCGGCTCGATGTGGTGCCCTGGTCGATTGCGGCGACGTACTTCTCGGCGTTGTCCGTCATGACGTCCCCTTCGTCAGAAGGCTGCGTTGTAGATCGCGGCCCCGATGGCGGCACCCGCGATCGGGCCTACCACCGGGATCCAGGAGTAGCTCCATTGCGAGGTGCCCTTGTTGGGAATCGGCAGCAGTGCGTGGACGAGGCGTGGTCCCAGGTCGCGTGCCGGGTTGATGGCGTACCCGGTGGGGCCGCCCAGCGAGAGGCCGATACCGACGACCAGGAACGCGATGAGCTGCACCGGTAGTCCCGCGTCGCCGATCCCCGCCACGTGCCTGTGCCCGCCGACCATGGCCAGAATGGGCAGCATCAGGCCGGCGGTGGCGATGGTCTCGGTGATGAGGTTCTGCACCGGGTTGTCGATCTCGGGCCGGGTCGAGAAGATGCCCAGCGTCTCGATGGCGTTGTCCTCGTCCGCGTTGAGGTTGAACTGCCCGAGGTAGAGCAGCCAGCAGAGCGTGGCGCCGATGGCGGCGCCGGCGAACTGCCCCAGGACGTAGAAGGGCACGTCCTCCCACTTGGTCGTGCCCTCGATGGCGAAACCGATGGTCACGGCCGGGTTGAGCTGTCCCCCGGACAGCGGTGCGGCGGTGTACGCGCCGGCGAGCACGCCGAATCCCCATCCGAAGGCGATGACGACCCAGCCGGCGCCCTGCGCCTTGGACTTGTCGAGTGTGACGGCGGCGCAGACGCCCGCGCCGAACAGGATCAGAATCGCAGTGCCGATCAACTCGCCGACGAATATGTCGCCGTTGCTCATGGCGGCTCCTAGGCCTCGCCCGGAGCGGACCGCCCCGGGCCACCGTGCAGGGTGCGTTTCCCATGGCCACTTCAGCCGAGGGCAGGGAGGTCCCACGCCCCGCCCGGCGTCCGTGACGAGCGTGCCGTCGCAGCGGAATCGCCCGTGGGGGACGGCCTTCGGTACAGGTCGGGAACCCGGGCGGCGCGGTGCCTGGAGACGCCCGAATGCGGCGATGCCGACTGACACCCGGAAGTGTTCACCGGTGCCCAGGGGGCGTCAAGGTCGGCGACGGGAACGGTTGAGGGCCTTGAACGAGCCAAGATCTACACGCGACACGGGGCTCCCGGCCCCCTCGTCAGGGGGCGACCGCCCCCGGAGCACCGCCCGTCGCAGGGCTCCCGTGTCTCCCCGCGCCACGCGGCTTCGGTGTCCCCGCCCGACCACGCCGTTCCGGTGTACCCACGCTTCATGCGGGTCCCTTGTCCCCGCGATTCACCCGGTACCCGGCCGTCGCACCCACCCGTGCGAATCGGTAGGCGCGGGCCCATGCCGCTCAGCCCGCCTGCGCCTGCGCCGCGCCCGAACCGCGGCGGACCTCATGGCCCGGCAGACCCGCACACCCCAGCACCCAGCTCGCCCCGCTCAGTGACTTCGCCGCCTGCTTGAGCGGTGCCAGACAGGCAGCCGCCTGCCGGTGGTCGCTCACGCTTCCCGGCGCGCAGAGGATCGTGGCCAGTGACAGCGTGACGGGCCGGCCGCCCGCCGACCAGGGCGCGTCGAGCACGGAACTGGCCAGTGGGTCGAGCGTGTCCGGGTCCGCCAGGACCAGAAAGTCGTCCCCGCCGATGTGCCCCACCCGGGTCGCCTCGGACGCCGCGAGCTGCAGAGCCCGCCCGACCGCGCGGATCAGTTCGTCGCCCGCCGCGAACCCCGCGCCGTCGTTGACCTGCTTGAAATGGTCGACATCGAGCCAGCTGAGCGCGAACACCCGGCCGTGCGCGATCCGCCGGTCCACCTCCGTGGTGATCACGTCCGAACCGGGCAGGCGCGTCAGCGGGTTGAGCCCCGCCGCCTCCTCGACCCGGCTCTCGGAGAGCGCTCGTACGAGATCGGCCAGGCGTACGACCCCCACGCACCGCCCGTAGCGGTCGACGACCGCCACGTCGTCGGACGTACGGTCCCGTTCCCCGTCCGCCACCACGTCGAGGACCTCCCACGCGGTGGCGTCCACGCCGACCGTGCGCGGCGGATCCCCGAGCTTGGCGGCCGGGCGGTCGGCGTACAGCGCGTGCCCGTAGGGACCCGACATGGAGAGCAGGAATCGTGACCGGTGGACCGAGCGGACCGGGATCCCCGCGGAGTCCACGAGCAGCACCCCGGACACGTCGGGCGACCCGGTGAGCAGCGCGCGTACCCGTCCAGCGGACGCTGTCGCGGGCAGCAGTGCGGCGGGCCGCACGAACTGCAGCACTGAAGGCCCGGACGGGGGCGTCTGGGCGACGCCGGGGGAGAGGGCCGGAACGTATACGTCCGCCGCGGGCAGCCGGGCGGGCGGCGCGAACAGGTCGCCCTGCGCCAGTTGAGCGCCCGCCGACACCGCGGCCGCGCACTGCAGCTCCGTCTCGACGCCCTCCACGGACAACAGCGCGCCCAACTGCTCGCACAGCGTGCGCATCGCCCGCACGGCCGCGGGGCGCGCCAGCAGGGACACGTCGAGCTTCACCAGCTCGGGTGCGAGATCCGTGAGCAGGCGCAGCGGTACGTCGCCGTCGCCCACGCCGTCCGCGCAGATCCGGAAGCCGTCGCCGCGCATCGTGGCGACCGCCTCCAGCAGGGCGTGCTGCGGCACATGCGTGTACGGAGGCCCGATGTCGACCGTGACCTCCCACGGCAGCCGCCCGGCCGCGCGGACCGCACCGCGCAGCGCCGCGAGTCCGCCGAGATCGGCCAGGGTCCCGGCGAACACGTTGACGTGCAGGGGCAGGGTGGTCCCCTTGCGGGCCGCCGACTGGATCGCCAACGCGGCCAGCCGGCCGTCGAGTTCGGGATCGCGACGGGCCTGCGCGAGGATGTCCCCGGCCTCCGGGCGGGCGAGTATCTCCAGCGCCGCGACCCCTCCGGTCGTCAGGTTGACGACCGGCTGGAAGGCGAAGCGGACAGTATCCGTCCAGGAGGGCACGGAAGCATACTGGCGCCGTCCGCGCACACCCGGGCGCGATTCACGAGCTGTTCACGCGGGATTCCCGACTCGTCACAGAGAGTGCGCAGATCTGCCGGCTCAGCGGACGGCGACCACCGACGACCCGTGTCCGAACAGCCCTTGGTTCGCGGTGATCCCCACGCGTGCTCCCCTGACCTGCCGGTCGCCCGCGTGGCCCCGCAGCTGCCAGGTCAGCTCGCACACCTGGGCTATGGCCTGCGCCGGTACGGCTTCACCGAAGGAGGCCAGGCCGCCGCTGGCGTTGACCGGTATCCGGCCACCGGGCCCAGTGGCCCCTTCCCGCAACAACTTCGCCGCCTCGCCCTCCGTGCATAGCCCGAGATCCTCGTACCACTGCAACTCCAGCGCCGTGGACAGGTCGTACACCTCGGCCAGCGACAGATCCTCCGGGCCGATGCCCGCCTCCTCGTAGGCCGCCCGCGCGATCGAGGCGCGAAAGGTGTCCGCCGCGGGGTCCACCGCGGCCGCGGAGTCCGTGGCGATGTCCGGCAGATCCAGCACGGTGTTGGGATAGCGCGGCGTCACCGTCGACACCGCGCGGATCCGCACGGGGTCGGCTGTCCCGTGCCGTCGTGCGAACTCCATGCTCGACAGCACCAGGGCGGCTCCTCCGTCGGAGGTCGCGCAGATGTCGAGCAGCCGCAGCGGATCGGCGACGACCGCGGAGCCGGCCACCTCCTCGGCGGTGACCCTCTTGCGGTACCGCGCGTTCGGGTTCAGCGCCCCGAAGGCGGCGTTCTTCACCTTGACCTGCGCGAAGTCCTCCAGGGTGTCTCCGTGCACGGCCATCCGCCTGCGCGCGTACAGCCCGAAGTACGTCGGATTCGTCGCCCCGAGGACACGGAACCGCAACCAGTCGGGATCGTCCGGCCGGTCCCCGCCCGCCGGACGGAAGAACCCCTTGGGCGCCGCGTCCGCGCCCACCACGAGCACCAGGTCCGCGAGACCCGACAGGATCTGCGCCCGCGCGGTGCCGACGGCCTGCGCCCCGGAGGCGCACGCCGCGTACACGCTCGTCACCCGTGCTCCCTGCCAGCCGAGCGCCTTCGCGAAGGTCGCGCCCGCCACGTGTCCGGGGTAGCCGCCGCGCACGGTGTCCGCGCCCACGACCGAGTCCACGTCACGCCAGTCGACCCCCGCGTCGGCCAGCGCCGCGCGGGCCGCCGCGACCCCGTACTCGACGAAACCGTGTCCCCACTTGCCCCAGGGGTGCATGCCCGCGCCGAGCACCGCCACCTCGCCGCTCATGTCGTCACCCCCGTGCCCCGCATGCTCCTCATGCCGTCACCCCCGTCGGCCGCCAATGCCATGTCGTCCACGTCGTCTCCTCGTCCTCGTTCAGCACACCGGGGACGACCTCCACCTCCATGCCCACCGCCAGATCGACGGTGGAGACACCGGGAACCGTCTGACCGAGTACGACGATCCGCTCGGATTCCAGCTCCACAGCGATCAACGCGTAGGGCTCCCAGGAGAGTTCCGGATCGGTCACATACGGTGACGGTGGCCGGTACCTGCTGTCCGTGTAGGACCAGATGCGACCGCGCCGGGAGAGCGGGACCTCGTCGAGGTCTCCGCCCGGGCAGCCGGGATTGCGGCAGAAGCCGTCCTCGCGGGGGAAGAAGACCGAGGCGCACGCCGAGCAGCGCGTACCGATCAGATGGAACCCGTCCCCGTCTCCGGCGAACCACCCGGCGACCACAGGTGTGTGCGTACGCGACAAGACCCCTCCATGGCGTGGATCTGACGGAACGTCAGAAGTGTGTCACGGGCAACGGAAAATGGGCAGCTCCGGAAGAGAACCACGCGGACCTCCGGGGCGTCGGAGTACAGGAAGGGCGGCCGGGGCCCACGGGGGTGGTTCCGGCCGTCCTTCCGGCAGTGACGCCCGTCCCGCGGCGAAACGGTCGAGCGAACCGGTCGCTCGACACCGGCCTCGAAGGCCCCCGGCTCATCACATACGGACCGAGGACGGAGGCGCCCGAAGCCGGGGCCGGGTGATCGGCTACAGTCCCGGCGTGTCCGAAACCCCGCACCCGCCCGCCGACTTCGCCCCGAACTCGCACTGTTCGAGTTGCGGAGCACCCTACGGAGAGGGCATCTCCGACTGGCCCCGCACCTGCGCGGCCTGTGGCACCGTCGCCTACCGCAACCCCTTGCCGGTCGCGGTGGCCCTGCAGCCCGTCTACGACGCGCAGGGCACCGCCCTGGTCGTCATCACCCGGACCATCGCCCCCGCGCGCGGGGGCATCGCATTGCCCGGAGGCTTCATCGACGACCGGGAGGACTGGCGGCACGCCGTCGTCCGGGAGCTCAGGGAGGAGACGGGCATCGACGCCGCCAGCCGCGAGGTACGCCTCGCGGACGCGATGAGCTCTCCCGCCGGCCACCTGCTGCTCTTCGGCCTCCTCCCGGAGCGCCCGGCGACCGACCTGCCGGCCTCCGCGGCCACGGACGAGACCGAGGGCTGGCACCTGCTGCGCCGACCGGCCGAACTCGCCTTCCCGCTGCACACCCTGGCGGCCGGGGCATGGTTCGAGGGACGGTACTGAAGGGACTCGCGGGGCCCCACGGGGCCCTTCAGAGCGTCCCGAGACCCCGTATCCGAACGGGACGCCCCGGCTCGCTCGCGCCGTTGTCCCCCTCCCGCCGGACGACCACGTGCTCTCCCTCCCAGCGCGTCACATAGCGTTCCACCTCGGGCTCGTCCCAGCCGTCGCCCCCGTCGGGCACCACGAGGCCACCACCGGCCCGCCCGCGCGCGGGAGCCCACACCTCCAGCTCCAGAGTTCCGTCGTCGCCCCGGACGGGCAGAACGGCACCCGCGCGTGCCAGGACCGGAATCCGCGACAAGGGGGCGTCGAGCAGCACCTGGGCCGGCCCCTCGTGGACCTCTTCGGTGACGGTGTCGTACCAGCGCCCCCGCGGCAGCTGGACGGCACGCCGGTCTGCCCCGTGGTCCAGCACCGGCGCCACGAGGAGACAGTCGCCGAGCAGGAAGGTGTCCTCGCAGTCGCGCAGCGCCCGGTCCTCGGGCGCCCCCCACCACACCGGACGCACGTACGGCGCTCCGGTACGGGCCGCCAGATGCGCGAGCGTCAGGAAGTACGGCAACAGCCGCCGCCGCTCGACGAGCGCCACGCGCGCGTGCTCAAGAACGTCGGCACCGAACTCCCAGGGCTCCCGGCGCCCCGCCCGCAGACTCGCGTGCGTACGGAACAGCGGGAGATACGCGCCGAGCTGGAACCACCGCAGATACAGCTCCGGCGACGGACTCCCGTCGAAGCCGCCCACGTCAGGACCCGAGTACGGCACCCCGGACAGGCCGAGCCCCAGCACCAACGACAGCGACGCCCGCAACCCGGGCCAGCCGGTGGCCACGTCCCCGGACCAGGCCCCCCCGTAGCGCTGCATTCCGGCCCACCCCGAGCGTGAGAAGAGGAACGGTCGCTCCTGGGGGACCAGTTGGCGCAGACCCTCGTACGCCGCACGTGCCATCCCCAGGGCGTACACGTTGTGCGCCTCACGATGGTCACCCCCGCGGCCCTCCAGGGAGTGCCGCGCCGACCGCGGCAGCGTCGACTCCCCGAAGGCCGTGAACGACGTCGGTTCGTTCATGTCGTGCCAGAACCCCGCGAAGCCCTGTGCGAGCCGCTCCTCGTAGAGACCGCCCCACCACTGCCGCACGCGGGTGTCCGTGAAGTCCGGATGGACCGAGTCCCCGGGCCACACCACGCTGCGCACGGGCCGTCCGGTGGCATCCCTCACGAAGGCGTTCTCGGCGACGCCGCTGTCGTACACCGCGTTGCCCGGCTCGGCCTTGACGGCCGCGTCGACGATCGACACCAGCCGGATACCGTCACGACGCAGATCCCCGGCGAGCGCCGGCAGTTTCGCGAAGCGCTCCCGGTCGACCGTGAACACCTGGTGCGCGTCGTAGTGGTCGATGTCCAGATGAACCGCGTCGAGCGGAAGATCACGCTCCTGGTAGCCCGCGACGATCCGCCGCACCTCCTGCTCGCTGCCGAAGCCCCAGCGCGCGTGATGGTGCCCCAGCGCCCAGGCGGGCGGCAGCGCGGGGGCCCCGGCCAGCGACACCCAGGCGTGCAGCACGCGCGCGGGAGTGCCCACTATCACCCAGCAGCGCAGGGGCCCGCCGTCCATCCGCAGCTCGCACGTCCCGGCCCGGTCGTGTCCGGAGCCCGCACCCTCCTCGCCCTCGCGCAGAACCACCGTGCCGTCCCACGAGGAGTCGTGGAACACGAGATGGGTGGCAGCGTCGGCGACCACCATCTGCACGGGCATGGTGATGTACAGCGGGTCGTCGCCGGGCGTGAAGGCATGCCCCGGATCGGTGTTCCACAACCGGTACGTACCGTCGCGCAGCCTGGGACCCGCCGCCCGCCCGCCCAGACCGAAGAACCGAGCGTCGGCGGCCACTTCCGAACGCTGCATCCACCGTGCCGCGCCCCCGCCGACCGGCTCCCACCAGCGGGGCGGCAGATCGCGGCGCAGGATCACCCCGCCAGGGGTGCGCACCTCGACGGCGCCGTGCCGCGAGACGACGACCGTCACCCGTTCGGCCACCACCCGCCACCCGCCGTCCTTGTCGGGCTCCAGGACGGCCCGCGGGTCCGGCTCCGGACAACGGCCGGCGAGCCCGTACGAGGGCTCCGGACCGACACCGTCCCAGCCCCAGAACACCGCGCCGCTCACCGCGACCATGATCCGCAGTTCGGATCGGCTGAACCGGACGACACCACCGCCGGGCCCCGGTTCCACGGCCTGCACCGGGCCCGGCACCCGTGCACGCTCGGCCCCCCGTCGCGGCAGCCCGGCGGCATCCGCACGCCGCCTGCGCCATGCGGCACGCACGGTCCGCAACCCTTGGGCCGCCCCCGTCGAACCGACCGCCTTCACCGAACGCACCAGGTCACGACCATCCATGCTGCTCACCCTGCCATTGCCTCCATCGAACGGGTGAGTCGTTCAACTTCCGTTCACCCGTGGTGAGGGCACATCTTCACGTCGCCGACTATGTGTGGCGCGCCCTGGTGCTGAAGTCGATCACATGGCATCGTCCGTGTCAGCCGCGCGACGCGCACACCCCAGCTCGTGCGCGACCGACGCACACGACGCGCACAGTCCGGGAGCCGCCCCATGTCCACCGCGAACCCCTCACCGCTCTGGCAGCCCGCTCCAGAGCGCATCGCCCAGGCACAGATCACCAAATTCCAGGCATGGGCGGCCGAGCACCACGGAGCCCCGTCCCACGGCGGCTACGCGGCACTGCACCGCTGGTCGGTGGACGAACTGGACACCTTCTGGAAAGCCGTCACCGAGTGGTTCGACGTAGACTTCTCGACCCCCTGCACGCGGGTGCTCGGCGACCGGTCGATGCCTGGCGCGGAATGGTTCCCCGGAGCGACCCTCAACTACGCCGAGCACGCCCTGCGCGCGGCCGCGACCCGCCCCGACGAACCGGCGCTCCTCCACGTCGACGAGACCCACGAGCCGACCCCCGTTAGCTGGTCCGAGCTGCGCCGCCAGGTCGCCTCCCTGGCCGCCGAGCTGCGCGCCCTCGGCGTACACCCGGGCGACCGCGTCAGCGGCTATCTCCCGAACGTTCCGCAGGCCGTGGTCGCCCTGCTCGCCACGGCCGCCGTGGGGGCCGTGTGGACCTCCTGCGCCCCCGACTTCGGAGCCCGCAGCGTCCTCGACCGCTTCCAGCAGGTCGAACCCGTCGTGCTCTTCACGGTCGACGGCTACCGCTACGGCGGCAAGGAGCACGACCGCCGCGACGTGGTCGCCGAACTGTGCGGCGAACTGCCCACCCTGCGCGCCGTCGTCCACATCCCGCTGCTCGGCACCGAGGCCCCCGAAGGCGCCCTGGACTGGTCCACGCTGACCTCCGCCGATGTGGAGCCGGTCTTCGAACCGGTGCCCTTCGACCACCCCTTGTGGGTGCTCTATTCGTCGGGAACCACCGGACTGCCCAAGGCGATCGTCCAGTCCCAGGGCGGCATCCTCGTCGAGCACCTCAAGCAGCTCGGGCTGCACTGCGACCTGAGCACCGAGGACCGCTTCTTCTGGTACACGTCCACCGGCTGGATGATGTGGAACTTCCTCGTCTCGGGCCTGCTCACGGGCACCACGATCGTCCTGTACGACGGCAGTCCCGGCTACCCGGACACCGGTGCCCAATGGCGTATCGCGGAACGTACGGGAGCGACCCTCTTCGGTACGTCCGCCGCGTACGTCATGGCGTGCCGCAAGGCGGAGGTGCACCCCGCCCGCGACTTCGACCTCACGCGCGTGCGGTGCGTCGCGACCACCGGCTCGCCGCTGCCGCCCGACGGATTCCGCTGGCTGCACGACGAGGTGGGCGAGGACCTGTGGATCGCCTCGGTCAGCGGGGGGACCGACGTGTGCTCCTGCTTCGCGGGAGCCGTGCCCACCCTCCCGGTGTACATCGGCGAGCTCCAGGCGGCGGGACTCGGCACCGACCTCCAGTCCTGGGACCCCAGCGGCAAACCCCTCATCGACGAAGTCGGTGAACTCGTGGTCACCAACCCGATGCCGTCCATGCCCATCCGCTTCTGGAACGACCCCGACGGCAGCCGGTACCACGACAGCTACTTCGACACCTACCCCGGAGTGTGGCGTCACGGCGACTGGATCACCCTCACCTCGCGGGACTCCGTGGTCATCCACGGCCGATCCGACTCCACGCTCAACCGCCAGGGCGTGCGCATGGGTTCGGCCGACATCTACGAAGCCGTCGAACGCCTCCCCGAGATCAAGGAGTCGCTCGTCATCGGCATCGAACAGCCCGACGGCGGCTACTGGATGCCCCTCTTCGTCCACCTCGCCCCCGGAGCCGCACTCGACGAAGCCCTGCTGAAGCGCATCAAGCAGACCATCCGCGAACAGCTCTCGCCGCGCCATGTCCCCGACGAGGTCATCGAGGTCCCCGGCGTCCCTCACACGCTCACGGGCAAACGCATCGAGGTCCCGGTCAAGCGCCTCTTGCAGGGCGCTCCTCTGGACAAGGCGGTCAACGTCGGCTCCGTGGACAACGTCGAACTGCTGAGGTTCTACGAGGACCTGGCCCGCGAGCGCGGCTGACCGGCTTCCGCGGCCAACCCGCTCGGGCGGCCGCGGACCCGCACCGTCCGCCCGGCCCGGCACCGATCCACCCGCCGTCACCGCGACGGTCGAGTCGCGTCGGCGCCTGGACCGTCCCGGGCGCCTCCGCCCCCGTGACGTGCTTGTTCCCTCGCAGAGCGGCCCGCGAGCACCTTGCCCGCGGGCCGTTGTCAGTGCTCCCGGTTACTGTGAGTGAGCATTGATCGACTGTGCACAGGGGGAAACAATGGCGCACACGGAACACCAGACCATGCGACGCGTCCTGCGCCGTGAGATCGCCGGCACGATCGGTCTGCTGACCGACGCCCACGACTTCACGGCGATGCGGCGCTACCGCACCTTCACCTTCGACGACCACACGGCCTACCTCCAGCAGGTGGAATCCCTGCTGCGGACCCTCTCCGCCCAGGGCAGCCACACCACGGTGGCACTCTTCGACCCCGAGGAGTACGCGGAGTTCTGCGTCCACAACGGACTGGAACCCGACGCCGCCGCCAGCCGCACCCGCTTCACCGCCGAACTGGCCGCCACCGGCTCCACCGTTCCGTACCAGGGCCAGCCCCTCGCCGACCTCGTTCCGGACCTGATCGACGAAGCCGTCCGCAAAGCGACCTGGGAGTACGCGACGACACTCCTGGCCCGCGTCGGCAACTGCGCGTCCTGCGGCGAGGACATCGGACGCGCGTCCTTCGCCCGGGCCTCCCGCCTCCTCGCCCGGGTCCTCGACACCGCGGGTCCCGGCGAGCGCCACCTCGTCTGCAGTGTCTCGACACCCCCCGAACCACTCGTCGCCGCGCTCCGGGCCCACGACGACGCCGGGGGCACCGCTCTCCTCGACGAAGCCGAAGCCCTGGAATTCACCACGGTCCTCGCCCTGGGCATCGCCACCCGAAGCGCCGGCGGTCTCGTCATGCGCACCACCGCCCCCGGCACGGCCGACCGCGTCTACGGATGGCGCCTGCGCGCAGACGGACTGGAACCCCTCACCGCCGGCGAGGTCTTCGACGCCTACTGCACCGACGTCGCGTCCGGAGACCTCGTCTCCCCGGAATCGGGCGTCGACTACTGCGTACCACCCGACCTCGGACCCGAAGCGGGGACGACGGACCACACCCACTGAAGGAAGGCGAAGGGGCGCCCCACCCGCAGGTGGAGCGCCCCTCAGCAGACGGCCCTCGCTCGGCGAGGAGCCACGTCACTCGCCCGAGAGCACCGCCTGAGCCGCCGTGCGCGCCTCTTCGGCCGTATCCGCGGCACGTGCGGCCGCGGCCGCACGTTCGCACTGCGCGAGCGTGTACTTGGCGAGCGCCGCCCGGACGTAGGGAATCGACGCGGCACCCATCGACAGGGAGGTGATCCCCAGACCGGTCAGCACACACGCGAGCAGCGGGTCCGACGCGGCCTCACCGCAGACGCCACAGCTCTTGCCCTCGGCCTTCGCCGCCTCGGCGGACAGCGCGACCAGGTCGAGCAACGCAGGCTGCCACGGGTCCTGCAGCCGGGACACCGCGCCCACCTGCCGGTCCGCGGCGAAGGTGTACTGCGCGAGGTCGTTCGTGCCCAGGGACAGGAACTCGACCTCCTGGAGGATCGACCGCGCCCGCAGGGCGGCCGACGGGATCTCCACCATGGCACCGAACTTCGCCCGCAGTCCGGCGGCACGGCACGCGTCGGCGAACGCCTTGGCGTCGATGCGGTCCGCGACCATCGGAGCCATCACTTCGAGGTGGACCGGCAGTCCTTCCGAAGCCTTCGCCAGCGCCGTCAGCTGCGTGCGCAGCACGTCGGGGTGGTCGAGCAACGTGCGCAGACCCCGCACACCCAGCGCCGGGTTCGGCTCGTCGGCAGGAGTCAGGAACTCGAGCGGCTTGTCCGCGCCCGCGTCCAGCACCCGCACCACGACACGTCCCTCGGGGAACGCCTCGAGCACCTGCCGGTACGCCTCGACCTGCTTCTCCTCCGAGGGCGCCTGCTTGCTGTCGTCCAGGAAGAGGAACTCGGTACGGAACAGGCCGACGCCTTCGGCCCCGGCTTCCACGGCGGCCGGCACGTCGGACGGTCCACCGACGTTGGCCAGCAGTGGCACCTTGTGCCCGTCGGAGGTGGCACCCGGACCGGTCGACACGGACAGTGCCGCCTTGCGCTCCGCGGCCGCGGCCCGCAGCTGTGCCTTCTTCTCGGCACTCGGCTCCACGAAGATCTCACCGGTGCTGCCGTCCACGGCGATCACGGTGCCCTCGGCGAGTTCGCCGGCGCCGGGCAGCGCGACCACGGCGGGTACACCGAGCGCCCGCGCCAGGATCGCGCTGTGGCTGGTCGGCCCGCCTTCCTCGGTGACGAAGCCGAGCACGAGAGTGGGGTCGAGCAGCGCCGTGTCCGCGGGGGCGAGGTCACGGGCGATGAGTACGTAGGGCTCGTCACTGTCCGGGACACCCGGCATGGGCACGCCGAGCAGCCGGGCGACAATACGGTTCCGCACGTCGTCGAGGTCGGCCACACGACCGGCGAGGTACTCACCGGCACCCGCCAACAGAGCCCGGTACGAGGCGAACGCGTCGTAGACCGCGCGCTCGGCCGTGCTGCCGACGGCGATCCGCCGGTCGACGTCCGCCATCAATTCGGGGTCCTGGGCCATCATGGCCTGCGCCTCGAGCACGTGCTGGGCCTCGCCGCCCGCCAGATTGCCGCGCGCAGTGAGGTCGGCCGCAACCGCCTCGACGGCCTTGCGGGCACGCCCCTGTTCGCGCTCCGCGTCCTCCGCCGGGATCTGCTTGGCAGGCGGTTCGAGGACCGCCGTTCCCATGTGCCGAACCTCGCCGATCGCCACACCGTGGCTCACGCCGACGCCTCGCAGCGTTGTCTCCATCTCACCCGTCTCCGATAGTGCGGCGGGTCCCGCCGCCGCGGTGGTTGTGCGATGTGCCGTCGCGGACGGCACGGAGGTCACTGCCAGGCGAAGAGAGTGTCGCCGGACTTCACGTCGCCGTCCTCGCGGACCTCGGAGAGGGAGTCGGCCGTGGCCTCGAGCGCCACGACCGGGCAGATCGGCGACTTGCCGGCCTGCTCCACGGCGGCCGGGTTCCAGCGCAACACGGCCTGACCGCGCGTGACGGTGTCTCCCTTGTTCACGAGCAGCTCGAAGCCCTCGCCGTTGAGCTGCACGGTGTCGATGCCCAGGTGCGTGAGCACGCCGTGACCCTGTTCGTCGACGACGACGAAGGCGTGGGGGTGGAGGGAGACAATCACCCCGTCCACGGGAGCGACAGCCTCCGAGGGCTCACGCACGGGATCGATGGCCGTGCCGGGGCCGACCATCGCCCCGGAGAAGACGGGATCCGGTACCGCGGCGAGTCCGATGGCGCGTCCTGCAAGAGGGGACGTAACGGTGGTCATGGGAAGCCTCCCAGAGGTGGAGATTCATGAGGGGCCGTCACTGCCTGTCCGGGACGGCGCACTGTTTGAGCAGGGTATGTCATATGAAGTGCCGGTTCTGCACGAGAGGTTCGGGTTGACAGACGTAGAGCACGGCGCAAACGATTTGCGCCCGCTCCGAGGCCCCCTGTACAGTCGTACTCCTGCTTGAGGCTGAGCGGCGCGTCCAAGCGTCGTTGCCTGGCAGCACCCAACTTGTCAGATCCTATCTCGGGGTCTCCTTCCGCATGTCTGCAGGATGGTGGTCAGGGAGACGGAAAATCGCTGATAGTGTTTGGACCGCCGGAAAGGGAAACGCGAGAGCGGAAACCTGGAAAGCGCCGAGGAAATCGGATACGGAAACGGTCTGATAGAGTCGGAAACGCAAGACC
>NZ_JBHVPP010000029.1:0-122728 GCF_042887295.1 Streptomyces sp. NPDC057950
GTCCTGCTCCGCAGGAACGACGCGCCGACGCTACGCGTCGGTTTCAGTCCCCGCTCCGCGGGGACTGGGCTCGGTCCCTCCGGGACCGGATCCGCTCCGCGGATCGAGTTGGGTTCGTCGATGCGGTGTCCCGATCGCTCCGCGATCGTGCCTCCTCCCCGACTGGCGTAGGCTTTTCAAGTCCAACATGACTGGGGTGAGGGTTAGTTCGGCTAGCCGGAGCGGCAGTGGGATCGGTGCCCAGCCCGGTCGAGAATTATTGACACCTCGTCAAGTAAGTGATCTGACATCGAGCAGGGACGGTCCGACCTGTCCGTGCTTCCTTAGCTTCAAACTTTGGAATATTCGAGTTCTGCCTCTCCCCCGCTACCGGAGATGGAGGCAGCTGTTGGCATAGCGTCAATGAAGATCACCGGATAGACGGCGTCCAGCGGGCGGCTCTGCCATTCGGCCATGCCTTCCAGGACTTTGTCGGTGATGGTGGAGATGGTCTGACGAGAGACCTCGGCGCCATAGACCTCGGCCAGGTGGGCCTGGACCTGGTCAGGCCCTTCGCTGCCAGCGAGATGACCATCTCGTCGACGCCGGTCAGCCGCTTCTTGACAATCTTCGGCTCGAAGGAGCCGTCGCGGTCGCGGGGCACGGTTATCTCCACCGGACCGACGTCGGTCAGCGCGGTCTTGGAGCGTTTGCCGTTGCGGGAGTTGCCGCCGTCCTTGCCCGCTGGGTCGTGCTTGTCGTAGCCGAGATGGTCGGTGATCTCGCCCTCCAGGGCGGGCTGCTGCAGGCCCTCGGCCTGGGCCCGGCCCACCAGCTCGTCGATCAGCTGATCGTCCACAGCCTTCACTGACACGGCCTTCGTGGGCTCGACAGCCACAGACTCCGACACGTTCTCACTGGTCATCGATGCATCTTCCATGATCGGGAGTTACACCGAACGTTTTTACAGTCCCCTGCGGCCCGGTGCCGGGAGCACGCACCAGGTCGATGCCATGCTCGGCGAGGGTAGCGGACAGCAACTCCACTTGGCTGAAGGGGAGTTGGCTGGCGTTCAGCTTGGTGCGGGCCTTGGCGAGCCAGGGACCGATCATGACCCGGTCGCCATCGACCTCGATCCACTCTCGAGCGCCAGGAGTGCGTCCCCATCGCGCCACGAAGAGCCCGAGGATCTCGGCTGTCTGCGCGAACGTGCGCCGCCGGGATGTGCCTGGCCCGCCCGCGGCGTGGTCCAAGGTGACGCGGTCGGGAGTGAGTCCGATGCAAGCGAGCAGGTCGCGCTGGCCAGGGGCAAGGTCGAGCCAGGTCGTGAACTGGCGGTGCAGCCAGCTGCCCGCCTTCACCGAGTGAATCACCGTGTCGCGGCGCAGCGTGCTGGGGTGGTTGCCGGCTTCGAGGTGACAGCGCAGCAGGTGGTACTTGCGATGCCAGTCGGGTCCGTAGGGGAGTTTCCAGTCCGGGTCGAGGGCTGTGAGCTGGGTGTCGCGGTCGGCGTTGAGGCGGTCTTTGCGGGCCAGGGCGCGCTGGTCGACGAGGAATTGGCCTCCGGGTAGTTGGGCGGGGATGGCGAGATGGCCGTGTTCGGTGTGGAAGGCCTCGACGGTGGCCAGGTGGCCCTGCCAGGTGGCTTCGTGGTCGTCCCAGATCATGCCGAGTTCCTCGAGCTCGGCGATCCATGCCGGATCGAGGGCGCCTGCCTGGTAGGCGGTGCGCTGGCCGGTGATGAATTGTCCTAGCCGGTAGCCGTAGGCGTCTTCGTAGTCAGCGGGCACACGCAGGTGGTCGTGTTCGGTCTGGTAGCGAATGGTGGCGGCGAGGCCGGCGCGGCGGGGGGCGGACAGGACGGCGCCGCTGGAGGGCCAGACCAGCAGGTCGAGGGCGCGGGCGATCGCGGTGGGGTCGAGGGTGTGGTCGAAGCGGAAGCGGCGGGTGATGTAGGTGTGGGAGTCGCGGGCGGGGTGTTGGTTCTTGGCCCGTGGGGCGCGGGCGGCGATGGTCTGGTCGTGGTGGCGCAGGGCGGCGGTGACCAGCCAGAGAGCCTCGTAGGGGGTGCCGAGGAGGTCGGTGGGGTCCGCGCCGGGCGGGATGTAGGCGGGGATGACGAGGCTGGCCGTCTTCGTCTTGAGGGTAGGGGGTTTGCGCAGGGCGCGGCCGAGGGCTTGGACGATGCGGCGGACGCTGGCGGTGCGGTCGGCGAAGACGACTCCGTCGACGGCCGGCAGGTCGACGCCTTCGCCAAGGATCTTGGCGTTGGCCAGTACTCCCCGCTCGGCGTCGGTGAAGCGGGCGATGGTGTCGGCGCGCCGGTGGGGGCTGTGGGTGCCGTCGATGGACTGCACGACGGTCTCGCCCGCCCAGTCGGGGCGCAGTTCGTCGGGGAGGGTGCGCAGGGTGTGGGCGAACTGGCGGGCGAAGTCGGTGGCGTCGGCGATCTGCTGGAAGTAGACGAATACGTGCCGCAGGTCCTGCTCGCGCATCGCTTTGAGGATGGCCAGGTGCAGGGCGGTGGTGCGGCGCGCGGTGGGCCCGGCTTGCGGATCGGTGAGTGCGGTGCGCAGTTCGGTGTCGGTGACGGTGGGGACGACGAGTTGGTAGTCAGCCAGGACGCCGTCGTCGATGGCGTCGGCGTGGGAGTAGGTGTGCAGGCGGGGACCGAAGATCTTCGCTTGGTCCATGGTCGCCAGCAGGGCCGGGTCGTCCCAGGCGGGTGCGGTGGCGGTGGTGCGCTTGGGTTGCGCCCTGGTGGTGGGGGGCTCGGTCAGGCGGGGGGCTTCCCACACGTACGGGGTGGCGGTGAGGTAGAGGCGGCGCTCGGCAGGGATGCGCTCGTTGTCGTGGAGCGCGGTCCAGTTCTTCTCCCAGGTGCCGGCCGTGGCGTGGGCTTCGTCCACGATCAGCAGGCCGAAGAGGGGGGCGGGGAAGATCGCGGAGTGCTGGGCCTCTTCGATCTTGGACAGCGAGTCGTAGGTGAAGAACACCGTTGCCTTGGGGTGGCGGGCGAGCCAGTAGGCCAGGTACTCCCCCGCGTTGGCCGAGTCGACCTCGGCCTCGGCGAGGAGCGGGTGGGAGGCGGCGCGCAGCGAGGAGACGGTGATCATCGGCTCGCGGCGGCCGTCCGCGCGGGCGGCCGCCGCCCACTGTGCGACCAGGTCCAGGCTGGGCACCGCCACGGCCAGGTGCCGCACGCCGAGTTCCTCGGCTACGCGCAGTGCGAAGAGGGTCTTGCCTGTGCCGCAGGCCGAGACGGCGTGCCCGCGGGTGCGCGGGCGGCGCAGGTGGCGGACCGTGTTGGCGAGGCCCTCCTGCTGGTCCGTGCGCAGGACCAGACGCCCGGTGTGTTCTGTGGCGGTGGGGCTGGCGGTCATCGCGCGGTTCCTCGGTATACGTGAGGGGCTGGCTCGCTTCATTCTCGCGTACAGCAGGGGTGCGGCGCAGTGTCTCTGCTCTGGCGGGGGCGCGCTGAGAGCCATGCGCGCCCCGTGATCGGTGTTGTCGGTTGCGGATAGTGGGCGATTGCTCGGGGTCGGGCTTTCTCCGCTTGGTTTCAGGCAGCCCGGCGGAAGGCTGTCTTGCGTGCCGTGGGCAGGCGCAGAAGGTCTTGCAGGGGCGTGCCGTGTTCGGCCCACCGGCGCAGGCGGTCCCGGTCGACCCAGTGCACATGGTGGCGTTCGCCCCATGTTTTGGCGTCCCGGGTGAAGGAGCCGTTGGTGACCACGACTGCGGTATCGGCTCCGTGCGCGGGGCCTGCGGTTCCTTTGACCTGGTACATCACTGATGAGCCGACCTTGCCGGCGACGGTGGTGTGCTTGGCCTGCAGGACGATCCTGCCGCGTTGGCGGTCTTCGCCGATGACGTCTGCGGCCTGGTCTCCTTGTCGGCCGACCTGCCGTGCGTTCCAGCCGTCCCGGAGGAGCAGGTCACGCAGTGCGAATTCGAAGGCTCGGTCGTCCATGGCGTCGAGTTGTGCGAGCGTGATCCGGAGCCGGGCCAGCGTCTCGGCCCGCATCTTCCGGGCCCGTACTTCACGGATGAACCGCCAGGCTGCGTAGCCGAGGGCGAGAGCTGCGAGGAGGGCGAGCCATGGCCAGATACGGACGGCTGCCTGCCACGTGGCTGTGGCGATCTTGGCCAGCAGCCAGAGTGCGGCGCAGGCGACGGCCGCGGCGGCGGCCTGTTCCCTGCCGCCTCGGGGTGGACGCAGCCGGGGCGAGCGGCGGGGCATCAGCGGCCCACGCTTGCTGACACTGATGGTGTAGGGGTTTGCGGCGTTGTCGGGGATGCCTCTCCGAAGCCGATGAGCTGGCTCCATAGCCACACCACCGCAACCAGCCCTGCGATCGACCAGCCGCTCAGTTTCTTTGCGCTGGGGCCGGGGTTGCGCCGGTAATGACTTCGCACCCTGTGGTAGCCCTCGTTCGGCTTCGCCACTGCTTCCTCCTCCGTAGTGTCAGGCCGTCAACTGCGGTCTGATCTATGGGAATTGGTGTAGCAGTGGGCACTGACAAATCCGCCGGTTTGATCAGTGCAGGCCATGGCGCTGCCTCGAAATCGCGCCGTGAGGCGGGTATGCGTCCGGCGGTGTTCGAATGTGGGGGGGCAGCAGTCCTCGGGCCTGCGGAAACCCCTGTCATGCAGGCCGGGCTGACGTGTGTTGGTACGGCTCAGGTGGCTGGATGCAGGTGTTCATGCTGCCCAGCGCTCTGTTTCCGTCGCTTCGATCACATGCAGAATTGGCAGGAAGCGGTTCGTGTTCGATGTGTTGCGTCTGGGAGACGCGAGTCGGCTGCTTCTGGGGATGTGCGGCTCTGGCGCGCCGGGAGCCGCGTGGAGGCTGCCTTCTCGGCTGGGGCCGAGGGGTGTGAGGGCAGCCCCGACGGCTTGTGGTCACGGCTGGGGTCGATGGCGGGGTGAAGATCGGCAGGTGCCCGTGGCCTGGGGGGTGCTGTGTTCTGGTCGGGGGAGGGCCGTGGAGAGTCTGGCGTCCTGCCGTGCGGTCACTCGGCGGATTCGGTCAGGTGTGTGAGGGTGGAGCCGTCGATGTGCTTGGAGATGTGCAGGCGCTGGGTGATGCGGCGGCGCAGTTCGGGGACGTGGCTGATGAGTCCGACGGTGCGGTCGTGGGCGCGCAGGGAGTCCAGGACGTCGAGGACCTGGTGGAGGGTGTCTTCGTCGAGGGTGCCGAAGCCTTCGTCGATGAAGAGGGTGTCCAGTGCCTGGCCGCCGGCTTCGGCGGTGACGATGTCGGCCAGGCCCAGGGCTAGGGCCAGGGAGACGTAGAAGGATTCGCCGCCGGAGAGGGTGTCGGTGTGGCGTTTGTGTCCGCTCCAGGCGTCGAGGACCTTGAGGTCCAGGCCTGATTTGGCGCCTCGGGCGGCTCTGTCGTCGGAGTGGACGAGGGTGAAGCGGTGGTGGGACATGCGTGACAGGCGGGTGTTGGCGGCGTCGACGACGTCTTCGAGACGGGCTGCCAGTACGTAGGACTCCAGTTGCATGCGGAGCTGGTTGCTGGTTGAACCGCCGCTGACGAGGCCGTGGAGGTGATCGACGGTGCGATAGGCGTCCTCGAGGGGTTCCAGGCGCTGGATCTGGGTTTCCAGCTGCCCGGTGAGGGTGGCCAGGGCGGTTGCGCGCTCGGCGGCCTGGGTGGCGAGGGCTGCCGTGCGGGAGTGGGTCGTGGTGGCGGTGTTCAGCTCGGTGACGGCGTGCTCAAGGTCGGCCGGCGGCTGGGCGTTGGCTGCCTGCAGTTCGGGTTCGGCGAGCCGGGCGGTCAGGACGAGGCACTGTTCACGCCACTGGGTGATCTGGCTGTCGATCGCGGTGAGTTCGTCGTCGGGCAGGCGGGCGGCGACGGCGTCGGCCGGGGAGGCGAAGCCTGCCGCAAGCGCTGCCTGCTCCGCGAGAGCGGTGGCGTTGCGTCGGTCTGCGGCGGTTGTTGCCACGGTGGCCGAGCACGCGGCGGCGGCCTCGAGCCGGCCGGCGTTCTGGGTGAGGTGAGTGATGCGGTCGGTGAGGGTG
This sequence comes from Streptomyces sp. NPDC057950, assembly GCF_042887295.1. NCBI lineage: Bacteria > Bacillati > Actinomycetota > Actinomycetes > Kitasatosporales > Streptomycetaceae > Streptomyces > Streptomyces sp. NPDC057950. The sequence goes on from NZ_JBHVPP010000029.1 coordinate 6,013, forward strand.
GCGTGTCCGTTGAGGGCGGCCGCGAGGCGGTGGGTGAGCTCTTCGCGCTGGGTGTGCAGGCTGTCGTAGGTGGCGTCGGCGGCGCCCAGGCGTGCGGTTGCGGTGTTGCGGGTGTGCTCGGTGTCGGCCTGTTCTTTTTCCAGGAGGGCGAGTTGTTCGCCGGCCGGTCCGGCGTCGGCTGCCTGGGAGAGGGCGTCGGCGAGGCGTTGTGCGAGGTCGGTGCGGTGGGCGGTGAGGTCGGCGAGGGGGGTGTCGCCGCCGGCTTCACCGCGGGCCGTGGCGGCCTTTTCGTTCAGCTGGGCCAGGGCCTCTTTGGCCTTGTTCTCGCTCTGCTGGGCGCGGGTGTGGGCGGCTTCGACGGCCTGTTCGTCGGCGGCGGTGGGCTGGCCTGGCTGGGCGGTGGCTGGTGCGGGATGGGTGGGGGAACCGCATACGGGGCAGTCTTCGCCGTCCACGAGCCGGCCGGCGAGTTCGGCGACGATGCCGTCCGTGCGTCGGCGCCGGATGTCGACGTACGTTTGCGCGGCTTGCTCGGAGTCCCTCTCGGCCCGGCTGAGGGTTGTACGGGCGCCGCTGACCTGCTGGTCGAGTGCGTCACGGCGCCTGGCGGCTTCCAGCTGCTTCTCGACGAGGTTGAGGGTGGGGGTGAGTTCGCGGCCGGTCTCCTGCGCGCTGCGGGCGGCTTCCAAGCGTGCGGCAAGGTCGGCGCGGCGTTGCGGGAGGGCGTTGAGCCATTCCTGGGCGTCGGTGAGGGTTTCGGTGAGCTGCTGGCGCTCGCGGTCGAGCGTGGCCAGTTCTGCCGTGTGGCGCTGGAGGGTGGCCTCCTCGGGCAAGAGTGCCTGGGCGGCGCCGGTGTCGGCGTGCAGTTGCTGCGCGGCGTGGGTGAGGCCGGCGGTGTCGAGGGATGCGTGTTCGGGCGGCAGGAGGGCGCGGGCGCGGCTGTCGTCGTCCCGGGCCCGGGTGTGCTCGAGGTCGGCGGTGTGTGCCGTCTCCAGGACGGATTGCAGTTGTTGGGCTTTCGCGGCGCGGTCGCGGCGTTCCGCGAGGTCGTCGTGGTGGGCGGCCTGCTCATGGAGCAGGCCGAGATCGTGTGCGGTGGTGCGGTGGGCCTGTTGGAGACGGTGGAGGTCGCGGACGGCCTGTTCTGCCAGGCGGGCTTCCCCCAACTGCTGTGCGGCGGTCTCGGTGTCGGTGTCGGCGGCGTCCTGGCGGGTGAGAGCCTGGCGGTGCAGAGCGCCGGCCCAGGCGCGGGCGGGTGCGGTGAGGGTGGCCGGGTCGTCGGCCCGGGGGGCGCCCTGGGCCGGTTCGAGGTCGTCGCCGGCTGCCTGCTGGATGCGTTCGGCCAGGCGCAGGACGTCGGCACGGGCCTCGTCGCGCGTCTTGGCGGTAAGGGTTTTGCGGGTGGCGAGGAACTCTTCGATGAGGCCGAAGCGGCGGGTGCCGAAGAGAGTGCCGAGCAGGACCCGGCGTTCGGATGCGTCGGCGCGCAGGAACTTGGTGAACTCGTTCTGCGGGAGCAGGACGACCTGGCAGAACTGCTGCCGGGTCAAGCGCAGGAGGGACCTGATTTCCTCTCCGGCTTCCTTGTGGGACTTGATGACGCCTTCCCACCGGCCGTGCCCGTGTTCGTCGAGGACCCACTGGTGCAGGTAGGTCTCGGCCTTCTGGTCGACGAGCTCTGCGCTGTTGCGCAGGTGGGGCCGCTTCTGGGCGGGGATCCTGCGGATCTGCAGGCGCTTGCCGGCCAGGGTCACTTCCAGGGTCACTTCGGTCAGCAGGTCCGCAGGAGCGTGGTCGCTGCGCAGCCGCATGTTGCGTTCGTGCGGCGGCAGGCCGTAGAGGGCGAAGCAGATGGCGGCGAACAGGGTGCTCTTGCCGGCGCCGGTGTCACCGTGCAGGAGGAACAGGCCGTCGGCGGACAGGGCGTCGAAGTCGACGGTGTGCCGGCGGGCGAAGGGACCGAAGGCCTGCAGGCGCAGGGAGTGCAGACGCATGTCAGACGGTTTCCTTCTCCTGGGCGCGCACGCGCATGTCGTCGACGGCCTCTTGCAGGAGGCCTGCCTCTGCGGGGGTGGGTGGGGTGCCGCGCACGGCGGTGATGAAGTCGTGGGTGATGTCGAGGTCGCCGCGGCCGCGTAGCCGTTCGCGGTAGGTGGGGGTGTCGGTGGCCTGTGCCGGGATGCCGGTGGGCAGGTGCCGCATGTCCAGCGTGTGGCGGAAGCGCTGTTTGAGGCGTGCCATCGCCTCGTACGGCAGGGCGGTGTCGGTGAGGGTGACCTGCAGCCAGGCTTCGCTGAGCGGTTCGTGTGCGGGGTCGGTCAGCAGGTCCTCGATGCGGCCGGTCAGCCGGGCCAGCGGCAGGTGGAGATCGGCCGGGATGTCGTGGCGGGTGACCGTGGGGGCGCCGTCGGCCGGCAGGTCGGCCAGGGTGAGGGATTTGGTGTGGTTGGTCTCGGAGAAGGAGTAGGCCAGCGGGGAGCCGCTGTAGTGGATGCGGGCGTTCACGCTCTGCGGGCGGTGGAGATGTCCCAGAGCGGTGTAGTCGATGCCGTCGAAGAGGTCGGCGCCGGCGTGGGCGATGCCGCCGACGCTGATGTCGCGTTCGCTGCTGCTGGTGGTGGCGCCGGTGATGAAGGCGTGGGCGAGGACGACGGAGCGGGTGCCCGGGCGGGTGGCGAGGTCGGCGCGGATGCGGTCCAGTGCGGAGGTGAGAACGGCCTCGTGGGAGGCGGTCTCGGCGTCCAGCTGGGTGCGTACCAGAGCGGGCTCGAGGTAGGGCACTCCGTAGACGGCGACGGGGCCGTGCTCGTCGTCGAGGAGGACGGGGCGGCCGGCGTCGGCGGGGTTGGTGCGCAGGTGGACGCCGGCTTTGGCGTACAGGCCGGAGCCGGTTCCGAGGCGGTGGGCGGAATCGTGGTTCCCGCTGATCATGATGGTGGGGATGCCGAGGTCGGCGAGCTGGTGCAGAGCCCGGTCGAACAGGCGTACCGCGTCCAGGCTCGGAATGGCACGGTCGTAGATGTCGCCCGCGATGAGCAGGGCGTCCACCTTCTGAGTGCGGGCGGTGGCGCAGATGTGGTCCAGGACCATGCGCTGGCGGTCGATCAGATCTTCCCCGTGGAACCGGCAGCCGAGATGCCAGTCCGAGGTGTGCAGGAACCTCATGGGCACAGACCGTAACCAGAGTGGTGGGAGCTACGGGCGATTTTCCCGATAAACGGTCTTGTTTCGGAGGCTTGGGGACACGCGAGGGAAAGGTTTCTTCGCCTGCACCGCCGGGTGGCGGAGCCGGACGCGGCTCACAGGGTGATTGTCAGTGGCAGGAGGCAAGATAAGCAGTGGGGGAAGGAGGATGTGATGTCGTTATCGCGTTCTGCCAGGACCGAGCACACTGTGGCGCCCGGGGGCTGCCGGTGGTGCGGAATCGAAGCCCGCGCGCACGCGCGGCAATGGACTGCGGAGGCCGGATGGCACGCCTGGACGGCGCCGACCAACGAGCAGCGCAAGGAGCGCATGCTGCAGCGGCGAACGCAGCAGCAGGTCAGCAGGCGAGGGCCTGCACCTCGGTGAAGATGTCCCGTAGCTGCTGGGGGACCTCCTCTGGCGTGGCGAGCATGGACACCAGTGCGTAGAGCATGTCGGCCTTGCCATTGGGGCTGCTCTCTGCGGCCTGCTGTTTGATCATGTAGAGGATGCGCTCGCTGAACTTGCCGCCCCGGTGCTCCGTGAAGTCGTCGGCGCTCCAGGGCCGGCCCTCGGGGCGGGGCCAGTGGGCGTTGGCGGCGGCCGCCCACTGAAGGTCGCTGAAGAGCTCCTCCAGCTCGTTGTAGCCCTCGCCCTCGCCGACGTAGGAGACCTGCTTGGTGAGGTCGAGGCCGGCTCTGACGAGTTTCTCGGTCTTGAAGTGCTTATTTGTGCGGCTGTCGGCGTCGACCATCAGCATGACGGTGCGGTGGTGCTTGACGAGGTAGCCCGCAAGGTGGAGTGCTCCTTCGTTGTTGTCGCAGGCCCACAAGGCGATGCCGGCCGCCTGCAGGGGCAGTCCCTGCGAGAGGCGGAAGAGCAGGGGCACGCACTGCTGCTCGGTGGGGCCTTCGACTGCCAGGAAGCAGCGTTCGTGCAGCAGGACGGAGTTGCGCAGCCCCACCGCGGCGGCGATCTGTCCGAGGTGGAAGTCGATGCCGTCGTGGGTGTCGTCGTCGAGGCGCTCGACGAGGGTGCGGCCGCTGTCACTGAGCTTGAGGTGGACAACGTCGGCGATGTCGACGCCGTCGATGAGGTTCATCGAGTGGGTGGCGACGATGACGCTGACGTGGGGCAGGGCGCACTGCTTGCGGATGATGTCCATGACGGTGCGCTGGTGGCGGTAGTCGAGGTGGGTGTCGGGCTCGTCGTAGACGACGATGGTCTGGGTGGGCTGCGGCTCGTCCTGCTCCCCCGTCGCGGCGAGTTCACTGCTTTCGAGGAGGCTGCTGGTCCACTCCCACACGGCGAGGGCGATGCGCCGGGTGCTGCCCTGGCCCGAGCGGGTCAGGTCCACGGGCTCGCCGTCGGCCTTGGAGACCTCCAGCGGCGCCCTTTTGAAGCCGCTCTTGAAGGAGACCTCGGGCTTGACCTCCACGCCGACGAACTCGCGGCAGTGCTGGCGGATGTGCCGGCACAGGGAGTCCGCTTCCTTCTCCAGCCGCTGCGTGATCTCCTTCTCGATGTCCCGGACCTGCCCCTGGAGGGCCTCGTCCTCCAGGTGGGTCTCGTAGCAGCTGCTCAACGCGGTGCGCACCGCGTCGTCCGGGCTCTCGTCCTTGCCGCCGAACGCCAGCAGCCGCGGCAGACGTGCCTCGAGGTCTTTCGGCAGCGGCTGCCACTCGTCGATCTGCGGGACGGTCGTGGCGTGTGCGGTGAGCGCGGCCAGCAGGTCTTCCTTCAGCGTGCCCGACGGGACGAGGCCGAACTCGGCGACCAGTTCGGTCAGATCCTTCTTCATCAGCCGGCCCAGGCCGTGCAGGCGGCTGTCGGCGGGCTGCGATCCGAAGAACTCCCAGCACGCCGCCTCGCCGGCCCTCGAGCGGCGCCGGATACGGAGCTCGGCCGGTAACGGGGCCGCTGCGGCCTGCTCGGCGGCGTCCAGACGGAAGACGCCCTCCACCCAAGTCTCCGCGCAGCGCTGTCCCTTGACGCCCTCGTCCTGCTGGTAGGTGCGGTCCTCGTCCGTCAGACGGTGTTCGCCCAGCAGGAAGGCCAGCGCGGCCAGGACCGCGCTCTTGCCGCCGTCGTTGCGGCCGGCCAGGATCGTCGGGCTGCTGACCGGGACGTCCTGTACATGGGTCAGCGAGCGGAACCCGCACGCGGAGAAGCGGATGAGGTGCACGGTCGAGCTGCTCCGTATCTCCCCGCTCCGCCGGGCGACGGGCAGGGGTGTGGCGTGCGGGCGTTACGCGTGCGGATGAGGCACCTGAGCACTCATCGCAGGCAGTCATCCTAGAGGGACGCAAAGCAACGGCTCGCCCTTTTGCGCCAGTTAGGGTCTGGCCGGGGCAAGGCAGGACTCTCCGCGCCGGGGCCGGAACGCCGCATCCCGCAGAAGCCGGGTGCTGCACCGGCACGGCCTCGCGGCGTACGTCTTGACCAGCGCGGACCGGAACAGCACGGTCCTGCGGCCGGGAGCCGGGAGCGGAGGATCGAGACCCGGGACGTCGCAGCCGCCATGGCGGAGCACTTCGCCGAGGGCGTCACGGCCAATCGAGCCTCGTCTCGGATTCCAGGAGCAGTCATCCGCGTGAACGAGCGGCGTTACGCCGCCCGCCCATCCCCCAAATGCTCGTCTTGACGTTCTGTCAATTTTGTCAACTTCGATACACGGAGGAATATTTGAGGCTAATCTTTTGAGGTCTGATCTGAGGTGGTACGACGTGAGCGACATACATCCGGCGCAGCCGGGGATGCTGGTGGTGGCCCGCGAGTTCCGCGGCATGACACAAGCCGACGTGGCTGAGGCGATGGTGAAGGCCTCCGGCGGTGACGCGGCGGTGTCGCAGGGGTACGTGAGCCGCGCTGAGAGCGGCCGGCTGGCGGTCTCCGGAGAGCGGCTGGAGCTTTATGCGGCGGCGCTGGGGTATCCACCGGAGCTGCTGTGTCTGGATCCGCAGGTGCATGGGGTCGGCGTGGGGCTCGTCCACCACCGCAAGCGTGCGTCGTTGACCGTCTCCGCCCTTCGGCGCCAACATGCCCATCTCGCCCTGACACGGGTTCAGTTGCAGGGGATCGCCGCGTGCCGACCCGGTCTCGGCGTGCGGGCCGCGGCCATTCCCGCTGTCGCACTCGACGCCCTGACCACCGCCAAGGATGCAGCCCGGCAGGTCCGCAAGGCGTGGGGCATGCCGCCGGGCCCGGCGGCGGACCTCACCGCATCCCTGGAGACGGCCGGAGTTCTGGTGGTCGCGCGTGATCTGGGCAGCGGCCGGCTCGATGCGGTCAGCCAGTGGGACGGCACGCAGCCGCCGCTCATCCTGGCCAACCACCACGCGCCCGCAGACCGCTACCGCTTCAGCCTGGCACACGAGCTGGGGCACCTGGTCCTGCACCAGTCCCCCGGCGACAGCGCCATACAGGAGCGGCAAGCCGACGAATTCGCCGCCGAGCTCCTCATGCCCGCGCGTGACATCCGCTCCGCCTTCACGCCCCGCGTCGACCTGGAACTGCTGGCCCGGCTGAAGCGGGAGTGGAAGGTGTCGATGGCCGCGCTGCTGCGCCGGGCGCAGAGTCTGAACATCGTCACGGATTGGCAGTACCGCAGCGTGATGGTGGAGATGTCCGCGCTGGGCTACCGCACGGCCGAACCGGTCGAGATAGACCGGGAGCGGCCCCGATACGTCCCCGGGCTGATCCGCTCCGCTCTGGCCGCGGGGATGAGCGAGGAAGAGCTGGCCCGCTGTGCCCGGCTGTTGCCCGAGGACTTCCAGCTGCTGTACGCCCCGCGCGAAGGCGCGACGGTGGATTCCGCTTCGAAGGTGAGGCCATGACTGAGTCGTTCCCCTCCCCCCGCCCGGGCGCCGGCTCCGATCCCGCGGAGCCCCCCGACCCTCCTCACACCCCCGTTGTACCTGTGCAGTTGCGGGGGCGGATGCTGCTGCAGGCCGGAGTGAGCCGCGTCGGCTATATCCGCGAGCAGCTCGATCCGGTGCGCAGCGGGCTCGTCGTCAGCGGTCCCGGGGCGGCGGCGAAGGTCCGCAAACTGCGCGAGGAAGGGTTCACCGGACCGCTGCTCGCGGATCCCGCCGTCTACACCGTGGCGGCGGCCAGCGAGGACGATCCCTTCCCCGACGTCTCGAAAGGCCAGCTGGCCTTCGGCGACCCGCTGCAGCTGTCGATCGAGGAGCAGGTGGGCCATCGTGCCGGCGCGACGGCGGCCATGACGCCCACCGGATACCTGCACGCGGAAGACTCCGACGCCCTCAAGGCCGCCGTCCACCAGGTCCTCAAGCTGGAGGACCCCCACGTCTTCTTCAGTGTTCCCGTGGACGTGGGGTGGCTGCGCGACGACGCTGTCGGGCAGCTGATCGCCTGGCTCAATGTCGTGCCGAACCCCAAGGCGGTCATGCTCGGCGGACAGATGGACCCGCTGGCCGGCTTCTCCCAGGCGGTGGGCAACCTCAAGCGGCTGCTGGCGGAGGTGCCCGGCACGGCGCTGTTGCGTGCCGATCTCGCAGCGTTCGGGGCCCTCGCCCATGGGGCGGTGTTCACCGCCTTCGGCGCCACCAGCAGCGTGCGGCACATCGTGCCGCCCGGCCAGGCCGCCAAGCGGTCCGCAGGCGGACCGAACTCTCCCTCCGTGCTGCTGCCGGAGCTGATGGACTTCTTCCTCGGCGAGACGCTGGCGAAGCGGTTCGCCGCGGGTCTGGCGCCGGTGTGCCGGTGTGCTGCCTGCGACGGGCTCGTGCTGGACGCCTTCGTCGACAATCACTGGCAGGTGCCGGCCGCCGCCCATAACGCCGCGGTGCTGATGGAGTGGCTGCGCACCATGGACGCCGTCGAGCCGGCCGGGCGGCCCGCGTGGTGGCAGCAGTGCTGCCGGCGCGCGGTGGACCGCTACCCGGTCCTCAACGCTGAACTCGACCATCCCGGGTTCAGCGCCTTCAAGGTGCCCGCGCAGTTGCTGCAGTGGGCGCAGGCCCCCGTCGCCTCGCAGACTTCGTCCGCGGCGCATCCGGTGGCGGGAGTGGAGCGCGGTGAGGTGTGACTAGCCGATGCGGTGGTGGAACTCCTCGGTAAAGCACCACGCTGCGGGGGTGTGGCGGCGCGGGATGTAAGGCCGGGGTTCCAGCAGCATGTCCACGCTCTCGCCGTCTGCCGCCAGGACGCCGATGCCGTAGAAGGCGGCTTCCATCAGCATCTCCTCGGCCACCGGTGGAGCGCTGTCCAGCAGCAGAGCGCGCCGGCAGAAGGGGGCGAAACGGCCGGCTTGCTCGAGCCCTCCGCGCCAGCCAGCGGCACTTGCCCGCACCACGGCGAGATCAATGGTGAGCGGCCGCACCGCGCGCCGGGTGACCTCACGGCAATCGACGTCGGCGGCGCCGGCCGGAAGCCGCCGTACCGCCGAACGCAGCCGTGCGGGCAGCGAGGCGAGGGCGACGGGCTCGTCGACGGGCAGCTCCAGAAGAGTCTGCAGCGCATCGAGACTGTCCAGACGGGCCGCTGAGACGCGGGCGCGGCGTGCGCATTCTTCCTCGTCAAGGCGGTAGAACAGCAGCGCCTGGCTGCCCATCAGCTGGAGCAAGACAGACAGCGCGGCAGGATCCAGCACGGCCGCAGAGGCTGCGCGAACCGACGTGCCCACCGACGGGCTGGCCAAGGTCACCATGGCGTTCACCCTGCCTCATCCAACTTCGACCGCACCCGGCGGCCCCGACTATCCCACCCGATGGGGCACGGCCGTCCCGTCCAAACGTTCCAAAATCCCGCCCACTCCCTGCCACAGTGCTACGTCGCCGACCGCACGGTAGAACTACCGCTCTTCCCCTGGCACCAGGGCCTGCGGGCGGCATACCGCGTGGCCAGGTGGGCCACGGCGCAGGTCCCGCACGGCACGGCGGCTCGATGACGGGTATGCGCAGACACCAGCCCACTGCGGACCGCGCACCGTCACCGAGGACTCCTCTCTTCGTCGCAGAGAGTCCAGCAGAACGCCTGAGATCGATCACCTCGGGCAGGCAGCAAGGGCGGCCGGGCCTCCTGCCGGGCAGGAGCCAGACGTGAGAGCGTGCCAGGAACGCGAAAGAGCCCGGATCGTGTAGATCCGGGCATCTTCGGCAGTAGCGGGGACAGGATTTGAACCTGCGACCTCTGGGTTATGAGCCCAGCGAGCTACCGAGCTGCTCCACCCCGCGTCGGTGTCCCCCACCGTACGCCATCCCAGCAGGCGCCGAAGACCACCTTCCGGCGCAGGCCCCTATGCGGCGAAGCCGACGTTGGTGACGTACTCGTACTGGCCCCACTGCGAGCCGAGGTCGACGATCGTGTCCTGCCATGCGGCGTCGAGGCTCTGATGGTCGCCGGCCGCCCAGGAGCCGACGATGCGGTCCCAGCGGCGCACGTTCATCGTCCGGTACTCCAGCACCCGCTGCAGCGGGTGCGGCACCTGGGACTGGTTGAGCGGGTGGATCTCCACCCGGGTGCCGCGTCCGTCGCGGTTGAGGCGCCTGAGGAGATGGCGGGCGACGTAGTGACGGCGCACCGCCCGGTACACCTGGTCGATGCGTTTCAGGTTGGACTTGGAGGGGCGACGGTCTTCCCCCAACCACGCCTTCAGCGTCCGGTGCGTCACTGTCAGCCCTGCGTCCTGGGCGGCCTTCAAGGTCTGGGCCGACTTCGTCAGGTAGTGCAGGCGCGCCATCCAGCCGCGCTTGGCGGTCACGGGAGTGGCGATGCCGCCCGCGAGCTCGTCGAGCTTGCGCGCGACGGCGTCACTGCCCTTGATGCCCCGGGCGCCGAACCTTCCGAAGTCGATGTTCTTCTCCGGCACTACTCCCCCTCGCCTGCGTGCTCAGCGGCGTCGCTTCCGGCGGTGTACGTGTCCTTGACCTTGACCTCGGTAACACCTCGGCCTTCGGCGAAGACACGGCGCCAGTCACCGATGATGTGGAGTTCGTCGGTGCCCATGGCCCGGACGACGGCCAGGCCTTCGTCGTGGGCCTTGAGCGCCTTGAGCCACAGATTGGCGAAGGCCTGGCTGCGGATGAGGTGCATCCAGTCCGGACGGTAGAGCTCCCGGTTGTAGTTCGACTCCCCCATCGTGGAGACGAACTTCGAGTACATCGCCTTCACGTACTCCAGCGTCACCGTATCGCCCTGCTCGATCGCCGTGTCGCGGGCGTCCTTCAGCGCGATGCGGAACTTCTCGAGCAGGTTCTCCGTGGTCCCGGAGGTGTACGACTCGTGGATCTGAGGAGGCGCGCACAGCTGGTGCTTGGGGCCGGACAGGCGCAGCAGGAGGCGCAGCGTCGGCTCGGTGACCCACAGGGGACCGGGCTCGTCCCTCTGGCCGATCGGGTTGGGCAGCACCGCTTCGTGCTCCCACTCGGGCGGGGTGATCAGGTGGACTCCGGAGCGGCGGCGGTCATGGGCCGGGGCGGTGGAGTGCTCGAGCTGGCCCAGGGGGAGGTGCGTCTTGAGGGCGGAGAGGTAAGAGCCGTTGATGTCGAGCGCGGTCACCTCATGCCTGCCGGGCGGGAGTTCGTGACGGGTCCACTTGGGGCGGGCTTCCCAGATCTGGTCCGCGCCGCGCGCGGTCTGCTTCTTGAGGATGTCGGGGATCCAGGGGTGCGCGATCACGTCGTAGCGGGCGCCCTTGCGGGTCTCGTCCAGCAGTCGCATCGCGTCCGGGATCGCCCGCTTCAACAGTGCCGCCGTGGCTGCGTCGACGTCACCCCGGTGCTCGGCAAGAGCGCCCTGCACAGCCTCGCGGATCAGGTCGGCCGGGCCGGACGGCTCCTGGAACGCGTGGCGGGCCGGGCCTTTGGAACGCTCCGTCGCACGCGCCGGACCTGTCGTGCGCCGCGGCGCTTTCGGGGTTTGCGTGGTGGGCTGTCCGGATGGCGGGGCAGCTGGGGCTCCGGTGGCGGTGGGCTGGCAGTCGGCCGGGGCTAGGTGCTGAGCGAACCCCGCCACGCGTTGTCCGGCCGGACGGCCGCACAGCACACAGGGCTCGGGTACGACGAGCAGCTCCACGTCGTCCCCGTCCTCGTCCAGGCAGAGGTCCGGCGAAGACAAGGGGGTGGCGGTCGGGGCCGTGCCTGACGTGACGGGCTGCTCCGCAGCCGACGCCGCCTCGGTCTCGGTCTCGGTCTCGGTCTCGGTGGCGAGCTTGGCGTTCAGTCCGTCCAGCAGGTAGGCGTATTTGGTGCGGATCTCGCCGGCCGGGTCCCGGCCGCTTTCCCATCCGCTGAGGGTCGACGGGCTCACGCCGAGCGCGCGTGCCACCTGCGCCTTGGACAGCCGAGCCCGCTCCCGCAGCTCGCGGCGCACGTGGCAGGGCGGGAGTTCGGCCTGCGGGCCGACGGCGTCGAGCAGCGAGTCGATCGCGTCGAAGTCGCTCACCGGCCCGTCCCCCTCGCTTCGGTCCGCACGGTACGGCGCCGGTCGGCGGGCAGCGCCTCGCACGCTCTGGTCGGACCCGCCAGGAGGTCCAGCGCGCCGATGCCGTAGTGCTCGGCCAGGACGTCGACGTCGCACAGGCTCCAGGAGATGGCGCCCGACTGACGGCGTGACACCTGTGTCTGCGTCAGTCCCAGCACCCCTGCAACCGACCGCTGCGATTCACCCGTTACCTGCATCAAGGCGGCCACCGTCAGCCGCAGCGACTCCTCCAAGCTCAATCCCATATCCCCATCCTATCTGAATCCATGTAACTTTCGCATGCAAGTCGGCTAATTGCTTTCAATCATGCAGAAAAGCTTTGAGATGCTCTGCGGGAGGTGCTGGGGGCTCGTGCTGAAGCCGGGAGGTCATCGATCCTGCCCGCCTCGCTCACGCGGGATCCGGCGGGCCGCGCGCCGGGCTTCGCGTTTCGCCTGGCGCGCCTCTTCCACCGCACGATCGGACAGGCACCGCGGGCACACCAGGTCCACGACACGGCGTCGCAGGGCACGGCGGAGCCGGAGCCCGGGCGGTGGCGGCCACCCACGCCAGTGGCGGCGCACCGTACGCGCGCGGATACCCAAGACCGCGGCGGTTGCTGGCGTAGCCGGCCAGGAGGAACGCCATCTGCGCCCGGTGTCCGGCCGGGAACCGCGCGGCGAGCTCGGCCTGCTCTTCCGGCTAGAGGAAGGCGTCGTGGCGCTCGCAGCGCGGCGTCTTCTTGGTGTTCGGGGCGATGCCCGACGAGCTGGTGTTCATGACTCAGGGAGCCTGCCGGGAGCCGTCTGTGGACAGTGGGCGACCGATGAGGCCGTCCTGCATGCGGCAGGCGCCGACAGTGCCGGCGCCTGCCGCGCCGGTCCCGAACCGTCCCCCGGCAAGCACTCAGATCACCCCGCTTCATGCCTGCCAACGATGCGAGCACGAAGCAGGCATCTGATCGGCCGGCAAGTTCTAGTCGGCGCGGTCGTCCGGTGCTGAGCCGCCGGGAGGCGGAGACTGCCGCTCCCGCGTGGTCGTCCACGCCCCGTAGAGCGCTGCGAGGGCGGCGGCGATGCCGGCTATCGAACCTGCCGGAACGCCGAGAAGCGTGAGGACAACACCAGCAACCAGAATCGAGAGGAAGACGATCATGTCCAGGACGCGGTCGGAATGCAGGCGCTGACGGTTCTTACCCATGGTGTCCTTCCGGAACGTGGTTGGGCGGCCCGTCGGCTGTTCAGCAACCCTGCCGACCGGGCCCGCATACTTCGTAACCGCGCCGCGTCAGCGGTGGAAGGAGAGCATTGTTGCCTGGACAAAAGATGCTGGTCAGGGATTTTTGCTTCTCGTCGCGGAACCGTGGGTAGCCTCATGTCATGTCAGGACAGGGGGGTCCCGGCAGGGACGATGGCGAAGCGCCGGCCCGCCGGCAGGGGCGGCCGCGGAAGAGCCTGGACGTAACCGGGCATGATCCGCACATGCGTGAGTTCGCCCGGGAGCTACGAGAACTGGTGGGGAGTTCCTACAGGGCCTCGGGAGCATTCTTGAGCGCCGGGGAGCTGTCCAGAGTCTGCGGCGGCGAGAGACTCGTGGCGCTTGACACGTTGGGCGCATTGTTGGATTCCAGGAAGGCCGAGCCCGAGTATGTCGAGTACTGGGAGTTGAGATGGGCCCTGGCCTATCAGCATCTGAAGGCTTCGGGAAGCAGGGCGCTGGCCAGGAGGAAGGGTGAGGCGGAAGCAGCTGCGGCGATCGCAGCGCGGAATGCAGATCGCCTGCAAGTACTCGCCGACCAGGTACAGGCCAAACAGGACCTCGCTCGTCACCGGGCTCTGCGTGCCGCTGAGCAACTGCTCGCCGAACTCGATCATTCCTTGCCCAGTACCAGGCGGAAGTTCGGCCACGGTACGGAAGCCTGCTGGGTCGACCTCGCCGACTATCTACGCCGTCTGATCCTGCTATTTACCGATCGCAAGGCTCACGAGAAACACAACAAGCACACCATGAGCGAGGTACTCCCACGCCTGGCCGGCCTGGCCGAGATCACGGGTGTCGCGGGGTGGCGGGAACTGGCCGCGCAGATCGCCGCTGCCTACGAAAAGGCACACCGTGAGGGCTGGGAGGTCATGCCCTCGCCGGGCCTAGAGACCGCTGCTCCCCATGTCTACGTCGACCGGGACTCCCGCTTCCGCGCGCAAGCGGGACGAAGGGCCGCGCAACTGGCCAGGGAGAGTGTCTTCCTGGCCGAGAAGCCCGTCCTCTTCCCATCCTCGCCCCTGGATCTCGACCGCTACGACCCGCCGCGCAGCCACTACCGGCACGCCGCCCCCGTCAGCGCCGCGTGCGCCAGCTCACTGCCCCTCGCGTGGTGGGTGACGGATGCGCCCGGGCTGCTGGCGATCAGCTCGTACTCTCTCGTCGTCTTCCTGGGCATGTGGCTGGTCTGCCTAGTGCACGGAGCCGAGGCGCGCCCTGACTAGGAACTGGCCGCGGCTGATCGACCGGACACCCTCTTGCGAAAGGGACCCCGAACGGGGAGAGGCACACCCAGGCGGGCCTCGAGGCCGAAGCGGAGCGTGAGGCGCACGGCCGCCGGACGGTCGCCCCCGGTGAGTAGCGTGGCTGTGCGAGATCGCCCGACGGGCAGTGCGCAGCACGCCACGCAGGCCAGGGCGGCCAGGACCCCGAGCGCCTTCGGGGCGCGGCCGGGGTGGGGGTCAGCAGCAGGGTCCGGCATGGCGGTTCTGGCAGCGAGGTCCTTGTCCGTGGCCATGGCGGGCATCCTCGCCGGTCGCGGCCCCTCCGGAGCGCGCCCCCAAAGGCTCCGTGTGTGATCACTACGGTGACCGGCGATCGGTCAGGACTCCTTCCGGATGTTCGTTGATCCAGGACAAACCACCGATGTCGAGGCGGTGGCGGGTGCGGGTGACGGCTACGTAGGCCAGGCAGGCCTCCTTGTCGTCGATCGGGCGTGCCGTCCCCGGGTCCGTGTCGCCCGGCGAGCTGTCGGCTGGTGGTGGGGTGAAGTCGTCGGCGATCTTCACCTGTGCCCATTCGCGGCCTTTGGCCTTGTGCGCGGTGGAGACGGTTACCTCGGACTGGTCTTCGGGCGCGAGATGGGCCACGGCGGCCAGGATGGCGTCCGCGCCGTGGGTGTCGACCAGGTCGACCAGGGGTTGCAGATCGCGGCCGGCGGGGTCGTAGGCGGCGTAGTCCTGCAGATCGCCCCAGGTGGTGAACAGCACCAGTTCGGGGTGGGCGGTGCGGCGTCCTTCTTTGAGGTCGCGGGCGGCCAGAGCCAGAGCGCGCAGGCTGTCTCCTCCCCCGGCCAGCGCGACCCGGTACCCGCCGGACAGCAGCTCCATGACCTGGGCCATGGCGCCGACGTTGGTACGGCACAGGACCGCGTCGGGCCGGGTGACGGGGCCGAGTTCGGTGGGCACGGTGTCGGCGCCGGTGAGACGGATGGGGGCGTCGGCCAGGTGGAGCCAGCGGTTGGCTTCCTCGGCGAGGCGGGGGCCGAAGCGGAAGGACCGGGACAGGGCGAGCTGGGTGCCGTCGAAGCCGGTCATGACGTCTTTGGCGCCGCGCCAGTGGTAGATGGCCTGGGCGGAGTCGCCGACCATGACCAGCTGGGCGTGGTCGCGTTGGGCGAGGAAGATCTGCTCGACGACGGGGTTGGTGTCCTGGGCCTCGTCGAGGAGCAGGAAGTCGGCGTCGATCTTCGGCTGGGTGAGGGCCCAGATCTTGAGGTAGTGGTCGTGGTCGAAGCGGACGGCGCCGTCGTCGGGGTGCTGCAGGTCCAGCCAGGCTTTGCGGGCGAACGGGACGAGGTGGGCGGCGAGTTGCGCGTGCAGGCTGGGCTCTTCCAGGCCGCGCAGGTGGGGGATGTGGTGGCGGGTGATCGTCGCGTCGGCGGTGTGGCAGAAACGGGCCACGGTGCGCAGGGTGACGTAGGAGAGGGTCTTTTGGGACAGGTCGCGTTCGCCGACGCGGATGGCTTTGGTGATGCCGAGGGCTTGGCCGGTCTGCCAGGCGGGGCGGCGGGGGGCGTTCAGGCGGCTGGTGTAGCGGTGTCCGACGGCGGCGTAGGCCAGGGCGTGGGCGGTCTTGCACAGGACGCTTTTGGGGAAGCGCTTGGTGGCGTCCTGGGCGATGGCCCGGTTGTAGGCGAGGTAGCGGCCGCGGCGCTGGGTGGCGTGGGCGAGCTGGGCCAGAGTGGTGGTCTTGCCGGTGCCCGCGCCGGCTTGCAGGGCCAGGTGTTCGCCGGCGTGGAAGGCGTCGGCCGCAGCGGCCTGTTCGTCGGTCGGGTTCAGCACGGCGCGGCTCCGGAAATGCGGGTCAGGCAGTGCCCGACGGCCGCGATGAGATGGGCGGGGGCGGTGTGGGCGAGCAGGTGCTGCACGCCTCGCTCGAGGCGGTCGGCCTCGGCGTCGGCGTGCTGGGCCAGGGCCCGGTAAACGGCCAGCTCCACAAAGCGCTGGGGTGTCTGCGCTGCTTGGTCGGCCGCAGCCCTGAGGGCGGTGTGTGCGGCGGGCGGGAAAGCGACGTTGAGCAGGATCTTGCCGTTTCGGTCGGGGTAGTGCGTGGTGATGACGTCGACGGGCAGTCGTGTGCCGATTTGTCGGCGCAGTCGGGTGAGGGCCTTTCCCGGGGTCTTGGCCCGTACGACGGTCATGAGCCGGGTGGCATCACGGTTGGGGGCTAGCGGCATCGTGCGGGCGGCGTGGTGGAGTTCGGCCGCGGCGAGGGGCCGGGTCAGGGTGATTTCCAGGGCGTGGTGCGCCATCGTCACGCCTGGCCGCCGGGGTCGTGCGGGAGGCGGGTATGGATGTGGGCGGCGTGCAGGAGGGGGTCGAAGACCTGCCATCCGGCCAGGGCGAGGTCGGCGGCGTTCGGCGCGGCGGCATGGGCGGGGCAGTGCTGGGTGCGCCAGCGCAGCTGCTCGCCGTACGGCAGGCGGCTGAGGTCGTAGAAGGCCATCAGCCCGGTGGGCAGAGCGAGTTGGCCGCGCCGGGGGCCGGCGGGCAGGAGCTTCCAGACCCCTTTGGGAGTGCCAGGGGTCAGTACGGGCAGCGGACAGCGGTGGCGGTGCCGGGTCTGGGCCACGCACCGGATGTCCTCGATGGGCCGGTCAGCGAGATAGCGGCCCAGCAGCAGCTGTACGACGGGGCGGGCAGACCGGGCGCTGTCGGCGGCAGGCGCGGGTGGCGTGGACGGGGTGAAGGCGCCTGAGTCGATCAGGCGCCGGGAGCGGACGCCGAGTTCGCGGCGCATCTCCTGGACGTGGTTGGTCAGGCGGACAGTTGGGGTGCGGCTCGGGCAGAGCACGGCGTGCGGGATGCGGCACCAGGCGCTGCCGTCGCCGTGCGGGTGGGCGATGCCGCAGCTCAGATGCCAGCGGCAGGAAGCGGGGACGTGAGCAACAGCCAGTTCGGCAGGGTGCAGGGCGATGGGGCGCTGATCGGCGCGCTGGTAGAAGTCGATGTGGTTGCCGCACACGCGGCAGCGGCTGCTCTGGCCGGTGCGCAGCAGGCGACTGGGGCTGGTGGCGGCCACACGCAGCGGGCGTCGGGGCCGGGTGGCGCGCGGGCTGCCGTCCCAGCGGCAAGCGGTGGAGGCGGAGTTGGGGCACATGGCGGTGAAGGTGCCAGGCGACGCGCCGCTTGACCGGAACAGCGCCTCGGAGTGTCCTGCGGATGGCGCAGTCTCGGGGAACGCCCGCACGACTGAACGCACGTGTGCTCGATGACCTGTCACCTGTTCAGGTGATGTCGCACCGCGGTGACGGGGGAACCTGAGGGGCGGTTCAGAGTTGCGGCGTGCCGGGTGGGGTGTGGTCTGCGCAGAGGGAGCCGAGGAGTTCGTCGATGGAGACGTCGAGGGCGTGGGCGAGGGCGTGCCAGGTGGTGACGCTGCCGGTGGTGCGGCCGTGTTCCAGGTCGATGAGGGTGCGCCGGGCCAGTCCGCTACGGCGTGCGAGTTCGTCGAAGGTCCAGTTGCGCTCGACCCTCAGGCGCGCGAGCGTCACGCGCAGCGCGGTGAGGTCGGGGTCGGGCGGCAAGATCGTCACCCCACCATCCGACGGTGCAGAACCCTGCCCTGTCAGTGCAGACCTCTGCACTATTTGCTAGGGAAGGGGTGACAGTGGCGATGCGGGGGCCGGCGCTGCGCGGCGTTCCCCGCACCGCCTCCCGGCGTCTGGGACGCACACGTTCAACGGCCCGCAGATCGGAGGACCGCGAGCCCGATGAGGCTCTCCACGCACGAGACGGTGCAGCGCATCTGGACGGTCCGGCTGCACCCGCAGCCGGACGGGCCGCTCCTGAGCTGCCCGCAATGCACGCTGCACGGCTACCGGCTGCAGGCCGCCTCGGCCCGCTCTGTCGCCCTGACGCACCTGGCCCGCCACGCCCGACGGGACGTGCTGCCCAGGCATCTGCGGACCTGCCAGTGCCGGGCCCGCAACTGCTCCTGGCACCCGCGCCACCGCGGCTGCGCCGGCCCCGTGCTTCTGGCGCTGACCTGCGACCGCAGCGGCCGCGTGTGGCGCCTCGCGGACGCGTGCGCCGCCTGCGCGGCCGCCACCATCAACACCGCCGTCGTACCCGACACCCTGCTCGCCTCCGCACGCGCGCGGCCGGCCGGTGCGGCACCCAGGCCCTCACGTCCCCCGCACGGACCGGGCGAGCGGCTGCGCGTGCGGGAAATGCTCACCTATCTCGGGGTCGCGTTGCCCCGCTTCTCCTCCCCCGCTGCCCGGCTGCTGGCCCTGCAGTGCGCTCTGCGCGCCGACGGCCGAGGCCGCGTCCGGTTCCCCAGCGGTCTTCTGCGCAGCATGCGGCTGCACGGCCGGGCCGAACTCTGGCGCGAGCTGGAGCATGCCGGGTGGCTCCGCTCTTCCCTGCCGCAGCGTCCTCACGTGGAAGCGTGTCTGCTCGATGCGGACATGCAGACCCAGACATCCGGTCGCGGCGCCCGCGCCCGTGCGGCGCACTGGGCCCTGTGCCCTGTTCCGCTGGTCGCGCCGCGCGGGATGTCCCCCGCGGTGCAGCTCACCGCTCTGGTCCTGGCGGCCCATACGTCCGGCAGCTTCGGAAGTGCGGAGCTCGACGTCCTTGCCCGGCTGGGCGGTCAGTCCCCGCAGCAGGTGGAGGATCTCCTCGACCAACTGGTCCGCTCCCGTCTCCTGGCCGCTTGGCAGCACCGCAGGGAGCACGACGAGATCTCCTGGCATCTCCCCGGGCACGGCACACCGAGCAGCGCCGCCACACTGGGAAGGTGACTCTGCGGCCGGCCCGTTGCCCCGCTGAGCTCACACCGCCGAGACTGCCCCGACACTCTCCCGAAGGATGAGATGGTCACGGTCGGGGGGCTGCCGGTTCAGGCCGGGCCGGAACGTGAAGGCCGTCGAGGTAGAGCTGCACGATGCGCGGGCTGCACTGGTCGGTGGCCGGCCAGCTGGCGCCCGGCAGCGGGCGACCCAGCTGGGTGAGGGCCGTCATGAGCTTCTCCAGGGACACGTCGGTGCGCACCTTGCCCCGCCTGCTGTGCACGGGTCAGCAGCAGCTGCGCGGCGTGCAGCAGGTGGTCCTTCTGGCGCTGGCGCACCAGTTCCGGTCGCACCGGCGAGTTCGCCGGACAGGCAGCACAGGGAGGCAAGCCGGTGGCGGGCCGCGGCCTGCACGAAACGGCTGAGTGCGGTAAACGGGGCGTCTTCCTGGGCGGCGGCTTCCTCTGCCGCGTCAGCGTCGGCCGTGGCGACCCGCTCGAGTTACTTCCGTCAGAAGGGCGTCTCGCCCGGAGAAGTGGCGGTAGAGGGTGGCGTTGCCGACTCCCGCGCGGTGTGCGATCTCGTCCAGGGATACTTCCGGCCCTTGCTCGGCGAACATGTCCTAGGCGGCATCCAGGATCCTGGTCCGGTTGCGCACCGCGTCGGTCCGCGGCCCTCTGCAACGCCGGCCCTCGGTGTCCGCGCCCGACCCGCAGGCCACCCGCATCCTCGCCCCTCTCTCAGCACTCCGCGCTTTCCACGGTGCAGTATTTCCGGCGCGGGCCCGAGTACCCCTTTCCGCGGCGGAGGCTGCGGGGAGACGCGACGGGCTCGTCCCGGCTGCAGCCCGCACGAGCGACGCCGGTCCACCAGATCGCGGCTCGATGCCCCGCGGAGTGCGGAACCGATCGGACGAAGACGGTAACTGATCACACATGCGCACAGCCGGGCAGAGAGTGGTTGCACTTCATTCTTGGTGGCCAGGCCATGCGGTGCGGGCGCTAGCGTCGCCCGGAGTGTGTGCTGCTGCGGGAGGTTGGAAGTCACAGTGGAAGCGGTCTCGGAACTTCTCACCCTCAGAACGGACTACACGGCCAAGGTCGATGCCGACTTGGAGCTTGTGGAGAAGGACCGCGCGCGCGTCGGTGCGGAGATCACCGCGTTGCAGGATCAGTTGCGCATCCTGGAGGACAATCACGCCCTGCTTCTGAGCATGCGGGAGGCCCTTTCGGGTCAGTTCCCCGCCGCCTGCCCAAAGCCGGGCCCGGGCAGTGCAGCTACGACCGGCGGCAGTCCTGCCGCTGCGCCCGTCTCCGGCGCCGTGCCGCACACCGACAGCACGGCTGCTGCTGATGGTGGCCGGGCTGCCCTGGCACCGGAGGAAACTCCGAATGCCTCGAAGAAGGCGCCGACGCTGCGGGATCTGGTGGTCGGTGAGCTGAACCGGCGCGGTGAGCCCTGCGCGTCGCACGATGTCGCCACCGCACTGGCCCGGGCGCACCCCGCGCGCAGGATCAAGGAGCCTGCGATGCGTCACGCGCTGGAGGCGCTGGTCGCGCAGGGGCGGGTGCGGCGGGCCAAGCGCGGCTCGCGTGTCTCCTACTTCTCGGCCGACACGGCTGCGGCTGCCGGACAGGCCGGAAACGACGGCAAGGGCAAGGCCTGAAGTCCGCCCGCCCGGCGCTCGGTCGTCGGGTCAGGCCGCGTCGGGGAACGCCTGCGCGGGCGGCAGGAAGACGGGCATCGTCTCGAAGCCGAGAGCCGCCAGGCCGGCTTGCTGGCGGGGCGTCATCTGGGCACTGTCCCTGCGCCGCCGGACCAGCCAGGCACCGAGGTGGATCTTGTGGTCGCCGACAACCTCTTCGGTGTGGTCCTTGGGCATGTCGAGGTGCCCGTGACGCTGGTGGTACTGGCGTGCCGCGCGCAGGCCACGGTTGAAGGCCCGCTCGCGCAAGCCGGTGGGACGGGTCAGCAGCATGATGTGGGGGTGGGCGTCGGGGCAGGCGCGAGCCAGGGCGGCCAGAAGATGTTTCTGCTGGGGCTCCAGATGGTGGGAGTGGGTGATCTGGCGGTCCAGCCAGCTGTCCCAGGCGGAGTCGCGGCTGTCGTGGCGGTGGTAGGTGCAGCGCCAGGTACTGGTGGTCAGGCGGCGTCGGATCTGCGCGTAGGTGTACTGCCAGCGCAGGCTCCAGGGCGGGTTCCAGAAGGGGTCGATGGCGTTGAGGGAGGCGATGCGGGCGGGGGCGAGCTGGCCGGTGTCGGCGCGGCGGCGCATGGTCTCCAGCCAGGCGGCCAGGCGGCGGTCGCCGCCGTGGGCGTACTTTCCCAGGGCGAGGGTGCCGTGGCGGGCGGCGCAGGCGGTGATCTGGGTGAGGTGGTGTTCGAAGCTTTCGGGGGGATGCGGCCAGGACAGTCCCATGCTGGTGAGAGCGGCGATGCGGTCGGCGGGCAGGGCGTCTGCGGCGTAGAGGGAGCGTTGCTGGCCGATCCACTGGCCCAGGGCCAGGCCGTCGCTGGTGACGTGTTCGCTGGGGACGTTCAGGTGACGGTGGCGGGCGTGGAAGGCCTGGGCGGCCTCCAAGCCGTCCTTCCAGAAGGCGTTGTTGGGGGACTTGTGGGTGCGCAGTCTCAGGGTGCGGGTGACCTCGGCGGCACGGTGCGGGCGAGGTGCAAGGGGCTGTGGTCGCGCCTTCGTGCGGGGGGCGAACCGCTGGTACGCCTCGGTGTCGTAGATAGCGAGGCCGTTGAAGAAGCACCAGAAGTCCGAGAACGAGGAGGATTTCATGGCCTCCGAAGTGGACTGGCCGGGTGCGATGTAGACGGGAATGAAGATGGAGGCGCACTTGGCCTGGCCGGGAGGTTGGCGCAGGGCCCGGCCGATGACCTGGGCGATGTGGTTGGGGCTGCGGCGCGGATCGGCGATGAGGATGCCGTCGGTGGCAGGGGCGTCGACGCCTTCGCTCAGCACGCGGACACTGGAGAGCACGGCGCAGTCGTGGCCGGCGGCGGTGCTGCCCGGGGTGTGGGCGGAGAAGTGTTCGAACTCGTGGAAGATCTGCTGGCGTCGCCAGGGCGCCTGGCGGCAGTGCAGGGCCTGCGCCCAGGGGTTGCGGATGCCGGTGCGGTCGGCGAGCACGTCGGCGGTCTCCGGCAGCGAGGCGACGAAGCCGCGGGCGGCGGCGATCCGGCCGTGGAAGGACAGCACCCGGCGCGCGTCGTGTTCAGCCATGGACATCAGCAGGGCTGCCTGCATCGCGGCCAGGCGCAGCCCGTCCTGATGCGGGGTGGGCAGGGGTGTGTGGAGGATGTCGCGCAGCATGCTGTCGTGGACTTCGGGCACGATGAGCTGGTAGTCGGCGAGGATGCCGCGTTCGATCGCCTGCGCCAGGTCCAGGTTGTAGACGACGGGTCCGTAGATGGTGGGATCGTCCATCGAGGCGAGCCGTTCGATCCGGGTGCGCCCCTTGGGTTTTCGGGTGGTGCGCCAGTTGCGGGGCGTGGCGGTCATGTAGAGACGGTGCGCGGCCGGAACGGCGCGGTCGTCGTGGATGAGCGCCCAGCGTTTGTCCCAGCTGCCGCTGGTGCGGTGGGCTTCGTCGGCCAGGGCGAAGGCCCACGGCGGCAGCCGTTCACTGCGGTGGGCCTCGGCGATGGTGGGCAGGGAGGCGTAGGTGGCGAAGACGGCGATGCGTCCTCCCCCGGCGACGCGCCGGGCCAGTACCTGGGCGTTTCCGGTGAGCAGGAGGCGGCCGCGCAGGCTGCGGTCGTGGACGGCGGACAGTGAGCACACGCCGATGAGCTGGTCGAAGCCGCCGTCGGCCAGCCAGCGAGCCGCGGTCTGGGTCAGGAGTTCGAGGGTCGGGACGAGAACGAGTACGGGGCCGCGCTCAGCGAAGTGCTCGGCGACGCGCTTGCCGATGAGGGTCTTGCCGGTGCCGCAGGCGGCGATGATGGTCACGGCCGCATGCCGCGTCCCGCTCAGGGCGTTGACTCCCGCGGCGACGGCTTCTCGTTGGTGGGGGCGCAGCTCCACACGGCCCGACATGTGACGCGCTGACTCCCCTCTCGCGGAACTGCGTGCCCGCGGAGCACCTTCACCAGCCTGTTTGCACCTGGAGAGCCTGGCAGCTTCCCTGCATGGTCCGGCCGGCACTGATCGAATCTGCTTCTTCTTCTCTTCGCGTGCGCGTGGGAAGTCGCCTCGGGGATCGGGTGGGTGCCAGGTGGGACCGTTTCGCCGGCCGTGGCTGCCTGGCGGCGGGTGGCGGGAGTTAGATGAGGCCGCAGCCGGACCTCCCGGAAGGAGCGCCGTCGTGGCGGAGAAGCGGGACCAGTGGCTGGGGCTGCGCCGGATGCATCTGCGGCTGCGGTTTTTGCAGGGCGAGTCCACCGGCTCGTATGTGACGCGGCTGGCCGCCCGCAACAACCGCCCTGCGGAAGAAGTGCTGCGGAGCATGGGCACCGGCCCGATGCCGATCGATCCCCAGTATACCGAGATGTACGTCAGCAGCTACGCGCGCGAGCGGCTGGCGACCCTGGCCGGTCACACGGTGGCCGAGATGCAGGAGCGTCTGATCGGGCTGCGCGACGAATTCCTCATGCCCGAGGACGCCAAGGCCGACTGGGAATGGCCCTGGGACGCGCGGGCCGGCTACATCGTGCAGGCCTGCTCGCTGTGTGCGGCGCGCCGCGGCACCCGCTCGCCCGCCTGGCTGATCCTTCCCGACCCCTGGCAGGTGTGCCTGCGTCACCGGCGCTGGACGGACAACTCCCGCAGCACCAGGCACCCCTACATCGATCTCAGCGGCCTCGGAGAGGTCGTGCGCGCGCAGCAGCGCCTGAACCGGATGCGCAAACGCCTGGGTCCTGCGGGGCGGTGGGTGTTCGCGGACGCCTGTTCCATCCTCGTGCGCTCCGGGTACCTCGAGGAGCCTGCGCAGTCGAAGCAGTGGGGTGTCCTGGCGGCAACGCTGGGCGAGCAGCGGGTGCGGCCGCTGGCGCAGTTCAGCCGGCTGGTGCTGCTGGCCCGGGACCTGGCCTGGCTCGAGGTGCGGCGCCTGAGCCGCGCTCTGGGCAGCACCGAGTACCAGGACTGGCTGGCGCGGACAACGAGCCGGCACGGCCACCGGTTCGTCGAGCCGCTGACCGTCTGGCACCGCCAGCACCGGCCGCTCAAGCAGCCAATGCCGCAGCTCTTCGGCGAGGGCGTGCCCTCGAGCGCCGCAGTGCGAAGAGCGACAGGTCATGCCCTGCCCTCCCCTTTGGCGCCGGTGGAGGACCTGACGTGCCTGCCGTGGGTGCGCCTGCCCAACTCGATGGACCGGCTGTTTCTGTAGTCGTCCGCGCCGCGTACGCCTGCCTCGGGCTTCGGCCGAGCAGGCGCGCGGTACGTCTCGGGCATCGGAAACCGCCGTCAAGGCGACAAGGGCATCTGCATTCTTTCGGGTGAACTCCTGCGGCCGCGTCACACGAGACCAGGAGAGGCACCGGAGCCTGGTGGACGTGTGCCGCGCAGCAGGGCACGGTGCGGCGCGAGGGGAGCAGCGCGTGGACTTGCAGGTGCGCTACCGCGACGACATGGGGCGTGAGCGCCTCTGTGCTCCGCAGGCGCTGCGCGGACTTCCGGTGGAGGAATGGCCGGCGCTGCACGAGCAGCGGGCCTACCGGGGTCGGAAGTCGAAGGTGCGGCAGTGGTGGTCGTCGACCACCAAGAAGGATGTCGGCTGCCGGTCCCGGGAGCACGCGTACGCGGCCATGTTCCTCGACCGTGATCCGCGCATCGTCTACCTGGCTGCGCCGTCGCTGCAGGTCGAATGGCGCGAGGGTGAGCGTGCGGGGGTGGTGAACCCGGCGTTCATGGCGCGCACCGTAGAGGGGCAGCAGCTGCTCTGTCTGCACTCCCCTGCCGGGAAGGAGCCCGATGACCAGGAATGGTCGGTGGCCCGCATGACTGGCGTGGAGGCGGGATGGCAGGTGGAGGTCGCCCGCGCCCCGGGCGGCCAGCTGCGCCGCAACGTGTACATCGTCTCGCAGTTCCGGCACGACGAGTTCGCCGACGAGGGTGCCAGGGCCGTCCTGCTGGAGGCATTCGCCCGGCCCCGGCCTCTGAGCAGGGTTGCCGATGCTGTGGATCTTCCCCCCGGTCAGGGCCGGGCCTGCAGCTGGCACTTGCTGTGGACGCAGGATTTGACGACGCACTGGGATGAGCCGCTGACCCCCCACAGTGTGGTGTGGGCGGCCGGGGCGGCAGTATGAGCGCCGTCCTTTCCCTGCCGGTCGATGCCCCGGACGAGCCGGCCGGGATGCTCCGGCCGGGGATGACGGTCCGCTGGAAGGGCGGCCGCTATCTGGTGGGCGCCCTGCAGGGCGCCAACGTGCACCTGGCGGCGATGGATGACGGCGGCCAGGACGCGCTGGTGCTGGTCCGCATCCTGGTGTCCGCCCCGGACTTCGCCGTGCTGAAGGCCGACGGGATGCCGCAGGAGCCGGAAGCGGTGCCGGACCTGTCCGTGCTGGACCGGCTGGACAAAGAACAGCTGGAGCACGTGCGCTGCTGGGAGAAACACGTCCGGGAGGTGCTGACCGGCCGGCCCGTCGGCGCCCGCAACAGCGCCTTCACTCCCCGGCACGGCTACGATCCCGCGACCACCACCCGCACCGCCCGCTACGCCCTCAAGGCGGCCGAACTGGCGGCAGCCGGCCTGACCGGGTCGGTCGCCACCGTGCAGCGCAAATGCCTGGCCTACGAAGCGCACGGGCTGCTCGGCCTGGTCGACAAGCGGTGGCTGCGCACGAGCACCGTCAACGGGAACGTCGACGAGCGGGTCGTGGCGCTGATCCGCCAGGAGGACAAAGCCCAGCGCGGCGCGTCGGCGGGCACCTTCTCCCGGCTGTACAAACGGGTGCGTACGGCGCTGCGGCGCGCGCACCCGGACGAGTACCGCGCGCTGATGCCGGCCCGCACCACTTTCTACGACC
This sequence comes from Streptomyces sp. NPDC057950, assembly GCF_042887295.1. Lineage (NCBI taxonomy): Bacteria > Bacillati > Actinomycetota > Actinomycetes > Kitasatosporales > Streptomycetaceae > Streptomyces > Streptomyces sp. NPDC057950. The sequence goes on from NZ_JBHVPP010000029.1 coordinate 31,877, forward strand.
TGCTCAAGCGGCTGGGGATCTCGAAGGAGTCACTGGAGGCTGCGCCCGGGCAGGGCAGTGACGCGACCGCCCCGCCCGAGCCTCCCTACCATCCGGCGCCGGTGTCGTTGCTGGGCGAGCGCGTGGAGATCGACGGCACCGGGCTGGACGTCCTGGCGCGCGGCGATGACGGGCGTCCCGTAGCAGTGGAGCTGACCTACGCTCTCGACATCCTGAGCCGCAGCTTCATCGCCGGAATGATCGTTCCCAAGTCGTCGGGCCGGAAGAAGGGGCCGGGCAGCCGGCGCCGCGGCGGCCGCAGCACCAAGTCGCTGGACGCCGCGCTGCTGCTGGGCCAGGCGATGGCGCCGCTCGCGGCGCGCCCCGGCTGGTCGCCGCAGGCGATGGCCGCCAACTCGGAATTGCCCTACGCACAGATGCTGGCCCGCGATCCGCGGATGGCCGGCGCCGCGGCCCGGCCGGTCATCCGCCCGAAGACGGTGGTCGTCGACAACGCCAAGATCTTCAAAGCCCGGCACTTCCGCGACGTGTGCAGCATGCTCGGCATCGAGGTGGAGTCCGCCAGGGAGCGCACCCCCACCGACAAGGCGGTCATCGAACGCACCAACGCCTCGGTCAAGAGCATGTTCGCCCAGTTCGTCACCGGCTACACCGGCAACAAGCTGGCCACGCGCGGCAAGGACGTCGAGAAGGAACGCCTGTGGACGCTGAACGAGCTGCAGGACCTGTGGCACGAGTGGGTGGTCACCGAGTGGCAGCGGCGGCCGCACGAAGGACTGCGCTCACCCTTCCTCCCCTCTCTGGTCCTCACGCCGAACCAGATGTATGCGACGGCGGTGGCCGTGGAAGGCGCCGTACCGCGGCCGGTCACACCGGATGAGAGCCGCAAGCTGCTCCTCCAAGCGAAGCGGACCGTCACCCGCGACGGCATCAAGATCGGTAATCGTACGTATGTCAGCCACCGCATCCGGGAGTTCAAGAACCGCCACACCGGCATCAAGGGACAGGGCCGGCGCTGGCCGGTCTACTACAACCCCTACGAGCCCAGCAGGGTGTGGCTGTACGACCACACGGTCGACAACGACCCCGCCCGCAGTCCGTGGGTGCCCTTCGACTTCAAGTACCAGCACCTGATCCGCGACTCCTGGACCGAGTACCTGTGGGATAAGGCCGCCGACCTCGTTGCCGACCTCGTCGGCCGGGAAGGCAGCGAGGAGGAAGTCGCCCGGGCCGTGGACGATCTCCTGGCCCGCGCACGACGCGGCCCCTCCCCCGCCCCCACCTCCGCCAAGCCGGTGGCCTCGTTCGTTCCGCAGCCTCTGGAGATCACCGAAACACCGGTCAACCCGTACGCGGGGATCACCCGGGCCGAACCTGGCAGCGTGACGCCCGCACCGTCCCTCAACATCGATGCCAAGGACCTCTTCCCCGGCAGCCGTGCCGCACTGCCGCCCGCTGCGCCCGACCGCGCCGCCTCGTCTGCATCGCCGGTCCAGGCGCGGCCGCCGCGGCGCCGTCCCGCCCCGGCGGGAGGACACAGCCTGGGCGGATCAGCCGGCGACATCTTCCGGGAACTGGCACCGGATCCGTCCGAGAAGCCTGAGCCACGGCCCGACCACGACTCGCCACCGCCCGGCCAAGACCCGCAGGAGACGTGATGGACGCTGCGCGCACCGCCCCGAAATCAGCCGCCCCCACAGCTCTCGCTGCGCGGTGGGCGCCGCTGGATCCCGAACTGCTCACGGTGCGGGAGGGATTCATGGACTTCGTGCACCGCAAACTCGAGCCGCCGGATCTGCAGGACTGCGCCCCCAAGGGCACGAAGGTCACCGATACCGACCCGCGGATGATCTACCACGGGGAGATGATCCCCGTCAGCACTCCCGACGTGACCCAGGGGCTGAAGGACGCACGGCGCACCCTGCGCACCAACCGGTTCCGGCCGACCGGCAAACGCATGAGCATGATCATCGAAGGGTGCGCCGGCAAGACCACGCTGGCGTTGCAGATCGGACGCGCCTACCAGGGGGTGCTTGAGACCGAACGCCGACCAGACGATGAGTGGACCCCCGTGGTCTACATCAACGTCCCACCGCGCCACGAGAGCAACATGGACTGGTCCCTGCCCTTCGCGGACTTCTTCGGCATGGACCACACCATCAACATCGACAAGCGGACCTACCGCAGTACCGACATGACCGAACCGGTCGTGCACGCCATGCGGGAAAGCCGTACCTCCCTGATCCTCATCGACGGTGTCGACCGCATCCACGACAGCGACCTGGCCACCGCCTTCGACTACTTCGACTGCCTCCAGGCCCGCCTGCGCGTCTCCGTCATCTACAGCGGCCGCAGCGCCACCGACATCGTCAACGAAGGCCTGCACAACCGCCGCCGCAGCGAACGCCCCCGCACCTCCGAACAGTTCCGCAGCAGTCTGCCCGTCATGCGGATCAGCCCCATCCCCCTGCACGCGGGGCAGGAAGGGGGATGGCGGGGCGTGGTGCAACGCTACGACCGCAACCTCCGGCTCTACAACCACAAGCCCGGCGCGCTGCTGGACCTCGAGGAGGAACTCCACGCACGCACCGGCGGCTACATGGACACCCTCGACCAGCTCATCTGCCAGACCGCCCAGCAAGCCATCGAAGACGAGACCGAAGCCATCACCCAAGAAGCCCTCGACAACATGATCGTCGGCCGCAACGACCCCGACGACGACTGACGGCTCGCCCCCTGCACGGGCACTCTGCACATACCGACACCGGCAGCCAACTCCACCAGCAAATCATCGCCTGCTGGAGCATCCCTGGCGGGAGCGGGGCTGCACCCACCGAAAAATGGTGTATCCGGCAGGCACTTGATGAATCCGTGATCGTCTCGCTCTTACCTAATGACTGCGCCTTAGGGCCCGGTCTTCGAGCGAGGAGGATCAGATGGCCGAACCGGCCGTGGTGAGCCTGAGCGCAATGTGGCTCTTGGCTCTGCGATATCTGTACCCATACCCGGGCACCCTTGTCAGGGCCTGGATCAGCCAGCGAGAAGCAAAAACACGCCAGGACCTCTTGCGAACGGTCATTCCCCTACTTCCCGACGGCGGCATGATCGCCTGGTCCGGCTCCGGGCAGGATGACTTCATGATGTGCTCCTGGCCGGCTGCACGGTGGCACCATGAGGACCAGGGAGTAGTAGCCACAAGGAGTGCGCCTTGGACCTGAACACGCCCGGCGACCACGCCAAATTCCCTCCGCGCACCTGGGCCAGCCAGCCGAGCTTCACGGAGTTCTACGCGTCAGAGGTCAAACGCATCGTCTTGTTCGTGTACAAGAACGGTGCAACATGGGACGACGCGTGGGATGCGACGCAGAGCGCGTTCGTGGGATCGTTCCAGCGATGGGACGGCATCGATGATCCGGCAAAGTACGTGAGGCGGGCCGCCCTGCTTAACTACCGGGCACAAAGGCAACGTTCCAACGAAGACGTCCGACGAGCGGCCGAAGCAAAGTGGATCTACTTCCCCTCGTTCGACCAGCTCAAGCTCCTCGACGAGGAGAAGCAAGTCCTCGACGCCATTGCACAGTTGCCCGAACGGCAGCGCGAAGTAATGGCCTGGCACTACGACGGATTCAGCATTCCGGAGATCTCGGATCTGCTCAAGGTCGACGCCGGCCGGGTCCGGTCGAATCTTCACCTGGCACGAAAAAAACTCAAGGAAACCCTCAATGAAAATCGCGACTGGTTCACGGGGGGTGACAAATGACCACTCCATGGGACGCCGTTGACAAGGACGAACTGCAGGACCAGGCGTTCGACAAGTACGTCGAGGCCGTGTCCGACTCCGCAGTGGACTCCCTGCACAATGTGATCAGCATGGGCGACGCGCTCAGCCAGGTGATCCAGAGGGCACATGCGATGCCCCGCCACGTACAGCTGCCCGACGACGATCATCGGACCCGCGATCCACACACGGAGCTCTCGCTGGGCAGCGCAGTGCTGACGGGCCGCATCAAGTGGTTCGACTCCCGCGAGGGCATGGGCTACATCGCCGTGTCCCAAGGACACGAAGTCCCGGTCCACTGCCAGGACTTCAAAGTCTTCCTGCGGGCACCGAAACCCGGAGAACAGGTCGAGTTCGTGATCGAAAACGGCCGGGCCAGCGACGTGCGTCTGCTCAGGCTGCCGGACCACTGACCAGAGGCATGGCACGAGAAACACCGAGTCCGGCTGATCCGAAGGCAATCCCTGAACTCGCCAAACGGAATGTAGTGGTGAGGCAAGCCAGCTGGAAAGCTAGCGGGCGGCCCGGGATCCTGCCGCAGCATCGACGGGCAGGGGCTGGGCTCGGTGGTGGACGCGGTCGACCGGTAGTCGTCGAGAGCGCCGCAGCCCTGGCGCGCCAACTGCGGCGGGGGCGTGATCGGCGGCTGTCGGTGCTGGAATGGTTCGCCGAAGCCTGCAGGGCCGCGCGGCCCGGGACGGTGCAGGTGCCGGAGTCGCCGGTGGACGCCGTGCGTGAGGCTCTGGCGTGGGCGCGTTTCGGCGTCTCATCCGACAGAACGGCAGAGCTGCAGTTGCACCGGCTCGATGCGGCCGAGACGGCATGCCCAGGCTGCGCCCTCCCAGTGGCCCGTACGGGGAGCGAAGATCACTGCGATGACGCTGTGGAAGCCCAGTTCCGGATCGTTGAGAAGTTGCCTGTAGGTGGCGGCGTCGCGAGCGCTGGGGGTGGGGCGGCTGGTGGGGTGGGTGTGCCATTCGCCGACCCAGACGCTGCCGTCGCTCGCGAAGGCCTCGTCGGCCAGTGCCTGGGCATGTGTCAGGTCGCGCAGGAAGTAGGTGGGGGTGCGCACGGCGGCAGGTCCGGGGGTTCCGGCGTGGTGGACGGTGACGGTGTCGTGGGTGTGGTGTCCCAGCAGGATGCCTCCGGTCTCCGTGGTGTGGTCGGCCGTGCGCAGTTCGGTGGTGACGATCTGGACGGCCGGGGCGGTGAGATGCACGGTGGTGACGGGCTGCTGGGTCATGGTGCTTCGCATGTGGGGCAGCCGGATCTAGGTGGTGTGGCGGGGAGCCAGCGCAGCTCGGCGGTATGGCTGAGGTCGAAGGGTGGGGCCCAGTCGGGTTGGCGGCGCAGACCGAGCAGGGCGTGCTCTCCGGGCAGTTGCTGGTCGGGGTGTCCGGCGCGTTGGAGGATGGTGGCGACGGCGGTTTTGGCCGCGAGCTGGGCGACCAGGTGAAGGTCGGAGCCGACGGCGGTCATCGGCCGGTGGCGGGTGCCGGTGCCGTACCCGGCGTCCAGGGCGGGCTCGGGGTCGAGGCCGCCTGCCTCGGCGAGGCTCTGGCGCCTGCAGGTGAGGCAGCCGTGCTGCGGCCAGGGGCGCAGTCGCAGGATTTCGCCGAGAGCACCGTCCTGCAGGACGCACGCGAGCACTGCGGTGAGGCCGGCGCGGCGGGCCAGGTGGCCGGTGACGCGGCGTGGGGCCACTCCGTCTGCCGTGCACACGACGAGGTGGGTGTCCGCGAGCAGGGCCCGGATGTGGTCGGCGTGCTCGATGACGTCCAGGGCCAGAGGGGCGACCGTGGTGTCGGGGCGCAGTGCGGCGAGTTCCTCGGCCAGGGCGGTGACCTTGGACCGGCCGATGTGCCGGCGGGCGCTGGTGTGCCGGACGAGGTTGTGCCAGTCGAGCCGGTCGGGGTCGATAAGGGTGAGATGGCCGACTCCGTAGCCGGCGAGTGCGTGCGCGGTGGCCGAGCCGATGCTCCCCGCTCCGATCAGCATGATCCGCGTGTTCTGCAGTTCCTTTACGGGCCAGTGACCGCTGAGTTGCCCAATCCCGGTGGTTTCGGGCTCGGCCGACGCCTCGAGGGGCTGGAAGCCCGCACGGGTGACGTGCCAGGCGACAAGGTCGGGCAGACCGCTTTCGGGAAAGGCGTCCTTCACTCCGGGGGCGTGGGTGATAGCCACGTAGCCGCCGTCTCCCGGCGTCTTGAAACCGCTGGGCACGGCGTCCTTGAACACGTCCAACTTCATGGACGTGCCACGCCGCACCCGCAGGAGGTACCAGAGCGCGTGGAGTTCGCTCTTGGCCTGGTACCAGTAGCCGGTAGGACGGGAGTCGCAGCTGGCGAGCAGGCGGGGGGCGGGCGGCGGCGGGTCGACAGAAATGATGGAGCCGCCGCCCTCGGAGATGCCGCCCACCACAGCTAGGTCGTCCGGGTGGCTGATACGCAACGACAGTCGGCCCCACGCGCCCGAGGCGCGGAGTGTGGTCGCGGCGTCCCGTGGGATGAGGATCAGCACGCGGGACCGTCCTGCCCGCCGGTGTCCAGTTCAGGGTGGCCAGTGGTGTCCTCGGGTGGCAGAGGCTGGGCCAGGAAGTGGTCGAGGCTATGGTCGGTGACGATGCCGTTGCCGGTCATCTGCTCAATCGTCTGGTGTTTCATCAGTGCGTACTCGATCCGCCAGCCGGCGGCCTTCAGCAGCAGATCGACAACGGACTCGCGGCCCGTCCATACGTCGTCGCGCAGGAGGCACAGGCTGGCGTCGCCGTTGACGTGCCAGCGATGCTGGGTCCATTCAAACGGTTCGGGCAGCGGGTCGAGGGGGACGAGGCGGGGCGCCGCCATGGGGTACGCCTGGCTGTACTCCAGGCGCAGAAGGAGTCCTTCGTCGCCGATCCAGGTGGTGAGGTGCTCGGGCTCAGGCCGCTCGAAAGGCCAGCAAGGCAGCCTGCCCTCCCAGTTCCCTGCCCCGGCCTCGTTCCAGACGAGGCCGGGGAACTGAGCGGTGATTTCCTCCTGGTCGCGGTGTAGCCGGCGTGGCTCGCACATCCACCAGGTGGTGTGCCTACGGTCGTTGGGCGTGTGCGCGATCGTCATCCCTGGGGTGCGTCCTTGATGGGCCGCGGGGTGATGAGCGCGGGGGTCCCGGTGATCAGCGAGGCGGGCTTGGCCGGAGCGGCAGGGGCCGGGAAGTCGTCGCCGAAGATTTTCTGCCACAGCCGCAGCGCGCTGTCGGTGTCTCCCTCGGCTGCAGCGGCGCAGGCCCGCTCCGCGAGGTCTGCTGCGTCGGCGAAGGCATCAGACAGACCTGCATGGTCGAGGTCCGGCTGGATCTGGCCGCACAGGCCTGCCGGGTCCCACACGCCCTCGTTGACGCGGACCGCGGCGGCAGTGAAGAACGTCTTCAGCGCTTGGGAGCGGTTGCCGGACCTGGGCATGCAGTTGAGGGCGAGGACCTCCATGACGAGAGATTTGATGCGTCCCTGGACCGGGGCGGTGAGCCGCCACTGTTTGAGAACCCTGACCAGGGGCCGGAAGTGCGGCCAGTCCCGCTGGTGATCGGCAACTTGGTCGATGAGGTACTCCGGATTGGCCGGCACCCACTGTGTGTTCAGCTTTTCGGGGATGAGCAGCGAGCCATCCTCCTGGCGCAGCGCGGCCATGACGTCGACGGTGAATGCCTCCGGGTCCTCGGGGTCGTCCAGGAAGCACTTGACTGCGTGATTGCGCAGGAGAGTGTGCCGGACCTCGTTGGCGTGGGTGCCGCTGCTCTGGCTCAGCAGCCGGTTGACCTGGGTGCGGACGTGCTCGAGGGCGTCCTTCGCGCTCGGGCCGTCGTTTCCCCACTCGGGGTGCTCGTCCGGGTCGTAGACGATCACGACGTCGACGTCGTGAATGGGTCTAAGCTGCGTGCTGCGGCTCAGGGAGCCCGAGCCGAACGTCTCCACGATGTCCGGCTCGCTCAGCAGCGCGGTTTTGAACAGGTCCCTGCGCTCTCGGGCCAGTCTGGTCTTGTCTATGTCTTCGTTGACGGTTTTCTGGAACGCGTCGAATGCGTCGTCGATCCCCATGCGGTGTGCCTCCTCGGGCGTGTCGTCCAGCCCGGGTGCACGTCGGACCGCCGGCCCCAGGGGCGCGGCGGCCACCAACAGGCATCTATGGCTGCTCGTTCACCACAGTAGGACCCACCACTGACAAACCCTCCTGCACCAGGACTAGTTGATCATTTACGGCGGTGCTCATCCGCTCTGAGCCTCGCGCTCTGTGCAGGTGAGAGGCCCCTCCGAGCTGCTGCCTCTCATCAAGAACCCGTCCGGACCGGGCCCAGGAACGATGCGGACCTCGACCGGCGGCAGGAGGATGGGACGGCCGGGGCAGGAGAGAGACGCGCTCCTCGCATCCTCGGCGGGCATACAGCGAAGGAGACTTCAACCGAAGGGTGGAGGCACGTGTGAGGTGGCATGGGCAGCTGAGGCGGTTGCTGCTGTCCCGGGAAGGCGGCGGTACCGTCCTGATGGCGGTCTCCACGGCCGTCGCGCTCGGTGTCGTGCCGAGCATTCTGGAGCAGTGGACCACGCGGCAGTGGGTGTTTGTCGTGGTCTTCGCCGGCGCTCTCGTCCTGGTTCTGGTGGGGTGGGTACTGCAGCGCCCCCGTGGGCTCGGCGTGGTGGTCAGTCTGTATCCGGCGGAGCGCACGCAAGCCTCGCGGGTATCGGCGCTCAAGCACGCTTCCCGCACCGCGCACAGCACGACGCTGGTCGTCGATCGTGCGGTCCTGTGGCCCGGCGAGCACTCTGCGCAGGACCGTACGGATGTCGCCGACTTCGTGGCCAGGCTCATCGACGCGCAGATCGAGGAGTTGCGAGCTGCGGGCAGAGCGGAGCCCGAGGTCGCGCTGTATGTGCTTGCGCATCTGCAGGACGGGTTTCTTCTGGGCCGACGCCTGGCAGACGATGCACAGCTGTCGCTGGCCGTGATGCATCTGTCGCAGCAGGCCGGGCGCTCCGTGGTCCCTGGAGTCGAGCTTGGGAGTTCCCTGCGTGCTGCGCTCGCTCCCCAACAGCGTGTACGGGTCACCGGGCTTCTGACGTCCTCCACGCGCGGCCGTCCGCAGCTCGTGGAGGTACCCGCGGCAGCCGGACAGCAACGTCACCGGATCGCGCTGATCGTACGTCTGGCGTCGGCCGGCTCCATGGTCGACGACGCCCGCTACGTGGCGGCGACCGGTCAGGTCGCCTACGGGCCAGAACACCACACCGGCTACCAACTCCCTGGCCCGGTCCGTGCGAACGGTCCGTGTGGCGCCTACGTCGTCATCGACACCGGCAACGCCTACCTGCCCGACGACTCCGCCCTCTACGCCGCGGTGACCACCTACGTGTGGGAGTGCTGGCAAACAGCCCGGCAGGAGTGGGCGCAGCATCTGGGCGGCACCGCTGCGGTGGAGGGGCTGTTGTTCTTCCACGGCCCGCTGCCGGTCGCTGTCGCGCTGGGCTGGCTGACGGCCCGTGACCGGATATCTCTGGTCCACCACGACCTGCGTCTGGCACACGGCTCGACGACGCCTCCGGCGGCGGAGCCGTAGGGGCTTGCCGGGTCCTCATGCGTCGATGACGAAGGCCTTCTCGTACACCTGCTGCGCGTTGACGTCCTCGTACACGGTGGTCGGGCGCAGCCGGTTCCACCGGTTGCCCAGCAGCAGGGCCAGGCCCATGGGACCGGCCTGAAAGAGGTGGATCGCGGGATGGGCGCGGCAGGCACGGCGCAGCAGGTCCCGGATACCGACGGCCAGCGCGCTGGCCGTCGCGGCGTCCGGGATGGAGTTGTCCTTCGCCCCGCCGGGCGGCCGCAAGACCAGGAGCCGGGAGACGGGCACCTGATGCTCACGCAGGAAGTCCAGCACGTCCTTGGTCGGGTCGGTGGCGACCGCGACGGCCACAGCGAGATCCGGTCCGAGACCGAGGGCGTGCTCGTCGACGGCTGGCGCCAGCGGGGTCTCGTACTCTGCGGTGGATGACCACAGTTGTTCACGCTGAGCCACGGCGAGGTCGGAGCCGGCCACCATGCGGAAGGCAGCACCGACCACAAACGCGGGTGCCAGGCGCAGGCTGCCGGTAACGGCGACGGTGGTGGTGCCCGGCGGCATCCGGTACGGCGCGGCCTCGATGTCCGCCTGCAACTGCGCCCAGGTTGCCGGGGTCAGCGGGCGCCGCTTCACATATTGTGAGGCTCCCTCGAAGCGGTCCACCCAGTCCAGTGCATAGTCTGCGTCCTCCGCCATGGGATCCGGCTTCAGGGTGGCGATGGACAGCACCGGACGCGATGAGCCGGCTTCCAGGCGCAGAGCCCGGATCGCCTCCCTGATGTCCGCCAGGGACAACCGGCGCTGCCCGTCGGCGACTTGGCGGGCCACCCAGTCCGCGCCGGAGTGCATGGCCTCCTTTGTGAACCGCAGGCCTGCGGCGAACATCAGCATCTGCAAGTGCTCATGCAGGTGCATCACGTCTCGTGCCAGGTCGAAACGCAGCACCTTCAGTAGTTCCAGCAGCTTCTCCTCGCTCAGCCCGGCGCCGTCGGCCCAACGCCTGCGTGCCCGCCCCCTCTTCGATCCCGGGCCCTCCTGGGCCGCCTTCGGAACCAGAAGCTGGGTGCGGGAGTCCCTCAGCGAGATCAGCGGGTCTTCGGAGTCCGGGGACCGGTTGCTCAGCAACGCAAGATCGACCGGAGTCCCGTCCTTGGTGAGCTGCTCCCACGCCTGCGCCATCTTCTGCAGGATCGATGGGCCATCGCGATTGCTGAGCTTGAGCAGGTAGTCCTCACTGACCGGGGTAGAGCTGTCCGCGGCGTACTTGACCTGCATGTAGGTGTGCGGCGGCATCTGCCGGTACAAGACGACGTCGTCCAGGTTCCCCGCGCCGTCGACCTCGACTCCGACCGCCACCACCGGGTTGGGCTGACGGAGCGCGGCATCCCGGACTGCGGCCACACAACCCTGCCACGCGGCCAGCCACTGGTAGCGGTCACCAGCGATACGGACACCCGTCGAGCTCGGGGCAGGCAGGTCAGGCATGAAACCATCTCCCAGGCGTCGGGGGCGCCGCAGTTGCGGCCAAGCATGCTCAGCAGATCATCTCCGCAAGCAGGGCCGAGCCGAAAGCCCTCACACCCACCAGTCACCGGCCGGGTGCACAGGCTCTCGCCCGCCCAACGGCATAGCGGAAGCCCCCGAACACCCTTCTCGGTCGCTTTCTCATACCGCGTCCGAGAGCAGTTGATGTGCATCCGGATGAAGTTGCGGCGTACCAGCTCAGAAAGCCTCAAGCCAGAGAAGTAGCAGGTCAGATGCTCCAGGGAGCTGTCCGGCTCTAGTCAAGACGCCACAGGCCAGAGGCTCTCAAATAGTCGGGGTGGGCCTCACCCATCGCTGGTCGTGACAGGCTGCTGGCGCGGTATCAGATCATCGTCTTGGAGCTGCAGGACCCGGTCGTCACGCCGGAGCGGCTGATGGGCGAGGGGCGGGGTTCGGAGGAGGTCCGTGGGCAGCGGATCGGGGCCTTGCAGGCCGCGCTCCTGCACACGATGGCGCGGCATGGATTGCAGACGTGCATTACCTTCCATCACCGGACGATAGAGGCGCAGGCGTACGCGGAGGGTCTGGAGCGCGTGGCGGCGAAGCTGCACGCGGACCAGCCCGAGGCGTATCCGGGGCGGGTGTGGGCGGACTGGCTGTGCGGTGAGCACGATCCTGTGCATCGGCGGGAGGTCCTGGGCTCGTTCGGGACCACGGCGCAGCGGGCCGTGCTGTCGAACTGCCGGGTCCTCGGGGAGGGCGTCGACATCAGAAGCGTGGACAGCGTCGCCCTGTTGGACCCCAAGGGGGCGCCGCACGACATCGTCCAGGCCATCGGCCGGGCACTGCGGCAGAAGCCGGGACAGGGCAAGCTGGCTTCTTTGATCGTGCCGGTATTTCTCCAGCCGGGAGAAAAGCCGGAGGACATGTTCACCTCGGGATCTTATAAACCGTTGGTGAAAGTTTTGGAAGGGCTCCGGGCTCACGATGAAGAAGCCATCGAATTGCTGGCGATTCCTCAGGAGCCGCAGAAGGACGTCGCGCAGCCGTCGGTGAACATCGGTGCGGCACCTGAGGAAGGCGAAGAAGAATCCCGCCTGTTGCTCCGTTTCGCGGCCCCCAGGGATCCGGTGATGGTCGCGGACTGGGTTTCCTTCAACGTGATCGACACCGAACGCCAGGACTGGGCCCGCGGCTGGGCGAAGCTGAAGGAGTACGTCGAACGGGTCGGGCACGCGAGGGTCCCCTACGGACACCGAGAAGACGCAACGCCCCTCGGGCAATGGGTCGCGGAGCAGCGACGGGCCTACGGGGCCGGGCAGATGACCGGGCTGCGCGCGAGGCGGCTGGAACAGCTGGGCATGGTCTGGAGCCTGGCGGATGAACGCTTCCAGGAGAACCTGGAGGCGGCCAAGGCTTACTACGAGCAGCACTGGACCTTGTGCGCGCCCCGGTCCGCGACGATGCTGGACCGGCTGGTGGGGCAGTGGCTGTCCAACCTACGGCGTCCGGGAGCTCTGGACGGGCATCCGAAGTGGGAGGCGGCGCTCCTGGCAGTCGACGAGGACTGGAACCCGGCGTGGCCGGCGGACTGGCAACGCCACTACGCCGCACTGCACGAACTTCTCGCCGACGAAGACGACCAGGCCGGTCAGACCGAGATTCTGCCCGGCGTGACCGTCCACGGCATGGACATCGGCAAATGGCTCGCCAAGCAGCGGAAACCCGCAGCCTGGGCAGCCCTGACGGACGGGCAGCGCGAACGCCTGGAACAACTCGGCATCACCGCGCCGGCCCCGGAGCCGGAAGCCCCCGCGAAGGCGTCCACGGCGGCCGTGAGCGCCTTCGAGAAGGGCGTAGCGGCCCTCGCGCAGTATAAGACCCGCACCGGCTCCCTGACCGTCCCCAGAAGCCATGTGGAGACCATCGTGATCGACGGCCAGGAACACCCCGTGAAACTCGGTGTGTTCCTGTCCAACAGCAAGAGCCGTCGGGCCAAGCTCACTGTGGACAAACTCGCCACACTCGCAGCACTCGGACTGGAATGGGCGACCGCATGTTAGCCGAGCACGACATACCGGCCAGCAGCGAACAGCATCCCGCACCACAGCGGCGCGACGACGCCGTGAGCCGCGTGCCACGGACGCCGGCTGCAGAGCGGCCCCGGGGTCTGCCGAAGGGTCTCGCGAACTCGGTGGACCTCATGACAGGCTCAGGTCGCCTGCACGACCGTTCGAGGCGAGCACTGCGTCGTGCACGACGCAGCCCATTACATACACGACAGCCAGCCTGTGTCAGCGATCACGCTTTTCCCCACGATCTACATGATCAGCGTCACGTAATTCCCCACCCGCACGGTCACGCTTCCCCATGGGGATGGCGGTTGCGAGTGGATGCCCAACGGCAGGGGAAGGCCCAAACCCGCCTCTCCTTGCCGTTCACATGAACAGCGGGTCGACCGGCGGCCATGGGTAGCCCAGTTGATCGGCATCATGCGAACCTCCCCAGACCTCGGCGGTGGCACGGGGATCGCCTGCGGTCAGCCGCGCTTCAAGGCGCTCGGCTTGGTCCGATGGGGCGTCCGCGGAGATCGGGAGGGTCATCCCGAACTGGAGCCAGGGCAGATCTGCATCGGCCCGGTCACGGGGATGCCACAGGACGACGTGGATTCGATCGGGTTCCTTGCGGGAGGCCCAGACACCTTCCAACTCGCAGTCCCACCTGACGAGCCAGTCCCCGCGTCCCCTCAGCCCCGCCTCAAGCAGCCGCGCAACCGCTCCTGCCGGCCACTCCCAACTGCGGTCCTCTCCGGCTCGCAGGACCTCAGCCTCGTACTGACCTGCGGTGAACCGAAGCTCCGGCAGGTCGAAGTCCTGATTGGCCGGGTCGCGCCAGCCCGCCCAGACAACGTGATCCCCGTTACGCGTGACCGTCATGTACAGCGCGCCACAGCACTCCTCCACGCCGCACCCGGACCGAGCGAGACGAACCTCGGTGGGCGTCGCTGTGGCATGCAACGGCCCGTCCTGGCCCAGCAGATACCTGGGGCTTACTCCCAGGTACCGGGCGCTGTCCACGCCACCGGGGACCGCCTCGGCCAGAAGATCCCGGCCATTGACGATCGGGCGGACCTCCGCGCAGCCCTCGTCGGGTGGAGGGCACGCGATGCTCAGACTGAGAAGGTCCGGTCTCGTGGTCATCGGCCAATAATCGCGGAGCTGGCTCGCAACTGTCATGTGAATGGGCGTGGCTTCCGCTCAGGGCGGAGTTCGGGCCGCCTTCAGGCACGCTGGCCTCGGACACCCCTCCGGAACGACGGGATGGCAGCCTGGGGAATTACGTGACCGTCCACACCGCCCTCTACACGCTGGTCGACGGCAGGCGGCCCGGATTACCCATGGGGGCCGGCCCGGCCGGACAGGCAGCTGCGACTCGGCCCCCGGTACGAGGAGAGGGCCGGACCGCCGCCGAAGAACCGGAAGCAGCCCGGCCCTCCCGTCCACCGGACGGAAGGCCGCTTCAGGAGTGGAAGCTGATCCAGCACGGCCGTCCGGCCGAGGCCCTCGCCGCCCTTCCCATGATCGCCGAAGGTCGGGCGGCCGCCGAACGGCGGGAACGGGAAAGGGCGCAGTGGCAGGAGCAGGACGACCCCTGGGGCGGCATGGGCGAGTTCGCCCAGGAGCCCCTGTTGTAGGTGTCGTGCGCCGCGGACGTTCGTCTGGCTCCGGCCGTCTCTGTGGGCCCGATCGGGAGAACTGCTGCGGGCGGGAGAACCCTCTGCCTGCGGCCGTGCGTCGTGCCGGGTGTGGAAGCGATCAACGAAGTACACGTAGCGGAGTCCGGTCTGGTCGTGGTCGACGTGGCAGCCGCCGACGACCAGACCGCCTTCGCCTTCCATGAGGCTCTGGCCTTGATGTGGGCGGCGACCTCTGTGGAACGCACGATACGAGATCCCGGACAGCCCAGTGTCCGGCTGCGCTGCTACTTCGACATGCGCCAGAAGCTCAGCACCTGACCAGCGCCGGCCCGCCGCCAGGCCAGAGGCACCCTGGCCCTCTACGCCCGGGCCAATCTCGGCCGAGCCGCAGTTCCGGGTGCGCCTGCAGCCCCCGGCCGGCACTTGAGCTGGGTGAAGACTTCTCGACACTCCCCAGAAACCTCAACGAACACCACTAAAACCACGCTGCAACTTGCGCCACTTCAAGAGGGATTCCTTGTTCACACGTCTTGCCACCTCGGCGGTCGCGGTCGCTGTAGCCGGCCTCGTCTTCACGGCACCGGCCGCCTCCGCAACGGCCGCACGGCCGGCCACCAACACCGCACACCACTGCGTTCACCACACGACCGGGCTGTGCGGCCGGACCCACCACCAAAAGCCCAAAAACAAGACCGTGACCGCGAAGTGCAAGGACGCCTCCCTGTCCTACTCGCAGCACTCCCAGGGCACCTGCTCCCACCACCACGGCATCAAGTACTGGTTCAAGTAGGCCCCGCCACGCGGGACGGATGGCCTGCTCCTCACCTGGGGCAGGCGGCCCGTCCCGCATTCGCTGATCTGACGGCCGGTATTCAGCTCCCCGCCCGAGGACAGAACCTGCACCGATCGGGGGCCCCAGGGCGGGGCCTTGCCGCGTATCTCCGTCCGCTAGAGGTCGGTGCGTCCGCCGAAGTGCTCGGGGACCTGGTCACGTAGCGTCCGTCCCACCTCGTGGAACTCGTCCTGCTGGCCGAGCCGCGAGCGATGGAGTGCGAGCCGCAAGCCCCTGATCAGCTCTTCCAGTCGGACCTCGTCGCCCTCGTCGCTCTGCTTCCGGGCTTCCGCCAGGAGGCTGGCGAAGGCGGCCACGGCCGAGTTCCTGTCGCGCTCCCACAGCCAGGCGAACACGCTCCCGAACGCGTCGCCCGGGTTCGCGCTCTGACCTTCGACGCGGTAAACGGCGCAGTCGTTGGCCTCGTTGCGGATGAAGCCCGTGAGCAGGTGGTCGAATATCCAGGCGGGCACTTCCACGCTGTCCATGTACGCCCTCTCGTCAGCAGGTGTCGGGGTCATCCTGGCGACAGTCGGGCAGCCGCGACAGTGGGTCCGCCGAACGCGCGCCCATTCGGCGATGTTGTCCTGGGCCTCCGGCCTGAGCTCCTCCTGGCCGCCGCGTCGGATCGTGGTTCAACGGCAGGGCTCGGGCCACCATGGTGGCGCCCCGGCAGGGGCGGCGGCGCCCGGCAAGCCCGCCAAGTCCGCGCCAACCCTCAACCGGCCGTCTACGACAATTCCCATACCCACAGCCGCGACAAGGTCCTGTGCCACCGCGGTACCAAGGACACCCCCGGTCTCGACCGGTACGTGGGCGCACGGTCGGCCTACCTCGTAGTCTGCGGCTTCCGCCGCCTGAACGGCACGGACACCATGGGGTGGACCTACCAGAGCCTCAGGGCCACACGTGGAATGCATGGTCCCGTCCGCCGACGATGGCGCCGTGGGCGCTGTCACGATCTCGTCAGGCGCGCTCGGGTCGGCCGGGCCCACCGGTGTCCCGGGAGAGCGGTGCGTGCCTACGGGGTGTGGGCAGCGCGGGCAGGAGTTCCCACAGGGGCCGGGATCCGGCAGCCCAGGAGCCGAGCAGGTGGCGGTCGACAAGGTGCAGTCGCTGCCGGCGGGCGAAGATGCGGCCCGGCTGGGTGATCCTGCCGTTGGTCACCATCACCACAACATCCCCCCTGTGGACCGGGCGACCGGTCCCGTTGAGGACCTGGAGTTCCGGGGTGCCCACCGCGGCGCCTCGTTCACCGTGCCGACGGTGCTTGCACTGGATCACCCAGCGACGTCCCAGCGGATCGGTAGCCTTCACGTCCGCTCTCAGATCACCCTGCCCGCCGACCTGGACGGCGTCGGTGCAGCCGTCCCGGTGCATGAGGTCGCGCACCACGTGCTCGAACTGCTGGTGGGAGAACGCGTCCAGTGAGATCAGTGTCGCTGTGCAGCGCTGTCGGGCTTGGGCGGCTGTATGTCGAAGACGTTCTTCGGTGTGACGATGTTGGTGATGGCCTTGCCGAACAAGGTGCTGAGCGACTGCCCTTGGTGGCGGATGTCGCTGGTGGTGTGGACGATGAGGGTGGCCTTGGCGGCCGGCAGGTACACCATCAGTGACTGGTAGCCCGGCAGCGAGCCGTTGTGCCCGATCCATCCGTGGTTGTTGAACACGCCCAGGCCGTAGCCCACGTCCGGCATGCCTGTGGGCAGCATCTTCATGCGCTGAGCCTGGGTTCCGTGCTTGAGCAGGGTGCCCTTGGCGAGCATGGGTGCCCAGCGCTGGAGGTCGCCGAGGTTGGAGATCATGACTCCGGCTGCCCCGCCGTCGGAGGGGTTCCAGTGCGTGGCGTCCGCCACGGAACCGTTGCTTGTCTGGTCGGTGTAGCCGTGGGCGTGGGGGGCCGGGAATTCGGCGCCCTTGGGGTAGAAAGTATTTCTCAGGTGCGAGGGGGTCAGTATGTGCTGGTCGAGGTAGCGGCTCAGCGACTGGCCGCTGACCTTCTCGACCACCTTGCCTAGCAGCAGGTAGTTGGTGTTGACGTACTGGAACGTGCTGCCGGGGGCGGCCTGCGCAGGGTGCCGGAAGGCGTAGGAGAGCATTTCGTCCGCCGTCCACTGACGGTGGGGGTCGGCCACGAATGCCTTGATCCAGTCCTCGTCCGCCATGTATTCGAATAGCCCGCTTCGCATCTCCATCAGGTGACGGAGCGTGATGTGGCGGCCCTGCGGGACACCTCGTACGTAGCGGGAGATCGGGTCGTCCAGGCTCACCTTCTTCTGGTCGGCCAGTTGCAGTACTGCGGTGGCGGTAAAGGTCTTGGTCAGGCTGCCGACGCGCATGTTGAAGCCGGGGCGCATGGGGGTGCGGGTGTTCTTCTGGGCCGTGCCGAAGGCGCGTGTGTAGGTTCCCTTGCCGGGGACCGTCAGGCCCACGGTCACGCCGGGCGTCCTCGTCCGGTGCAGGATGCGGGTGATGGCGCGGTCGAGTTGCGCGCGTACCGCGGGGGTCAGGGCTCGTGCGGTGGAGGCCGTCGAGGCCTGGGGCTTTGAGGCAGCGGTGGTGGGGTGTGTCGTGGAGCCCAGGGCTTGTGCGGTGGGGCCGGCTGCAAGGACTGCGCCGGCAGCCAACACGGCACCGAGGACGGTGGCCTTGCGTCGTTCGCGGCGGGGGGTCGCGGTGGTGTGGGGCATGTGGTGCGCTCTTCCTTCGAGGGATGGCCCGGGTCGATCACCCGGTGTGCTTCCAGCCTGGTGTGGGCCCGGTGCTTCGGCCTCTGTCCCAGGAGCGGTTCGGGATCTCCTCCTCAGGGATGAACCAGGGCGCGTCTCCTCAATAGGGGTGGGGGTCGGTCGGTGCGGCCTCGTGCGTTCGGCCGGATGACCTGGGGTGGTGTCTGCTTGTGTGCCGCCGTGTGTCGGCCCTGCCGGGCACGTACTGTCCGAGGGCTGCGTCGTACGGGGAGCTGCCATGGGTGCTGCTGAGGCGTCCGCTGGTGCGCGGGAGCACGATCCGCGTCCGCGGTGGACGGATGTCGTCGTCGAGTTCGGGCTGACGACGGTCCTGGTGTTCTGTGCCGTCACCGGTGTCCGCTGGCTGGTGGTGGCCGACTCGCCGTTGGTTGTCGCTGATGCGGCAGCGGCGGCGGCTGCCAACGGGCTGTTCATCGGGATCGTGCTGGTGGTGCTGATCAAGTCGCCGCCGGGGCGTCGTTCGGGTGCCCATATGAATCCGGCGATCAGCGTCGCGTTGTGGCTGATGGGGGTGTTTCCCGGGCGGTGGGTGGCGGCTTACGCGTGTGCGCAGCTTGCGGGGTCGGTGGGTGGCACCGCGTTGGGACGGCTGGTGTGGGGGCCGGTGTTGTCCCGGGCGTCTGTACGGTATGCGGCGGTGCGTCCGGGGGCTGCGTGGAACACTTGGGGGGTCGCCGCTACCGAGTGCGCGTGCCTGGTCGTGGTGGTGGTGTTGGTGGGGTGCTTCCTCGCGCGCCCGTCCCTGAGCCGGTTGCTGCCCTACGCTGTCGGGGCTGTGACGGCGGTCATCATCGCGGTGCTGAGCCAGCACAGCGGTGCTTCGGTGAACCCCTCGCGGCAGTTGGGGCCGGCTGTGTTCGCCGGCGAGGTGGGGTTGTTGTGGGTCTATCTGCTCGCCCCGGTGGTCGGGGCGGTGGCCGGTGCGGGCGTCCACCGGCTGTTGCGGTGCTGTCTGCGCTTTCCCGGGCCGTGCACCTTTCGGCTGTGCGGTGACGATGGGGCCGGTGTGCCCGGCCGTTGAGGTTGCTGGCGCGGGGGCTGGATCGAGCGGCGCGAGTGGGAGTTCAGCGGTCCGCTTCGGGGGTCACCAGGCGGGCGTCGTGGGCGAGGATGACGGCATGGACGTGGTCGCGGAGTTCTCCGGGACGTGGGCGATGTGGGTCTTCACGGTGGCTTTGCTGACGACCGGTTCGGCGGCGATCTCGGCGCGTTCGGCGGGCCCTTGGGTGAGGGCCCGCGGTGCGTCCGGTCGGCGGCAGGTCGGCCGGTTTCGGGCTGGGCGGTGTGCTGTGGGGCGGTCGTCGAGGCGGGTGGTGCGGTCGAGGAGGCGGCGGGTGACGCGCGGGGCGACTACGGCTTCGCCGGAGGCGACGGCGCGGATGGCGTCGTTGAGGGAGGCTGCTGGTCCGTCTTCGACGAGGAAGCCGCCGGCGCGGGCGATCCGGGCGCGTTCTTGGGCCACTGCGGCCCGCGCATTGGCGGTCCCTTTCCCGCTCGGCGGCGGCAGCGCGTTCTACGATGTCTGCGGCGATCGCGCGCCGGGCTCGGGCGAGTTCGCCCGGCGCCCATGCCGCGACTAGCAGGACGTTCATCGTGACCGCTGCGCAGGCCCGGTATCCAGGGTCCAGCTCGATCTCGGCCAGGCTGGTGGCCAGGACCAACCCCGGCCGGCAGCGTGAAGGAGTACGACCGGCACACGCGCAGCGCGGTTAGGAACACTGTCGCGGCCACGGCCAGGCAGACGGGGCCGATCGACACGCCGTGCGCTCCGACCGGCTGGGGTATGTATGCCATGCCCTGCGGGGCGGCGGCCGCGAGCGCGACGACCACGAGTACGGGGGCCGGCCGGCGGCGGCGCACGATCAGGGGCAGTCCGGTGAGCAGCGCGAGCACGATCCCGAGGGCGGGGGCCCCGGTGCTGCCGGTCGCGTCAAGGTGGTGACAGCCGTCGACAGGGATCCCAGCGCGAGCCTGAACGCGAGCGCCGTGTCGACCACGGCGCTGGGCGCTTTGCGCCTGGCGATCGTGTCGAAGAAGGTCATGGATCGACGGTAGGCCGGGCGGGGCCGTGTCTTCCTCGGCCGTGATCGCGAGATTTTCCGCGGGGGTGTTGTCCGTACCGGTGTCATCCGTGCGGATGAGGCGGCCACGCGTGGCAGGGGTGCGGTCCTCGTTCCTGGGGCCGAGGGCTGCGGCGTCCTCACCCGTTGTGATGAGCGGCGAGTTCCGCTTCCCGGCCGACCGTCTGGCGCCGTGGCGGCCGAAGGCTGGAGGGGTAGTGGCTGCCGCGGGGTGCGGGGGCCGTCTTCAGCCCCCGAAGGGAACTTCCGTGTTCGATCGTCTCGGCGGTGCCGTCACCCGGCGGCCCGTCCTCGTCATCCTGGTCTGGCTGGCGGTGCTGCTGGCCCTGACCGGTGTGGGTGTCGGTTATGCCGGCGCCCATCACTGGAACGACACCACCGACACACGTCAGAGCAGTGGCCTGCCCGCCGAGTACGAGTCGGCCAGGGCCCAGCACATCGCCGACCGGGCTTTCGGTAAGCCTGATGACCGGGGGACGGCCACCCTGGTCCTGACCCGCGCCGACGACCGTCCGCTGGCGCGGGCCGACGTGGCGAGCGCCGAGCGGCTGGTGCGACAGCTGGACCGCAACGCCGCGCGGCGTACGCACCCGGCCGCTGTCCGTGTCGCCACCGGACCGGGGCAGCTGTCTCCGGACCGCACGGTGCTGCTGGCGCAGGCCGTGTTCGACAAGCCTTCGGACGCCCGGCGGGCGCAGAAGGCAGCGACCGACCTGGACAGGGACGTCACCGAGGCAACCGAAGGCACCGTGCTGCGGGGCCATCTGACGGGTGAGACCGCGGCGATGGCCGATGACGCCCGGATGAGTGCCATCGTCATGTACGCGATGATCGCTGTGGTGTTCGTGCTGCTGATCGCGCTGTTTCGGAGTCTGCTGATCGCGGTGGTGAGCCTGGTGGCGATCGCCCTGGTCGGTTTCGGCGTGACCGGGCTGCTCACCATCGGTGCCCACCTGGCCGGTGCGCAGGTCGGCAGGACGGCGACCGAACTGCTGCCGGTCGTGCTCTTCGGCGTGGGTACCGACTACATCGTCTTCCTGCTGTACCGCTACCGGGAGCGGTTGCGCGCCGGGCAGGGTCACCGCACGGCGATGGCCGGCGGTGTAGGCAGGGTGGGCGAGGCGGTGGTCTCCTCCGCCTTGGCGGTCGCGGTGTCCTTTGTGGCGCTGCTGGCATCGCAGATGCCGGACTTCAGGGTGCTGGGCCCGGCGCTGGGGGTGTCCGTCCTGGTGATGCTGCTGGCGTCGCTGACGCTGGTCCCCGCGCTGTTCACGGTGCTGGGCAAGCGGCTGTCGCGCAGGCCGTCCTGGCGGCGCGCGCCCGCGCTGCGTGTGACAAGGGCAGTGGCCGGTCTCGTGGCGCGGCGCCCGGCGGCCGTGGCCGGTGCCGCGGCGCTGCTGCTGGCGGCGCTGGCCTCGTTCGCCTTCGGTTACAAGGCCGACTACGACCTGTCGCCGTATCAGAAGGGCAGTCACGCCGCTCAGGGCTATGCCGAGCTGAAGTCGGCGTTCCCCGAGGGCGTGCTCACTCCGACGCAGGTGATGGTGAGCGCCGAGAAGGGCACGCTCACCGCCGGCCGGCTCGCGCCGTACACGGCCCGGTTGGGCCGCCTGCCGGACGTGGGCGAGGTGCGTGTCGCGCGGGTGTCGGACGACGCCAGGGTGGCACAGATCGACCTGGCGCTGGTCATCAACCCGACCGGTACCCAGGCGCTGCGAGTGCACGATCAGGTGCTGGCGCCCCAGGCCCGGGTCGGGGCCCCGTCCGGTACTTCGGTCGCCGTCGGGGGGCTGACCGCGGCGTATGCCGACACCAGCAAGGTCGTCAGCCACGACCTGCGGCTGATCATCCCGATCGCAGCCGTGGCGATCGGGGTGATCCTGCTGCTCACGCTGCGGGCGGTGCTCGCCCCGTTGTATCTGATGGCGGCGGTCGGCCTCGGGTTCGCGGCGACGCTCGGCTCGGCGGTGCTGCTGTTCCAGCATGTGCAGCACAAGCCGGGGGTCACCTTCACCGTGCCGCTGATCGTCTACCTCTTCGTCGCGTCGATCGGCACCGACTACAACATTTTGATGATCGCCCGGCTGCGTGAGGAGCTGCTGCGCGGGGCGAGTCCGCGGGAGGCGGCCCGTTACGCGGTCACCCACGCCGGCCCTTCGGTCGCCGCCGCAGGGATCATCTTGGCTGCGAGCTTCGGCGTCCTCGGCTTCAGCAGTTCCACCGCGTCTGTCGGGCTGCCGGTGGCCATGGGGGTCGTCCTGGCCACCTTCGTCACGTCGTGGCTGCTGATACCGGCGCTGACGGCTCTGGTGGGGCACCGGGCGTTCTGGCCCTCGCGCACCGGCCGCTCCGGGGATGGAGAGCACCGGCGTGTCATCCCTGCGGAGCATCCGGAGATTGGCTCGCCCAGCTGATGGCCGACGGCAATCCGGATCGCATGGTGGATCCACCTGGCGGTGCGCGAGCGCGCATGTCCCCGCCCTCACCACCGCGTCACCCGCGGCCTGCTCTCGAGAGAAGTCCAGTCATGTCCCAAGTCACCGTCCCGCACCTGATACCGGACCCATCGGATCAGCCGTCCGGGCAGCCGATCCGTCCCGACGAGCTCGTGGCGATCACCGCGCAGCGTGACCGGGGGCATGTGCTGCTCCAGGTGTGCGGCGAACTCGATGTGCTCACCGCGCCCCGGCTTCACCGGGTCCTGCAGGGCTGCGCGGAGCGCGGTGAGCACATCGCCGTGGATCTGCGGGACGTGCGGTTCGTCGACTGCTCGGGGCTGCGCCCCCTGGTGACGGCTGCGGCCCTCGCCGAACGTCAGGGCCGCCGCTTCACCGTTGCGGCGGTCTCGGCCCCGGTACGTCGTGTGCTGGAGCTGACCCGGCTGACCCGGCTGCTGGACGGGGGCGCGAGGGCCTGACCGGGGCGCCGCGCAAGAGTGGTGCAAGAGCGTGGCGGATCGTGGGAGTCGGGCGGTTCCGGCCGGTGCTGCCCGTCCGTGTTGTCGAGGAGAGTCATGGGCTATGCCGCGCGGCACCGCGGCCGCTGTGTGCCCGGCCGGGCGATGCGCTCGCTGCACCGGCTGCTGCCGGTGGTGGTGATCACCGTGTTCTGTGCGGTCCTGCCTTCCGTGGCCGGCGGCCCGCACACGGCACGCGGGCCGGGCCCACGGCGCATCCGGGTCAGCTGGTCACGCCTGTTGCCCTCGGGCTGCCGGCTGTGGCTGTCGGGGTTTTCGAACTCGGCGTACTGCGGGTGGGATCGGGCCCGCCGCGGCACGCCGGGCATGAGCGGACGATCGCCTGCCGGTAGGAGAATCACGTGACCGCCCGAGCGGATCGGGTTCTGGCGGGGCGGATCGGTTCTGGCGGGGCTCGCAGGGGGACGCCGAGGCCGACGGTGACGTCGTGCCCGTCCGGCACGGCAACCTCACCAGGCCGATGGCCACCGCCGGCCGGCCTGTCGCCGGCCGGCGCGCCGCCCATGAGCGTGGCCACGGCGTCGGTCGATGTGCTGGGTGACTGGAACGGCAGGCGTGCCATGCCGGCCTGGAACGTGATGCCGGAGGTGTTCTCGTCACCGGCGGCCGCCGCCTGGTGGGCCGTCAGCCGGCGAGCCGGCCTGGGGCTGCGCCGCAGTGGGCACATCCGCGGGGCGTGCGTGAGGTGTGCAGTACGGCCCTGACCGGCGCCGGTACGGCGGTGCGGAGCGCGGTGTGCACCAGGGGTGTGTCGAAGAGGAGTTCGTCGCCGTCGGCTGTGAGCAGCCCTGCTCGCAGGGCGGTCTCGACGTGTGTGGCGGCGTCCCGTTCGCCGATACCGCTGATCTCGATGGCGTCGCCCGGGTGGAACCGGGGGCCGAGGAGCGCTGCGTAGCGCAGGAACCGCGCGGTTCGGTGTCCGGCCCGGTCCACCAGGGCGAGTGCGGCCTGTACCGGGGCGGTCGGCAGTTGCTCGCGTCCGGTGAGGTCGGCGCCGGTGGTGGCCGCACGCAGGGTTTCGGTGACCAGGCCGGGGTGGCCGCCGGTGAGCCGGTGCACCTGGTCCGCGACGCTGGACAGTCCGCGGGGGCGGGCCAGTTCCGCGACGTCGGTCACGGAGAGCGGTTGCAGGCTCAGGTGTTGGGTGAGTTCGCCGGCCGGCAGCGCGGTGGTGTCCTGTTCGCCGTGTTCGGTGCCGACGGTGAGCAGCACCATGATGCGGTGGGGCAGGTCGGCGGTGGCGGCGATGCGTGCGATGGCGTCCAGGCTCGCCTGATCGGCGTGCTGGGTGTCGTCGAGGGCGAACAGGACCGGGCGGTGGGTGGCGATGCGCCGGACGAACATCGCGACCGCGTCAAGGGCGGCCGGGGCCCGGGCGGGTGCCTGAGGGGAACCGGCGGCGCGGCAGCCTTCGTCGAGCAGGATCTCGAGTTCGGGCAGGAGGGCGCGCAGGGGGCGTTCAAGACCGGCCGCGGCAGCGCGGACTTCCTGCGGCGGGCCGATCAGGCAGTAGTCGCGTACGGCGCGCACGAGGGCGCCGGCGTGCGGCGCCTGGCCGGGTGCGGGATGTACGGCCGTCAGTGCGAGAGCGCCGTGGTCCTCCACGTGCCGGCTGAAGGCGGTCATCAGGGCGGTCTTGCCCATGCCTGGCGCCCCCTTGACGACTGCTACGGCCGGGCGTCCGGCCAGGGCGGTGCGCCAGGCCTTGTGCAGCTGCAGAAATTCGGCCTCTCGTCCCGTCAGCCGGCCGGGCGGCACGGCCATGGCCTGGGTGGGCCGGACTGGTGGGCGGGCCAGCAGGCACATCGTCCGGCCCCCGCGCAGTATCGCCTCGTGCAGGGCCGTGGTCCGTGCATCGGGATCGGTGCCAAGGTCAGCGCGGAGCCGGTGGCGGAGCAGGCCGAAGGTGCGCAGTGCGGCGCCGGCCGATCCCTGACCGTACTGCGCGGCCATCAGTGCCCGCCAGGCGGGTTCGTCGTAGGGGTCGGCGGTGATGGCGGTGCCGGCCACGTCGGCGCAGCGGCGGTGGTCGCCGAGGCGGGCGGCGGCGAGCCAGGCGGCCTCGCGGGTGCGGCGCAGTTGCCGGTCGACGGCGTGGACCAGTTCCTCGGTCCATTGCGGGGCGGGGAATTCCTCCAGTGGCCGGCCGGTGGTCAGCAGGTCGAGCGCGCGGCGCACGGCGACGTCGGCGAAGACGGTCTCCCCCGCGCCCAGGTGGCGTTCGGCGACCTGGGTCAGCCGGGCCGCCTCGTCCAGGTCGACCTGCCAGTCGGTGGTGTCCAGCCGGTAGCCCGAACCCACGCGCTCCAGGCAGGGACCGGTGATCCTGCGGAGCCGGCTGATCAGGGAGGCGACGGTCTGCTCCGCTGCGGGGGGCCGGTCCTGCTCCCACAGGATGTCGGTGATCTCGCCCAGGGCGACCACCCGGTTGCGGCGCACCCCGAGCAGGGCCAGCAGCAGGGCGGCCCGGCCACGGGGGATCACCGGCCTGCGGTCGGCTGCCGGGTCGGTCAGCTCGAGGGGGCCGATCAACCGCAGGCGGATCGGGCCGGCGGCGCGGGCCGGGGCGGGTGCGCTGGTGGGGGATGGCATGGGAGGGCTTCCTGTGTACGTGGGGCGGCGGGACGTGGCTGCCCGCGACCAACCGTCCGTCGTACGGGGCGTGCGCGCCACCGGCAGGCCGGACCTGCTTCCCACGTATCGGGACGAGGGTTTTCCGTCAGTGGGCTTCCTCCAGTGCGCTGCGGACGGTCTCGCGCAGGTCCAGCCAGGCGTCGGTGAACTGCCGCAGGCCCTGCTCCTCCAGCTCGCGGGTCACCTGGTCGTAGTCGATTCCCGCGGCAGCCAGTTCGTCCAGCACGATCGCCGACTCGCCGTACAGGTCGCGCAGGTCCCGGTCGATGACCGCGTGATCGGCGACGGCGTCCAGGGTCGCCTGCGGCATGGTGCTGACCGTGCCGGGTGCCACCAGGCCGGTGACGTAGCGGGTGTCGTCGTATGCGGGGTTCTTGGTGCCGGTGCTGGCCCACAGCGGCTTTTGTGGCCGGGCGCCCTGTGCCTGAAGCCGCTGCCAGTGTTCGCGGGCCATCTCCTGCTCGTAGATCCGGTATGCCAAGCGGGCGTTGGCGAGTGCGGCTTGCCCTCGCAGAGCGGCGGCCTGGGTGCCGCCGAGGGCCGCGAGCCGCGCATCGGTCTCGGTGTCGAGGCGGGAGACGAAGAAGGACGCGACGGAGGCGATGCCTCCCAGATCGAGGCCGCCTGCCAGAGCGGCGCGCAGGCCGCGCGCGTAGGCGTGCAGTACGTCCTGGTACCGGGTGAGGCTGAACAGCAGGGTCATGTTGACGCTGATACCGAGCGCGGTCGTGCGAGTGAGGGCCTCCAGCCCTGCGGTCGTCGCCGGGATCTTGACCAGGACGTTGGGCCGGTCCACGCGGATCCGTAGTTCCTGGGCCTGCGCGACGGTGGCCGCCGCGTCGTGAGCCAGCCGCGGGTCCACCTCGATCGACACATGGCCGTCGCTGCCCCCGGTGCGCCGGTGGATCGGCATCAGCAGGTCGCAGGCGCGACGGACGTCGGTGGTGGTGACGGCCAGCAACGCGCCGTCAGTGTCCGCGCCGCGCCGCGCGAGTTCGCCCAGCTGTGCCTGATAGGCGTCGTTGCCGTCGAGGGCGTTGCGGAAGATCGTCGGGTTGGTGGTGACGCCGGTGACCCGGCGGCCCGCGATCTGCCGCTCGAGCTTCCCGGAGTCCAGGTCGCGGCGGTCGAGGTGGTCCAGCCAGACCGCGACCCCGTGGTCGGTGAGCCGGTGCAGGGCGTCGTCGTTCATCGTGTTCCTTTCGCGCGGCGGGCCGGATCGCGGCCGCCGCTTCGTTCGTGGGGTGGCTGACATCGCTGACCCGCTTCCAGGCTGACGGCCGTAGTTGCACGGGACTTGCAGGCCGGGCACCCGGCGGTGTCGTGCAACGGCCCTGCAAATGCGGGGCGGATCGTGGCAGGAGCGGTCGGCTCCCGGCCGGGCCGGCCCCGGTGGCGGGTCCGCCTCGTCACACACCGCCAGGAGGAACGGCATGGGCGCAACTGCGCCGGGCAGCACGCAGAAAGCCGGCGACGCAGCGGCGCCGCTGCCGGAACAGCACGATCACGGGACCGGTGGGCGCTGGCCGGCGTGGACGGCAGAGTTCGCGGCGACGGCCGTTCTGCTGTTCGCCATGGCCACCTTGTTCCGGTGGCTGGCCGACCCCGCAAGTCCGCTCGCCCAGGCGGTTCCTGCAGGCGGCGGGCGTGTGGTGGTGGGCGGCATCGTCAGCGGCGGCTCCGTAGGGCTGCTGATCGCCTCGCCGTTCGGGCGGCGTTCGGGCGCGCACATGAATCCCGCCGTATCCGTGGCGTTTTGGCTGATGGGGGCACTGCCCGGCCGGGATCTGGCCGGCTACGCGGCGGCGCAACTGGGCGGATCCGTGGTGGGAGTCGTGGCGGGGCGGGTGGTGTGGGGGGCTGCGCTGGCCAAGCCCGAGGCGGGATTCGCGGCCGTCAGGGCAGCCGAAGGGATCCCTGCCGTGGTGGTGTTCGCGGCCGAGGCCGCGGCCACCGCGGTGCTGCTGGCCGCGGTCACCTTCGTGTCCGCCCGGCCGGGGCCGTCCTGGCGCGTCCCGGTGGTGGCCGGTGCGGCCGTCACGGTGCTGATCTGGCTGACCGGCGGCTGGGCCGGCGGCAGCTTCAACCCGGCCCGGCAGTTCGGCCCGCAGTTGCTGTCCGGCGACACGCGGTGGCTGTGGGTGTACGCCCTGGCGCCACTGGCCGCGGCGGTGGCTTTCGGAACTGTCCGTGCCCGGCTGCCCGGCGCGGGCCCGCTGCCCAAAGCGCCTCCCGTGCCACCGCGATGACCCGTTTCGAGGGCAAGTGGTCCCATCCGGTAGGCACCGGCCCGTACAGGGGACGGGTTGAAGCCCTCATCAGGCGCTCCTCGCGACAGCAGGCGCTCCTCGCGACAGAAGGAACATCACCATGCACCACCGGCACTTCCCGCACGGCGTCCGCGCGTTCACGCCCTGCCTGGTCTGGGTGGCGTTCCCCCCGTGCGGGGCGGACGCCGTGAAGGTCACGCGCGTCCTGTGGTCGCGCGGGCATGCGGCGGGCGCCCCCGGGGAGGAACGGTGAGTGCCTGGGTCCGGACTGCGGGCCCCGTGCCCGGAGCGGTGCCCGAGACCGCCGTCCGCCTGGACAAGGTCACCCGGACCTACGGGCGGGGAGCCGGCGCCGTGCATGCCCTGCACGATGTCAGCGCGGCGTTCGCCCGCGGGACGTTCACCGCGGTCATGGGCCCCTCCGGTTCCGGCAAGAGCACTCTGCTGCACTGCGCCGCCGGGCTGGACCGGCCCACGGCCGGCAGCGTGCACCTGGGCACCGCAGACCTGGTCCGGATGAGCGAGACCCAGTTGGCCAGGCTGCGCCGTGAGCGGGTGGGCTTTGTCTTCCAGGCGTTCAACCTGTTGCCGTCGCTGACCGTGGCGCAGAACATCACGCTGCCGCTGCGCCTGGCGGGGCGCCGCCCGGACCGTGCCTGGCTGACGGAGATCACCACGCGCGTGGGTCTTGCCGACCGTACCAAGCGCCGGCCCGCCGAGTTGTCCGGCGGCCAGCAGCAGCGCGTCGCCATCGCGCGGGCCCTGGTGACCCGGCCCGACGTGATCTTCGCGGACGAGCCGACCGGTGCGCTGGACCCGGACACCGCCCGCGACATCCTCGGCCTGCTGCGGACGGCGGTGACCGACCTCGGGCAGACGGTGGTCATGGTGACGCACGACCCCGTCGCCGCCGCGCACACCGACGCCGCGCTCTTCCTGTCCGGCGGGCGGATCGCCGGGCACCTGGCGGCGCCGACCGCCGACGAGGTGACCCGGAGGCTGTCCGGGCTGTGGAGCGCCGCCTGATGACCGGCATCGCACTGCGCACCCTGCGCACCCGCGCCGGCGGTTTCGCCGGCACCTTCATCGCCCTGCTGCTGGCCGCGACGATCCTCGGCACCTGCGGCGTCCTGCTGGAGTCCGGGCTGCGCGGCACCCCGCCCGCCGAACGGTACGCCGGGGCGTCGGTCGTCGTCTCCGGCCGCGACCGCGCCGACATCACCGTCCACACCGCCGGAGGCAAGGACCGCACCGCCTCGCAGCCGCTCACCGAACGCGTCCATGTGCCGGAGCGGCTGCGCGAACGGATCGCGGTCGTGCCCGGCGCGTCAGGCGTCGTGGCCGACATCGGCTTCCCCGCGCGGATCACCGACAGCGGCAGGAAGGCCGACCACGGCCCGCCCCTGCAGGGACACAACTGGTCCGCGGCCGTCCTGGCGCCCTTCGCCCTGACCGCGGGGTCCGCCCCGCGCGGTGCCCACGACGTCGTCCTGGACCGGGATCTGGCCCGCCGCTTCGGGGTCGGCGCCGGGGACACCGTAACCCTGATGACCCGCTCGGTCCCGGAGCGGTACCGGGTCGCGGGCATCGTGGAGCCGGGACCCGGCGTCGAACTGGCCCGCCAGTCCGTGGTGTTCTTCACCGACGCGACAGCCCGGCAACTGGCCGGGCACCCCGGCACCGTGGACGCCTTCGGCGTACCGGCCACCCCGCCGGGACCGGCCACCGGCGACCTGGCCGCCCGCGTCGAAAACGCGCTGGACGACCCGTCGCTGTCGGTGAGCACCGGCGACGGGCGCAGCCGGGCAGAGTTCACCGATGTCGCCGTGACCGGATCGGCCCTGACCCTGCTGGCGGGTTCCTTCGCCGGCACGGTTTTCCTCGTCGCCGTCCTTGTCGTCGCGAGCACCCTCGGGCAGTCGGTGCAGCACCGCACGCGCGAGGCGGCCCTCCTGCGCGCGGTCGGCGCGACCCCCGGCCAGGTACGGCGGATGATCGCCGTCGAGGCCACGGTCGTCGCGCTGGCCGCCGGCGTCCTGGGCTGGCCCCTGGCACACGTGGTGACGCACTGGATCCGCGACCGCTTCGCGGGCCACGGCATCGTGCCGCCCGACTTCGAACCGGTGACCGGCCCGCTCCCGGCGGCCGGTGCGCTGCTGATCACCGTGCTCACCGCTCTCGTGGCAGCCCTGTCCGCCTCCCGCCGCACGAGCCGTATCCGTCCGGCCCAGGCGCTGGGCGAGGCTGCGATGGAGCGCCCCGCCCTGGGCCGGGGCCGCGCGATCACCGGCGCGGTGCTGCTGGCGTGCTCGTCGGCCACCTTCGCAGGCGGCCTCAGTCAGCGCGGCGACGTGGCCACGCTCGTCAACCTGGCCAACACCCTCGTTCTGCTGCTGGTCATCACGCTCGCCGTGCTCGGCCCGGCCGTCGCCCGCACCGCCATGCTGCTGCTCGGCCCGCTGCTGCGCCTGTCCCGGGCAACCGGTCACCTGGCGGCGGCCAACACCCGGGCCAACGCCGGCCGGCTGGCCGGTGCCGTCACCCCGCTGGTCCTGGCGGTGTCCTTCGCCGCCACCATCGTGTTCGCCCAGACCACCGCGCTGGATGCGGCCGGCCGGCAGACCCGCACCGCCACCCTTGCCGACCACGTCCTTGTCTCACCGCACGGCCTGCCGCCTGAACTGGCCCAGCGGGCCCGCCGGATACCGGCAGTGAAGACCGCCACCGCCCTGGTGCGGTCCAAAGCCGTCGCCAAGAGCAAACAACTGGGAGGCGAGTCGGCGATCTCCCTGACCACGCAGGGCGTCACACCGCAGGGCCTGCACGACACCCTCGACCTGGACGTCCAGCAGGGCAGCACCGCACGCCTGCGGCCCGGGACCGTCGCCGTCAGCGCCACCACCGCCTCATGGCTGGGTCTCGGCCTCGGCGACACCGCCCAACTGCAACTGGGCGACGGCACTCCCCTCAAGGCCGAGGTCATCGCCGTGTACGGGCGCGGGCTGGGCTTCGCCGATCTCACCCTCGCCCACGAGCAACTGCTCCCCCACACCACCGCGGCCATGGACGAAACCGTTCTGATTCGCGGCACCCCCGGTACATCTGGCACCCAACTCGCAGCGGACCTGGCCGCACTCGCCCGCCAGTATCCCGGCACCACCGTCCACGACCGCCTCGCCCACCAGGACCGGCTCAAGGAAGCGCAGGCAACCGCATGGGTGAACTACCTCCTGGCCGGCATGGTGATCATCTACACCGGTATCACCGTGGTGAACACCCTGGCCATGAACACCGCCGTCCGCCGCCGCGAGTTCGCGCTGCTGCGGCTGGCGGGCAGCACCCCGGCACAAGTGCGCAGCATGATGCGCTGGGAAACCGCAGCCGTCGTCCTCACCGGCACCGGCCTGGGCACCGCAGCCGCCGCGCTGCCACTGATCCTCGTCGCCTATGCCCTCACCGCAACCCCCACCCCGTACGTCCCCCCACTCACCTACCTGGCCGTGACCGGCACCACCGCGCTCCTCGCCTACGCCGCGGCCCTCATCCCCACCCGTCTGAACCTGCGTACACCACCCGTCGCAGCCACCCGGACACGGGAGTGACAGGCCCTCGGCAAGGGCGTGATGCGGCGTCGCGTCCCGTCACATGTACGGGACACTCCGCCGCGGGGCGCCGACCTGAGGTGACTGCGTGCCGTGGGTAGGCTGCAGATCGCTCATCGGGCCGGTGAGCCTGCGACGAGGTGTCCGGAGCGCATCTGTGCGGCATCGTCAGGGAGTTGGCGCTCCCCGCTCGCGGCCGCGGCTTCGCGCCCGGGGCGGCAACGGCGCGACCGGTGGCTCTGTGCGGCGCGCACAGTGCGCGAGGGCCTGGCGTGCTTGTGTCGGGTCGGGTTGTTCCGACGTGGTGGCAGGGTTCAGCAGCGTCTTCAGTGCGCTGTCCGCGGCTGTCTTCAACTTCCGCGAGTCGATCGGAGTGTTGAACGGCAAGGTGACCTGGCGGTGGTTGTCGGCCGTGGTGAAGCTGCAGGTGCTGTATCCCGGGGCGCTGCCTAGCAGGTGCTGTATCCCGGGGCGCTGCCTAGGTGACCGTAGGCAGCGCCGTACCGTGCCGTCGTCCTGGCGGGCCGGCGAATGATCATCCCGTCGTTCGGACGGCCACATGAACCCGGCCCTCTCGCCGATGTCTTGGCTGATGGGTGCCCTGCCGGAGCGGGGTTGCGGCGGCACAGGCGCACCTGAACCGGCTGGTTGCGCAGTTGATGTGACGGTGGGCCGGCTGGTGCGGGGGAAGCAGGCGGCCCGTCCTGCCGTCGGCTGCGCCGCCACCACCCGGCAGCCGACTGATTCCCTCCAAGTGGCGGGTGCCGTGCCCCCAGCGCCGCGGCGTCCTCCCCGGTGCTTGCCGCGGTGACCTTGCGTGGCGGCCCTGCCCCGTCCGGCCTTCTGGCCGCCGACCGTCGCCGGGGCGGCGATCGCCGCTCTGGTCCTGCCAGTCGGCAGGCGGGCGGAAGCTTCAGCCTGGCCCGGCAGTTCGGGCCGGAACTCGTCTCTCACGACACGGCTGGCTGGGGGTGTACGTGGTCTCGCACCGCCAGTGGGCGTCGGGCTCTTCGTCCTGGTGCGCGGGCGCCTGCTGTGGCGGGCTCGGCCGTCCGGTGACCACCGCCGTGCCGGGGGCCGTGCGGTGGCCCGATCAGTGGGGAGCGCGGCCCGACGGCCGGACATGGCAGCCCACACGGCACGGGTTGAAGACCCGTGAAGGCGCCGTTCAAGCGCCGTGATCCTCAAATCCGGATCGTTCCAGAAAGGCCGTGTGATGATCGACTCGACTGCCTGGGAGCGTGTGCGATGACCGCCTCGCCTTCTCTGACCGCCAAGCGGCGGCCGGAGTTCCTGATCGCGCTGGGCCTGGCAGCAGGCCCGGTGGTGGCGCTGGGCTTCACCCGGTTCGCCTACGCACTGCTGCTGCCGGCCATGCGCGAGAAGCTGCACTGGAGCTACGCGGCAGCCGGCGGGATGAACACCTCCAACGCGCTGGGCTACATCATCGGAGCCGCCACCGCCGCCTGGTGGTCGCGCCGTCTCGGCGCCCGGAAAGCATTCGTGTGGGGCATCGTCATCAGCGCGCTCGCCCTGTTCGCCTCCGGGACGACCGACAACTTCGCCGGCCTGACCGTCCTGCGGTTCGTCGGCGGTCTGAGCACCGCGGTGACCTTCGTGGTCGGCTCGGCACTCGCCTCCCGCGTCCACAGCGGCGGCCAACAAGCCCGCTCGGCCGCACTGGTCGGGATGTACATGGCCGGCGTCGGCATCGGGGTGGTGCTCTCCGGCGTGGTGGTTCCTGCGGCCCTCACCGCCTGGGGCGTGTCGGGCTGGCAGGCCGGATGGCTGCTGATGGGTGTGCTCGCCGCGCTCGCGATCGGCCCGGCCGCCTGGGCCGCACGCCAGGTGCCCGAGCAGGCCGCGGGCGGTGCCGCCCACAACGGCCGCGTCAGTCTCAAACCGCTGACGCCCACGTTCGTCTGGTACGTGCTGTTCGGCGCCGGCTACGTGTCCTACATGACCTTCGTCATCGCCTTGCTGCACAGCCAGGGCATGAAGGTCTGGGGCACCGCCACGTTCTTCATCGTGCTGGGTGTGGCCTCCGCGGCGGCGACACTGCTGGTGTGGGGGCGGGTGATCGGCCGGCTGCGCGGTGGCGTCGCCCCTGCGCTGGTCTCGGCCGTCGTGCTGATCGGCGTGCTGCCCGTGCTGCTGTGGCACGGGATGGGCGCCGCGATCGCCTCGGCGATCATCTTCGGCAGCGCGTTCATGGCCGGCCCCACCGCCGTGACCGTCCTGGCCCGCCGCATGCTGCCCGCGCACGCCTGGACCTCCGGTATCGCCCTGCTGACGGTCGCCTTCAGCGTCGGCCAGGCGGTCGGCCCCCTGGTCTCCGGCATGATGTCCGATTCCTCCGGCGGCATCGCCAAGGGGCTGTGGCTGTCGGTGATCCTGCTCGCCGTCTCCGCAGTGGTCGCTCTCATCCAGCGCGAGCGGTCCGCGGGGCACCAGCACCGGGAAACGCCGGTTGCCACCGGAGCCCCCACCGTCACCAGGCACTGAGCAACCCCTGTCCCCCAAGGAGATCTCCACCATGTTCCACCGCATTCTGGTTGCCGTCGACGGCACTGCAGCCACACAGCACGCGCTGCGCACCACCTCCGAACTGGCCCTACTGACCGGCGCGAAGGTCCGTGTGCTGCACATCGACACCTCCGACGTGGTGTACGACACCGTCGTCGACCTGGAGGACGACGCGGCCGCCCACCAGGTCCTGGACTCGGCCGTTGCAACCCTGCGGCAGGCCGGCGTCCCGACCGACGGCGAACTGCTGGACGGCCTGGTGGCCGATGTGGCGCGAGCCGTACAAGAGGCCGCCGAGAGCTTCGCCGCCGACCTGATCGTCGTCAGCCCGCACCATCGCAGCCGTCTCGCCAGCTGGATCGCCCCCAGCGTCAGCGACGCCATCGCCCACCAGAGCCGGATCGCCGTGCTCTTGAGCGCCGCGGAGCGCTGAGGTGTCCCGCGGCACGGCGGACGCCACCGGGCACGCATGCCTCGCCCGCGTCGTCACCGCCCCCCGGCCCCACCGTCCGACCACCGCCAAAACCGCCCCCGTCAAAGACGCCGCCGACAACACGTGAGCAACACGGCCCCGGTCTGCCGGCCCTGCCTGGCCGGCAGACCGGGGCCCCGAGGAAAGACACGGTGACAGATGCCCCAGCAGCAGATCATCCTCGTCCGGCACGCGGAGACGGCCTGGAACCGCTCACGCCGGTACTACACCGGGCAGGACGACCCCGACCTGACCGCCGCAGGCAAGCGGGAGGCCGCCATGCTCCTGCCGCACCTGCAGGCCCACCAGGACGCCCATGTGTTGTGCAGTCCAGCGCTGCGTGCCCGCCGCACCGCCGAGCTGGCGGGCCTGGACGTGGAGGTCAGCGCCGACCTGCGGGAGTGGAGCTACCAACTGCCCGACGGTCACACCGTGAACGAGCACTGCCCCAGCGGACCGTGCCACCACGACCTCTGGGACGCCGCCCTCCACACCCAGGCGTGCACGGGCGAATGCCTGCCGCAGGTGACCGCCCGGGCGGACAGCGTGCTCGACCGGGCCCGCCGGCTCCTGGCCGACGACCGACCCGTCGTCCTCATCTCCCACGGCAACCTCATCCGGCTGATGACCGCCCGGTGGCTCGGCCTGTCCGCCGCGGCGGGGGCGCACCTGGCACTGCGCACCGCTTCCATCGGGCGCCTGGCCCACTACGACGGGCGCCCCAGCCTGCTGGGCTGGAACTTCAGCCCGTACTTCGACGACCGCCGGCTCGCCCGCCCCCAGGTATCCGCCGACGACGACACGATGCCGCCACCAGGGCGAATCGCGCCCATGGCAGCGCCGCCGCAACATCACGCCACCGACGCCGCCAGGCATCGTCCCTGACAGCCCGCTCCTCTCCCGCCCCTCGTGGAGGAATCGTTGGACACCAAAGAGCCGGTACGCGTGGACGCGTATGCCGAGCGTTTCCTGGCACAACTGGCCGCAGCGGATGCGCCGCCGCTGGAAAGCCAGTCGGTCCTCGAAGCCCGGGCCGCAGCCCTGGCAGGCCAGCACGCCGCCCAGGCGGTGCTCAAGCCCGTCCACATCCAGGAACACCACCTGCCCATCGGGCCCGGCGGCACCGTGCTGGTGCGGATCGTACGGCCGGACACCTCCTCGGGCACGCTGCCGGCGGTGATGTACTTCCACGGCGGCGGCTGGGTACTGGGCGACCGGATCTCCTACGACCGCGCCACCCGCGACCTGGCCCACGCCAGTGGCGCCGCCGTGGTGTTCGTGGAGTACACCCGCTCCCCGGAAGCCCGCTATCCCGTCGCGCTCGAAGAGGCCTACGCGGCCACCGCCTGGATCGCCGAGCACGGGCTGGAGTACGGCCTGGACGGGGCCCGGCTGGCGGTCGCCGGTGACAGCGCGGGCGGCAACCTGGCCACCGCAGCCGCCCTGCTGGCCAAGCACCGGGGCGGCCCCCGCCTGCGGCAGCAGGTGCTGTTCTACCCGGCGTTGGACGCCGGCTTCGACACGCCGTCCTACGAGCAGTTCGCGAACGGCTTCTTCCTCACCCGCGCGCAGATGCGGTGGTTTTGGAACCACTACGCCCCCGACCGCTCGGTGCGCACCGAACCGACCGCCGCACCGCTGCGGGCCACCATCAAGGAACTGGCCGGGCTGCCGCCGGCCCTGGTGATCACGGCCGAGGCGGACGTGCTGCGCGACGAGGGCGAGGCATACGCCCGCAAGCTGACGGAAGCGGGCGTACCCGTGGTCGCGGTCCGCTACCTGGGAGCGATCCATTCCTTCACCGCGCAGGATGCGCTGGCGGCCAGTCCCCTCACCCAGGCGGCGATCAACCAGGCCGGGCAGGCGCTGGGCCAGGCTCTTGCCGCACCCCGTTCCGCGGCGGAGGGCCGCTGATGTCGACGGCCCTGGTGCTCGGCGGAGGAGGCGTGACGGGTATCGCCCGGGAGCTGGGCGTGCTCGAGGCGCTGCGGCAGGCAGGGGCGGACCTCGCGGCGGCCGACCTGGTGGTCGGCACGTCGGCCGGCTCGGTCGTGGCGGTCCAGGCCACCAGCGGCATCGGCCTTCACCGGCTTGTCGCCGACCAACTGCTGGGCCACGACGTGGTGGTCGTCCTCGCCCCCGGCATCGGCCCCGGCCTCGACCCGGTGTCCGAGGGACTCTCCGCCGAGGTGCCGCCGCTGCGCACGCACAGCCGGGTCCTGGTCGTCACGCCCGACGACGACGCGCTGGAGGCCATCGGCCCCGATCCGCTGGATCCCGAGCACCGGCCCGCATCCGCCCGCGCGGGCCAGCGGCAGGGCCGGGCGCCGGCCGGCGCCCGGCGCGAGATCTGGCCCGCGCCTGCCACACGATGACCACCACGCCACAACCGTCCGGCCGACCCGGGACGTACCGTCGCAAGGTGCTCCGGGAACAGGCCACCGGCCCGCTGCCGCTCCTT
This sequence comes from Streptomyces sp. NPDC057950, assembly GCF_042887295.1. Lineage (NCBI taxonomy): Bacteria > Bacillati > Actinomycetota > Actinomycetes > Kitasatosporales > Streptomycetaceae > Streptomyces > Streptomyces sp. NPDC057950. The sequence continues at coordinate 69,028 of NZ_JBHVPP010000029.1, forward strand.
CGGACCGCTGTACGGGGATGCCGACGCGGCCGGGGAGTTCGTGCTGACATCCGTCCTGGTCGTACTGCGTGGTCGCTGCCGCCCGCCCGCTGACGTCGCCGGATTCGCCGCTCACCGTAGAAGGCGCCTGGGCGGCGCCGGCAATCGTGGGGTGATGGTCGGGACCGTTCTCGTCGTAGTGGGCACCCCTCGCCGGGGGCGCTGCTCGGTCCGCGCCGTGGGCGGGCACGGAGGGCCAAAAACGTGGGAAGCAGGTCCGGGGGCACGGCCATGGCCCCACCGGCGCCCGCAGTTGCCAACCATGTGCGCGCGAATTCTCCGCCGCGCACGGCCCCGGAGGTCGCCATGCTGTCCCTGCCACGTCATCCCAGCCTTGCCGCCCACCAGACCGCGTTGGCCGTGGACACCACGCCCCCGACGACACCGCCTGTGACGGGCCCTGCCCGGACAGCCGTGGTGGCGCTGCCCGCCGAGCCTGTCAGCGTGAGCATCGCCCGCCGCTGGACCACAGACCTCCTCACTGTGTGGGGAGCGGGCGCGGACGACCTCGACACGGCCGCGCTGATCATCAGTGAACTGGCGGCCAACGCCGTCCGATACGGCCACGCGGAGATAACCGTCCGACTCCTTCAACGGACAGACCGGCTGTACATGTGTGTCACCGACTCCGGAGCCCCTTTGGAGCCGCACCGGCTCGTCATCCCGCGGGAACTGGCCGAACACGGCCGCGGCCTGGCCATCGTCGAGGCGCTGTCCGAAACGGTCGAGGTGACCCGGGAACCGGGGGGATGGCGTGTGGGCGCGGTACTGCACATGACGACGGTCAGGACAGCTGCGGCGAAACCGGCCCCCGGCGTGACGTGACCCGGCGACTCCACGCGTGACGTGACCCGGCGACTCCACGCGTGACGTGACCCGGCGACTCCACGCGTGACGTGACCCGGTGACTCCACGCGTGACGTGCGGGCTTCGCGTTGTCGCCGGCCAAGCACGCGCAGGACCAGCGCAAGTCGCTCCCTCGGGTGCGGCCGCGGTGGCCGAGCGACGTCTTGCGAACGTCACCGGGCGCCTACGAATCGGCGGCGCCGAACTGCCGCCAGCCGACGCCAACGAGTGTGCGCGCAGGCCACAGATGGGGGATGCCTCGTGGAGGTCGTCGCGCATCTGCCGGCCGGTCCACGGGCGGCGCGGCCAAGGCGGGTGGGCGAAGGAGTCCTCGTCGGTCCGGTGGGCACGGGCGCCTGGGCCCGGTCGCCACCGCGTATGTCGTTTCACGGTCCGTCGGCGCGCGGGCCGGGGGTGCCGGGCAGAAACAGCACGGTACGAAGAGGTGCTGCCAATGGTGCAGGTCACCGCTGCCGCAGCGATGCGCCGGGCGCAACCCGGCGGGTGTCGCTCGGGTCTGCTGCCGTGCAGTCGAGGAGGTGGTGGGTGTGCCGGGTCAGGGACAGAACCTGGTACAGCGCGGAGCTCATGGGTGCGATGCGCAGCCACTGGCCGCGTCGTCGGCTGAGCGTGTGAGCGTCGGCCAGGGGGCGCAGACCGGCCGCGTCGATGAAGGTGAGGTCGGCCGCGTCGAGGGTCACGCCGTGGCTGTCATCGAGGCTGAGACAGAAGTCGAGTGCGCTCTTGATCCCGGGGCTGGTGGCGATGTCCAGTTCGCCGCTCAGGCGCACGAGCATGCTGTGGCCCGGCGCGGTGATCAGGGTGATGCGCAGGTGAGACGGGCACGGCCAGAGGATCGTCGGGCAGGGAACGGGACGGTCGGGTGCGGTCGTGGTCATCACGTGTTTCCTCGAGAGATTCGGACGCCTGTCCGACGCCGCGCTCGCTACCGCCAACGGCGGGGGTGGCGTTGACTGCATCCAGCTTGCGCTTCACGGCGTCCGGGGTCGTCAGCCCTGGTGGCGAGGGTGGAGGTCATTCGCATGGATGACCGTGGCGGCCCGGCTCCTGCCCGGTGCCGGGCCTTAGCGCCGGGTGGGGGCGGAAGGCACGGCAAGTCCTGTGTCGTAGGCGAGGATGATGGCCTGCACGCGGTCACGCAGGTGGTACTTGTCGAGGATGTGGGCCACATGGGTCTTCACGGTGGCCTCGCTGACGAAGAGTTCGGCGGCGATCTCGGCGTTGGACAACCCCCGGGACAGGGTCCGCAGCACGTCTGTTTCCCGCTGGGTGAGGGCGTTGAGGCTCGGCGGAGCGGGCGCCGGTTCAGGCAGCGCGGCGAACCGCTCGAGGAGCCGGCGGGTCACCCTTGGGGAGATGACCGCTTCCCCCGAGGCGATGGTGCGGATCGCCTCGACGAGGGAGTCGGCGGGGCCGTCCTTGACCAGGAAGCCGCTGGCCCCTGCGCGCAGGGCGTCCAGGACGTGTGCGTCCAGGTCGAAGGTGGTCAGGATGATCACTCGGGTCGCCGACCGGGCCTGAAGGATGCGGCGGGTCGCCTCCACCCCGTCCAGCCGGGGCATGCGGATGTCCATCAGGACGACGTCCGGTTGCAGGCCGCGGGCGTCGTCGATGGCGGCCAGGCCGTCACCGGATTCACCGACCACGGTCAGGTCGGGTTCGGCTTCGAGGATGAGACGGAACCCGGTGCGGATCATGGGCTGGTCATCGACGAGCAGGATACGGGTGGCGGTCATCAAGGACGGTCCGTTTCGTTGTCGCAGGGCGCGGTGAGGGGCAGGTCGGCGCGGACGAGGAAGCCCCCGCCCGGTTGCGGGCCGGTGTTCAGGCTGCCGCCGACAGCCGCGACACGCTCGTGCATGCCGACCAGCCCGTGCCCGCAACCAGGCGGCACCGCCGGGGAGTTGGTGGCACCGGCGAGCGGGCCGTCGTCGCGGACCGTGATGGTCAGGCAGTGCGGAAGCCAGTCGAAGGCGACGGCCGCATGCGTGTGCCCGGCGTGTTTCAGCGTGTTGGTCAGCGCCTCCTGCACCACCCGGTAAGCGGTGAGTTCGGTGCCGGCCGGCAGCGGACGGGCGGCACCCGTGTGGGTCGCTTCCACGCGTAGCCCGGCTTTGCGCAGGGAGACCAGCAGTGACGGGATGTCGGCGAGGGCCGGCTGCGGCGAGCGCCCCGTCACCGCTTCGTCCTCCTCGGTGCGCAGCAATTCCAGCAGGCGCCGCAGCTCCGTGACGGTGGCACGGCCGGTCGCTTCGATTGCGGCGTGCAACTCGTGGGTCTTGTGCGGGTTGCTGGTCTGGACGCGGTCGGCGGCGATGACCTGCACGATCATCAGGCTCACATGGTGGGCCACGATGTCGTGCAGTTCGCGGGCGATCCTGGCCCGCTCCTCCACCACCGCAGTACGCGCCAGCGCGACCTGTTCTCGCTCGAGTGCGGCCCCGTACTCCTGTGCCTCGGCCGCCATCGCGCGGCGGGCTCCGACCAGGCAGGCCAACGCCCACGCGGCGACCACGATGACGTCCACGACGAGGGCCGAGCCGATACCGCCGTCCGGAGCGATCAGCACTTCGGTGATACTCGCCGCCCCTAGCGTCACCGCCAGCAACCGGTAGGTCGGGCAGCGTCCGGAGCGGACGGTGGTGAGGAAGACCGCCACTGCGACGGCCAGCAGCACCGTGCCGATGGTCGCGCCCGCGCCGGCAACCGGCGCGGGAATGGAGTGCCGGGCCTGAAGCGCGGCCGCCGCCGCGCCGACAGTCCATAGCGCGGCGTGCGGCCACCGGCGATGCACCGCAAAGGGAGCGCCCACCATCAGTGCCAGGGTGATGCCCACCGCGTCCAGGCCTTGTCCGGTTTGATGCGCGGGATCGACGGCCTCCGTGAGAGCGGCCACCGCCAGCAGCGGGGCGAGCAGGAGATCGACCGCTGCGCGCGGTAGTCGGCGCCGGGCAAGGGCCTCCAGATACCCATGCCGGCGCGTCTCCTTTGGAAGAGAAAAACATTTCCCGATGACAGCCACCAAGGCAGCCCCTTTCGCGTTACGGATTCGGCAACGCGAAAGAACTCCAGCGGATTTCCGAATCCGGCACGAAAAGGAAACCTTGGCCCGTGCGGCGGGAAGCACGGCCCGATATGTGGGCGGGACGGGAAAAGAAGGGGGCGGTCAGCGGGTCCCGTGGCTGGCCGAGTGGGCCGTGAAGGTGGTCCGAAACCGCGCCCGGTACGTGCCCGGGGTGACGCCGCGTTCCCGCTGGAACGCGCGGCGCAGGGTCTCCTCGGAGCCGAAACCCGAGCGGCGGGCCACGACGTCCAGCGGGTCGGTGCCCGACTCGAGCAGCCCCTGCGCCGCCTCGATGCGGATCTGCTCCACAAAGCGGGTCACGGTCATCGCGGTCTCGGTGCGAAAAAGCCGGGTCAGCTGGCGCACGCTCACGCCGACCCGTCCGGCCACCGCCTCCAGGCTGTGATCGGCGGCGGGGTCGGCCGTGACGTCGTCCATCACCTGCCGCACCACCTGGTGGCGGGGCTGTCGGGCAGCCTGGCGGGCGCTGAACTGGGACTGGCCGCCCGGCCGGGCCATGAAGACCACCAGAAACTTCGCCGCAGCCCGCGCCACCCGGGGCCCGAAGTCCTCCTCGACCAGGGACAGGGCCAGATCGATACCGGAGGTGACCCCGGCGGAGCTGATGACCTTTCCGTCACGCACGAAGATGGAGTCGGCATCGACCTGGATGCGGGGGAAGTGCCTGGCCAGGTCGCCGGCAAGGCACCAGTGGGTGGCGGCCCGGCGCCCGTCCAGCAGTCCCGTGGCCGCGAGCGGGAACGCACCGGCGCACACCGAGGCCACCCGGCGGGAGAAACCGGCCAAGCGGCTGATCCCGGCGATCAGGGGGGTGTCGGACACCGCCGTGCGCCAGTCGGAGCGGCCGGGAATGATCAGGGTGTCGATTCTGCCGGTGAACTCCTCCAGGGCCACATCCGCCGCCAGCCGCGCACCCGCCGTGGTCACCACCTCCCGCCCCCCACAGGAGGCGGTCAGCAACCGGTAGCGGGCGCCCTGGTCATTGGCGGCGGCGAACACCTCCAGCGGACCGGTGACATCCAGCAACTGAACGCAGTCGAACAGCACCATCACCACCAGGTGCGGCCGGCTCCGCCCGCTTCGCCCGTCCATGAACAAATCCTCCGCCCACCCCCGTCCGCGGGGCAAGGCGGTCACCCGCCCGTTCCCGGCCCGCCGCCCGACGCGGCCACCCCCCGGCCCGCGAGCACTGCACCGCCGGGACCGGAAGACGCCCGGGGGTATTCCGGATGCGTGGTACGAAAACGCGCACGGTAGGCGCCGGGGGTGATTCCGAATTCGCGTTGAAACGCACGGCGCAGTGTTTCCGCGGATCCGAATCCGCTCCTGCGGGCCACTGTGTCCAACGGGTCTGCGCCCGATTCGAGCATGCCCTGCGCCGCTTCCAGGCGGATCTCCTCGACGAACCGGGCAGCCGTGGTACCGGTCTCCTGGCGGATCAGCCGGGTCAGGTGGCGCACGCTCACCCCCGCCCGGTCCGCCAGTGCGCCCAGCCGGTGATCCAGGTGAGGAGCAGCCGCCACGGCGTCCAGCACCGAGCGGACCGTCGCACTGCGGCAGTACCGTGCCCGCAGCCGGACACTGAACTGGGACTGGCCGCCCGGCCGGGCCATGAAGACCACCAGGTCCTTGGCCGCGGCCCGTGCCGCCTGCGGCCCCAGGTCCTCCTCCACCAGCGACAGCGTCAGGTCGATACCTGCCGTCACACCCGCCGATGTGACGATCCGCCCGTCACGGACGAACAGCGCGTCACGGTCCACGTCCACCGACGGGAAGTGGGCGGCCAACTGGTCGGCCTGCCGCCAGTGGGTCGCCACACGGCACCCGTCCAGCAGGCCCGCGGCCGCCAGCGGGAAGGCTCCCGCGCACAGGGAGGCCACCCGGCCGGCCGAACCGGCCAGCCGCGTCAACTCCCTGATCAGCCCGCGGTCTTCCACGGGCACACGCCAGTTGGGGCTGCCGGGAACCATGAGCGTGCCGATCCGCCCGGACCACCGCTCAAGCACCCCGTCGGCGGCAAGCCGCAACCCGGACGTGGTCCGCACCTCCTTACCGCCGGGAGACAGGGCGACAACCCGGTAGCGGCCGTCGTGGTCGTTGGCGGCCGCCAGAACGTCCATCGGCCCGGTGACGTCCAGCGCCTGCACCCCGTCGTAGAGGACCATCACAACGAGGTGGGTACGCGGGCGCCTGCCCGTGCCGGCCGGGCCGTTCGAGGTGATCATGCCTGCCAGAGTCCGGCCATCCCTTACAGCGGGGCAAGGACCGATACCCCTCGTATCGGGCCATCACCGCGCAGGAGGGCCGAACCGGGGCCGGCCGGGCAGAGTGCGGGGATCGGGCGATCGGCCCCTGCCCGCCCCGGCGCTCAGGGCAACTGGCTGAAGGACACGCTGCGCGAGCCCTTCCGTCTCATCGAGCCCAGCGACAGCGCCTACGGCGAAGCCTGCACCGGGTCCGAGTTCCTGGCCTCCGTGGTCGCCATGGACACCGGCAACGAATTCCTCGCGCACCCCTGGGCCGGAGAGTTCTTCCTCGGCTCCGCATGGGGCCACGACGGCAACGGCCTCTCTGCCACCATCGAAGCGGAACTCACCGACACCTGGCCGCGCCTACCCGCCGGCGCCTTCGGCGGCGAGCTCCCCCGCGCCCAGAAGTCCCCTGCCGCCCTCATCGAGTGGAAGGCCAGGCACGGCAGAAGGTGGTGATGCCCCGCCACCACTACGTTGCCTCAGCGGTGGGACACGTCGAGCTCGTGCGGGGGCCGCGCATCCGCCTCAGCCGGTGAGCAGCCGGGAACGAGCAGCGGGGCCGGACACGGTGATCCTGTCCGGCCCCTGCGTGAATCAGACGGTCACCGTTCAGGGGCCCAGCGACCGACCAACTCCCCAAGGGGCCGAACCGTCCCAGGAACCGAGTTGTACTGTCCTGACATGGGGCAGTCACGCCATGGTGTCGGCCAGGCCTTGGAGCCATCGCCCTTCACTGATCGACGGGAGCCTCATGCCCAACCGTAAAACCAACCGTTCTCCAGCTGATGCGCTCACCTACGATGCCGTCGGAGCGACACGTCCCGCGAAGAATCAGTGGTCGGCGGAGATCACGGGCTTGCGGTCCTGGTCCCGCACCGTCGCCATCGGATACGGGGACCGCGACTGGCACACCGCAGCAGACGCCGTGCTGCGCTGGGGTGTCAAGCGACACAGCGGCTTCACTGTCACGCCCTGTGGCAGTGCCGGCGAACACGTTGCCTCCGGAGCCGAGTACCTGATCACCACAGGCTTCGGCCCGTTCAAAGTCCGGGAGCCCGTACGGGTCGTGGCGGTAGTGGACACGCCGGACCGCTGCGGCTTCGCTTACGGGACTCTGCCAGGCCATCCGGTCTGCGGCGAAGAGGCCTTCATCGTCCACCGCTCCCCCGGCGGAACGGTCACACTGACGATCCGCTCCCTGACCCGCGCCGCTCCGCACCATCCATGGCGCCTCCTGTTCCCGGTGCTGCTCCTCGCGCAGCAACTCTTCCGACGCCGATATACGCGTGCCCTGACGAGTCAGCAGGCCACTACGCCCTGACAGGACACAAGCGTTCCGGGGATCGCGTCCGAGGCCGGCCACGGGTAGTTGCCGGATGCGAGCGCCGGCGACCTGACGAACACAAAGAGCGCTCACAGCGACCGGGCCGGCCATTTCCTCCAGGAGGGCGGCCCATGGCGGCAGTCGGTTCCATGACGCGCCCCACATGCACGGCGATGACGGCGTCTCCCCCTACCTGGGTGGCATTCGCCTCGCCTGCGCCGCCATCGGCGAATGCGCCGACACCTGACCCCATTTGGTCTTGTTCGCGTCGACGTCTCGCACGTACGCCCGGCCCCTAGGACGTCGTCGCTGTCCACCGACAGCTCCGCAAGGCGTTCGAGGACGGCAAGAATGAGCCCGGCGCCGCGAACCTCTCCTACGGCGAGATGGGGATCCGGCGGCACGACAGAGCCGATGCACCGCGTGGTGAACGTGCCCTGCTCCACGCCTACTGGCTGCTGTCCGGCTACGGCCTGCGTCCCCCCTGTGCAGACGCACGGCCGCGCGAGCGCAGGTACGTGCACCGGCAAGGTCGGGCGGACACCGAGAGCCTCGGCTTTCTGCGGGGAGTGGTTCGCGCTGAACGATGGCATCGCGATAACTGACGGCGCCCGCTCGCACGGGCCTTGGCCCCCGGGATCCCTCAGACCGGGGCCTCGATATGTGTCCGGGCAGCTTCGAGGATCGTCTCGGACAACCCGGGATCGGCCTCGACCACGGCGCGGGAGAGCGCCAACGCGCCGACCATGGTGCACAGGGTGGCGAAGTCGGGATCGGCGCCCTGCTCGCGGTCCGACGCGTCCAGCTCGCGCAGACGGCTGAGCGACTCGGCCATGCCCCTGATACCGGAAGCGAGAATGCGCTGGATCTCCGCCGAGCTCCGCCCGGCGTCGTGGGCCAGTGCCGCGACGCTGCACCCCTCCTCCGGGCCGTCCCGGTGCCGGGCCGACACGTAGTCCTCCACGAACTGCCGCAGGAGGGGATCGGTCGTGGGGCCGAGGCCCTCCGCTTCCCCCTGCGACTGCTGCGCCACGGCGTCGACGGCCGCGACACTGTCTGCTACTCCACGCTCGCACACCGCTGCCGCCAGTGCTTCCTTGGAGTCGAAGTAGCCGTAGAAGCCGCCGTGGGTCAGCCCGGCGGTCTTCATCACATCCGCGATGGTCACGTCGTCGAAGCCGCGCTTCCTGAACTGCCGGCCCGCACTGACGACGATGGCCTCACGGTTTGCGGCCACCTGCTCACGAGAAACGCGCATCTCCACCTCCTGGGCTGGATCCCTGCTTGACAATTTACATGACGCTCATCATGATTGGGTTATTCATGATGAGCATCATGTAAATCTCCCGGGGTGGTCACCCCGCACACGCCGGGCAGCGGACTCCCCGCCCGCGGTACGCAATCCGAGAGAAAGAACCCATGAGCGCCCCCACATACCCCCACGCACGAACAGCCCTGGTCCTGATCGACCCGCTCAACGACTTCCTGGCCGAGGACGGGAAGCTCAGCGGGCAGATAGGCCCCATGCTCGAGAAGACCGACCTGCGCGCGCAGCTGATCCGCCTCGCGGAAGCCGCACGGCAAGCGGGCGTGACCGTCTTCTACGCACCTCACGGCCTCCACGAGGGTGTCTTCGAAGACGTCAGACACGTCCTCCCGCGCTTCCGGTCCGCAGTCGACAACCAGGTCTTCTGGGAGGGCACCTACGGCGCCGACTTCTACCCGGCGCTGCACCCGCAGGAAGGCGACGTCGTCGTCAGCCGCCACCACATGTTCGACTCCTTCGCCGGCACCGATCTGCAGGACCAGCTCGCCGCGCGCGGCATCGAGTACGTGGTCCTGGCCGGTCTGACCTCCCAGACGTGCGTCGAGGGAACCGGCCGGCACGCGCTGGAAGCCGGCTACCACGTCACCTTCCTCACGGACGCCGTAGCGGAGTTCACCGAGGAGGCCCATCGGGCCGCCCTGGAGATCTCGTACCCCACCTACGGTCACGAGGTCACCACGATCGACGAGTTCCTGGCCGCCGTCGAGGCCTCGCCCGCCCCCTGACGCCCCGTCTCCGCGCGGCGGCAAGTCTCCAGGTCAAACGCAGGTCCGACGACGACCTGACGCGGACACCGCGCCGAGCGAACCCTCGTTCAGTACGCCGGGGCCCATCCCCTGCAGATCGCACAACGCGGTCGACACCACACCGAAACCACAGAGAGGTTCCCCTCCATGGCTACCGTCACCGTTGTCTATCACTCCCCGTACGGACACACCCGCGCACTCGCCGAGCGCATCGCCCACGGAGCGAAGAGCGTGCCGGACACCGAGGTGCATCTGGCGGAGATCACTGGAGACCAGGTTCACGAAGGACGCTGGTCCCACGAGGCGATCATGGAGTCGCTGCGGGAGTCCGACGCGATCGTCTTCGGCGCACCCACGTACATGGGCAGCGTCTCGGCCGTGTTCAAGGCCTTCCTGGAGGCCGGGTTCTATCCCTTCCTCGGACAGGAATGGAAGGACAAGCTCGCCGGCGGCTTCACGCACTCCGCCTCGCAGAACGGCGACAAGCTGTTCTCACTGCAGCAACTCGCGGTGTTCGCGGCGCAGATGAACATGCAGTGGATCCCGGTCGGTGACGCCGCGGGCAACAACTGGACGGGCGGCACGGTGCACGACGTGAACCGACTCGGGTCCTGGCTCGGTGTCATGGGTCAGACCAACGTGGATGAGGAGCCCGGTGCCGTCAGCGCGCACGGCGACCTGGTCACAGCCGAACGCTACGGCGCGCGCCTGGCCGAACTGACCGCCCGCTGGATCCACGGCCGCGACTACGAAGTACAGCGACACACACTGGAGGGCTACCGGGAGATCTCCGCCCGCAGCGCGGCCGACGCGAAGGCACGCATCGAACAGGCCGCAGGGGCGGCCTGACCATGCCGGCCCCCTCGACAGGAACACCGTCGGTGCGGCCTCGGTCCCTACCCGCCCCACCGACTGTCCGGCACGAGCAGCACTCGACCGACTCACGAACGAGGACACTTCCATGTACCTGCATGTGACCGGCACCGTCACAGCCGAGCGTGAGCGACTGGCCCCGCACGCCGAACAAGAAGCCCGTGTGCTGCGGAGGTTGAAGGCGGACGGCGTCGTGCTCTCCTCCTTCCGGCGCACCGACACGCCCGGAGCCTTCCTGATCGTGGAAGCCGAGAGCGCGCACGCCGCCCGTGAGCTTCTCGGCCAACTGCCCTACGTTGCCCATGGCTACCTCACCTTTGAGTTCCTGGAGGTCGACCGGCTCTGACACGGGCCGGACCACGGACCGTCGCCGTGGGTGGGAACCTCCCACCCGCGCGCCGGAACAACCCGCACACCTCCCGGGCAGCTCATCCGCCGGATCGGCGCGCTCGCCTGGGCCAGGAATTTCCGAAGAGCCCGAACCACGGGGCGATCAGCCTTACTTCGTCGGCTTCGTTCGACAACGCCGGGTCGGGAACAGGACGCCCCGTACGGGGACCGGCGTACTCGGTTCGCCGCCGGCCCCGAGATCACCCTCGAAGACCTGTCCGTCCGTGCCTTCATGGACGCGGCACGGAGCGCCGCCCCGCTCAGCCGTTCGGAAAGGACGATCAAGAAGACCGTAATCCACCTCGGGGTCCTACTTCAGTCATTTTCCATTGGCCGCGGAACGCGGCCCGCGAACCCCGGGCCTCCGCGACGGCGTCACCGCACTTCACGGGGCGCACCGACTTCGACAGATCAGCACCACATCGGAGACAGAGATGAACGACCTGCTCGACCATGTCATCTCGGCTCATGGCGGCCGAGAACGCTGGGCACGGATCGACGGCCTGCAAGCCCACGTGACACTGCACGGTCCCTTCTGGGCCGTGCGGGGGTTCTCGGACAAGCCGTTCCAGGAGACCGTGACCATCGACACGCGACGTGAACTCGTCAGATTCAGCCCCTGGGGCGAGTCCCGACTCGACTTCGTGTTCAGCGCGGAGGACGACGTGGTCGAACTGCGAGCCAGGGCGGACGACAGGGTGCTGGAGGCACGGACCGGCATCAGATCGACCTACCGGGGATACGGTCCCGCCTCGCCCTGGAAGCCGCTCCAAGTCGGCTATTTCATCGGCTACGCCATGTGGAACTATCTCACCACCCCCTTCCTCCTCGACCGCCCCGGAGTCGTTTCCCGCGAGGGGGCGGAGTGGGCGGAGAACGGCGAGGTGTGGAGGAGACTTCACGTCGAGTTCCCCTCGGCCATCGCCACGCACACCGCCCGGCAGACGTTCTATTTCGGGGACGACGGCCTGCTGCGCCGACTCGACTACGAAGTCGATGTGAATGTCGGTGCCGCTGTCGCCCACTACGTCAGTGACTACCAGACGTTCGAGGGAATTCGGATCCCGACCCGGCGACGGGTCCACCGCCGCAACGCCGACAACTCCGCGGGCGAGAACTGGTCCATCGGCATCGACGTCCACGACGTAGGGGCCGTTGGACAACGCCCGGCACGATGAACCGGAGTGAGGACGTGCAGGGTGCCGCCCCTGCACGGCACCCTGCACGGCGGTGGCATACGGGTCGAGGGGGACGGATCAGCCCGGCAGGCCCCGGCCCGGACGTCCGGTGGGTCGTCCGATGTCAGGGGACGAGCACGATTCTTCCGGGCGAGCCTCCTCGGGACAGCCGTGCGTGGGCCTGTGCCGCGGAGTGGAGCGGATACCCGGGAGCTGCTCCCCCGCGCACGCGGGGATGGTCCCGACCCAGGTGCGCGGCGCGGGCTTTGAGGAGCTCCGCCTGGGCGCGCCGGTCGTGACTGTCGATGGGTAGGAGATGGTCGGATTTGGACGCAAGACCCGTTCGCGTGTGCGCGTTGTCGTCGACAGTGAATACGCTCAGCGCCGCGGTCCGGCCGTCGCCGGTGGCCATTCCCTCGTTGTCGAGTCCGAGCTGGTTGTCGGTCTCCCAGTAGGCGCAGCAGCAGCCGAGGTAGTGCGCGAAGTCGGTGCCGGTGTCCCGCTCGCGGATCCGGTCGAGGATGCCCATGTACTCGAGAACGGTCAGGGCCGGGCCGCGGAAGTCGACTGCCTGGCCGCCGCGCCGCAAACGAGTCCCCCGTGCGACTGACTGCCCCATCGGCGTTGACGTCCAGGCCGGCTCTCAACCGGGGCAAGACAGCACGGCACAGGCACGGAGGCTCGCCGCCCATCACAGAACGCCGGTACGGGCCGGGATCGGCCACGGACGAGCGCTCTTGAAACAGACCACGGAACACCACCGCGCCTGCTGATCCCGACCAGGCCCGCGACCGCTCCCTCGCACCGATGCCAGCGGGCTCAACCGCTTTGCGATCGAAGGCTTTTGCCTACTTCATCAATGCGATCACCAGCGGGACCGACGCCGACGCGATGCAGTCGTATGTCGGGGAGTCGACGTGGTCCCGGCGTGCGCCTCACCGGCCATCAGGGGCGTTGAGCTCCGCCGGCCGTGCCCGGGTGAGGCGGGCGAGATGAGGTCCAGCCGGTCGTCCTCGACCCGTTGCAGTGGCATCCCGTGCGCTGTCAGGTGGAGATGAGCGTCGGCTCCAGGTGGGCCAGCACTACGTGACCAAGCAGTCTGCTTCGGGGCTGGCCCGGCTGAGGAGTTGAGCGACGTGCTCACGGTAGGCGCGCCGGTGGTTACACCTGTCACTCCCCCAGCCTCCGGCCATATTCCGCCTCACAGACGCCTGTTGGGTACCGAACGATCTCCACCTGTCTAACTCCTAATTTAGGAATTAATATTGACGCGCGTCGGCGACCCCTGCAAGATCCTGGGCACCAACCCGTAGACGATCGGGCGCTGACTGGTTCCAACTACTACCGCCGCACGTTCTGTTGGGCGGCGGTACCTCGGGCACACGACCGGGACGGGCCTGCACGCGTGATCGGACAGTGAAGGATCCGATGTGAAACGACATCTCACCGTCCTGTTTGCCCTCCTGATGTCCTTGTTGGTCGTACAGGCGCCCGCCCATGCAGCCCCTTCGGCCCGTAGTGCCCGTGGTGCCGACAGTGCCGGCACTACGGCAGCCGCCTCGAAGCAGGTGCTGGGCCAGACGCCTTACATGGGGTGGAACACCTACTACGCGCTGGGTGGCGATCCGAGCGAGTCGGAGATCAGATCGGTGGCGGACTTCCTGGTCAGCAGCGGTCTGCGCGACTCCGGCTACCAGTACGTCTGGATCGACGGCAACTGGGCGGCATCGACGCCGCGCAGCGCGGCCGGTGACCTGGTGCCCAACCCGGACCAGTTCCCGAACGGGCTGAAGCCACTGGTCGATTACATCCACAGCAAGGGCCTCAAAGCGGGCATCTACACCGACGCCGGCCCCTACATCCCGGGCAAGTGCGGGCTCGGCAGCCACGGTTACTACCAGCGCGACGCGAACCAGTTCGCCGCCTGGAAGTTCGATGCCGTGAAGGTGGACTACCTCTGCGGGATCGCCGCTGACCTCGACCCCAAGACCGTCTACACCGAGTTCGCGAAGGCGCTGCGGAACAACTCCAGCGGGCGCCCGATGCTCTTCAACCTCTGCAACCCGGTGACCTCTCCGGACTGGGGCGACTACCCGCAGACGCAGCAGTCGACGTACTCCTGGTCCTACGCGCCCGCGATCGCGCAGTCCTGGCGGACGTACACGGATGTCGGCTTCGTCGGCGAGATCAAGTTCAAGGACGTGCTGCGGAACTACGACGCGAACGCGCGGCATCCCGAGGCCGCCGGGCCGGGGCACTTCAACGACCCGGACTACCTCGGACCCGAACTGGGGATGAGCGACGAGGAGTTCCGTACGCAGATGACGCTCTGGTCGGTGGCGGCCGCGCCGCTGGTGATCGGCAGCGACGTCCGTAAGCTCAGCAAGACCTCGCTCGGCATCCTCGAGGACCGCGATGTCCTCGCTATCAACCAGGATTCCGCCGGCGTCCAGGCCGTCCGCGTCGGCCCTGCCGGTACGACGGAGACCTGGGTGAAGCGGCTGGCCGACGGGGACCGTGCCGTGATGCTGCTGAACCGGGGTGACACTCCGGCGACGCTGACCACGACCGCCAAGTCGGTCGGGCTGTCCGGGGGGCGGTTCACCCTGAAGAACGCCTGGACCGACCAGGTCACCGAGAGCGGCGGAACCATCAGTGCGGCCGTCCCGGCGCACGGCGCGGCCCTGCTCCGGGTCGGCCGGGCAACGGGCAAGCCCGGTGTTCCGCACGTCGTCGCCGGCCTGCCGCAGGTGACGAAGGTCGGCAGCGACGCGGTCGCGGCGGGCGTGGCTCCGGTGGCCGCCGGCGGCGACCAGGCCCGGGTCGAGGTCACCGTTCGCAACGACGGTACGAAGCCGGTCTACGCACCGCGGGTCGAGCTTGCGGCGCCCGCCGGGTGGACGGTTCAGGCGGCCGGTAAGGCACCGAAGGTGCTGAAGCCCAACCGCTCCGTGAACCTCGCCTTCACCGTGACCCTGCTGGCCACCGCCGCACCTGGTAGCGACGATCTGACCGCCACCACCTCGTACGAGGTGGCCGGCAAGGGACGGCTCGAGCAGCGGACGACCACGGCGTTGGTCGTGGCACCGGCGGCACCGAACGGCGACGTCGCCCTGTCTCACCACGACTGGATCAGCGCCACCAGTGGATGGATGAGCCCGACGGTCGACCGGAGCGTCGGGGGCTGGACTCCGATCAGCATGCTCGGCCAGGAGTACCCGACCGGCATCGGAGTCGCCTCGCCCTCCACGATCCGCTACTACCTCGGCGACCGGTGCACCCGGCTGACCACGACCGTCGGCATCGACGACGCGGTGCGCGACGTCGGCCCGGAGGGCGGCACCTCGACCTTCCAGGTCATCGGTGACGGCCGGGTGCTGTACGACAGCGGTGTGCTCGGCCGCGACGACGTCCGCCAGGCCGACATCGACCTCACCGGCGTCCGGGTTCTCGACCTGGTGGTCGGCGATGCGGGCGACGGCGGCTACAACGACCGCGCCAACTGGGCGGACCTGAACGCCAGTTGCTGACTCGGCTCCGCCGCACCCAGGTGACAGCTCACCTGGGTGCGGCGGTTTCACCGAGAGGCCGTCGGGACACGCCTGGGGCGTGTCCGCAATGTGGTTGGGTCGTTGGTCTGTCGTGGTGCGTCGTCATGAACTGACCGATGAGTCGTGGGCGGTGATCGGGCCGTTGCTGGTTCCGCCGCGGATGGGCAGGCCGGTGCGGGACCGTCGGCAGGTGGTCAACGGGATCCTGTGGAAGCTGTCCACCGGGGCGGCCTGGCGGGACCTCCCGGAACGCTACGGCCCGTGAAAAACGACCTGTGAACGGTTCCGCCGCTGGTCGGCCGACGGCACCTGGGACCGGCTGCTGTCGCACGTGCAGCAGCATTCGGATGCCGTCGGCGCCGTCGACTGGACCGTCGTGTGCGTCGACTCGACCACGGTGCGGGCTCACCAGCACGCGGCCGGGGCACTCAACCACGTCGCCGGCTGCGCCCCCAGGAACCGGACGCTCACCCGGGAGTGGGATCTTGCCCCGCTCCAACAGCCCCCCTGCCGGGCGGACACACCGCCCCTGGCGAGGACGCCCGACAGGCCGCAGCGAGGGAGATCGCAGAAGAGACCGGGTTCCGCGTACCGGCCGAGGCACTGCCGCTGCTCGGCTGGGAACGATTCACCCTCCACGAGGTGCCGCCTGCCAGCTACCCCTACCCGTTCCCGGTGTCATACGCGCTGATGTTCACCGCGCGGACCGAACACACCGGTACGCCGGTGGAACCACCTCCGGACTCGGAGTGCGAGCCTGCTGGATGGGCCGCTCCCGCGCAGGTCCCGCGAGAGGGGACACCGCTGAGACAAGTCCCCTCGTGGCTAACGGCATTGGGATCTATTGGCGGCAGAGCGGCCGATTGAGGGGCGGCGTGCCGGATCGCCTCCGGGCTCCCAGGGCCAGGGTGTCAGTGGTTCATGCAAGGGTGCCCCCATGGAACCTTGGGGAGTGATTGAGGCATTGTGGGATCGAATCCAGGCGCGCGATTGGTCAGGTGTCGCCGACTTGGTCGCAGAGGACGTCGTGGTCGAGTGGCCGGTCAGCGCGGAGCGCATCGTCGGCAACAAGAACTTCGTCGCGGTGAACAGCGAATACCCGGGGGGCTGGTCGATTCGGGTGCTGCGGATCGTGGCTGACGGCAGCGAGGTGGTCTCCGAAGTCGAGGTGCCGCATGACGAGTTCGGCGTGTTCCGTGTGGCCTCGTTCTGGACCGTCCAGCAGGGACGGATCGTGCGTGGCCGGGAGTACTGGACGAGTGTCGGGGCTGATCCGCGCCCGGAGTGGCGGGCAGCTCTGGCCGAGCCCATGTGAAGCGGTTGCCGCTCGCAGCGACGTTCCGGCTGATCTGGTCGTGCCGTAGCAAGGGCCATGCGGGTCAGGTGAGTTGTGAAGCTGACCTGGGCCCGCGCGGCCTGCTCCCATCCTGTCCTGTCTGGTGTCTCCCGCGCACACTTCGGCGAGTTGTTCGCCGAACTCGCCGCCCCGTGGGAGGCCGCGCGGCAGTCCGGACTTCGCGAAGCCCGAGGTGGGGAACGCCGCAGGAAGGCCGGCACCGGGCGCAAGCCGAAGCTGGTCTTCCGCGACCGGCTGCTCCTTGCCCTGGTGCACCCGCGCCAACAACTGCCGCACGAGGTCGTGGCCAAGTCCGCGCCCAGGCCCTGGATTGCTGCATCAAGACGGCGGACGCGGGCCATGAACATTCGCCCCCGCAGAGCAGCTGCTGCTCCGCGCCACCGAGCCAGAGGCCGGGGGTGGCCGGGTTGTTCGGCGCAAGGCCAGGCGTTTTGCCGCCGAGCGGCGACGTCGTGCGGAAGCCGGCCACGGCCTGGAAACCGAACACCTTGGAAGGTCCTTGATCACATAGTGTCTCCTGGCACGCGCACGACAAGGGGAGGATCATGAGAGGCAGAACGGCCTGGGCCGCGGCCGGCGGGGCGGCGGCCCTGGTCCTGACGACGGCGACCGGAGCGCACGCGGAAGGGCGGGGCGACATCCGGGTGGTGAAGACCGTCGTCAACGGCGGCGGCAACGTCATTGTGGGCACGGCGAGGACCATCCGCTACCCGATCGACATCACCATCAAGGACAACTCGGGGGTGAAGAAGCTCACGGATGTCTTCACCTTCAACAAGACGAACGCCTACACCTTCGCAACCTGGAACGGCGACTCGTCCTGCACGAAGAAGAGCGCGACCACCTCGGTGTGCCGGGCCACGATGACCATCGACCCCGCCTGGATCCCCGACAGCGACGACATCGACACCAACAGGGTCGCCGGTGTCTGGCGGGTCGACGCCACCGTCAAGGCGAACGACGGGGACTACTGGATCTCCGACGACATCGCCGAGTACAAGGTCAAGCGGGCCGCCCAGCTCACCACGGTGATCGCACCCGAGAAGGTCGCCAAGGGCGCCAAAGTGACCGTCGCCGGCAAGCTGTCGCGGGCCAACTGGGAAGACCTGAAGTATCACGGATTCACCGGACAGCAGATCAAGCTCCAGTTCAGGAAGAAGGGCGCCGCCCACTACAACACGGTCAAGACCGTGACGACGGGCGACGCCGGCAAGCTGACCACCAAGGTGACCGTCACCTCAGCGGGCAGCTGGCGCTGGTACTTCCCCGGCACCACGACCACCTCGCTGAAGGTGTCGGCCGGGGACGCACTCAACCTGAAGTAGCCGACGAATGACGCCCAGAAGTCCTCGTCCAGGTGGCGGTGCACTCCACCGCCACCTGGACGAGGCCGAGCGTCGAGGGAACGCCTTCTCGAGGCGTTCCGCACCGTGCCCACCAATCGTGTGCAACGGCACGGTGCATACGGAGGAGCCTTGAGAACGTGGTTGCCGGTGGCTGACGGTCTTGGCATGATCGCGAAATGAGTGAAGCCGCGGACCGAATTGCCTTGTGGGGGCGTTCGCTGTTTGAGCGTCAGCGGGACCCGGTGGTGTGGGCGGGCGGGGTGCTCGAGGCTGCTTCCGTGACGCTGGGAAAGTCCCCGGAGATCCAAGCTGCATTGGCTCTTACCGTGGACAGCACGCAATGGCCGAAGGGCCGGGCGGTCTTCGACCGGATCCGTCAGCGCAGGCTCGACAAGGACAAGCCCCTGACGGCTGCGGAGGACCTGCACTTCCGGCTCGCGGAGCTGGTAGCGAAGCTCGCGCACAATGCGGCTGGTCCGCCTACGCCTTTCGATTATCACGCAGGCTGGCAGGTGGGGCCGATCGCTTACCATCTGGCTGGCGAGCTGAAGGATCCGCCTCTTCGCCACCGCCTGGCTGCCGCCCTGGACGGGTGGCCAGAAACCGGGTGATCCCCCGTGATCACCCGACCTCGCCGGAATCCTTTGGACCGTGTCCTATGTGGGGTTGGGTCGTTGGGCTTGGTTATGGAGCGGGGTACATGGAGTTGAATTGTTCCGGATGGGCTGTGGGAGATCGCGGAGCCGCTGATCCCGCCGTCGAAGGTGCGGCCGCAGGGCGGCGGGACGCAGGACACGCCTGACGAGACGCTGTTCGCGGCGATCATCTACGTGCTGGTCAGCGGATGCGCCTGGCGGGCTTTGCCGCCGCGCTTGGGAATATCGAGGTCGACCGCGCATCGCCGGTTCCTGATCTGGTCGCGGGCAGGTCTGTGGGGCCGATTGCACGAGGAGATCCTGCGCCTCCTGGACGATGCCGGCCTGCTCGAACTCTCCCCGAGCGGTCCTCGACTCAGCTCATGTACGGGCGGGAAAAGGGGCGAACTCACAGGTCCGAGCCCCGTGGACCGGGGCAAGCCGGGTTCCAAGATGCACGTCCTGTCGGACGCGAACGGACTGCCCGTCGTCGTCGGCATCTCGGCGGCCAACCTCCACGACAGCCTCGCCTGAAGCCCATGGTCCAGGGTCACCAAACGAGACACGACCCCCACCGCGGCCGGTACTTCAAGCCCCGGCGTCTGCACGCGGACAAGGCCTACGACATTCCCCACCTGCGAAAATGGTTGTGGGGCAAGCACATCGGTGCCCGTATCGCCCGCAAGGGAGTCGAGTCCGGCGAACGGTCAGGGCGCCGACGACGGGTCATCGAACGAACCATGTCCTGGCTGACCGGCTACCGCAGACTCAACCACCGCTACGAACGCCACCCCCGCAACTACCTGGCCTTCCTCGGCCCCGCCGCCGCCCTCTGCTGCTACAAACGGCTCATCCGCCTCACCACGTAGGACACGGTCTAAGAAGCCATCTCATTTGGTGAGTCTGCGGTAGCAGATGAGGGTGCAGGCGATGCTGGTGAAGGCGAGGAAGTGCTCGGCTTTGCGTTCGTAGCGGCGGTGCAGTCGCCGGCATCCGGCGAGCCAGGACATCGTGCGCTCCACGGTCCACCGGTGACGACCCAGTCGCTGTGAGGACTCGATGCCCCTGCGGGCGATGCGGTGGCCGATGCCGCGCTTGCGTAACCATCGCCGCAGGTGGTCGTAGTCGTATCCCTTGTCGGCGTGGAGCTTTGCCGGTCTGCGTCGTCGGGGTCCGCGCCGTGATCGGATCGGCGGTATCCCCTTCACCAGCGGAATCAGCGCCTGACTGTCGTGGAGGTTCGCCCCGGAGACCGCGACGGACAGGGGCAGACCGGTCCGCTCGGTGATCAGATGGATCTTCGAGCCGTACTTGCGTCGATCGACAGGATTCGGACCTGTCAGGTCCCCCTTTTCAGGGCTCTCATGTTCACCGAGTCGATCGCGCAACGGGACCAGTCCAGCTCCCCACGAGAGCCGAGTTCGTCGAGGACCAGGCGGTGGAGTTTGGCCCATACCCGGGCCTTCGTCCACTCGGTGAACCGGCGGTGAGCCGTCGCGCCGGACGGTCCGAACGACGCCGTCGGCAACTGCTGCCACGTGCAGCCCGAGCTCGACACGAAGATGATCGCGGCGAGAACTTCGCGGTCTCCGTGCCGACGCCGACCACCGCCCTGAGGTCGCGATGGCGCTTCCGGCACCACACGCTGGAACAACTCCCACAACTCATCCGGCACCAGCCGCTCAACAATCCCCACCACGACCGGCAGCTTACCCAACCAAATGAGATGGCTTCTAAGTCGCGGACCCCGGCAGGGCACGAACGATGGAGTCGGACATTCCCGTCTTGCCAGGGGGTACCAGCCGCTGTCGGTTCGGCCGCAGAGCCGGGGCACACGGTTGTGCTCGTCACGCGGGAGTGGACATGGCCGAGCTTCCTCCGCCGATCACCCCGTACTTGGAGCCCGCCGCGAAGGAGCTGGCCGAGGCGACCGACGCGCACCCCCGGATCTACGAGGTCCCTCCCTGGGCCTGCAGAGCGACCCGAGCGTGCCCAAGCCCGAGGTCGACGAGGAGTGGGGCGATGTGGACGCCGGCAAGTGGGCACGGTCCGCACCCGCATCATCCGGCCCGACGCGCAGTACTTTCTCACCGGTTCTGTCGGCGGTGAGGCTGTTATTGGGCGCGCAGGCCTTTGTCGGTGAAGGCGATGAGCCATTCGAAGCTTTTGTCGATGTCGGTGCTCCATTTGAAGCCGCCTGCCGCTTCGATGGTGGCGAAGCCGTGGCACAGGCTGCGAAACATGCGCAGGGCGTGGTCCATGTCGGATTCGTCGATCCCGTAGCCGCGCAGAACGGCCCGGAACGCGTCGAACAGCCGTTGCGCAGCCTGGGCCATCGGGTCGTCCGGTCCGGTGGGTTCCATGCCGGTCGTCGCGGCGTAGCGGCCGGGGTGGGTGATGACGAGGGTGCGGAAGGCGTGCAGGGCGGCGGCCAGGGCGTCACGGCCCGCGACTCCCTGGACTGCGGCGCCGACGGCGTCGGCGGCCTGGTTCGTCGCCAGTACCGCGATGCGCCGTGTGAGGTCCTCCAGCCCGCCCACATGCTTGTAGAGGGACGGGGTGCGCACGCCCAGGCGTTCGGCGAGCAGTCCCATGGTCAGGCGGGCCAGGCCGACCTCGTCCGCGAGGTCGGCGCCGGCCGCGACCACGGCTGCGGGATCCAGGCCCGCCCTAGGCATGGGCGGTGTCCGTGCGCAGGAAGGAGAGCATGAGGGAAACCACCTGATCAGGGTACTGGTCGTGCGGGTAGTGGCCGGCGCCTTCGATCATTTCGAGGCGGCCGAGGCCGGTGGGCAGGTCCCCGACGATCGCGGTGCCTTCGGCGTGCGGGTCGGCCCAGTCGGGATCGTCGGTGCCCATCACGACCAGGACCGGGCAGCGCACGTTGGCGAGCTGGTCGCCGGCGTCGGCGGGCGTGGTGCGGCCCATGCCCTGCAGCGCCTTCATCCGGTCCGGCTCGCGCAGCATCGCCTCCACGCGGCCGACCCGCTCGTCGAAGTCGGCGGGCTTCACCCCGGGGTAGGCCACCTGCAGATAGGAGCGCCACGCCGGAACACTGCCCAGCGTGATCGCGCGCATCAGCCGCAGCATGCCCTGCCGCACGCGCTTGCTGCGCAGGTCGCCCAGGCCCATCGACTGCTTGCGGGTGAAGGGCCCCAGTTCCACCACCGCGGTCACCAGCTCCGGCTCCCGCGCCGCGGCGATGGTTGCGGCACCGCCGGAGATCGAGTGGCCGACGAGTACCGCCGGGCCGCCCAGATGCCGGATCACGGCGAGGAGATCACCGGCGATGGCGGTGCGGCTCCAGTCCGGCCAGGTGGCACTGGACTCGCCGCAGCCCCGCAGGTCGACGGCGGCGACCCGGTAGCCCGCCGCGATCAGCTGCGGGACGACGGCACGGTAGGCGCCGCGGTGGTCACCCATGCCGTGCGCGAGGACGACCAGCGGGCCTGAGCCCGCCACGTCGTAGGCGATCGTGCCACCGTCGACGGCGAGGTGTTCGGTCATGACGTCTCCCAAGATTGGGTAGCCACATCAGCCATGTGGCTACTGCTGTTAGCTAAAAGCTAGTGTGATTAGCCAGCGATGTCAACGGGAAGCCATGCCTCCGGCGGAGACAACTCCCCTCCCCCATCGGGGCATGGATGAACAACCAGCGGCAAGCGGCCAGGAAGGCGACCGAGGACGCCGGACGACGCGCCGCCGGGGAAGCCCCGGCACAACCCCGCGCCGGAGAGCCGCCAGGGGCCCGTATGAAAGCTCCGGCGGATCTCGATCCGGGAGGGGGCGCCCGGCCCGTGAGCCGTCGCAGCAGCGGAACCACCGACTCGATCTCGGCCACCGGAACGCCTGCGCCGCGCTCCCGGCCAGACACGGTCAACTCATCGTCCAGGGCGACGAACTGGGCATACGGGCCGCCGGGCGGCGGGCCAGGTAGAAGCCCTGACGCCCCCTGACGCCCCTGACGCCCACGCAACGGTGACTCCCGGAAAGGGGGCCGGCGTCACTCGGGCCCCATGGCAGAGTGACCGTCGTACACACGGCGAAGCGCGTCACCACCAAGTCTCAGCGCATACCCGGCAGAAGCGCCTCGCACCCGATCCGGTCCTCCCAGGTGACGGTCGCGGTCGTGGCCCTCGCCCTCAGCGTGCCGGCAGGACTCCTCGGCCGCTCGACCTCGTGGGACACCTCCCGTCCCGAGCTCAATGCGCCCACCACCTTCTACGTCCCACGTGCCCCCGACGCCAACCCAATGTTGGAGTTCGGCATCGAGGAGCAATCCGGACGGCAAGGATCGGGCCACTACACGCTCGCCTTGAACGCGACGGACCTCAGAAGCGTCGCCGTCCTGAAATCGGGACCCCAGGTTGATGGTGCGGCTGTGGACGGGAGTCGGTCATGACGACCTTCCAGGTTGCGCTCCGGTGGGGTTACCCGGCGCACTGAGCAGCCAGCGCCAGCGCGGTTGTTCGGTGACTGTCACGGTCAGGCACAGCACGGTCGCTGCTGTGGCGGCCCACCAGGGCCAGAGCGCCCACGTTGCCGCTGTGGCGGCTGCGAGCTGCATCAGCACCAGGAGGATCGTCACGATACCGGGCACCAATACGGGTGTGCCGCCGCCGGGCCTGTCGCCCGGCGTGCTGAAGACCGCGGGCAGCCCGATCAGTATCACCACGGCGCCGATCGCCAGGGCTGTCGAGTGCGGCCACAGGGCCCAGGGAGCGCCCACCCACGCGATGAGTTCGGTGAGGAATCGCAATGCCCCTCGGACATAGTCGTTCTGGGACGGATTCTTGTCGATCACAGTAGTTGCCCTGTCGTTCGTCAGTGCGTGGGCGCTGCGGGCCCGGGGGTTGGCGTGGTGGCCTGGAGTCCTTGGTCGATGATCGATCCAGGTGATGCTGTCGTCGGCGTCTGTGTCGCGCCGGAAGCCGCCTGCGACTTCGAGGGTCGAGAACCCGTGCAGCATGCTGAGCGGCATCCGCAGGGCGTGGACCTCCTTGGCGGGGTCCAGGTGGTATCCGCGCAGCACGGCCGAGAGGGAGTTGAGCGCCCGGTTGCCGGCTGGGATGAACGGGGCGTCGGGCCCGTCCGGGCGTCCACTGTTGAGCCGGGCCGCTGCGACGAGGCAGGTGGGCGGGGCGACGCCGCCCCGCCCACGACGTAGGCCGAGTTCGGTCCTCGCGACGGGGGTGCCCCACCACAGCGGAATCAGCAGCCGGGCCGATCAGCGGCCGGGCAGGTTGTTCAGCGGCGCGGAGCGGCGCTCCAGGAGCTCGGCGTAGGTGCCGTCCCGCTCGGCCCAGCGCAGCGGCAGCGCGGCCTCGGCGATGATCTCGCGGGTCGTGGGCTCCACGGCCAGCAGCTCCATCACCTCATCGAGGTAATCGTCGATCGGCACGGCCGCCGGGTTGAGCTTCGCCATCGCCGGGGTCGCGACGGCCGGCGGCACGAGTTCGGCCACCTCCACGCCGGTCCCGGCCAGGTGCGCCCGCAGCGACTCGGTGTAGGAGTGGACCGCGGCCTTCGTGGCGCCGTAGGTGGCCATGAGCGGGAAGGGCAGGAACCCGATTCCCGAGCTTACCGTGATGATCGTTCCGGTGCCGCGGCCGATCAGATGCGGCGTGAAGGCGTCGATCACCCGGATGGTACCGAGCAGGTTCGTGGCGACCATGTTCTCGGCGTCGGTGATGTGCGCGGGCTCGCGCAGGTCTTCGGTGAGCAGGACTCCGGACATCGTGACGACGACGTCGAGGTCGGGGTGCGCGGCGAGCACTTCGTCGCGGGCCCGCAGGACCGAGGCGGGGTCGGTGACGTCGATCCGAACGGACTGCAGGCCGTCCCGTGGCTCGGGCCGGCGCCCGCCGACGACGACCGTGTTGCGGTCCTTCGCGAACCGGTGCGCGAGTTCGAGCCCGATGCCAGAGGTGCCACCGACGATGAGCACTGTGCGATTGGTGAGCTCCACCAGAACCTCCTGTAACGTTCGGTAGCCGTCCAACGACTACCGGTTCTTCCGCAACCAGGCTCGCTCACATGCTTTGGAACCAGAAAGGCCCTGCCGATCCGGGGTGTGCCAGGACCCCCTCTGCGACCGTCGGCCGCGGCTACCGTGGGAGGTATGCCTCAAGACGACGCGAACCGGCTGGGCGAGTACCTGCACGCCCGCCGCGACCTGGTCACGCCGCAACAGGCCGGCATCCCCGGTGGCGCCAACCGGCGCGTCCCAGGGCTGCGTCGCGAGGAGGTCGCGATGCTTGCCGGTATCAGTGCGGACTACTACCTGCGGCTGGAGCGCGGCAGGGATCACAACCCCTCCCCGCAGGTGCTCCAGGCCATCGCCCGTGTCCTGCACCTCGACGACC
The DNA here is from genome assembly GCF_042887295.1 of Streptomyces sp. NPDC057950. Lineage (NCBI taxonomy): Bacteria > Bacillati > Actinomycetota > Actinomycetes > Kitasatosporales > Streptomycetaceae > Streptomyces > Streptomyces sp. NPDC057950. The sequence goes on from NZ_JBHVPP010000029.1 coordinate 94,363, forward strand.
TGGAAACCGAGTACCTGCTCGGACTCAACGTGCCCCGCCCGCCGGCCCGCCGCAAGCAGCGCACGCCGCGCCTGCCCGCCCGGTTGCACCATCTGTTGGCGGCCGTGGACGTGCCGGCGTTCGTCGAGGACCGGCACTTCGACGTCCTGGCCTCCAATCGGCTCGCGAGGGCGCTGTCGCCGCGGCTGCGGCCTGGCGGGAACCGGCTGCGCTCCCTGCTGCTCGACCCCGAGGAACGCCACTTCCAACACGACTGGGAGGCGGCGGTCGTCGACTCCGTCGCGGCGTTCCGCCGTTCCGTGGACGACAGCGTCACCGACCGGCGCTCAGTCGAACTCGTCGGCGAGCTGTCCCTGGCCAGCAACCGCTTCCGCACCCTGTGGGCACGGCACGACATCAAAGCGCTCGGCTACACCAGCACCGTCAACCATCCGGTCGTGGGCGAACTGCGCCTCAACCGCGAGAAGCTCGCCGTCGGAGACCTGCTGCTCGTGCTCTACTACCCGGACCAGGACAGCGACGCCGCCGAGAAGCTCCAACTGCTGACCTCCCTCGCCCCCGTCGGCGGGCAGCAGCCCGCTGCGGCCGTCGACCCGCCGACAGACCACGACGTCGACGCCTGCCACCAATCGCAGGGCGGTCGGGGCCGACGCAGACCGTAACGCCCTGCTCGCTCCGACCGTTGCTGAGGCGGTCACAAGAGACTCGGGGCGTGCGGGTCCGCCGCCTGTGTGACCGGCCTCAGCCGCCGGCACCGCGATTCCTCGCCGCGATGTGTCCTACATACTGCAACGGCGCTCGTTCTGAGGATTGGGCAGTTTTTCAGGGGCTGTGGCCTCGTTGTTTGTAGTGACTGATGCGGGCCTGGTGTTGGCGTCGACGGCGCCATGTCGACCAGCGCAGGATGTGATCGACCGGGGTGGGCCGGCGACTGGCGAGCCGGATGACCAGGCGCCGAATCTCGGCGAGGCTGAGGCGGATGAGCTGGAAGGATCCGTTTCTGACGGCAGTGCGGGCTTTCAACACGGCCACTCCCAACCACCGGAACGCGGGCAGCATCGGCGTGTGCGCAGCCGACATGCCGGCCGTATGCGCCGGTGGTGCACCTGCCTCCGGAAGCAACGGCCCCAACGCGTACGCCGGTGTGGGGTCCGGCTACGCTCTGGCCTTCTCCGGGGACAGCACGAAGACACTCGACCTGCGGCACCGCTGACCGGGAGAGGGCATGACACACGGCTTCTACGCGAAAGAAGTCATAGGACCGGACGACGTCACCTTCTCCACGGTGTGGCTCCTCGCCGGTTTCCTGGCCTTCGGAATCATCGCGGTGGTGTACAACGCCTGGCTTCTCAAGAAGTCCGAAGAACCCAGGTTCAAGCAAGGTTGTGCCCTGGCCGGGGCCGCTACCGTCTACCTGGGCATAACCTCGTATGTCTTCATCTGGGGCCTGGTACATGCCATCTACAACAGCCACGGATAGTCCGGCGCGATCATGCTGCCCGCCGGAGCACTCGCGCGGCAAAGACCCACGTGAGCAACGAAATTGGGGCAGCATGCCCTGCCTCTGGGCTGAACCTGGAGACATCGATCTCTGGACCAGCTCGAATCTTCTGCCTTAACTGCAGCATCTGGAAACCGCCAATGCCCGTGGAGTACGCGCGCGACGCGGCCGAGGTGGTGGCGGTCGACCACTTCGAACTGCCCATGACCGGCCTGTCCGCCCAGATCCAGACGCAGTTCCTGAGCGCCACAGCCACGTGAGCGGAGCACACGCTCCGCGCTCACGCCGATGAAACCGAAGATTCCCGGACATCGGGGTGGCGTGGTGACCGGGACACCTCCGCTCGCGCGGGGAGGGTCCAGCAGCGTCGGGGGAACCGTTCCGGTTCATCGCGGGACACCTCCCCTCGCGTGGAGAGAGATCGAGGCCACAGGCCATCCGGTGCGGGAGGTGGTGGGCGGGATCAACGTCGCGTGCAGACCGCGGTGTTGGGCGGCGCGGTGTCGGAAATGCCTGCCCCGCTGCCGACGCAGGCCGAGCAGGCGGACCTGTTCGAGAACGTCCGCGCTGGGGCGCGGAGCGTGGAACCGGCGACGGCGGTCCGGCAGTCCTCCCTGACGTCCATCTGTTGCCGTGAAAGGTGTGTCAATGGCGAGAAGAAAGGGACGCGCGGTCGCGTCGCTGGTCGCCGTGCTGATAGTCGGAGGGCTCATGGGCGGGTGCTCCAAGGAGTACAACGACAAGCGGGGTAAGGGCGACGCACCCGTGCGGGGGCGCATGGGGGACAACACAGCCGCCGAGGTCTTCAACATGCCCGACGGATTCGGCAACTTGGCCACGAAGTGCGTGGGCCACGGGTTCCGCGCTTACGTGACGACCAACGCCAGCGGACCGTCCAATGTCGAGATCGTGCCGGACAAGGCATGCGCGAGCTGAGACGGGGGGCGATGGCCGCTCTGCTCGCGGTACTGCTCCTTGCCATGGTTGCCGGATGCTCACGGGAGTACCAGGACAAGCGGGGCAAGGCGGACGCACCCGTGAGCGGGCGAGCGGGCGAGGACACTCCGGCCGAGGTCTACAACTTCCCGGACGGGTTCGGCAATCTCGCAACCAAGTGCATCGGCCCCGGTCGGCGCGGCTACGTCACCACCAAGTCCGTGCACCAGGAGGACGACGAAACGGTGGTCATCCCGTCGAACGCCGTCGTCGTCGACGATCCGGGATGCGTGGCCGCACCCTAGTGTCCTGCGCCAGTCGTCGCTCGTCAGTAAGAGCTGTCCCGCAAGACACCGTTTCTTTTGGCTGTAGCGGGGCTGATGACCGGCCCAGATGGGTGTAAGAAGTCATCTCATTTGGTGAGTCTGCGGTAGCAGATGAGGGTGCAGGCGATGCTGGTGAAGGCGAGGAAATGCTCGGCTTTGCGCTCGTAGCGGCGGTGCAGTCGCCGGCATCCGGCAAGCCAGGACATCGTGCGTTCCACGGTCCACCGGTGACGACCCAGACGCGTCGAGGACTCGATACCCCTGCGGGCGATGCGGTGGCCGATGCCGCGTTCACGTAACCATCGCCGCAGGTGGTCGTAGTCGTATCCCTTGTCGGCGTGGAGCTTTGCCGGTCTGCGTCGTCGGGGTCCGCGCCGTGATCGGATCGGCGGTATTCCCTTCACCAGCGGAATCAGCGCCTGACTGTCGTGGAGGTTCGCCCCGGAGACCGCGACGGACAGGGGCAGACCGGTCCGCTCGGTGATCAGGTGAATCTTCGAGCCGTACTTGCCTCTATCGACAGGATTCGGACCCGTCAGGTCCCCCTTTTCAGGGCTCTCATGTTCACCGAGTCGATCGCGCAACGGGACCAGTCCAGCTCCCCACGAGAGCCGAGTTCGTCGAGGACCAGGCGGTGGAGTTTGGCCCATACCCGGGCCTTCGTCCACTCGGTGAAGCGGCGGTGGGCCGTCGCGCCTGACGGTCCGAACGACGCCGTCGGCAACTGCTGCCACGTGCAGCCCGAGCTCGACACGAAGATGATCGCGGCGAGAACTTCGCGGTCACCGTGTCCACGCCGACCACCGCCCTGAGGCCGCGATGGAGCCTCCGGCACCACACGCTGGAACAACTCCCACAACTCATCCGGCACCAGCCGCTCAACAATCCCCACCACGACCGGAAGCCTACCCAACCAAATGAGATGGCTTCTTATGCCCCTCTGTTTCTTTGTCCTGTGCGCCGCGCTGCTCTGCCATGCCCGAAGGTCACGAGAGAAGGGCATGTCTTGAATCACCGTAAGGGGCGAGCGAGTGGGGCTTCCGCTCTCGCTGTGCTCGTCGCCGCCGCACTTACCTCGGCCCTGCGCGGTACCCCAGAATCCGGGGCCGCACAGTTCGACAGCGGTACGGCAGGTGCGGCCGGCGCCCTAGGCAAGGCCAGGACAGGCACCCGCGTTACCGGTGACCGGGTGGCCTTGGACGGCACCGGCCAGGTCACCGGCGTACGGCCCGCCAAGGGGCGGGAAGGAACCACATTCCGATACGCAGGACGCACGCCGACCGGACCTACGTCGTCCCGCGTGACGCCGAGCGCCTCCTCGCGAACGGCACCGCCGACCGGCGGCCGATCCGCGCACCCGCAGTACTCCCTGTTCGAGCGAGACGTCGAGCAGCTTTTCCCGGTCCTGGAGGAACTCGGCATCGGCTTCGTCGCGTTCTCCCCCCTTGGGCCGGCGCGGCCAAGCCTGCCGGCCAGTACGACGCCTCCCGGCACCCGCAGTCCCGGAGGATCGAGGAGAACGCCGCTGCCTCCCCCATCGCCGTCAGTCGGCGTAAGTTCTCCTGACGCAGCGTTCCTTGGCCCGCGCCCGGCGTCGGGACGTGGTTCGGCCCGGCTGCCTGCTCCCCGCTGCCGCTGACCCGGATCCTCCCGTCGTTGGGATGGGGCGCTGTGTCTTGGGCAGGCAGCCCGGCCGGCGTGCACGACGGCAAGTGGTGGGCTGGCTGTCGACGCGATGCTCCCGGGCGCAAGAGGATGGATGATGAGCGGGCGGGGTCCCGGGCCGATCAACGAGCCGGCCCGGGCGTCTGTACTACGCTCCGGGAGAACACGCAGGCTCCGTGTCACTGCAGCAGAGAAATACAGCAAGCTCAGTGGTGCGTCTTGACCGATGCCCCCCAGCAGGGGTCTATCTGCAGTCGGAATGACCGTCGATTCCCCGTGGCATGTCGAGCTATACGGCGAGACGGAGTCGCGGAACCTTTGCTGCGGAGGGTCAGGCGGCTTCGGGTTCCTGCTGTGGCTTCGCCGCGGCGGCGGGCTCCTGAGCGTCGACGGCGGTGTAGAAGACGGACGACCCCTGCTTCTGCCGCTGGGCATGGTTCTTGGCGACCAGCCCTTCGAGAGTGGTGCGCACGACCGTGGCCTTCACCGTGCGCTCGGGATGGGCTTGGGCCAGCGCGGTGGTGATCTCGGCGGCGGACCGCGGTTCGCTCTGCTGCTTCAGGTATCCGCGGATCACCTCGACGAGAGTCGGCCCAGTGGCGGGCTTGGACGCCTTCGCGGATGACGCTCCAGCAGGGGACGATTTCGATGACGGCTGCTTCGGCGCGGTCTTCTTGGACGTCGTGGTCTTCGTGTTCGTGGCAGCGGTCTTCTTCGGCTTGCCGGACTTCGAGGCGGCAACGCCCTGGTGAGGTACGGGAACCACGCTTACGCCGGCTTCCTGGGCGACAGGGCTCGTGCCGCCCAGGGCCTGCCGCAGGTTCACCAGCACCGTGTGGTCATGCTGCAGTCCGGCCAACTGCTCCTGCAGCGCCTGGATCTCGCCGCCGATGCGGTCCTGCTCCTTGGTATTGCGTTCGAGGTCGCCCGTGACCTGGGCGGCGTACTGCGACGTCAGTTCCGTGGTGAGGTTCTTGACTTCAGACATGGCTCGAGCCTTTCTGTCAGTCTGCGGGCACAGCAACCGAGGAGGGTGCCGTGTTTGCAGACAGAGAGGTATCTCATCTGAGGTGACTGAATCACCGGCAGGGTAAAGCTACTGTGGTGTGCAGCGGTCTCAGTGATAGTACGCACGAGTGAATGCGAATGTTCGCAGTGAGTGATACTTCACCCACCCGTTCACCGGGAGCAGTTGGATGATGTGAACCGTGTGGCACAGGAACCGCACTTGCGAAGCTGCGTCTGTAGCCACGCTCCGGGTGGGTGAACTGGTTGCTTTCACCTCGGCACAGAAGTGGGCCGAAGGGGAGGGACGTTCACCGAACCATTGAGGTTGCAGCCCACCACGTCCGTGCCCCGTGCAGGGACGGGCGGTTGAAGGACCGTTCAGCAGGCCGGGCCGGCCGACATCTGGACCCTCTTGAGGCGGGCGGAGGGTTCCGGGACGGCGGTGTAGCCCGGGCTGGCGCTTGCCCACGCCGCTTACTGATCGTTTCGAAATGAAGTTCGTTATGCGCCTTGGCAGTTGAGGGTCGTGTCGGCAGGATCTGTTGGGTGTCTGTTGATCTTGTGCCCGATGACCTGTGGGAGCGTGTGGCTCCGCTGCTGCCGGCTCGTCCGGCGAGGCGGTATCGGTATCCCGGGCGGTTGCCGACGGATGACCGGGCTGCGCTGCGGGGCATCGTTTATGTGCTGTGCAAGAGTGTGAGCTGGCGGGACGTGCCGGCTGATCTGGTCGGCTGCAGTGGTGTGACGGCCTGGCGGCGTCTGCGGGACTGGACCGAAGCGGGTGTCTGGCCGCAACTGCACGAGGTGCTGCTGGCAGAGTTGCGTGCGGCGGGCTTGCTGGACATGGATGACGCGGCGATCGACGGTTCGCACGTCAGGGCCCTCAAAGGGGGGCTCACACCGGACCTTCGCCGGTCGGCCGGGCCCGGCCCGGCAGCATGCACCGTCTGATCGTCGACCGGCACGGCAGCCCCTGGCTGTCTCGCTGACCAGCGGAAACCGTCATGACGTGACCCAGTTGATGCCCTTGCTGGACGCGAGTCCCGGCATCCGCGGTGTTCGCGGCCGGCCTCGCAACCGGCCACGTCGGCTGTTCGCCGACCGTGGCTACGACTACGACAAGTACCGCCGACTGATCCGGGCCCGCGGCATCACACCGAAGATCCCCCGCAGAGGGGCTTCCCACGGCTCCGGCCTGGGCAAAACCCGCTGGGTCGTCGAGCGAACTTTCGCCTGGCTCCACCAGTTCAAACGACTCCGAATCCGCTACGAGATACGCGCCGACCTCCACCTCGGACTACTCCAACTCGCTTGCAGCATCATCTGCTTGAGAAGACTCAGAACTTCATTCTGAAACGATCAGTTGGCTGAAACGGCAGCCAGCGATAGCGCGCCAGTGTCCGTATGTTCCGCAGTGTGTTCTGTGGGCCACCTCGGAGGACTGATCGGCGCGGGTGCCGGACTGGGATCTGCGCGGTATTGGGCGTGCGGGCCCGGCACTTGAGCGCCTGCGAGAGATCCGGCGCAGCCGGGCCCCTCCCTCGTTGTTCCGTAGACCTGGCCAGCGCCGCCAAGCGGCCAGCCCGGCCCCACCAGAGCGTTACGTAACCGGGCTGGAACTGTGGGGCAGCAGCCAGTTGACGCCAGCCCCTTAGCCTTCGCGCATTTTAGCTAAGAGATATCCCGTAATGGGGTGTGGGACATGCCGGGGTGGGGTGGCGGCGTCTATTACCGGATGTCGAGTTTGAGGTTGTGGAGTGCGGCGACGCCTGCGGCGGCGTGGTCGATGCCGGCGCCACGGCGGCGGCAGTGGCGGAGTATCTGGTGGTCTTTCAGGCGGGCGATGACGTGTTCGGCGATGGCTCGGCGTCTGCGGAACCGGCGGTGGTTGCGGTCTTTGATGGTCCGGCCGTCCGGCCCTCGTCGGGGTGTGCGGATCCGGTTCTCTCCGCGGTAGCCGCCGTCTCCGGACAGTCGGGGATGCGCTGGCAGGGATTTCCCGACGCTTTCGCGGAAGACGACGATGTCGTTGCGGTTTCCGGGCCAGGCGTCGCCGACGGTGACGACGCGCCTGTCGCGGGCCCGGCAGACGATCTGCACGTTGACGCTCCGCCGGTAGTTTTTCGACTTTGCCGTTCGTTTCTTGTCGTGGACGGGGATGAGGGTTCCGTCGACGAGCCACAGTTCCCGCTTGTCGGTGGGTGGCGGTCCGAGGAGTGCGGCGAGCGGGCCGGCGAGGCGGTCGACGGTGCGGTGCACCGCCGAGTCGGAGATCCCGAAGAGGGCTCCGAGCTGCTGCATCGTCAGGTTGGTCCGGTAGGCAAGAACAAGAAGGAGGACCCGGTCGGGGAACGGCAACGCCCAGCGCCGGCCACGGCCCGCGTCCGGCGCCGTCGCCCAGAGTCGTTCTACGACCCGGTGCATCTGTGGTCCGGTCAGTCCCGTCCATGCCCGTAGGCCAGTCGAGGTGCAGTGGGTGAGCCGCAGGTGCATGCCGGTGATCGTAGCCAGTCAACCGGGCTGTGGTCAGGGCCCGTTGTCAGTGGGGCGGGTTACTGTTCCTGCGATTGCTGATCCGGTCTGTCGCCGGACAGGTCTGCACGTGTTCGGTGCACCCGAGAACGGAGGTGGAAGGCCCATGACTGCACCTCCGCAGCAGGCGCCCTCTGCCTCCGATACTGCACTCGCGCGCCGGTTCCGCGGCAAGAACAAGACCGAGTGCTGGAAGCGCGGGGCGGACACGGAACTCGCGGTCATCCGGCTGCCGTTGGACGTGCACCGGCCCGAGGACATTGTCCGGCTCGGGCAGCTGTTTGCGTCGATGTGGTCGGTGAAACGCGCTCTGCGGCGGGATGCGCGTGCCGCGGTCGACGCGTACTGGGCCGGCGATGTACGCCGCGAGGTGGACGCGAAGGCGTGGCGGGCTGCGCTGGGTCTGTCGCGGGAGGGGATGGAACACCGCGGGTACCGGCACATGGAACGCTCCCGGCACCTCGGGCACCACGTGACAAAGGCGTTGGTGATGCATCAGGCCGACGAGGTATGGGAGGGCGTCTCCCGGCACTTGTTCTCGGACGCGTCACGCCGCAGGTCCGGCCGGCCGAGGACGGGATCGTGGTGGGATTACACGCGGATACCGGGGCGTGCCCGGTCTCATACGACTGCGCGGAAGTGGGAGACGTTCCGTCTCCACGGCACCCTCGGCGGGCACCTCGCCGCCTACCAGCACCGCGGCTTGGACCCGGCGATCCTGACGCCCGGGCAGGCGGCCGCACTGGAGGCGGGGACGAAAGTCCTCGAGCAGCCGAGACGGCTGACCGCGCCGGAAAGGCCCGCGGGCCGTGTCCCGACCGGAGACACCACGCCGAAGGGCACGCCGAAGACGCGGGCTGCGACGTGGTGGGACCACACCGGCCCGCTCACCCTCGTGTTCACCGGCGGCCCGCACTCCCGCCGCGGTGACCTCGTCCTCCCGGTCCGGCTACCGTCCGGCGCCGGCCGGTGGCTCCGTGTCCTCCACTTCCTGAACGACCCTGATTCCTGGCACAAGGTCGACCTGGTCCGCCGCCGTGACGCGTCCGCGCCCGGCGGGTGGGCGTACGAAGCACACCTGATGGTCCTCACCAGAGGCTACGCATCCCCCGCCACCCGGGCCCGCCGCGAGACAGCGGCCGGTCTGGACCGGGTCGGCGGTATCGACGGGAACGTCAGCAACCTGTCCGTCGTCTCCTTCCCGAGCACGTGCGACCCCGCCGACGGCGGCATACGGACCAGTCGTGTCGAGCTCTCCGACGCCGAACGTGACGCGCTTGAGAAAGGCCGGCGGAAAGAACGAGGGCGAAAGCGTGCCCTCGACCGGTCCCGGCGGGCCACCACCCCCGCACAGTACGGCCTGTCGAAACGGCAGCAGGCCCGGGACGAACGACGTACGGCAGCAGGACTTCCCGCACTCACCGACTCGGTGCCCGGCGGCGCCCGCACGGCGAACAAGGCCGGGGTGCCACGGCAGGCATACCGGCGCGACATCCTGTCGGCCGGATACCAGGTCAACCGCGCCCGCCTCGCAGAGGGCGCGGCAACCGCAGCCGCGGCGAAAGACCACCGTGCACGGCGGATCGCCGAACGGGTCGTCGAAGTCCACGGCGCGTGGCTCACCGTCGAGGACTGCGACATCCGCACCTGGTACCGGCTCTGGGGCAAAGCCCTCCAGGCCACCACACCCGGCCGCCTGATCACTGCGATCGGCCGGGAATGCGAGAAGGCCGGCGGACAGCTCCTGCGCGCTTCGACGTTCACGACGAAACTGTCGCAGACCTGCATGTGCGGCGCCCAGGTGAAGAAGACGCTCTCCGCGCGCGTCCACCGCTGCGGCACCTGCGGCCTCACAGCCGACCGGGACATGATGTCCGCCGGGCTCGCCGCACACGTACGACTTGCCGATCCGGGCAAGCCCAGCACTGCGGGCCTGGACACCGTCCAGGCCCGCGCCACACAACTGCTTTTCTCAAAAGGGCTGCAAGAGGCCCTGTCGAGTCAACCGCAGCGCGGTGCCCGCCCCACACGGGGCCGCACCCACGCGGCAGCCCGCACTTCCGGAACACCGGAACCGCAGGCCTCTGCTCGGCGAAACACGACCGACCGGTACCGGCCCAACCCGAATGAGACCCGACCCGCAACCCCGCGGCACAAGGCCCACGTCGGAACAGCCGACCCAGTAGGGAACACGCCGCCACCCGGCGGCCCACCCGAACAGGAACCGGACGGACGACATCCCATTACGGGATGACTCTTAGGACGCACATCCGGCGAGTCACTTCTGCCCCGAACACGCAGAGGACCCATGGCCGCGCATCGAACTGCTGTGTCACACCGCCCGGCGCCCGGCCTTCGCCAACCGATCAGTGCACGACGGTGACGCCCACCCACGTCTGCTTGATGACGCACAGCGCCGCCCAGACAGGGAAGTACGGAATCGCCGGCCTGGACTCCTCGCGGGTCGACCAGCACCGGAGCCGCGGCACCAGGCACCGGCGAGACAACGAGACAGACACGCGCTGCAACTTCGAACAGGGACCGGAGCCGGAGTCGCAGGCGACTCCAGGCTCCTCAATTGCGTCCTGTCACAGGTCTCAGTAGCCGCCGCCCCAGCCTCCGCCGTGACCGCCGCCGCCCCAGCCTCCGCCGTGACCGCCGCCGCCCCAGCCTCCGCCGTGACCGCCGCCGCCCCAGCTGTAATCAGCCGCGACCGAGGCGCTGTGGCTGGTGGTGGCGCTGGCTATACCTGCTCCACCGATGGCGAGAGCCCCAGTGGCGCACAGGCTGGCGAGCAGCCTGAATATCGTTACTTTGCTTACCCGCATGATGCTTTCCCCTTCCAGGGAGCGTTGGCGGGTCCTCGCGCTGGTGACCGCGGTGACGTGTACGTGACGCTGATGTGACCGCGAAGAGGGCCCGATACGAAGGCCATGGATTGAACGGGTGTTGCCGCCGTCGACTCACACGCAAGGAGTGTGCAGGCCCACCGAGGCTGCCTGGTTCATCAGACCCCACGGCGGAACAACCGTCCGCCGAATGAGCGGCGACTATGCGGTCGCCGACCAGGAGTATGTTTCACCTTATACGTTGTCTAACGTAGGCATATATTCTTAATTCAGTCAAGTCGGACAGTAGACACCCCAACGACGTGCAACGCGGAACCCGTGTGCGTCGCACTGCAGGTTACGAGCAGCGCGTTGGGCCAGCAGGCGCAGTACGTGTGAAGGGGGCCGATCTCCGACGCATCAACTTGGCGATGTGCGCGCACCTGGAGCAGTTGCGCGACCGCAACGAGACACATTACTGCTGAGGTTTTCAGGGTGGGGTCGGCAGCGTGAGGGTCAGGACGGTGGAGGTGAGGCAGCCGTCGATGAGGTTGGGCCGTCGTTGGATTCTGCGTAACTCGCCGCGGAGGACGCGGTCGAGGTCGTCGGGGTTGTCGAAGGCAGCGTTGGCCATGGCCCTGCGCACGAGTGACCAGACGGCCTCGACGGGGTTGAGGTCTGGTGCGTATGCCGGGAGGGGGATGGTGGTGAGCCAGTCGTGGTCGGCCGCGTACCGCTTCAGTCCGGCGGCCAGGTGGGTGTTGAGATTGTCCCAGACGACCACGATCGGCCTGCCGAGCTGGATGTGCGATTGCCGCACGGAGTGATCATCCCCAACCCCTGCGCAGGGTCGAACGAAGTCGCCGTGCCCGCTCGCAGAATGCTCCGCACACCGTCACCTCTCCTCCGTCACCGCTGGCCGATCCCCGCATCACCTCGCGTTCCGGAACGTAAAGCAACCCGGCCTCCCCCGCACGCGACGCACGTCCCCGGGCCGACCTGCTCTGTGACGGGCCCGCGCACCCATCTGGCGGCACAGGCGACCCCGCCTAGCAAATCACCTAGACGGCACCACACCGCGCCTTCTGCAGTAGTCGCGACCCAGGCACGCCGACAGAGTCGTCGAAGAGCTTCCGATCATCCGTCCTCAACGGTGTCCGTATGCACCCGTTCGCCGAAGATGCCCTGATGAATAGCCGTCACCAAGTGCCCACCGCCACCCTCGAGCCGGAACTCCCACGCGTTGCTCCGCAGGATTTCGACGATGACGTTCAGCAACAAGCGGGGCGCACACGGCCCATCCGTCGACCCGCTCGATACGGCATGCACAGTAGGACGACTTCGCATCGCGGTAGAGAGGGAGCGTATATCGCTTGACCATGACGGGATGACCCTCTACACGTTTGACAGACACCACGACGGCAGCAGTCTGTACACCGGCGAGATCATGCAGTGGCCGCCGCTCTCTGCCGAACCGCACCACGGCGAGCCGATGAAAAAGTGGACCCAGATCAGACGGAACGACGGCACCATGCAGTGGGCCTACGACGGCAAGCCTCTGTACACCTTCGTCAAGGACAAGAAATCCGCACCTATGACCAGGAAAAACGAACTCCACGGCGCCAGGCTGTAGAAGAACCAACTGCCGGGCGTGCCGGTTCGGTGACAGCCCCGCGCGAGCCGACCACGCTCCTCCGCAAACCGCCGCGCGCAGCCCACCCCGCCAGCTGGTGGCGGCATCCCGCACTTCGCGGCGCCCGCGTGATCGATACACGAGCAGCCCCAGCCGGTGTCGGTCCCGGCTGGGGACGTATAAGCAATCTTGTGTAAGTCGGTTGGTGTCGTTGGATGCTGAGCCGGTCCTCGAAGAACAGTGAGAACTGGTTCAGTGCCTCTTTCCAGTGTGTCGCGACGTGGTTCGCGTCGCGCGCTTTGGGGTTGATCTGCTGAAATGGCCGCGGTTGCGGGAGGCCTTGCGGAGTCGGGAATTGATCGACTCGACCATGTTCGTGGAGTAGACCACCGTCCCTATAGCCGGCGGGAACTCCAGGTAGGGCGTGAACTCCGGCCAGGCCGACCGCCAGGTCCGGACGATCGCCGGGTAGCGTTGCCCCAGGTCAGACGCCTCGAAGTGGTCGAGGGCCTGTTCGGCGGTCTGTTCGGTCGGGGCTGCATAGATCGCTTTGAGGGCCGGCACCCCCGGGTGTCTGGCGCTCTTCTCGGACCGGGACCCACGTCGGGGTGTGCGCGCTGAATGGGGTGACCTCTGCCTGGCTAGCTCGGCGGGTGCCGCTGTCGTCGTTGCCCCTGCTGCCCTCACGCACAGCCAACCCGACGTCACCGAGGGCGCCCGCAGCCGACATCGTCCTCCTTGGCTGCTGGGGATCGGTGACCGACGGGTGACGTGACGCGGTTCCACAGCTTGGCTGCATCACGTCACCTCCACACCCATACCAGGCGGCCCCAAGCCGTCATTCTCCAAAACGGGTTGTAGCACCCGGTACAGGCCGCTACGCTCCCTGATATGAAGCAAATCAATGTACGGGTGCCCGACGAGGTCCATGCCGAAATCGCAGAGCGCGCCGAGGCCGCAGGCCTGTCCGTGCAGGAGTACGCCAAGCAAGTGCTTGCCGACGAGTCCAACGACCTGCGGCACCGCTTTCTCCATGCCGGCGCGCATTTCGCAGACGCCTTCGAAGACGCCTTCACCGAAGAGTTCGGAAGCCCGGCCGCCAACCGTGGGTCGGCGGCCGCCGCGTGATCGTCCGCATCGACCGCGCCTGGCTCCTCGACCTTGCGCACCGGCACATCCCCGGAGACCCGGACGTCTCCGACTTCGGCACACTCGCGGCCGCGGCCGCACGGCACGCCGACATGGTCATGGACACGCCCGTCTACACCGAACCCCACCACCGGGCAGCGGCGCTCATGCACCAGCTCATCCGCTGCCCGGCCCTTGACCACTCCAACGAACTCTTCAGCGCGGTCGTCGCCGCCTCCTACCTCTCGGTCAGTGGCGAGATCCTGGACGTCCAGCCCAAGCAGGCCGCCGGCCTCGCGGCCCGTGTCAGCCGCGACGGCTTGGACGTACGGAGCATCGCCTCCGAGATCAAAACGTGGATCACCCGGTGAGCCGAGGCAGCACCCTCACGGACTGACCTCAACCACGCGCCTTCCGGCGCAGTGAGCCAGGCCAAGTGAGTCAGGGGCTGCGCGCAGCCGTCCAGAGCGGAGTGGGCCGACGACTATGCACGACTGGAAGCGCCCCGGGTTGGACAGGGCACCGCTACGGATGGGGGCACACGGGACGGACCAGCTCGCTCGGCGCGGCCCCGACCCCCGTACCAAACAACGAGGCACGGCACGCCTGCCGCTGCCCGCCAGCCAGGAGTATTCCTCGCTGCCCGTGACAGGATTGCGGGTAGTGCAGCAGCTGCCTGGTGCGGATTCATCAGCCCACACGACTTCCTCCCGTGTCCCAGGCAGCTCCGTCACGGGCGGCAAGCACGGCAGCCGTCGGCCGAGGCGCGACCAGAGTCAGGCCGGACCCGATCGCGCTGGCCATCGCCTCCTGGCCGGCGTGCGCGGCAAGGGACGCCCGGGACGGCGGCCAGCACGTTCTCGGGCATCTCGCCGACTGTTCGGGCCCGGTGGACGGCTTACTCCAGGAGGCATCCCGGCGCCCGGATTTCCGGATCCGACCCGACCAGCGCCGGCGTCCTCGCCTTCCCCCCGGGTCCCGAAGCAGCGGGGGGCGTCTGGGCCGCCAGTCCGGGCAGCTGAGGCGTCGGTCCCGTCCATCGTGTCCGCGGCCGGCGGGCGGCGGATCGGGTGAGCGGGGCGACCAGTGCCTTCAGGTACGCCACGGCGTCCCTGTCTTGGTCACCGGCAAGGTCTCCGGCGCGCAGGCGGCGGTGAGCGACGCCTCCCCGAGGCCTCCCGTTCTCGCGGACGTCGCTCCCGACTTTCAGGTTGACCACTACGCCGCCCGAGCTTTCGCGGTTGCACTCGCCGTAGGTGCTTTGGTGGATGCCCGCCCAGTTCAGGGCGTCGGCTGTGTTGGGTATCGCGATCTCTATCGCGATGTTCACCGCTCCCAAGGGGTGAACTCAAAGCGAGAACAACTCGTTCGCTCAAGCGTTGGGTCAAGGGCTCGCCCACGTGCGACGGCCCTACCCGGAACCCGCCTGCAGCGCGGCCGCTGCGTGGGCCGTGGGCGGCCTGGGCGCGGGCCTGGTCATCGCCTCCTGGGCGTCATACTCTTCAAGCTCTCGCTGCGCTGCGAGGCTGGCGTCAACTCCGCCGCCCTCCAGGTCTCCGACGCCCTGTTCAGCGTCGCCCTCGTCGCCGCTGCGGGCAACGTGTTCGCCGCCCTCGGCGGGGCGTCACGTCACTCAGAGGCGTGGGGGAAGGAATCCCCAGCAGCCCTCCCCGATCGCCTCGGCCACACGGCCAGAAAAGCACAGGCGAGGTGCACGGGCTGTAAGCCTGCCCGTTTGGCAGAGGTGCACCGACACTGCGTGGCCTGGGCATCGTCTCCATGGCCGGAAGAAAGCACGTGCAGGTGCGTTCACCGAGCGCCACGGCGGGTGACACAGCAGCCGTGGCGGCCGACAAGCAGGAAGCTGGAGACGGCGCGTGGTCCCCAAGTCGTGCTGGTGCGCCGTCACCATCTGTGGTTACCTGGGCACATGACCGTGCTTGTGACCCGCCGCCACGTTGACTACGTGCGTGTCACCACCACGGGTTGTTCCGCCGCGAGCTGACGCCGCGCTCCGGCATCTGACCCCCTCTCTTCACCTCCCGCGCGCTCTGCGCCATCGTGCAACGCCCTCCTCCGGCCTGCCCTCTTCCGGCCCGGACGGCAGCCGCGCGGTCTCTTCACGCACCCCGAACACCCCGCACAAGGGAGAACCATGAGCCAGCCGATCGACTCCGTCACCGCCGGCCACACCGCCGGGGACGAACCAGCCGGACCCGACACCTCCGCCTGGTCGTTCGAGACCAAGCAGATCCACGCCGGCGCCGCGCCGGATCCGACAACGGGAGCGAGGGCGGTGCCCATCTACCAGACCACCTCGTTCGTCTTCCGCGACACCCAGCACGCCGCCGACCTGTTCTCGCTGGCCGAGCCGGGCAACATCTACACCCGTATCCACAACCCCACCCAGGACGTCCTTGAGCAGCGAATCTCGGCGCTCGAAGGTGGCGTCGCCGCGGTGGCCCTGGCTTCCGGGCAGGCCGCGGAAACCCTCGCCATCCTTACTCTGGCGAGCGCGGGCGACCACATCGTCTCCAGCACCTCCCTGTACGGCGGTACCTACAACCTCTTCCGTCACACCCTGCCCAAATTCGGCATCGAGGTGTCCTTCGTCGACGACCCGGACGACCTCGAAGCCTGGCGAGCAGCGATCCGGCCGAACACGAAGGCTCTGTTCGCCGAAACACTCGGCAACCCGCGTGGCAATGTGCTCGACGTACGAGCGGTGGCCGACGTCGCGCACACCGCCGGCATCCCACTGATCGTGGACAACACCGTGCCCACCCCGTATCTGCTGCGGCCCATCGAGCACGGCGCCGACATCGTCGTCCACTCCGCCACCAAGTTCCTCGGCGGACATGGCACCACCATTGCCGGCGTCGTCGTCGACGGCGGCACCTTCGACTTCGGCGCGCACGCCGACCGCTTCCCCGACTTCAGCGAACCGGACCCCAGCTATCACGGCTTGCAGTACTGGCCCGCCCTGGGCCCGGGCGCCTTCGCCATCAAACTGCGCGTGCAACTGCTCCGCGACCTCGGACCGGCCCTCTCCCCGCACTCAGCCTTCCTTCTGCTGCAGGGTGTGGAGACACTCAGCCTGCGCATCGAACGGCACTCCGCCAACGCCCAGGCCCTCGCCGAATGGCTGGAGCAGCGCGACGAAGTCGCCGCCGTCCACTACCCGGGCCTGGAGTCCAACCGATGGTACGAGGCAGGTCAGCGCTACCTGCCCCGCGGTGCCGGCGCGGTGCTGGCCTTCGAACTGCGGGACGGCGTCGAGGCGGGTAAGCGATTCGTCGACGCGGTAGAACTATTCAGCCATCTCGCCAACATCGGCGACGTACGTAGTCTGATCATCCATCCGGCGTCCACCACCCACAGCCAGCTGGACGAGGCACAGTCGGCAGCAACCGGCACCTCACCAGGCCTGGTCCGCCTGTCGGTCGGCATCGAGAACCTCGCCGACCTCAAGGCGGACCTGGAGGCAGGATTCCGCGCGGCGAAGGGCGCGTCCTGAACACCGTACTTGCGACCACCGAGGTCCCCCTCCCGCCGGCCTCCGGCGCCTGGCGCGAGGGGGACCCTCCGGGGCGCCGCCAATGGCACATACGAGAGAACCCGCTGCCGCTGGAGGCAGGAGGTGAACTGCCCGGCGTTCGGATCGCGTTCGAAACCTGGGGGCGGCTGGCACCGGACCGGTCCAACGCCGTACTCGTGCTCCACGCGCTCACCGGGGACAGCCATGCCGCCGGACCGGCAGAACCCGGGCATCCCACCCCCGGCTGGTGGGACGGTCTCATCGGCACCGGTCTCGCGCTGAACACCGACCGGTGGTTCGTCGTCGCTCCCAACGTGCTGGGGGGCTGCCAGGGCAGCACAGGCCCGGCGTCCCTCACACCGGATGGACACTACTGGGGTGGCAACTTCCCATTTGTTACACAGCGTGACCAAGTGGCTGCCGAGGCGGACCTGGCCGACACGCTGGGCATCGACCGCTGGGCACTGGTCGTCGGCGGGTCGATGGGCGGCATGAGAGCACTGGAATGGGCCGTCTCCCATCCGGAACGGACGCAGGCGCTCCTGCTGCTCGCCACGACGGCCGCGGCAAGCGCGGAGCAGATCGCCTGGGCGAATATCCAGCTCCACGCCATCCGCAGCGACCCTCACTGGCGTGGCGGCGACTACCACGGCGCCGGTCCGGGACTCGGCCCGCACGCGGGACTCGGCCTGGCTCGCCGCCTCGCCCACGTCACCTACCGCAGCGAACCAGAGCTCCAAGTCCGCTTCAGCCGCGCGCCGCAGGGCACGGAAGATCCCTGGACCGGCGGCCGCTACCAGGTCGAGTCCTACCTCGACCACCACGCCGCCAAGCTCGTGCGCCGCTTCGACGCCGGCAGCTACGTCACTCTCGCAGAGGCCATGAACAGTCATGACGTCGGCCGCGGCCGAGGTGGGACAAGCGCCGCGCTGAGCCGTGTGACGGCCAAAACTCTGGTCGCAGGCGTCGACTCGGACCGCCTCTATCCGCTCTCCCAGCAAGCGGAGTTGGCGGCCGGAATCCCTACGGCGGATCACGTCCGGGTGGTCGAATCCCCTTCCGGTCACGACGGGTTCCTCATCGAAGTAGAACAAGTCGCCGCACTCGTTCGCGAACTCGTCGACCAGAGCGTGTTTTAGACGTGGGTCCTGTGCCTCGCCTCGCTCCGTGATGATCTCCGTGTGGGGCGAGGGGATCTTTCTGACGAGCAGTGGACGAAGCTGGAGCCGTTGCTGCCAGTGGCGCTGGTGGGTCGGCCTCCGGCCGGCCGACGAAGGTTGATCGACGGGATCCGGTGGCGGGTACGAACTGGTGCTCCGTGGCGGGATCTGCCGCAGGAGGACGGGCCTTGGCAGACCGTCTACGGACTCTTCCGCCGCTGGCAGCGCGACGGCATCTGGCCGCTGCTGCTGGGCAGACTCCAGAGCCAGGCGGACGCGGCCGGGCTCATCACCTGGGAGGCAACGTCGACTCTACGATCTGCCGGGCCCATCAACATGCCGCGGGCGCCCGCCGCGACGGCCAAGCCAAGGAGGAACCGCCTGGCGGAACCCGTCCCGAGCCCGAGGACCACGGCCTCGGACGGTCCCGCGGCGGCTTCACGACCAAGATCCATCTCGCATGCGAGCAGGACCAGCGTCCACTGTCCGTGCTGGTCACGGCCGGACAGCGTGGTAACAGCCCCCAGTTCACCGCCGTCTTGGAAGCCATACGGGTTCCCCACGTCGGCCCAGGCCGTCCTCGTATTCGTCCGTTGCGAGTGCGGGATGACAAGGCATATTCGTCGCGCGCCAACCGGGCCTATCTGCGAAAGCGCGGGATCCGGTGCACGACCCCGGAGCCGGCCGACCAGGTCGGCCACCGCAAGCGACGCGGGAAGGCCGGCGGCCGGCCTCCGGCCTTCGACGGTGAGGATTACAAGCCCGTCACGCGGTGGAGTGCGGGGTCAACCGGCTCAAGCGCAACCGGGCGGTGGCCACGCGGTTCGACAAGCTCGCGGTCCGCTTCGAGGCCACGGTGCTGGTCGCCGTGATCGGCGAATAGCTGTGACCTGCCGGAGGGACACCCGCCCCTGCCATGCTGACCGCGGTCGGGTTGAGCAGGGCGAAGGGAGAGGCCAGCGATTGGGGCTCGGTACTACGGCACCGACAGCGAGAACGGCGACCGTATCGGCGACCCGTCCGAGGAGGTTGCTGTTCATGATGATCAGCGACCTCAGCAACTCCGACAACACCTTCGGCGTCATCCAGCCCGACGAGGACGACCGCGTCTGGTTCACCTCGGTGGCCGTCCTGGACGAAGGCGGTTACGAGGTCGTCCGACGCGACACCACCTGCAACGAGCACGAGGTCACCACGGCAAGCAGCATCAACGACATCACCGGCGACCTCACCATCTGGATGGCCGCCCGCAGCATCAGCGCTCGCTAACCCCGACCCCACCCGGGCGTCGAACCCCTGCGGCCTGCTCCCGTGCTGCTCGGTCCCCGGGCTCCAGCAGCACTGACCACCGGGTGGCCGGCAGCGGGTTTCACCGCGTGGGGGCAGTAGCCCTGCTCAGGCCATGGGAAGCGACCAGTTGTGCACTGGCGTCGGCCAGGGGGTAGGACATACCCACCACGGCAGTCGGCCGGCGGACACTCGCATGGCCAGCACGCGGGAGCATTCCAGCAGCAGATCGACGGTGTGCCTTACGTGCTCGTCCAGGATCTCCTCAGGCTGCTCGCGCCGGCGGCGCGAGCCGCCAGCACACTCGGGGTCACACGCTCGACCACGTCACGGAGGAAACCGGCGGGCACACGGCCGGACCCTTACGGCCGCTGGGTCGTGACGGGCCATGTGGTAGCCGGTCGGGTCTTCCTTGCCGACGGAGGCGACGGTGCCGGCGTTGTAGAGGTCGCGGATCTACTCGACGGTATGGTCGAACTCCCAGGAGTCGCAGGGATGCCGGTGCGCTCCGGCGAGCCGTTCGACCTCTGCCATCTTTTTCCGCAGCCAGTCGACCATGACCGCGGGGGTGTCGCGCCGGGCCGCGGCCCATTGCGCGTACAGGGTGAGCCACGACTGGATGTCGATCGGGCGGGGACGGCCGGTCTCCTGGTCCAGGACGATCCAGCACGTCAGTGTGTTGCGGCGCCAGGCGTGGACGCATTCGAGGGGCTGTTCCAGCGCGGCGGGGCCGGTCTGTCCCCAGTGGCCGTTCTCTTCGTGAAGGAGGCGCCAGACCTCGAACTCGGTGTCCCGCGCCCATGCGGTCCCGTGGACGAGCTGGGAGACCTCTGAGAGGGCGTAGATCAGGTTGAGGACTGCGCGTCGGACTTGCCGCCAGTACGGCCGTATGTGCCGGGTGCGAGCGGGTTTCTTCCGATCAGGGGGCGGCGCCGATCTCGTCGAGGTGTTCGGGGCAGAAGCCGTTGATGGCTGCGCCAACGACGTATCCGCTGTCGTCCGAGGTGATACCGAGCGCGGTCTGGTGAGTGGCCGCGATCTCGAGTACGGACGTGCCTTTGTCGATCGAGTCGCAGGTCTCGTTCCCCACTTCGAGGAGCCGCTTGTCTGACGTGTCGGCGAGGGCGGGGACCTTTTTGCGGACGGTGAGGAGGTAGGCGAATTGGCGGGCCTGCGCCATTGCGGCCTGGGAGGCGTCGGCGGCCTGTTTGTGCGCCTTGGCCGGGGTGTCGTCGGTGCTGGTGGTGTCGGCGGCGGAGCAGGCGGTGAGGGTGGCGAGCAGCAGGGTGGCTGCGGCGGTGAGCGGGTGCTTCATGTGGGCGATGCTCGGTGCCATGGCATGTGGAGGTCCGCGGTATGACGGATCCGTGACGGTGCGTTCGACCGCATCGCGGCTGTTCGACCCCTGGGGCCGTGCGCCCCGAGCAGCGCTGGAACCCGGTCGGGAGCCAGGCGCGCCGAAGCCCCGTTGGTTGCGGGGCTTCGGCTTTCGGCGGACGGGGCGACAGAGACCGCTTTTGAGGCTTGCGGAGCCCGCCGGCCCTGCGGCCCGTGGGCAGGGGTTGGACTTCCCTATCCCTGTGCGTCGCCCCTCAGTGGGAGTCCTCGAGGCTTTCCCCTCGCAGCGGTCCAGCGCATGCGCAACGCCGGACCGCCTCATGCGGGGGACGATCAGCATGGCAGCGCGCCAGGGCGCCCTGGCCCAGCGCGGGCCGCGTTCACTCGTCTGGCCTAGGAGGCGGCGTGCGGGGCGATGCCGGTGAGGCGTTCACGGGTCGCGGCGGCGTAGGTTCCGGACTGTTCGATCCCCGGTGGACGACCGGGGCGGTGCGGCTCGGTCTTGGTGCGGCCGCCGCTGTTGTACGGCGGGTCGCAGATGACGGCGTCGACGGGGCTCAGTGAGGGTGGGGAGAACGGTTAGTGCGTCGCCTTGACGGAGTGTCCAGGTCGGCGTAGGGGGTGCCTCTCGCGCGGTCGCATACGCCGTTTCGCGAGCGAGTCGGTGCCCGGCCCCTGGCGGGGCTTTTCCAGGAGTGCCCGTTGGTGATCAAGGCAAAGGTGCCCGGGTGGGCTTTTTCAGCAGTTGCAAATCGTCTTAATTCTGTCTGCGCTGCTCCTCTTCGTGTGTAGCGTCGGGGCCGGTACGTTGATAGCGCACCGCGGAGCTGTCGTCCCGCCGACGCCTCTCCACCGGGCCGCCCCCTTTGCGAGTGGGGGGCGGCCCGTCTTGCTGTCCGTGTCTGCTGGTGGTGGAGCGGCGGACGGCACCAGTAGCGGCGGGTGGTGGGGCCACCGGCTTCACCCCTTGCCCGCGATGTAACCCTTCTCGAACTCGCGTCCGGCGGCCTACGCTGACGGGCCGGTGCCGCCGTGATCACCGGGTCGTGAGGAGCGGCGGGAGGAGGGGACAGCAGGACCGAGGGCAGGCCGCCGCCCGTACGCAAGCACCGGGTCAGCGCACCGACGCTACCCGGGAGCGCGTGGCCGGGCAGAGCTGTGTCACCCGGCAGGGGGAGGGCTATGACCCGCGGGGTCGGCATCGTGTGGCTGCGCGAGACCGCGCCGGCGAGACCCGTGCACCGCATCGCGCTCGCCATCGATGCCGCGCGGAACTGGACGTCGTACCAGCTGGCCGGCCAGACGGTGTCGTACGCACGGATGCGGTCGGCGCTGCGCACGCGCGGTCAGGAACACGCGCGCCACCACGAGTGGAAGCGGTACGCGTACTGCGTCGACCTGGCCGGCGACTTCTTCGACGGCGGCCACCCCCCGACCGGACTGCCCTCCTGGCTCACCAACGAACTCCAGGACCTTCTGGAGGGCAGGTATGGCACATCGCCGACCGGCGGGCGGAACGCGCAGGCGGGGCCTCGGCGCACCGTCTCGCGTCCTGCCCACGAGTGCCCGGCGTCCACCCGCCGGGTCCGGACCACACCCTCTGAAGCCCGCGCGGCCGGACAGCGTCCGTCGCCCGAGCCGGTCCGGCCCTACTACCCGCGCCGAACGGCGGCTTGGCGTCCACGACGTCACGTACCCGGCGCTGTGCGAGCCGCCCGTGTCGCTGGTGGGCACGTACGGGCAAGAGGTCCGCGAGATCGTGGCGAAGGCCGTGCGCGGATGGGACGCCGGCCTCGAAGTCACTGCCTGGCTCGGCCTGGCCGCCGAACACCGCAGTCATCTCTGCGAGAGCTCGGTCTGCTCGACGGGCTCGGTGCCACCGCGCTCGACGTGGTTCTGCTCGACGCCTACGCGCGTGGGCGACCCCTCGGAAGGTGGGCGAACAGTCGAGCGAACACGCCCGGCGTCGTGTGGCCCGCCGACCCTGCGCTCGGCGCGTGGGCTGCTAAGCAGGGGCTGGTGCGCATGGCGCGGGGGAGGCGCAGCAGCCCGCCAGGTCCGTCTTCGAAGGAGTGGCCCGGCAGATCCTCGGCGTGCTCAGTCTTTGTGGCGAGCACGACATCGCCCAGAGGCTGGTCGCCTCCGTGTGGCCCGACCTTGACCGGCCGTCCGCGGAGACGGGAGCCGATCCCGTCACTCTGGCGCATACGGCTTTCCATAGGGAAGGACTGACCTACGACTACGACGAGGAGGGCCCTGACCACCGCAAGGTCTTCCGTGCCACTGTCCGTACCGGAACCGGCCGCATGACGGGAGGCACCGGCCAGTCCAAGAAGGCGGCGCGGGCGGCGGCACCAGCACTGGCTGACGAGCCGCGGTGAGAGCGGACAGAGCCGCACAGCGGTGTCGGACGCCATCCAGGCGGTCGTCGCCGCGGCTTGGCGCATCCACGGGCCTCGGCTGCTCAGGCGCCGGCGCGCCGTCCTCGACGACTGGCTCGCCGCCTTGGAACACCAGCACGACCCGGTGACCATCCTCGCCACCATGGCCACCACATACGGGATCGACCACGATTACACGTACGACGTCTCGGGGCCGGACCACTTGAAGAGCTTCACCGCCACGATCAGGCTGCGGGACGCTCGAGGCTGCGTGCACCGGTGGACCCAGCGTCTGCCCGGAACCCCCGGGAAGCCGGAGGCGAAGAGGGCGACCGCCGAGGCCGTCCTCGACATCCTCGCCACCCCCGTCAACGGTGCCGTCGACGATCTCCCCGCCCCGGAACGGGACCTGCTCGCCTTCCTCCTGCGCGCCCAACTCGATGGCCTCGACCAGCCGACGGAAAGGCAGCGCGCCCGCATGCTCGCCCGCGGCGACCTCGGCACCGACTTCCTCACCACCGGCGACACCGAGGCGTTTGCCTGGGCAGAACGCATCCGCCAGCTCCTCGGGCCGGGCGGCACAGCCGTACCGGACGCCCTGCGCGAGCTGTACCCGAAGGTCCTCGACGACACCCGACTCGGGCCTGGATCGCTCCTACGCCGTATGGCTGCCGAACCTGGATCAGACGTCGCGAGCGTGGTTCGGCGAAACGCGGCGGACGCCGTACGACGAGCGCTGAGCAGCAGGCCGCAGGCCGCCTCCGTTCGCGACGTCGATCAGGACTGGTGGCGCGATCAGGCCCCTGACCACCGGCGTCACGGTCCGCGAGACATGCGTCAGGAGATCTTCCGCCCGCCCCCCATCTACCTCGGCGCGCTGGACGAGACCCTGAAGTGGGGCGGCGAAGCTGCCGAGGCGGCCGATACCCGCATCGACGTCGAGCTGACGGTTCAGGACGGCACGCTGCACGTCTGGCTCGGCCTCGACAAGGCGGACGTCCGGGCGGCTTGCGATGATTCCGCCCGCCTTCTGTTGCACGCCCTTTCGTACACTGACTGTCTGGTCGGTGACGACCAGGTACGGCTGCGCCTGCACGGCGATCTCGAGACAGATCCACTTCATCCCTTGGCCGCCGCAGGCATGGACGCCTACGCTTCCGGGCCGAAGGACCGGCGACGGCTCATTGAGCAAGTTGCCGACGGGTCTGCGGAAGCACAGGACAAGCAGCCGTATTCGTGAGCCCGCAACCCGAGCCGGGCCACGTTCTTCGCTCTCCTTCAGCGTGGCAAGGGCGTGACAGGATTGGCGCTGCAGAGCCCCGCTGGCTCTGGAAGGAAACGGCTGCCCCTTAGCGCTCACCGAAGGCCCGGCCGACGCCGGGACGGCGAAAAACTTGGTATGCGGAGCCGTCGGGACCAGGTAACGTCTTGCTCATGTTCTTCCAGACGCCGATTTACGAGTGAGAGCGTGATGAGCCCCTGCTGACGTCCTTCGACGTCGCCGTGCCCGTCCCCCACCGATGAATCCGTAGATCACTTCACAACATTCCGGGAGAACCCGTGAGCAAGAACATCAACAACCCCGTGGGCATGGGCGGCGGCCAGCGCAAGAAGCTGTCCCGCGCCGAACGGCAGAACAACGGTCCGCACCGCAACCTCGACCGCCAGGGTGCCGCCGACCAGAAGGCGGAGCTGGTGCGCAAAATGCGCGAGAAGGCAGCCGAGGGCGCCGGGCAGATGGGCGACAACACCGTACAGCGCTGAGGCACCGCCACCGCAGGGCGGCACCGCACGGGGCAAGGCCCGGACCGCGACACGTGGTCCGGGCCCTGCTGCCGTACCGGGCGCGGCCTGCCCCGCTCAGCTCTCGGCCGAGCACCCGCGTCTCAGCCGACCAACCGGGGCAGCCGCAGATTCAGTAGCCCCGTCACGTCCCGCCGGGCAGCACGTTCAGGCCAAGACATATCGGGCAGTGGGTATTCGCCGTCCTCCCACTCGAAGACACCAGCCCGGATGCGGGCACGACGCACCCGCACGCCTTCGGCACGCTATCGACGGGACCTCAACTGGCGTCTCACTTGCGTCTGCCCCGCACGCCTCTCCAGGACGGACGACTCTGGCGACTACCAGGTGAGCGACGCCGTCCGGCAGGCCCGCCCGCTCACCCGGGCGGCCGCGCGGCGGGTAGGGCCGGGGGACCGCAACATCGGGGCGGCGCAACTGCTCGACCCTCGGCCAGGGTCTTCAGCAGCCCCGGTGCACGGTCGGCGGGGAGGCCGGTGACAGCTGTGACGTAGGCGTGGTGCGCGCCGGCCGGGGATATGGAGAGGGCGCCCATATTCGTCGTCCTGCGCGTCACACCACTCATGATGAGCTCGCCGGATCAGGGTGAACACTGCGGCGTTCAGTCGGAGAACTTCAGCGTTCCGAAAGCCGGGTTCCGTGATCGAGAGGGAGGCGCCACTCCGCGCCGCAGTCGTGGTCGGCCGTGTCTACGACGATCCGATCCAACAGGCCGCGCAGGAGGGTTCTTTCGGCTTCAGTGAGGTCGCCGAAGAGCTCGCGCGCGGCCTCGTCGACGCGTTCGAGGTCGGTGGTGCCGGCGGAGGTGGTCTCGACGATGTGGCAGCGCCGGTTGGCTGGATCGCGCCGTCGCTTGGCGAGGCCAGGGCGTCCCCACCTCGTTCCGGATCGCGACGAGTTGCCGGGGATCGAGACTCGTTGCGATCGTGAGCTCGCGCTGACTGGTGGCACCGGGGGCGAGCTGCATCAGTGTCATGGCTAAGGGCTGTCCCGTAATCCCCGGTGGATCAGCGCGCGGCGTCAGATGCGGTGCATCGCAAGGCGGAGGGTCGTCCTCATGCTGGGCGTATCAGGGCGATCCGACAACGCGGCGAGGTGCCGTAGCTGTAGTCGTGCGCCCGCCAGGGATTACGGGACAGCCCTTAGTCGCCGCCAACCGCGCCAGTGCGCTGGGCGGACGAATCTTCACGGAGGGTTGAACACTCGTAATCGTTTCCGCGTATCTCCCGCTGAACGCAGGCGCCGCGTTCATGCACGGCAGGCACACGGACATTGGCCGACCGGTCGAACGCCGGATGGTGGTCCACCCCCGACCCGAGTGAGGATTCCGCATGTCCAGGGCTCTTCCGAAGTACAACAAGCGGCGCGTCGTAATGATCGGCGGAGCCTCCGCCGTGGTGCTGTCCGCGGCGGTGATCGCCGGCAGCGCGCTGGCGGGCGAGACGCACAACAACGCCCAGAACGCCACGACGAAGGCCGCTGCGAACACGGTGAACTGCCCGGCGGTCGCCCCGAGCCTGCCCGCGGTCCCGGCCTCCGAGAAGGCCGAGGTCGACCGGAATCTCGCCCTGCTGAACACCCAGATCGCCGAGGCCAACAAGCGGCTCGTCGATACCGTCGGCCAGGGCGGCCCCAACTTCGTCCAGAACGCCATCCTCGGCCCCCTCAAGGACAAGCGCGTCGCCACTATCAACCGGATCGCGACGGCCATCGGCCGCACCGCCGCCAAGCCGCAGGGCCTGGACGCGCTCGCCACCTGCTCCCTGATCACCGCGGGAGGGGCGGCCGCCGGCGGCACCGCCACCGCGTCCGCCGCCCCGGGTGCGACGGCCGGCGGGCAGGCGGGCGGGGCCGCCGCCGGAAGCGGCGCCGCCGCTGTGAACACGGTGAACTGCCCGGCGGTCGCCCCGAGCCTGCCCGCGGTCCCGGCCTCCGCGAAGGCCGAGGTCGACCGGAATCTCGCCCTGCTGAACACCCAGATCGCCGAGGCCAACAAGCGGCTCGTCGATACCGTCGGCCAGGGCGGCCCCAACTTCGTCCAGAACGCCATCCTCGGCCCCCTCAAGGACAAGCGCGTCGCCACTATCAACCGGATCGCGACGGCCATCGGCCGCACCGCCGCCAAGCCGCAGGGCCTGGACGCGCTCGCCACCTGCACGCTGAACAAGTGACCTGACCGCCGCCCCGGCCGCCCCGTATACGTCGGCCGGGGCGGCCAACGGGTCCCGGCGGAACGGGCTCTGTACGGTGAGTGATGTAACTTCCTTGCTGGAAACAACAGTTGATGACTGACGTGGCGAGTGGCACCGAGGCCGGGAAGGCCGCTGTGAGTGGGACCAGCGCCGTGGACGACGGACTGGTCGCCGAGCTGGTGGCCCGGGCTCAGGCCGGTGGGGTGAAGCTCACCGGAGAGGGCGGCTTGCTGCAGCAGCTGGCCAAGCGGGCGCTGGAGCGCGAGCTCACCGACCATCTGGGCCCCGAGCCCGGTGAGTGGGCCGGGGGCGGTCGGGACAACTACCCCAACGGGCACCGGTCCAAGACGGTGATCACCGAGTCGGGTCCGATCGAGATCGCGGTGCCGCGGGACCGGGCTGGTTCGTCCGATCTGGGACGTGCCAGCAGAGCACCGTCAGACCGGCATCGTCGTCCGCACGGCCCGCATCGGACACCACCTGACCCGGCCCCAGTACCACGGTGCGCAGGTTCCCACGGCGCTGCGGGAACGGATCGAGGACTTCAACCGGGTGTCCCCGCCGCACCGGATAGGCCCGCACGTCGGGCTCTTGGCGATCGAGAGCTGATCACAGCGAGGCGAGGATCTTCGCCTCCTTCTCCGGCGTGATCCCGTGTTCCGCCCACCGCGGGTGGCTCACGGGGCGCCCGTCGCCTGTCTACCAGTGCCAGGTGTCGCGGATCGTGTGCATCGGTCGGCACTCCAACCCTGCCGCGGAGGCCCGGCTGGAGTCAACGGCCCTCCGAAGCAGGGTGGCAACGCCCGCCATGCACAGCCGCTGACCAATACGTAGATGACCGCGGCAAACACCGCCTCATCATCGATGCTCGCCACCCCGCCGCCCAGCGGGCGAACTCGGGCCGGCGGCAACAGCGGCTCTGCCAGCTCCTACAAGCCGTCCGGAATAATCCATCCCCACCGTCCACTCCCCATACCCCAGCACAACGCCAACTGACCATGTAGGACACGGTCTTACGAGTTGGTGCGTGATAGCGCGTGGGCCGTGCTTGTCCTGCTCATGGCGCCCGTCAGGTGGTGATGCTGCGGTCGGATACCAAGGTGGCGATGG